>JBHLQH010000044.1:0-22405 GCA_048884965.1 Candidatus Thorarchaeota archaeon | reverse complement strand
GTTTCATCGACATCCAACTCTATGGCTCTCTCCCAATAATTGAAACTAGTGGGGAAAAGGGATCCTGTGGAATAGGCGGTCATACGAATCGATGCATACAGGTGTAGAGGCAATAAGATGACCGTAATGATTGCAATGGCAGCTGCAGCAATCTTTGGTTGTTGTATCCATTTCGATTTGCATCTGATGACATAGATAAGAGCGAACACTCCTGCAGCCAAAGCATATGCTAGAATGTTTACCAAGACAACCACTCTATAGGCCTCAAAAGCACTAAGGAATCATTCGTTATTATCCTTACTTGTGAATTGATGGATTACTTTGATGCATACCGTTTTCCTCTTTCAGTTACATAGTACACTTGTCCAAGATTTCCAGTCTTGCAGTTAGATTCACTCATTGGACAACTTGCACACTTAGCTTTTTCTAGAGGTTCACATTCAGCAACAGTTAGCATACCACGTTCTGTCAGCATTCGAAGCATATCATCAAGAGTTTCCATCTGGATACTAAGAGCTTCTGCGATTTGCTTTTTACTAGTCATGTTCTCAGAGAGAATCAATTGAAGAATCTCCCTAAACATTCACTTTCCTCCTATTGGGAATATTCCTTTTTCGCCACCTAACATCTTGAGCGATCTGAGCACACCCATCGTTAGAAGAATCAAAGTGAATAGCCAGATTGAAGGAATTATGTCTGCCAATGGATCCCACTCCGACCAATTCTCAAAGCCCAGAATCCACCCCAACGCATTCGATATGAAAACAAGTATCTGCAATAGGAAGAGAATACCAGCTAACGTTGTAGCAACTAAAGTGAATGCATATCCGTCTTTCTCTCCTCTCCTTAGTGATGGTGTGCCTGCGATAAAGACGAGTCCTACTACTAACATCATAATCGATGCGATGAAATCGCCTGTCGAGTATGGCGATTGTATGATAGCAAGCAAAGCTAGAATATCGATGATAGCTATGAGAATGTAGAGACTTCCAAAGATAAGGCTCAGATACAATGGCCACGAGGGGAAGCTATCTTCAGCCACCAAATAGACCTCCTACTAGTACAATCAAGAATGCCGCTATGTACGCAAGGACGACTTGATAGAACACTGAAAAACCCGCCCACTTCCAAGAACCTGTTTCTTTCCTGATAGCCCCTATTGTGGCAATGCAAGGTGTATACAGCAAGACGAAGACCATTAAGGCAAGTGCTTGAGCAGGTCCAAGCAATCCCGCCATCGATGCAGCAATGGCCGCTTCACCTTGAACTGAAAATATGATTCCTAATGACTCCACAACTACTTCTTTTGCCAGCAACCCAAATAGAAGTGCAGTAACAATCTGCCATGGAAACCCGATTGGTCCGAAGATGGGCGTTATTGAATTTCCGATAATTGCCACATATGATTCCTCTATAGGAACACCAAACCCTGCTGGTCCGAGGTTAGCTAAGAACCACAAGATGATAGCTCCTCCTAATAGATAGGTGCCAGCTTTCTTTAGGAAGAGAACGCCGCGTTCCCACGCGTGAGTAATAGTTCCATGGATTGTAGGGACTTGATACATTGGTAGTTCCATCAGAAGCGGAGAAGTCTTCTCTTTGAATAGTGTCCTCTTGAAGACCAGTGCCATGAGGATTGCCATAAAGATGCCAAGGATATACATGAGGAAGACCATCGAGCCCGCAATATCTGGAAAGAACACACCTGCGATAAGAACATAGACCGGAAGTCTTGCAGCACAGGACATTAGAGGACTGACTAGAATTGTCGTTAATCGATTAGCTTCTCCATCAACTGTCCTTGCAGCCATGATGGCTGGAACATTACAGCCGAATCCCAGCAGTAGCGGGATGAATGATCTCCCGTGCAATCCCATTTTCATCATGATTCGATCCATTACAAATGCAGCTCTTGCCAGATACCCACTGTCCTCAAGCATTGAAATGGCCATATACATGAAGATGATTGGGGGAACAAACACTAGGATGAACCCTACTCCACCGATGATACCTTCAGTCACCAATGATGCAAGCCAAGGAATGGGTATTTGAATTGTAAAGGTAGATAACCATGCAAGTGCAACCTCTATCATTACCATGAAGACTTCACTGACTTGAAATGTAAAATGAAACATTGCCCATACAATCAGTAGAAAGATTGGAAGTCCCAGGTACCTGTGCAAGAATACTCTATCCAATAGATCGCTCACGACCCATTTGCTCTTACCAGGTTGATACACCTGACACAGAATCTCTCCAATTATCTCATATCTCTCATCAGCCAGCATAAGCTGAGCATCATATTGATCATCTTCATCGAATTCATACTCTTCATCAAGAGTATAGTCTGATTCGTTCATCCGATGACCTCCTGGATTCTTTTCCTCATCTCTGGACTATCTATGATCTTGAGAACTTCTTCATCTCCCTCAAATATCTTCAGAGCTAACCACCTGGGAGGATAGCGGTCAAGTAGATCCTTCCTTGCTTCGAGAACATGTACTATCTCCTTGAGTTTGCCTTCAATCTCCTGTTTGTACTTGATTGATGGCGGTCGCAATTTCTCGAACTCACCATGGTGGTGATTCCTTGGATGATAGTGCAGATGGTCCCTTCCATTAATATCCCCTGGCAAATGCTCAGCTGGAATATCCTCTCCATCTTCAAGGCGATGAGTGTGATCAGGTACCGAGTCAAGAACAGCTCGCCTAATGTCCTCCATCCCTTCTTTCCGCGTTGCAGTTGTCACTACAATAGGTGCACCGAGTAACTCTGAGAGTCGTTCTATATCGATAGTATCGCCCCGCGATTGAATAAGATCGTACATGTTTAGAACAACAACAAGATTCACTTGGAGTTCAATCAGCTGTAATGTAAGATAGAGATTCCTTTCTAATTGACTCGCATTAAGCACATCAACAACAACATCCGGTCTATGATCAATAAGATATTCCCGTGCAACTTGTTCATCCTCTGATAAAGCGCTTAGACTATATACACCCGGTAGGTCGATTACTTCGAAATCATGATTCTCGAATTGGAAATACCCTTTTTTTACCTCTACTGTCTTCCCCGGCCAATTTCCCGTATGTTGCTTCAGTCCAGTGAGATTATTGAATACTACTGACTTGCCTACATTAGGATTGCCAATCAGTGCTACCTTGATAGTCATTGAACATCTATCACCTCGACGAGCATTTTACCAGCAAGCCCTTGACCTAATGCAACTCGTGTACCTCTGACTTGGACAAGGATCGGTCCTGAGCTACTTCCTTGAACGACAAGAAAAGTACACCCTTTGGTTATTCCCAGATCCAAAAGTCTCCTAAGAATACGCATGCCTCCCATGTGCATGGACCCTTGATGGTGACCACGCACTCTCTGTGATGAATCCGAATCTTCAGAAACCAATTGATCTTTCTCTTTATGCACATCCCACTTCTCTCGGAATTCCCTGAGGAATCCAGATTTTTTTCGATGCTTTCTTCTTCCATGGAAATGCCCTTGACGAAGTTTGATTACACCAATTAGCTTGCACGTTGTACCTGATGCTATCTCTGTCAATATCATTGTCCTATTTGTGCTATCGATATCAGCTGTGTCGTTCATGGTAGCCTTCGACCCTACGAGCTGTCCAAAAATGTTAGTCGTATCTAACTTTGTTTCAAGATGTAATATAAGGATATGGGCTTAGACATCACTTTGATGTGTACTCACCGCAATGGTTACATAGTAAGATTGACTCCTGTCTTGAGTGGCGAAGACCATGTCATATCACAAGACTCCTCTCAAGTATGGCAGCTACGAGGTCGATGAATTCATTCCTACTTCCTTTGAGGATGTCCGTATCCTACAGGTCGGAGAATTCACTCCTGATTTTACAGACTTCGAAGTCAAGCTGAATGAAGTCCTTGCGAAACCAATAGGCTCCAAACCTTTTGATGAGTTTGTTAAGGACGTGTATGTTGCAGGGAAACCTGTAATTATCATTGTTGATGACAACACGCGACCCAATATCCACACGCGTGCACTCCTTCCTCATATCACCAATCGATTGCTGAAAATAGGCATTCCCAAAGATGATATCAAGATAATCATCGCCAGTGGATCCCACAAACCACCGACAGCGGATGCAATCGAGAATCGGATTCTTGGTTCTGTGCTATTCAGTGTATGGAAGGACAATGTCCTCATCCATGATTGTGACTCTGGAAATAGGTTGCTCGGGAAGACTACAAGAGGATCACCTATCTATATCGATGAACGAGTTATGGAGTCGAGCATGGTATTACCACTCTCAGATAGCGAGTACCATTATTTTGCAGGACAAGCTGGAACTGTGAAGCTCTTCTGTCCTGGAGTCGCTGGTAGAGAAACCATCCGAATCAATCATCCTCGCATGTTCGATCTTGAGAAAGGATTTGACGATGGATGCAGACTTGGTAATTGTCATGGTAATCCTGTCATCGAAGATATGATTGAAATCGCCTCAAAGGTAGGCGAGCAGCTTCCAATGTTCTGCATTGATACAATCGTGCATCATGGAAAGATAGTCTATCTTCAAGCTGGGGACCTTATTGAGTGCCATAAGGCCGCTGCTGAACCACTGCGAACGCTACGGGTAGTAGATGTCAAGGAGCCTGGTGATATTGTCTTTGTTTCAGTGGGCGAACTAGGTCTTAATCTCTACCAAGCTGGTAAAGGGATTCATGCAGCATGGAATGCTATCCGACATGACCGTAAAGGATGGATCGTCCTTCTTGCACCTTGTCAGGATGGAATCGGAAGCGATGCATATGCCAATGCTATGAAGGCGGCAAAGGACCTAGAAGTGAGAGATGCACTGCGGTTCGTCATTGAAACCTATGGCTCTGAACAGACATTCAAGATCGGCAATCAAAAACCTCCGGATCTGTTCAGGATACTTCTTGATGTTGCAGAAGGAAATGTCAAAGTCGTAACAGAACTTGATTCTGATGAACTTAGAGACATCTATCGAATGGAAGCCTGCAATCCAAACACAGCTGAGGACAGCCAAAGAGTATTGAGAGACCTAGTTTCTCGGTTCACTGAGGAAACAGGGATTGAGAAACCTCGCATCTATGTTCTTGATGATCCTGGTCTTTTGATTAATGTTGAGAATCAGATTAGCTAAGAAGCCAGCCTATAGCTGGTCTTCTTTCTATATTTCCTGTTTTAATTTCAATGAATATGGCGAGAATGCATACAACCCAAGGATAGCAAGCCACACTATCCATATTCCTGCCTGAAGAAAGAGCAAGTACAGAATTGTATCTAGTGGATTGGCAAGTGTTCCTACCGCAAGATTCCCAGGATAGATAGGTATTGGAAATAGCATCCCGGGTCCTCCAGCAGACCACCAGACACCGACAAAGATGGAGCCGTAGATCATGTTTGGAATGAACATAACTACCCAGACGCAAATATATAGGACTCCAATGATTGCCGCCAATCGCATGATGATTGACCGCGTGGTCACCACTCGTTTTCTTGTATACTTTGAAAGACCCAATACAAGTCCCCCATGAATGACTCAATCTGTGCAAAGCCTAATCGCTTTTTCTATCTTAGAAGAGACCCATGCTATCTATTCCCCGTTTGGCTTCTTCAATAGAAACACGAGCATCCGAAAGCAGCTCTTTGAGTAGGGACAGAAAGTTATCATCCAAGGCATACTGATTTCCCTCTAAAAGATCAAGCACGGTCGCATGATTCCAGTCTGCATCCTTATCGACAATGGAGTGGATCGTGATCACATCGTTATCTCTTGCTTTCCCCAATAGAATCCGTACATTACCATACTCAAGCTCTTTGACTTCCCCGCCTGAAATCCCCATTGCAAAAGCTTGCATAGCTGACATGAATGATGAAAATAGACCTGGATTAACCTGAATATTCTCAAAACCGATTGATGCGAGAGGTATTCCACCTTCATCAAATACGATTATTCCTTTCATGTCCAGTAACACCATTCGATACAGTTTGATTGCATATCCAGTATGTCGTATGCAATATAGGCCTATATGCTACATCTTTAGAAAGATGACACCAACATTAGGTGTCATCTTGATGATTTTAATTACGTGGTTTGGTCTGGCTAACTCATCTTCCACGTGGGGCCATCCTTGGTGTCTTGTACAACAATCCCTAATTCTGCAAGCTTGTCTCTGATGAGATCTGATGATGCCCAATCTTTATTCTGTCGTGCTTTCTCTCTCAGCTCAAGAAGGATTTCAACTGCTCCTTTGAGTTTCTCAGATGACTCATCAGTCTGTCTTGCAGAACTTGTCGCTTCAAGATCTATACCGATGATTCCTACTAGGTCAATTAATGCAGCGAGGGCTTCTCTAAGAACTGCTGCATTTCCCACCTCTGGGACCAACGAGTTTGTTGATTTGATGAACGTGAAAATCTCAGCAAGGGCTCCAGGGGTATTGAAGTCATCATCCATCTCATGCTCGAAACCTTCACGAAGCTTTGCAATTGCCTCCTTGAGTTGGTTATCAGCTGGTGTTACTCTTCCACTAGATCTTTCAAGGATGAGAATCCGACCTCTTATAGTATCAACAGCATTTCTGATTCTCTCCAATGTTTGGATTGCCTGTTTGATTGCAGATGCGTTGTAATCCAATGGTTGTCGATAATGGCCTGATACAAGATAAAGTCTGACCGCTTGATGGTCATAGTTATCCAAGACATCTCTGGCTGTGAAGAAGTTTCCTTCAGATTTGGACATCTTCTCAGAATCGATGGTAAGGAATCCATTATGCATCCAGTACTTTACTGGCACCTCGACATCGTAGGCTGCAGCAGATTGAGCAATCTCATTCTCATGATGAGGGAATGTTAAGTCCTGTCCACCACCATGGATATCGAATGGTAGTCCGAGATAGTACTTGCCCATGACGGAACATTCCGCGTGCCAGCCCGGCCTCCCCTTTCCCCATGGACTATCCCAAGACGGCTCACCAGGTTTTTCAGCCTTCCATAACGCAAAGTCTCGAGGGTCTTGTTTCCTCTCATCAACCTCTACTCTGGCTCTTGCCTCGAGATCGTCAGAGGAGAGCTTGGTAAGAACCCCATAGGGTTTCCATTCACTCACATCGAAATAGATATCGCCATCAACTTCGTAGCCCTTGCCATGTTTGACAATGAGCTCGACCATCTCGATGATATCATCAATATGCTCAGTTGCTCGGGGATTCACTGTAGCTGGCTTCAGGTTCAGTTGTTTGGCTATCAGTAGATATTCCGTAATGAACTTGCTTGCAAGATCTTGGACAGTGATACCTTCCTCATTGGCTCGATTGATCATCTTGTCATCAACATCAGTGAAGTTGGTGACATAGAACACTCGGTATCCCTTGTATTCGAAGTATCTTCGAATCGTATCAAATGCCGCAAATGACCTGGCATTGCCTATGTGTGGGTAATCGTAAACGGTCGGACCACAGACATACATTCGTACCTGTTTTTCTTCAAGTGGTATGAATTCTTCTTTCGACCGGGATAGAGTGTTATACAGCTTTAGCATATTCTGTTCCCCTTCAATTCTGAACAGACTTCAAATAAAAATGAGTCTGCAAATATTGCCTTCGTTTTGGGAAGCGAATCTTAAAATAAGGACTTTGATAGGCACGCTTCTAGAGGATTGTATCATGAGTAAGTCCCCTGACGAAATCATAGACAGAGCTGAGGAACTATGCGTTCTTTGTGAAGAAGAAGAAGCTGAACGTATGGTTCGAGAAGCATTGGAGCGAAAGCCGCAGCATCTCGGCTTACAGACCGAACTTGCCATTATCCTCTCCCGTCAAGGTTATGATACGAAAGCAGAAACAATTCTAAGGAAAGTCATCAAACAGGATCCTTATCACGAAAGAGCTGTCGCCTCCTTGGGTCGTTTACTAGATAACTCATTGAGATGCGATGAGGCTGAGACCCTGTTCACAATTTTCCTTAAGAAACGACCAAACGCTCACATTGTCTTTGACGACCTATGCAGATTATGGTTCGACAATGATGAAGAGGAAAAAGCACTACTATCTGCTCGTAAACACATACAGGAGTATCCGACTGACATCCATGCCTATGATGCATTGAGATATGTGCTGGCCAGGCTAGAAGATGATTTGGGTTCTGATTTGGCTGATGATCCCACGAGTCAAGAAAGACTCCTTGAATACAGCAAGAATATCATCGAGCAGTATTCCGTACTCAAGAAACTGAAGATGATGTCAGGAACATCAGAGGAAAGTGAAAGATACAAAGACGATCTGGAAGAGGATCTTGCTAGGATCACTGGTGAGTTGAAGGACCTACAGAATAGATACGTCACACTCAAGGTTCCCCTTTCTAAAGAGATGGCCGCTGTATTCCAAGAAGCTTTGGCTGACCTTTAATGCTATTGCCATTGATATCCAAAGGATTGTAATTCTTCCGGAAGTCTATCCTGTGTTAGGTAGATGATGTCTTGTTGAGCATCCTTTCCGAGCCATACATGGATTTTAGTAGTACCAAGTACTTCTAGCAGAGTAATTCTGTCTTCGGCTCCCAAGCCTATGACCTTCAGCAGACTTGATTGGCCTATTATCCTGTCAAGATTCTTCATGGAAGTCGCTATGATTCTTTCCTTACTCCCTGCCTCTAGTGCAAGAATCTCGTTATCTCTAAGAACTGCCTTGATCCGCATCGATGGCACCGATTAGAGATACGCCTATCCCCAAAATAAGGCTGTCCCTCCTCACAAATTTCGAAGAAACCCGCCCGGTTCGGAATGACCAAAGCTTCTGCATACATTGTGATTATTTTGAAATCATATGGGACGACTCTCATTAACGCGACTACTGTAAGAAGTAGCTATACTTGAAATCAGATCGCTATACAAAATCTAAAATGCACGCAACTAGCAGCCACAGTCACCGATACGAATGACTATCTTCTTTGATTCCTCAACAATGTCACCAAAAGCCTGATAGAAGTATCGAGCTGCTTCTTCTAGACCACTGACTCCTTCCTTGGTTAAGTGATAGACAACTTGATTCCCTTCCTTTTCTCCGTGGATCAGGTTCCTTTCTTTAAGATCCTTCAATGCTGGATAGATAGTGCCTGGGGTTGGACGATTACCTCCCCGACGTTGCCAGATTTTGTCTGCGATCTGTTGGCCGTTAAGTTTTCCATTTCTAAGCTCCCACATGATTTGAAAGGTAAGAAATCCTCTCATATCACAGCAATCGGGTGGGCAACATTGAGGCTCTTCGCTTGTATCATTCATGTGATATTACTCTCGCCAATACCTTTAAATGTATCTGACATCCAATATTGGATGTCCTATAATTGGACACCCGATATAGGTGTGAACCAATGACGAAGAAAGTAACTGAAATGTCTCCTGGTGAGATTAAAGATGCAGTACAGGATGCATATGCATCTTTGGCGAAACGTAAGGCTTCTACTCCCACCACTTCAAGTTGTTGTGGTCCTCAATCATCAACAACCAGCGGCTGTGGAACAAGTGGGGGCTGCGGACCATCGATTGATGAGTATCAGATGGCAAAGATGAAGGAATATGGCTACTCGATTGAAGGTCTACCTAGTTCAATGACAGAGTCCTACGGAGGGTGTGGAAACCCAATTGCTTTGGCAAGCTTGAATGAGGGTGAGACAGTACTAGATCTCGGTAGTGGGGCTGGACTCGATGCCTATTTCGCAGCACAAAAGGTCGGTCCGACTGGTAAAGTAATTGGAGTTGATATGACTCCCGAGATGTTAGAGAAAGCAAGGAAGAATGCTGAAGAGATGGGAATGAGCAATATTGAGTTCAGAGAAGGTGACATTGAGGATCTACCCGTTGAAGATAACAGCGTTGATGTTATCATCAGCAATTGTGTCATCAATCTAGCCCCCGATAAGGCGAAGGTGTTCAGAGAAGCGTTTCGTGTTCTGAAACCTGGGGGGCGTGTAATGGTATCTGATGTTGTTCTGAACAGAGAACTAACAGATGAAATTAGGAACGATATTGCGAACTACACTGGATGTATTGGTGGAGCCATCCCTGAGCATGACTATCTCCAGAAAATGAAAGATGCTGGATTCATTGATGCCCATGTTGTTGAGAAAGTCGGCTATGGTATCGCGTCCAGTGCAAGAATATCCGCGATCAAACCCGCGTGAGGTGATTGTTTGGTAGAAGACTGTACGAAAAGAGTAGTTCTTCAGAAGAACGAATTCTATTCTTGTCAAGTTCCGTGTACTACGTCGAATTCCTCCGACTCCGGAGAACTTCCTGATTATCCGTGGATCGTTTAATCGAGAGATAACAGTTCATAAGGCATGGCATGGCTATCATAGTTGGTGATGGTCGCCATGTCTTTGCTTCTGAAATCGCACAAGTATCTAAAGCGGCAGTTCGATGCTTCTCTCAAGATGCTGCGACAGGCAGTCGATAGCATCCCGGATGAGTATTGGCACTGGAGTACAAAAGGGTGGTACTATTCTTTATCGTTGTATCATATTCTTGAGACAATGGAATTCTATCTTGCAAGTAATCCCAATGATATGAAGTGGGGTTCTCGAGCAGGTTTTGATTATGAGTACACCAAGGATAAGGAGAAGGATATTCTTCCTCTTATCACTAAAGAGAAGGTATTGCATTACCTTGTTGATATTCAACATTCTCTCGATGCCCTCTATGAAACAATGACCGACGAGAAACTAGCTAATCAGGATGGCTTTGATTGGTTTGGCAATGTTTTCGAGAAGCATCTTTATCTCTTGCGGCATAATCAACATCATCTTGGTGAGCTTGCACTAATTTCTAGGCAATATGGGATTTCCCCAATCAAGTGGACCTAGGTGACATAGATGGAGATGAAAGCAACAGCTGTGGGGTATGTAAAGAAACCAGAGAACGGTCAGATTTTCATAGAAATCGAAGAGAATTACTGGGATGCAACATTAGCAATGGACATGTTCTCACATATCATTGTTCTGTGGTGGATTACTGGGCGTGATAATCCTTCTGATCGGTCAAACTTACAGGATTATCCTCCGGTGGAAGATGCTGGTCTCTCTGGTGTTTTTGCCAGTAGGTCCCCAGCACGTCCTACTCCTATTGGCATGACCACCGTTAGAATCCGACAACTTGATGCTGATCAACATCGGATCTATTTGGACCAGATTGATGCAAAGGATGGAACACCAGTAGTAGATATTAAACCCTATATGCCATTCTCTGATAAGGTGGATTGTGCCAAGGTACCTGAGTGGTTTAAGAATAATGTACCGAGGTATACAACGAATCCGCTTAGTTAATTGAAGCCAAACTCATGTGCCTTTCCTGCTACTGCAGAAACCATAACTAATCCTACAAGACCACTCAGAACGAAAATGGCGAAGATTTCAATAAATAAGACATTTGGAGGATCGATGTAGACATACCTTTCTGCATTCCTATTGACTAGGTAATCATTGGAGGGTTTTATTGGATCGTTGCCATCAGAGAGAACATGTACACTGACTATATTGGAAGCAATGTTTCCTCCTATGTCCTGCAGTTCCAATTCATATGTGTAGGTTCCTTCCCTAAGATGTCCGATGTTGATGATGAAATCTTTTTGTTCATCGTTCCATTCTCCTTGATCGACTAAACCTCCATTCAGAGTAATTAGATAGGAAATGGGATTAGCATCTGAGGCATGCCAAGTGAAGGTCCTCGTTCTGTTCGATCCCTGAACGAATTCAATATTCCCAGGTCCATCAATGCTGGGAAAATGGGAATCCACAACAGTAATCCAGATATCCGCAGTTCTTCCGTTATATTCTTCATCCCAAACATAGATTCTTAGAAAGTAGACACCTATCTCAAGAATATGGGTGTCCTTGATTGATGCAAATGTTGAACCCCAGTGCCAAGTTATTTTGAAATTCTGTTCATCACTAATTGCCCATGCGGCAGCGGTTCCCGTGATATTAACGGTCATACTGAACCGACTACCATATTCTAGCGTAACATTCTGGGGAACCTCTGTCCATTGCGGAGCATCAGGTTCTCTGATGGGCGTATTCAACGTTGTCTGGTTTTCCACATGAAGGACTAGCGCTGTCGAAATAGGAACTGAGAGCTGTAGAACAATAAGTAATCCTACGAAGGCGAAACGCACACCTTTCATACATGATATTTCAGGCATTTAGAAATCTCCTCAATCTCAAATTCTCTATAGGTGTCAACTATGAAATATTCGGTATTATGATACTTAAAGGTCTGGAAGAAAGCAGTATGATGCATAGTTTGACCTAACCTTGTCTATCTGCTATTATTAGAAGGATTATTAGATGAGTTGGAAACTGAAACAAATGGTTCGAGAAATGATTGTATGGACTTCGAATGATCGTACTCCTCTGTACGATCTCTTCGCTTCACACGAATTAGTTGGCACCATGCTCATGCCTTGGATACGCATGGGCTTGGGGACAATTCACGTGGATTCGATGTCTACACCTAGGGTTGGCTTATTCACCATCTCAATCATGAACTTCATTGCAGGTGACTCACAATCATATGAAGCGATTCATGTTATCAGAGATTTTCCATCATTGAATATGCTCTTTGTTCCCGATAGATCTTGGGCAACTCTTGTGAGATCCACATGGGGTGATAAGACCAAAGTCCAACAAAGAACGAGAATGGATGCAAGCTACCTTGATATCAAGCAATTGGAGTGTCTGAAGGAAAGTCTATCATCTGAGTATTCACTTGAACGCATTGATATTAACACATTACAGAATGCAGATCCTTCTATGCTAGAAACTCTCAATCTCTTCTTTGAATCATTTGATGAGTATCTAGAGCAAGGGTTTGGCTATTGCATCAGACACGAGGGAAAAATTGTTAGCATGGCTTATTCCTGTTTTCCATTCGAAAAGGATTTTGAGATTCAGGTCAACACGATAAATTCAGAGAGATATCGGAAAAGAGGACTTGCAACTATAGTTTGCGCTGCACTCATTGAGCATGGTCTAAAACTAGGCTATGTTCCTCAATGGGATGCTGCAAATCCAGTTTCTGTGAAATTGGCTCTCAAGTTGGGTTACACTAATCCGAAACCCTATGATGTATTCTTCTGGATAGAGTCTCCTCAACAGAAATGAAAACCGTATGCAATTCAAGTACAATGAAAGGAATCCTAATTCAAATCCCAGTCATATTTGATTAGGGAATGAGGTGTGTATTCCTTTGCATCCAGCTCTGCAAGAATCTTTCCAGGAGGCATCCTGAGTGTCATACCTTCTGTGTAGGAAATCATGAATACTTGCGTTACTGGAATTTCATGGAATGGATCATGAATGGATTTTCCGAAGCTTACTTCGCCGTCGCCGATAATCGTGGTACCATTCTCAAGAATCTCCGATTGCTGTCTAACTAAGAGCGGTTTAGGTGACATGCTTAGTCCCAGTTCATCAGCAATTGACTTGACTAAGAAATGAGGCTCTGGTCTGATCTGCTCTTCTAAAGGAGTTGCGAGTTCACCAACAATGCTAATTATTGGAACACCCCGACGTATGCAAGTTCCTGAAATCCGATTTCCCTCACGTGTAATCTCTATTTTTTCTGCCATCTTTTTCGGGTACCCATAAATCTCCCTACCCCCCAACATTGCGATATCGTTTGTCACTGGCATCGATAGACAATGATATCCTGATTCATCATCAAATTTGGCTGAAATGAAGATTGCAGCCTCATTGTATGGAGGGCAAAAACTCGAGCCTTTGAATTCTGCAATGTATGCTGAGGCACTTAGAAGATCTCCCACTTCTAATGGCTTGGGTAGAACATTTCTAATAAATTCCTCAGTTGTTGTGAACATTACAGATAGCAATGAGATATCACTAAGAACAAACCCCTTCTCAAAGTGCTTTCGGCGGATTTCCAATTCGTTTTGTGATTTTACGATACTCACATCGATCTCCTAACCATATGGCTAGGGACAGTTATCAACTTGGCTTTATTACTCCTTCGAGAACTACCCCATTTTTTCTTCTGTGTATGAAATGAATTAGATATACCTGAATCCTTATATTAAATTAAACGAACATCTAAAGAATATTAACGATAGTGAAATCAAATGAGAGTCATGTCAATAGAAACTAGCAAAGGCATACCTGACATAATCGATCTTGCGGTTGCATACTTCAATGGCCATTTTGGATTGAATGTATCCGAGTATATTCCCGAGTGCTGTGCGGAGTTCAGAGATGAAAAGAATCGAATCACGATACAGGTTATCCCGAAAGGATTTCAAAACGAGGTCATCCTTACAAGTCAAGCATGGGAGTATCAAATTTTTGATTTTCTGAAGGCATTATAGGAAAATGTATCTATTCTCCACATAGAGTGTACCTTATAGCGATATACGATACAATTTTTACCTGCCGTACCCATTATGTTCTCATTGCTGTGTGGAGAGAATAGCTTGAAAGTACTGGTACTCGGTTCTGGTCAAATGGGAAAAGGCGCTGCATATGATTTAGTTCGGACTGATAGTGTTGAGCAGGTAATCTGTGCAGATATAAATGAGGCAATGGCAAAGAAACTAGCTGATGATATGGGTGAGAAGGCTATCCATAGGAAAGTCGATGCAAAAGATCGAGAGCAGCTAAAGGCAGTATTCTCAGAGGTGGATTCTGTCGTTAGTTGTGTTAGCTATACAGTCAATTTGCTTCATACGGAAGTCGCCATAGAAACTGGTACCCATATGTGTGACCTAGGTGGGAATCTCAATGTGGTACGGGATCAACTAGCCTTGCACGAGAAGGCGAGGGCTGCAGGAGTTACCATAGTCCCTGATTGCGGATTAGCTCCTGGAATGGTCAGTGTGTTGGCAAGAGCGGGTATTGATATGATGAATAGTGCCGAAGATGTGAGAATACGTGTAGGCGGTTTACAACAAGAACCACGGCCTCCTCTAAACTATGCCTTGATTTTTGCTGTGGAAGGCTTGATTAATGAGTACATCGAACCTTGTATGGCATTACGGGACGGTAAGATCGTCTATGAGGACCCACTCATTGGATTTGAACAGGTAGATTTTCCACAGCCCTTCGGAACTCTTGAGGCATTCAACACAAGTGGCGGAACCTCAACCTTACCTCTGACCTACGAAGGGAAAGTGAATAATCTGGATTACAAGACGCTTAGATATCCTGGACATGGACATAAGATGTGGTGTCTTATGAAATTAGGTCTCATGGATAGCGAGGAGCAGGATTTCGATGGTGTCAAGATTGCACCCAGAAAAGTGCTGGAACGTCTTTTAGAGAGGAATCTGCCCGAATCGGGAAAGGATGCCACCTTAGTCCGAGTAACTGTATCCGGATGGAAAGGTACAGAATCGCGACAGATTGTGTATGAGATGATTGACTACTTTGATGAGGAGAGTGGACTGACGTCCATGATGCGTACGACATCCTTTCCTGCATCAGTTACTGCAATAATGATGGCTGATGGAACTATCACAGAAAGAGGTGTTCTTCCTCCAGAACGTTCCATACCACCCCAACCCTTCATTGAAGCATTACAGGAACGAGGTTTGAATATAGAATTTCGGCAGGTATAGAGCGTCCGGAAATTCAGGCTACTCCCGCAAGCTATCCTCATTAGCTATAACCGGATTTGGTTAGATTTGCTTTGAAAGTAAAGGCCTTTTTATAATAAGTTACAGAGTATTCAAGGAGCCGCAGGATGTGAGAGTTACTTCTCGCACTTTACTTCTCTACCCGTGATCTCCGTAAACTGCGGCTCGCACTTTTTTCTGTGAACCAGTATCTTCATATGACTCCTTTCAACATGTTTCTTATGAGCCCAAAGATAGTGAGATTCTTTGTAGCAGTAGTATTCCTAATTGTAGGGGTGCTATTCTTTTTGATGACTCTTCTTCAGACCATGTCTTAGGAACCGTTATAGACTCTTTTGCTTCCATTCGATTGGCGGATAATTTGACAGAGTTTACATACATCTTTGAGAAAATCATAGAAGCTCGATCATTGCTTAATGGTATCGCTCATCAGACGCGTTTGGATCATTCATCTACCTTTTCCAGACTCTGTGGTGGAAACATCTATCTCAAACTTGAGAATCTCCAAAAGACTGGATCATTCAAGGTGAGAGGAGCTGCATATGCAATGTCTCAATTGACTGAGAAGGAGAAAGAAGCTGGTGTTATTGCAGCATCAGCAGGAAATCATGCTCAAGGGGTCGCCTATGCCGCATCACGACTAGGTTTGAAATCGACCATTGTCATGCCAATCTTCTCCCCTATCGCAAAGATTCACGCGACGAAGAGCTATGGAGCTGATGTCGTTTTGTATGGTACCTCTTTCGATGATGCCCTTGCTCATGCACTGGAAACCGCTGAGAAAACTGGCGCTACTTTTCTTCATCCATTTAATGATGAAGATGTAATCGCCGGTCAGGGAACAATCGGACTAGAGATACTCGATGAGCTTCCCGAGGTCGAGGTGGTAGCAGTTCCTGTAGGTGGTGGAGGTCTCTCAACAGGGATTGCCGTTGCTATTAAGGAGCAAAAACCTGATGTTGACATCTATGGTGTTGAGGCTGAAACCGCTGCTTCGTTGTATAATTCACTTATGAACGGAAGGATCACAACTGTTCAGAATCTGGATACTGTCTGTGATGGAATTGCGGTGAAAACAGTTGGTGACAAGACCTTCAATATAGCAAAGCGATTGCTGACACGGGCTGTCACTGTGAGTGATCTTGAGGTAACTAGAACGCTCTTCCTCTTACTAGAAAGAGCTAAGATAGTTGTTGAACCCGCAGGGTGTGTTGGTCTTTCCGCATTTCAGAACGGTCATATTGACGTAGCCGGAAAAACGGCAGTGGCAGTTCTTTCGGGTGGGAATATCGATATGAGCTTCATGGCTCGAGTCGTTGAGAAAGAACTCTATCGATTGGGACGTTCTGTACGGCTAAAGGGGACGATATCGGATCGAGTTGGAACACTCACGCGAGTAATAGGAATTGTTGCAGAATCAGGCGTAAGTGTAATTGAGCTCGACCAAGATAGAAGTGATCCTGACATCCTTCCAAACAAGACAGATCTTACAATGATTCTTGAGGTTCCTGATGAAGATGCAGTGGATAAACTCCTAAGTATGTTGGGTGAAGCTGGATTTAGCTTCCATCGATATGAGGATTGACATCCTTCGATTTGAATCCTCGATATGCCAAGTTTGAAAGAAAGAGGACTCCACTTATGACAGAGCCAATTATTGAGAATCCTATTATCCAATCCGAATAAATCTGATACTGAAAGATCTGCTGATTCACATCCAATGTGCGGTCTACCTGATCATCACCTTGGAGGCCTCTGATCATCCAATTACAGCCTTCCTTAACGAATTCAGCATTGATGATCTCCGTATCTTGATTCGCAACCCCCGTAATCAATCTGAAGGCATTATCATATTCAAAGGATCCGTATGTTTCTCCTGTCTGAAGATTCGAGATTCCTGAGAGTGATTCCACGATGGTTCGACCAGTCTCTACGGAGATAGCATTATTCGCATCTCCGATTGCCATGAGAAAGTTGCCCGTGATCGAATCAAAAAGACTTGAATCGGTGGATCCAATGTCCCCTATAGCCATAAATGCATCAGGCGTTCCAGTGAAGTTCATCATTCTCAAAGCTACCTGAAATCCCTCAGCATGGGTAACAATTCCATAGATGGAGTCATCCACATTATAGTTCGTACGGATATAGTCGACTGCCTCTGCACATCTGAATCCTGTTTCATTCAAAGCATCTTCATCCATCGTTGTGACTATATTTGATAGATTCTCTATCTCTACTGATATAACAGTGATATTCCTACGTGCTAGCTCGATGTTGAAGGCATATAGACTAGAAACAGATCTTTGAGGTCCATGAAGAGATATAACAATAGGTTTGCGTGCGTCGTAAGTCGAATAGTACTGGTCATAGACCACTATTGACACATTTGATCCGGTTTGACTCTCTATTGATAGATTATCAATGCGCAGCTCACCCATTCCTCTTTGTGCGGAGAATGACAGAAGCAAGCTAGAAGCTATTGCGGTCAATAGGATGAGGAGAGCGGCAAAGAAGACTCTTCTATCAAACATCAGATCACCAAATGACGCATGACCACATTACGAGTGAAATAAAGGCATCGGTGAGAGCGGAGGGAAATTTATGGTCTCTACGAGTGTAGCGAGCTAAGGTCTACTGACATTACGAATGTATTGTATTGATTGAATATACTCATGATGAAATACACAATTTCACCATTATTCTCTACGAGATCTGGATGTGTATACGATCCGTACAAAGATGGAAATTCGTCAGCATCTACGATTGCTATCGGATCACTCCATATCCCCCAGAGACTATCTGCTGTCCTCAGTACGATTGAGAATTCTTCATTGTCTGTATAGAATACCGTCCACTTCTCTAGGTACTCATTCCACATAATCGAAACCTCTCCTACTGGAGAAGGAAATATCGGGGACGCATCATTTGGAGCGCTACTCCATGTGGGTTCTTCTGATGGTGATAAACCTGAGAAGTATCTATATTCTGTGATATTGAGGATGCTTGATGGATTGACCCTGCTGAGGTAGCATGACCCAAATCGACCTGCTGGTGTACTTAGAAGATATAGATAATCATCCAAGCCATCATATGGTTGCACAATACTGAACAAGATGAAGTTACTATCACCAGTCCAAGAGATATTGTCTATCTTAGAGAAGCTTTGTCCATTATCAGTTGATACCGCGATTGAAGCATTATTGCACGTCCAAATCCCGCCTATTTCAGACCAATGAATGACTGACATATAGTAAACATAAAGAGTACCATCTATGCTTACAGCAGTCGTTGGGATACAGGTCACTTCCTCAAAGTCAATCTTCAAACTAGAGATTAGTTCCTTTGCTAATCCCGTTGTTGGGTTTACTATCCATTCATCCAAAGTGATTCCATCTGAGGGATATGTGTCACTAGACTTCGCCATTGTGTTACTTCGCCAGTTTCCTGACAGGTATGGTGTTGAGAATGTGTCTCCGAAGAAGAAGAGGAATTCAGTACCATGTTTGACAATGATTCCTAAATCGGTCCCACCAACATCATAGAGTGTTGAATCAGCTATGGCCTCTTGACCAGTAAGCTGTCCATGCATCTGATGCGGCAGATTTGTAGGATTATTGAGGTGCAAACCAGGCAAATATAGGAATCCAAGCAATAGAATGATAATAACTACGATCACACCAATACCTGTTTTCTTGCTTGCCATTGGAAAATCTCCTCCGATAATATTCTGAATTTCTTCCTAATCACTTCTTTCATCATTCAGGATTTATGTTGATATGAGTGTCCGAAAGTAATGCGCAATCAATACAAATACTTAATAATATGACATGTAATAATATTCCATATAATTACGAAATGTAATGACATGAATAAACCTCTCGATTCTCTATATTGACGAAATGGAACCGAGTATGCATAACCTGTCATGGATTTCTTTCGTAATTGCGAGGAGGCGAAAATATGAAAATTAGAAACTCATCGATGCTTGCTCTTGCACTTAGCATTACCATCATCGTTTCGATGTTTGGGGTGTTCACAGCGCAGGTTGCAGCAGATGATACGATATTTGTCCCGAATCCAACAGGGATTCCAGAAACGGACTGGTATAATATCCAAGCAACACTAGATGCGGCGATGCCCGGTGACACAGTGCAATTCGCAGCAGGTAGCTATTACATTCATCGGCCCTTGGTGAAGGAAGGTTTCTCCGGAACCTTAAAAGGAGTTGGTCAGGATCTGACCAAAATCATTGCATCCAAATCAACATATGGGGACTTGTTTCAAGCACTCGAGATTGATGCCTGGGCAGGCTGGGAGGAATTCATGGTTCCAGCAGGATGTCTGTTTATTACACCTACACTAGCTTACTTCAGCGATTGTACTGATAGTGTGTCCATATCCGATCTCTCTTTGGTAATGGATGAGGAAGATATTACTGAATACTCATACATTGCTGATGAGGTCACAGGGGAAATTGTATTCCTGATAGGCGAAGAATTCGGTTATAACATGGGATATGCTTTCATTCTAGATATTGCAGCAGGATGTGATACAACTCTTGAGCGAGTTAGCTTCGTTGGCGCAAATGATGGGACGTACTTTCAACCAATATCTCCGAACCATGGTTTCTATGTCACAGGCCGATACCTCTCGTCTGATGATGATGGTGGAACCCATACAGCATTAGACTGTGATTTTGCTGGTATGGGTGGAAATGCCTACCAGCTTAATGGGCTGAGTAATGCAGAAGTTACAGTAGAATCATGCTATTTCGGATACTGTCACACAGGTCCTGCCATATATGGTTGTGATCGAACGAATTTTGTGGTCAGATACAATCTATTCGAACATATGAACGGTTGGGGTGCAGCTTATTTTGGAACAAGTGGAGGTACTGGGGACATCTCTCATAATACTATGATAGATAGTGGCGGTCTTGGTGTCTTTGCAGAGGCTATTAATCCGATTACTCACATACCTCATGAGAACAGCTATGTCAGTTTTGATCACAATGATGTCACTCTGCGGCAATATGGTTTCTTCAGCGCTGTAGAAGTCTATAGCACGATAGACGATTCAGTTCGAGCTGATCTTTCAATTAAAGGCAACAAGATTCACAGTGAAGGTGCATTCCCATATGGTCCGATCTTCACTGTCAATGCACATCACGCAGTAATATCGAACAACATCATCACTGGAAGTGGTCCAGCTGCGATGTATATCGGAATTGATGATTGGGAAGATTGGATTTTCCCCAGTGACCACGACGTTATGATCTTGGGCAACAATCTTCAGGGTTGGACGGTGGATGGTGGTCCATATGCACCATACTGGGAAGGAATGGCTTATATCTGGCTGTCAGAATATACAAGCAATTGTATGGTGGTTGGAAATACACAGGGAACGGTTGCTGACTTTGGGCAAGATAATTTCTTGGTCGGCAGTACACCTGTCGCTGGGGTGGTACCGGGGGACATCATCTCGGACGCCATGAACATGAAGTCGACAATCTGGAGATTTCTCTAGTATCAGAATATGGATCAAAGGGACTAATGGTAATATAGCCATCAGTCCCCCTTTTTTTACTTCATTGCTACTGAGAGTTCCATGTTTGGTAGGTCTTAAAAGTTGAACTCAGTAGTTCACTCCAAGCTTCTTAGAGAGCTTCTGGAGCATGTCTTTTACCATTGCCGACAGATCATAGTCAGGTTTCCAACCCCACTCCTTCTGAGCAGCACTATCATCTAATGAAGATGGCCAGCTCTCTGCAATTTGTTGTCTGAAATCTGGCTCGTAAGAGATCTCGAATTCAGGAATATGTTTCTTAATCTCAGCAGCAATCTCTTCTGGTGCGAAGGACATAGCGGTGATGTTATAGCATCGGTGTATGAGATTCTCTGTTGGAGCTTCAATGAGATCCATGGTACACTTGATACAATCGGGCATGTACATCATAGGCAGATACGTACCACGATCCAAGAAGGAGGTATATCTCTTGTTCTTGAGGGCTTCGTAGAAGATCTCCACAGCATAGTCAGTGGTACCTCCTCCGGGTAACGCCTCAGAACTGATGATTCCAGGATATCTAAGAGAGCGAAAGTCAAGTCCATATCTCTTGACATAGTACTCTCCCCAAAGTTCGATAAATACTTTGGAAACACCATATGCGGTGGTCGGTCGCATTATGACGTCATTTGGAGTGTTTTCTCTAGGAGTGCTAGGACCAAAGGCTGCAATGGAGCTAGGGATCATGACTTGGTCTAGATTAAGAATTCGAACAGCCTCAAGTACGTTATATGCTCCAATGATATTCGTTTCAAACGCAAGCTGTGGATTCTTCTCACCTGTACCTGAAAGCAGTGATGCATTATGAATTACGATGTCTATATCCTGGTCAACTAGCATCGTTTGTAGCTGGTTGTTATCCATAATATCTAGTGCCAAGTACGGTCCATCTTTCGTCAGGATAGCCGGGGGCTTTTTTCTTCCTGTTGCGATAACATTCTCCCCGCCGTATTTCTTTCGCAAGGCACCTACAAGTTCAGTACCAATCTGTCCATAGCTACCGGTTACAAGTATGCGTTTCATTTTCGACCACTAGGCCTCAGCGCGAAATATCCCAGTTAAAAGAGTTGGGTTTTGCATAGTTGTTCCGGCGAAAGTGAATGAGATTATCCTTCTACTTCTTGTTTCAGAATGTTTGGAATTCAAATTACTTGTATCCTGATTGTAAATTCACAGAACAACCAAGAAGC
>JBHLQH010000043.1:0-23249 GCA_048884965.1 Candidatus Thorarchaeota archaeon | reverse complement strand
CCGGTTTCCTATCGGTTCGCATATCAGCCACAGTGCTGACAGATATAACCTTCGAAGCAAGAGCAGCGACTACGACACCAGCAGCAATAACCACAATCCCACTGACAAATAGGATAGGATTCACGAGGCTGGGATCTAGAATGAAATACAACCAATCCCAGTACCACATTGCCAAGAATGGCAGAAGCACACCCAATATACTAGTGATAGTGAAGATCCTTGAATAGCCCTTCTTACCCCAACGGTCTATTATGCGTCCCTTCACAGAGAGGGCAGAGATACCACTATGTTGTAACCCAAAGACAACTGTACCAAGCACGATCACAAGATACTCTAGCATGCTTCGCCCTCGTTTAGTTCTAAGATAAGTTGTTAGTTTGTTACCAAAATCTTATAAGAAACTATTGTTAATTAATCATAGTTAATTATTAATATTGGGTGTTTCGAAAATGGCAGAGATACCATCTAACAAATTCAAAGCAATAGAGATGTGGAAAGACACCATGGTCACCGTCAAGAACGGAGATGAGAAGAAGAGTGTTGATGCTGTTCAATACCAAGTTCGCTACAAGGTAGGTGAGGGCAGCGCAAAACGGTTCGTGGATCATGGATCCGGCATGCATGAGATGGCAGATAGGACAATATACTTCACTCCATCCATCCACAAGATGATGGAAGAACCATTCCATTACGATGGTAGTACAGTCGAACAAATCGTTGGCGAGAGTCAGACTGAGAATACCAAGGAGCTTGCCCGGGTTGCCTTTTGTGGGGACCACGAGTTAGTAGAGGTTTCCTTTGAGAGCCCCGGTGTCGAATGCTGCGCGATGACGAAAGAAGAGGCAGACAAACATGGCGTACCAATGCAGTTCTTGTCAGGCTATCTACTCGGTAGAAGTGATAACATGCTCAAAGTGGCACTGACAAAGACGGTTGTAGACAATGGCGTAGTCTACTATGAGAACATCCATGTGATTCCAGAAGGTGTTGTCAAGTCCCTTCAGTGTCTTGAATAGTAAACATTACCTAACGTGGCGGGTGCTCTGATTCATCTCCCTGTTCTGGCTGCCCCTACACAGCCGGACTTCCTTTCGCTGGCGGCACCCGCCCGACCCCCCTTTTTTTTAACGATTGTTTGATTGAAAATGAGCTAAAAACAAACAATTATATACTCAAAAAATAGCGCTTGCGGACGCGTTTCCTCTCGTGAACACTTTTGTGGCAAAGTTTGGCAGGACAAGCGGGCGGCCAAACACGCGGGTAGGACGTGATAGGTGATCAGAAAAATGGCGAAACCAGTCCGTGCGCTAAGTGACAGACAACAAGGCGCTTTTGTTTGCTCCTCTTGTGGAGGCACCGATTTTTATGAAGACATGACGCGCGGAGAAAGCATCTGTACATCTTGCGGATGTGTTCTTACCGACCGAATTGTAGACTCTGGGCCAGAGTGGAGGGCTTTTACTGCTGAAGAAAGGAACTCTCGGGCTCGAACTGGATCCCCCATGACCCTGACAATGGCAGATAAGGGTCTAGCGACGACAATTGGTTGGAGCGATAAGGATGCGAATGGTAGGTCAATTGCTGCTAGCAATCGTGCAGCTATCTACCGAATGCGTAAGTGGCAGATCAGAACACTGGTTCACAGCTCCCAACACAGGAACCTTAGCATAGCCATGAGCGAGATGGACAGACTGTCCTCCCAGCTAGGTGTTCCGAGTGAGACCAAGGAAACTGCAGCTCTTATCTACAGAAAGGCACTTAGCAAGCGACTCGTGCGCGGTAGAAGCATCGAAGGAATGGTTGCAGCTTCAATCTACCTCTCCTGCCGGATTCACAAGATTCCCCGACAGCTTGATGAGATTGTCACGGAAGCAAAAGTGAACCGAAAGGAACTTGGTCAATGTGTACGACTTGTACTGCGCAATGTTCCGATTAAGGTACCAATTCCATCAGCCAACGACCTAATGCCTAGAATATCAGCGGATCTGGCTCTTGATGGACGTACTGTTCAGTGCGCTATGAACATTATCAACGACGCCCGTGAGCGCGGTATCACTGCAGGCAAAGACCCAGGCGGTCTTGCAGCCGCAGCACTCTATATCGCCGGCATCATCGAGAATGACCGACGAACTCAGCGAGAGATTGCCGAAGCAGCGAACGTGACAGAGGTCACAGTACGAAATCGCTACAAGGACCTCGCCACAAGTCTACAAATCACAATTCGACCATAGTGGGAGCATCTCCCACTTGGCCTCTTTCTTCTTATTGCTTTAATTCTAACTCTTTTAGGCGGAAAGATATCTGAGTATAGTGAGATGAATCGATATCTTCTGGTACTCTGCGGTATCCCTGCAAGCGGAAAGACGACTCTAGCGATGAAGCTACAAGAACTTCTAGCTACTAAAGGCGAGATTCGACTAGTGAGCACAGACAGATGGCGTGACAGGGCATACTATGAAGATTTCACTCCAGAGAAGGAGAACGAGGTGCGCGAGCAGGCTATTGAAGAAACCCGCGACTATCTTGCCCAAGGGTTCTCAGTTATTCATGATGACACTAACTACTATGCGAGCATGAGACATGAACTCTATATCTTGGCCATGGAGAATGAGTATTCATTCGGCATCATCCACATAGAAACCCCCTTGGAAATCGCCATGGAGTGGAACAAGCAACGAGAAAACCCACTCTCAGAGGATATCATCATGAAGATACACGAGCGATTCGATATCCCCGGTTCGAGATACTCTTGGGATAATCCAATCGACCATGTGGATCTCTCAAAGATAGACCTCAATCTGGTCGTCCCACAACTAGTGAAGAAGTTGGACAAGCTGCAGCCCCTTGAGTTTCCTAAGAAAGCAATACCTGGATACGCTGAGTTCTATGACAAGTTGACGCGCCAGATTGTGAATGCCTTCCTAAAGGATGCAGAGGAGATGAGAGAGAATCCAGAGGTATCTAACCTCAGAAAAGAGGTTTTGAAAGAGGCGATTGCAGGGAACATGACCTCAGACCAAGTAAGACAGTTGCTTCTGACGAAACTAGAGAATCTTGGATGAATGGCGGCTCCTCAAGAGAATCGAACTCTAATCGCTTGCACGATCATGGGTTTGAAGCCCACGGCTCGGGACCACCCGCGCTATGAAGAGCCCTGCGAATGAGTTTCGAGGAGTCAGCTCAAACTTAAACTTTCGGAGAGAGGAATTAGATATATCGTTTGATTACTTCTATGGTTTCCTGCTTCCATTCCACGCTCTTCTTAGCAAGAGCAGTAGCCAAATCCCCTGGGAGTGGATCCTCACGAGGCAGACTCTCGAATTGAGAGAGCCAGCCACTCGTATGGAGCGTGATGGGATGAAGACTCTCACCTTCAGTTGCTTTTATCATCATCTCCCTTCCATGTGCGACTTGATAATAGACTTCGGCAAGAGGTTGCTTCTTTAGGATAAGAAATACAAGTCGATCCCAACAGGTCTTCGCAACTAAGGCACGACGAACTCGACTCTTTTGATTGGTCCCAAGAACTCGATACCTATCAAGGGAATTGTTGATTTCTGTAGAGAGCTCTTGAAGATACGTATTCAGTTCCTCATCGTTCTGCCCCTTGATATCAATCTCGATATTGGACTTCTCTCCTATAACAGAGATGTTGACCTCCATGGAGGTGTTCTCAGTTCTGACTGTAAAGCTTGCAGACCCCTGAAACTCCTGACTCTCAGGTTCAGAATAGTTCGATAGATATACTCCCGGGGATGATGCGACGGCATACCAGGCGACTCTAAACACTATCGAAGGATCATCGACGTAGGGTATGGCTGCAGATACATGAGCGGTCATAGCATCGTCGTTCAAAGTAACACTCTCCATTCAAGCTAGTTTCTTCTTAATCACTAAGTTCCTTATAGAGTTTGGTTGTCGCCGCTTCTATATCACTCTTTGTGGCTCCAATCGCGGCATTCATGACAATATAGCTGGATGGATAGTTATCAATGCAGGAGCCATATTCGCCAGCAGCTATGGCACGAGGACCAGTCACTCGTCTATTGTATAGTTTCCCGCCCAAAGATGCGACATCAATGCCATCCAATGTCATTGCCGCTGCGATGGGATTTGATGTATCGAGTACTCTTTGCCCCACTGCCTCCGAGATCTCAATGAGCTTCTCATCTAGGAGTTTGCGACATTCCATCTGCTGAAACCTCAGGTCTACATATCGTTCTAGGCCGAGTGAAAGAAGAGAGGCTAGTGTCTGCACTAGAGGGGCTGCTGTCGCTCGCCCAGCATAGCTCTCCGCAGTTGCCTCTACTATATCCTCAGAAGGAGATACTAGGATAGAGGAGCCAACAGGAGCCAGGAAGTTCTTATCACCACTCTGAACAATCATATCAACTCGGCCTGCATCTATCGCTCTTTGAAGGGATTGCATGATATCAAGAGATTGAACACCATAGGCATTGTTCACGATAAGCGGGACATCATGTGCTTGACACAACTTCGCAATCTCCTTCACAGGATCGGAAACTCGAGGTGGGAAGAAGGTCGTGGTCGCAAGGACTCCGATGTTTACTTCTTGCTGAATCTTTGACTCTAATACATCTAGATCAACCTCAACTGCGTCACCGTTAAGCAACGTAGGAGTAGACTCAAACTCAAGTCCAACAAGACTTACACCTCGTTCAGGAGAGATGTGATCTATACGAGGCGAGATAATTTTTGAGATGCCATACTTCTTTCTCAAGGTCGAAGCCACAAGACCAAGCGACATGCCAGTGGACAATGGCAAGACCATACCCGACTTGATATTGCTGAGCCCTAGGCGCCTCAATGCATCAAAGGCAATCTGATTGACAATCTGTTGCATCAACGATGCACCAGGTGCCTTTGGTTGAGGAGCTGTGATATGTCCACTTCTTCCGATTCCATGATTGAATCCAGCTGATAGACTATCAACAAGAGGTGAGGCAGTCCTTGCTTCTCTCTCACCAACACGAGCCGCCTCGGGATCCTTATCAGTATCAAGAGCGGCAAGAATCCGCAAGAGTAGATCAATCTGAAAGTCACTAAGGGATTCCAACATGAACTTTCGCTGATGGAAAACCTTTCGTATCGGACCTAGGATTGCCTCCAGCGTGACGTCACCGCGACGCAGCATATTCTCGGGTATTAATTCCTCGAATTTCTTCTCAATGTCCAAAGGAAAAGTCCTCCTCGACAAATCTTTCATGAACGATTTCTTCCTTAAGAGTGACGGGTTCATCAAATTTTGCAGCTATGACCCCTCGAGTACCAAAGGTAGATACTACTTTCCCATGAGAACCTGATGCAGCCATCAGTGAGTCGCCCAGCAAACGTTCACCGATTTCCTTTCGTGATGCAAGTCCCTCAACTAGAACATCATCTTCTCGAATACGCATTACATTCCCACGTCGTATCTTCTTTCGAAGAAGTCTAACATTTGCTGGAATCTCAACCACCTTGCCAGAGCCGATGATCCTCATCGCAGTCGGAGGTAGGTCAGTCCTCATTAGAAGCACTCTCATCCCGATCTCAATACCAAACTTCTTCTTGAACAACAGTGCAGCACTGAAACAGGAGCTACTCACTTCATCTAGTACTACCCGAGACCTATCATCGCGCTCCATGAATGGAATAATCTCTGCGGTGATAGTAGGCATTCCAACAGTCGCATTCAAGACCAACTTCTTCGTGATCTTTCCTCCATAGAGAGGATTGAGCTCGATTTCACAGTACGCAGAATCAGATACAGCAACAGAGTTGGGAGCACATAGATAGTCACCTCTCGAAAGATCGGTGTTCTTCAGATCGGGTAGATTGATCCCTACTCTATCACCGGCCCGGGCTGTGGGCATTTGTTCACCAAACACCTGTATCGACCTGACGCGTGCACTCTTACCCAATGGAACTGCATGAATCATCTCATCAGTGTGAAGTTCTCCACGAAGGATAGTACCGGTCACAACGGTGCCATGCCCTTTCTTTGGGAATGAATGGTCAACAGGCATCAAGAAGGCAGAGTGACTATCCCGTTCCTTTGGTCTTACTCTCTGATAGATGGTTTCCTTTAGAAGATCAATCCCAGTACCTTCCTTCGCAGATACTCTGATAATCGTATAGTTAGAGATACCTGAGCTGTTGAGAATGGATTGCATCTGCTTCTCTACTTTCGCGACCTGGTTCTCATCT
Organism: Candidatus Thorarchaeota archaeon; assembly: GCA_048884965.1. Classification (GTDB taxonomy): domain Archaea; phylum Asgardarchaeota; class Thorarchaeia; order Thorarchaeales; family Thorarchaeaceae; genus MP5-2226. The sequence goes on along the minus strand of JBHLQH010000043.1, from coordinate 17,042 downwards.
ACAAGAGCAGTCTTTGTAACTGCGACTATGATTGTATCAATACTAAATGAGCGAAGTACGATGATGTGCTCACCTGTTTGTATCTTGGGACCCTCATCAGCCGCAACGACGAGGATAGCAGCATCGATGATATTCGCACCAGCTACAACACTCCGTATGAGATCAGCATGACCGGGGGCATCAACTAGGGTTACCAAGTACTCATGGAGTTTGAACATCGTAAAACCGAGGTCTATGGTAATACCGCGTTCCTTGGATTGGGGATGCTTGTCGAGACCAGCTGTCGATACCTTCTCACTTAGAGCACGAGCCAATTCGGTTTTCCCATGATCGATGTGACCCATAAGACCGATGTGCATGGGCAGGTATCGCGACATGATTCTCAGTGAAAGTAGAGCCTAATCTCATGTTAAAGCCTTCGTACCTTCAAGACCTAAGCAAAGCACTTTATTTGGGGGGATGCACAAGAACTAGTATGGTTTCGCGATCGCTTGAGAAGATGATGTTGATAGCCATTGGGCTAACGACAGTAGTCATCATTGGGGTGCCAGTGCTCATATTCACTATGGACACCCTGTCGAATGTATCACAACTGGAGGCTGCCCAGACTTTCGCAGATAGGATCCATAACTATACTGCGAGAGTAGATACAGGTGCGCAGGTGAGCATCGCTGTTGAGATTAACGTACCCAGCTATGTCGATCTAAGTTCATCTGGAAACACACTAAGTATTGCATTCGTAAAGGCTGGCACGCAAGAAGCAGTTTGGAGTGAAACCTATCTACATGCAATCATCGTCGTTCCACCGGATGAGCCAGGTATCTATACACTAACAATTGCTCTGGTTGGCGCGGATATTCAAATTACTTTCAATTAGATGCGAAGATAGTACGAACTCACTCCCAGCACAATGTTTTTAATGCTGCTCAAAGTTCCCGCCTCGAAGTACGCCGAAGGCGAGGTCTGAATATCATGGCAGAGGATGCCGAAAGGTCAGAAATTGAAGAACTGGACGAAGAGGAGCCCACATCAACTACTAAGGTTGAAGTGGAAGACAAACCTGATGTGACCAAGCCCAAGGAGAAAGCACCAAAGAGTGCCAGGAACATTGGTAGGAATCCTCTCGGTCTCATTTTCAATTTGAGAATGCTCAGAAGGGTCGTACAGATCATCTTCTTGCTGGGGATAAATGCGTACATTTTCGCTTCATGGTATGGTCAAGAAGCAATCACTCAGTTCTGGACTGGCTTTAGAGACCTACTTCCAACGCTTCCAATTATTGCACCTCTCGAAGCTGAATTTGCAGTTATTGGCGGATCTTTTGATGTCATGCAAAGAGAGTTCACTAGTGGTCTATTCCCATTCTTCACCCTAGGAGCCATGGTGATCATTCTGACAGTCCTCGGAAGATCAGCATGTGGTTGGGTTTGTCCTATTGGTACCATTCAGGATTTTGCCACTCTGCCAAATAGAACAAAGATACGTCCAGCCCCAGGTACTGAGAAGGAGCTTCGAAGACTGAAGACGTATATCTTTGCAATTGTCATCTTCTTCACAATATGGGTTGGCGTTAGTGTCGTACTAGGTACTTCAGATGCTTTACGAAATGCACTTGGTATATTTGCTGATGCTACCTTTGACCAATTCAATCCGGCATACATACTCTTTGTAATTCTACCAAACCAAGACATGCCAACTGGTTTCGAAAATATATGGCTGCTTGGGACATGGGGAGTTATCGTTTGGCTACAGCTGATCTTTGTCGCCCTAGTCGTGGTGGTATCATTTTGGTTTCCAAGATGGTTCTGCAGATGGATTTGTCCAGCTGGTTGGCTCTATGGGTTCATCTCCAGAGATGCGCTTATTGGAATTGGAAGGAATCCAGCTCGATGTACTCCGGATGTGTGCAATACATGCGAGGTCGTATGTCCGATGAATATCAGGATTCGCAGGTTCCCATACCAACATGTGCACTCACCTGATTGTATCATGTGTCTGGACTGTAAGAGCCATTGCCCCAACAAGGCAATTGAGATTAAGTTCCTATAATCCTACTCAAGGGAATCAATGACATCTGAGAAGCTATGATTTACTCTGGCATAGAGTTCCATAAGTGAGATGCCGTAAGGAGTGACCTTTGCACCTCCACCACCTTTGCTGCCACCCTTATAGGACTCGATGACCTTTGCTTTGAGGGTAGACTCGACCTTTCTAATCACTCCCCAAGCATAGCGATAGGACATCTTCAATTCCAATGCGGCCTGTGTAATAGAGCCAGAAGTATGGATGCTCTTGAGGAGTGCGTACGCCCCCGGTCCGAGAACGTACTCTCCATTGTACTCGAGCCATAATTTAAAATTAGGACTCAGACGAGGCAAGTCCTCACTCTTCTTCTTTGCCATATCAACTGCATCCAATACGATATGTTGTCCTAGCAGAAATGGGATGACTTGGGACCGTCCTAGTGACCCCATCTCATCCGCTCGGGCTTGGTATCTTTCTTGAAGCTTTTCTTTACCGTCTTCCAATGATCTTGACAGAGATAGGTCTTCCTCTTTCTTGCATCCTTCACTTTCAAGCCTGATGCAGTGACACTCTGTCCGATTCGCTCGGTAGAGAATGATCTCTTTGAAGGTTTATCGCAACCCACAACACTACAGGTTTTTTCATTCGAGCGTTCCAAGGTTCACACTTCACATTCATTGGTAGATGACGTTCATTTAACTATAGCGACAAGGGAATTCATACCCCTTTCGGTGTAAGAACAGGTCCTTCTGAGAAATCAAATAGGACCATCTTTTCGGAGTCTAGTGTGAGGGAAAGCTTCTGGGATATATCCACACTTCCAATGACTATTGCCTGCATTTCATGCTCCTCTGCGATTCTTGCGATGGCATTAAGTTTGCTTGGAGATGCAGCGACCAGAAAACCTAGGGAGATAAACATACGAATCCAATCATGTAGAGAGATGATCTTTGGACGGGTCGCGTCTATGGCATTCAAATCGATGACACCTCCCTTTCCTGAGTATTCTATGAGCATACCTGCAGTCCCTACCACTCCTGCGACAGAAACGTCCTTGGAGGCGTTTAGCAACCCTGCTTCAGCGAGAGTAGATATTGTAGTTGCTCGTTTCACTACGGAAGCCGCATCGCTATCTGTTACAGTATCCCATCCGAGGCTATAGCTCGCTCCACGCTTTCCAGTTGGATCGAATATCAGGATCAGATGGTCCCCTTCAAGCGCGCCACCTGCAGTGAGCATATTATTCCTCTTCACGGTCCCTGTAGCTGAACCCACAATATATGTAGAACTAGAATGAGGATTGGTATGACCTCTAACGATAGGCACTTGGAATTTCTGAGACCCATCAATCAATCCGTCGAGTATCGCATCGCCAATCTCCTGATCTGAGTAGGATAGGGCCACAGCAAAGGAAGTCGGTCGGCCTCCAGCAGCATAGATGTCCATTATGTTCGCAAGTACCACATTGAAACCTGCAGCATGGGGATGATTCAAGCATAGTTCTTCGACAATGGCATCTGTTGTGAGCAAAATGACTTCATCAGAATCTGTACCTATTGCCGCAGAATCTTCACCGAGAGAGTGTGGAGTGTCGCCTTTATACGATTGCTCTCGGAGCTTTCTGATTATCCCTGGCAATACGAACTTTCGAGAGATGCCATCAAAGGAACGTAAGAGCTGTATTATCTCCTGAAGCTTTGTCATGAGAAGACCTCAGTGACAAGTATCGTGATTATGTCATCGTAAGGAAGTCAATGGCAAACATGGCCTGACCTAATAATAGCCCGATGGCTAGCATTGACATACCAACCATGAAATAGATGAGAGCTCTCATCGTAGGTTTTACTTCTTCGAACACTTTGTTCACCTTCGACTAATTGCCAACTGCGGCGTGTTGCTTATAGAGGTTGTGGGATAGAACCGAATCCTTCAAGACCCCAACTTGCCACGTAGCTTCTTCGCATACTTCTCTGGAATAATGGATGGGTCGTCAACATTATCATATTGGGGCTTTTGATCTGGGATTACTGTAGTTCCCCTACCTTTGCATTTTCCGCTATCGGTCATTTTACGAATGGCACACTTGCTGAATTGACACCAAGCACCGTCACAGACGTCTTCAAAAGCAGTGCACCATGCCTCTTTCTTCCCTCCTCGCGTCCTGAACTTCAATGTGCCACCTCTTTGTGTGCACTTGAAAGACTCACAGAAGGGAACGCAATCTTCGAAACCTTTCGACATGGAATCGACTCCTTACTCTTCTATTTTTCAAATAGATTATTTTGTTTTCTCAGCTAACTGAATTATCTCCTCTAGCGTTTTTTTGCCACCTTCGATGATGACAATGGAGTTGGTGATATCCTTCATCTTCGAATCATAGGCTGTCTGTGAAATATCGCCGATCTTGAGCTTTGCATCAAGACGACTCTGTTCTCTGCGGAGATGCTTGATCTCACTATCCATGGACTTTGCCCATTGCTTTGATACCTTGAGTGTGGATTTCAAGTCGTTTTTTAGATTCTTGATTCGAACCTGAAGACGCTTCTTCTCCTCCTCAAAAATAACAGGGTCAAGGGTCTTCTCTGCAGACTCCAGCTTCTGAAGCTTGGATTCCTGCGTTGTAAGGTGTGCTAAGACGTTCTTGAGGGGGATATTCCCTTCGACGGACCTGAGTCTGGTTCGTCGCATCTTCGTTTCATCAAACTCCCTTCGAAGGTCCTTTGCACGTACGATCAAGAGGTCCTTGTCAGCATGGGTCAGGTCCAGAGCTTGTCTGGTCGAGCTTATCTCAGCGATGATGCGGTCTAGTTCCTTATCAAGCACCCTCAACTCTGATTTTGAGAAGAGGATGGCCAGATTCCGAGGGTCCATCCCATCTATGGAGAAAGCGAAATCAGGATATGATATCTCTTCAACGATTTCAGGCTCATCATCTTCATAGATTGCTCTAAGAGCAGCTTGATGGGCTTCTTCAGAAGGAGCATCAGGTTTTACAGCATCGTCGGACAAAGATTCGCCACATGCATTACAAAAGCGAGCTTTAGGCACCTTAGCCTTGCAGTGCGGACAAACAATGAGGTCGGCCAATAATTCCTCCACCATAGACATTTCGCATCTCAAGCGTTCCAGCGCTTATAGTTCAATCACAAGTTCATATCAGCCTACTAGTTTTGCAAGCCGACCAGCTACTTGGTCTAGCTTGTCCTTCGACGTAACTATTGTATCTGCACCATAGGTTGGCAGGACCTTTAGTTCTTCAACGAGTAGGGCGATAGCTTGCGTAGCACCAATATCCTTCTGATCGAGGGATCCATCGGGAAAGGTTAGAGATGCTTCATGCCAGTTCTCCTTGTTCTCATCTACCGGAAAAAGACAGTAGATGTAATCGTCATTACTACAGATGAAAGAAGGAGTGTTCTCCCAAGCCTTAGCCAGAAGAGCACCAAACGCCTTTGCATTTTCAGCCTTGTCAGCCATTAAGTATCACCATCATTGGCTAGATGAGATAAGAGGCAATCTGTCAACCAGCCTTATGACCTTTTCTCACATATAACACGGATTACATCCTGATAAAGCACACGAAGCTCAGGGTTTATGCCACACAAAAGAATAGTAGAAGACCTCACCCTCCTCCTTTACAGTAGCAATGATGAACTTCTTCCTAACACTTGTGGCAAGGCGTCCAGCTCGAACAATATCAAGAGGGACAACCCCTTTTCTCTGAGGGATTACATGAACAAGAAAAGGAGCATGGTCCTTCCCAGGTCCGTGCTCATAGACTGCAAAGTCCGTACCAAACTTGAGGCCTGGGCGAAGAATATATCCGAGCTCTCTAAGATTGGTATAGACCGTGAGTCGTTCCATGAAGTCATCAGAGTGCTGCTTCCCTATTTCCAACAAATCCTCAAAGGAAAGAATGGAATTAGATTTGGCATCATGAACCTCAAGACGACCTAGGCGTGAGAGGTATGCGCATTCTATAAGTGATAGTTCAAGGGGCTTGTCGAATTCAGGACTCTTGGGTTTTCTGATTCCCACAGGCTGCCCAAAGTATCCATCACTATAAAGCTCGGATCCCTCCACGGAATTCCAGACTATTCCTCGGTCACCAACAAATTCCGCTGATGCTCTTCGAGGTGAATCTGACAATCATACCACCATTCTATGTATTCAGAGTCAAGGACAAACTCCGGATTGTGATTGCAACATCCTCGCAGAAGTTGGCAATGTCTTCCATCATATTGAGGAAATCCCTGAAGCGAAGAAGGATGCCAATATCTATCCCAAGGGGATACAAGAATGAAACGATCTCTCTCATGAGAACATCAATCTGCTTCTCAATGACACAGATCTCATCCGCCTTCTTCATCGAGTTCTCCATGTTGATTGAGAGGAATCTCACAGCCTCACGAGCCTCCTTGATCTCGTCCATAAGGAGCTCGCCGAGTTTCTTGATCATCTCTTTCAATTCGCCAGAGGGAGTCCATGATGATTTGATGACTGAATCAAGATGATGACAAGCAATCTCTGCTCCATCAACTAACTTGTCGGTATAATGTACTAGTCTAACAAGGTCCTCGCGTTGCAGTAACGCATTCGCCTTTGCCAGTTCTGTCAGAATGTGGCGTTTCAGCTCGTCGGCTCGCTCTTCATACTCTGTTGTCTTCTTTAGATCATCTGGAGAGATGGGCTTATTCTCACAAAGCCAGTCAGGTAGTGCACTTGCGACAATTCTATTCGAAGAAAGAGCGATTCGAAAATGCTCCTCGAGCATTTGTGTTATATTTCCGAGCTCTGAAGCCATGAAACGACCATTATCGATTACCATTTCCCAGTTTCTCTCCAAGCGCATGTCGGTTTTGGAGTAGATTTAAGTCTATGGTAGAACGCGTTGGGCTTGAGGAAATACCAATGGAACCATGGCAAATCATTGTAGCATTGATTCAAGGTTTTGTGGAATGGCTCCCCATCTCATCCGAAGGTCAAGCAGTACTCTTCGTATACAATTTCAGCTCAGTCCCCCCAAGCGAGCTAATCACCTTGGTTGCATGGCTGCATCTGGGAACTGCACTCGCAGTAGTCGTACGATATCCTCGGACAATCCTAGAGGTCGTGACCTTGAAGGATAGGGAGTTGTTCAAGAATCTCCTCATCGCCACGATTTGCACAGCAATTACGGCAATCCCACTCTATTTCTTCCTCAAAGATAGCATCTCATCCTTTCAAGGTGAGATCTTGAATGTTCTAGTTGGTCTATTGCTTGTCGTGACAGCAATTGTCCTCTATCTTCCAACGATGAGAGCCAGCTCGGAAGGAAGTAGAGATATTGAGCCCACGCCCAAGGTCTCAGCAATAACTGGGTTGGTGCAAGGCTTCTCCGTGTTACCAGGACTAAGTAGATCAGGAGTGACGGTATCAGCTCTTTTGATGCAGAAAGTAAGTAAGGAAACAGCATTACGATTCAGCTTCTTGATGAGTGTTCCTGCTGTACTGGGTATCTTCGCAGTGGAACTTCTCACTGGCGGTGCAGTGCTTCCCTCGATTGCACCTGTAGACCTGATTTTGATAGAAGCCATTGTGTTCGTTTTTGGGCTTTTGTCAATGGAATTCCTTCTCCGGGTAGCTAGAAGAATCAGCTTCTGGAAACTGTGTCTATTGCTCGGAATTATTGCAATTGTATTTGGAATTCCTGTACTATTCTGATCGCTTCTGAAAGATGATTGCAATTGGAGCGTTAGCCTTCCTCCATTCTGCGAGCTTGCCCTCATAGTTCAGAGGTATGGGATGACGACCGTGATTCCCAACGATGATGAAGAGGGTATCATGTCGGGCCTGTCTGATCAAGACCTTGATCCAATTATCAGTCCGCTTCACTATCTTCTCAAGAAGTGTCTTCGGTGGAGTACGGTGTCCAAATTGCGCATAGAGACTCTCGAAGTCAAGAAAGTGAAGTAGAAGAAGCTCGCTCTTGAAGACATGCTTCGTCGATTCGATGTAGGTATTCATGTCATCTCGTACGACGACAGAGTATGCAGGATTGAATTCGAAATCGGATATGTCCTCATCGCGGCATACAGCTCTAACGAATTTCCCATGCTCTTTTACATAGTCCAGAAGATGGAATCCTCCAACTGGTGAACCTGAAAGGAGCCGCTTCGTCAAGGGGACAGCATAAGGGTCATCGGTGTCTATCAAAACGATTGCTTCAAGATTTTTGATCAACGCTTCGGGTTTGTATACTACTGCTTCAAAGAGCCCAAAGTTGTCGAGGATTATCATCACGATAGCACGGGGGTTGAACTTGCTAGTTATCTCACTATTTGGCTCAGGTAGACCTAGCGGTACCTCTATTCCCAAGAGCTTCAAGATGGTGGCAGGGATTTCCAATGCAGACGAGCGTATCTGTGGAAAAGACATTGTCTAACCTTCTATGCGGACTAACGTATTTAGATTCCGATTCTCCTCACGCGTATCCAGTAAACGAATCGCTTTGAATGTTTCCGTGATAACAGTTTACTTTCCAACATAGTAGTATTCATTCGCTGCTTTCTGCTGCTGGTCCAGCTGTGAGCCATCCTTGTTCACTCGAGGTCGTCCTGTCTGCGGATCACGTCTGAAGGTTACACCCATCTGTTTCAGGAACGCATTCATTCCAGCCCTGAGGGTGGTGACAGATGATGCGATACCCTTCTTCCCGGGCAATCCATCGAATACGACCATGCTATCGCTTAGATAGTCAGCCATGAGTATCGAGTGCTCTACGATGAATCCTGTTTTCTGGTTGTTCTGAATCATCTTGCGAATCGCATCAGAACTCGCCAATCGTTGCTCGATATCCAAAAATGCAGATGGCTCATCAAAGAGATAGATATCAGCTTCTTTCGCGAGACACCTAGCAATAGCAGTTCGCTGGAGTTCTCCGCCACTTAGGTCGCCAACATTGTGGTCCATAAGATGCTCCAATCCAAGTTTTCGAATGACAGACGTCCGAAAATCGGCGGAATCGATCGTGCTCCCTCCTGCCTCACGGAGATACATACGTACCGACCCAGGGTAGTCCTGACTGATATACTGGGGTTTATAGCTTATTCTAAGGTCAAATCCTGATAATGTCTTCTTAGGAACCTCACCCTCATCAGGATCAAGCTCGCCAGCAAGCATCCTGACAAAGGTAGTCTTGCCGATTCCATTTGGTCCTAGGATACCAATGATTTGACCCTTGGTGACTCGTCCACCTCTGACCTCAAGCTCGAAATCCTCGAACCTCTTTTTCACGTCGCCATATTCTACAAGGGTCTCTAAGGACTTGTATTCCTCATCTTGCGATGTCATTCCCTTGAAGGATATCACAGTGTCCCTGAAACGCATGTTCTCATCAGGGATATATCCATCGAGGAAAATGTTCACTCCGACCCGAGTTCCATGTGGGTGTGAAACAATACCGTATACTCCAGGATCACCATAGAACATACATACAAGATCGGATACATAATCCAAGATGGAGAGGTCGTGCTCGACGACAATCACGGTCTTCCCTAGGTCAGCAAGATCTCGGATTGCACGACCCACCCGTAGACGTTCTCGCACGTCCAGATAGGCGGTAGGCTCGTCAAAGAAATAGATGTCACCTTCTCGCACGATAGCAGCAGTGACTGCAACGCGCTGAAGCTCTCCACCACTAAGGAACTTAATGGGACGATCCCATATCTCACCAAGGTTCATGTTATCCTTTATATCTTTGAGCCGTCCCGATGAGTCAGCACTTTCAAGTAGAGCGCTGATGGGTTTGTCAGCAATAGAAGCCACCTTGGGAAGGTCTGTGATGGTCTGGGGCTTGTGTATAGGCACAATATCACCAGCCTGTATCTTCTGGAAGAGGGGCTGTAGCTCAGAGCCACGATATGCAGTGATAATCTCTTCCCATTCAGGAGGATTATCGAATCGTCCCAAGTTAGGCATCATCTCACTTGCAAGAATCCTTACTGCTGTTGTCTTACCGACACCGTTCGGTCCAATAAGGCCAAGGACCTTTCCCTCCTTGGGGATAGGAAGGCGGAAGAGCTTGAACCCATTCTGAGAGAATCGATGACTAGTATCTTCCTCAAGCTGCTCAGGGAGATTAACGATGGTAATGCAATGATAGGGGCATTTCTTGACGCATATAGCCTCGCCAGAACATAACGCCTCAACAATGGTCGGAGGTTTTTCAGGACCTTCCTCAAACACTACGGTCTCATCACCGGTACGAACCCTGGGGCAGAACCGTTGGCATTCATGTGAACAGTCCTTAGGTCTACATCGGGTCTTGTCAAGCACAGCAATACGCATTGTCATCAACACCTGAATTGGGCTTCTATCGCCTTTATTGAACTCCATTTTAGTGCTTTGGATGTGACAGCAATAGAATGACCACTTGGAAAACCTTTTGTGTCAACCCGTTATGAATGGCATGGTACGAATAAGCATGAAGATACTTGAGCGACTCCTTTCATTGTTCGATGTTCGCCGGCGGTCCCTTCTTGGAGCAGTAGGACAACCACCGGATATTACTAGCTATCTCTATTCTATTCGCGCCGATGCCTATCAACGATTGACTGGAAAATCCCTTACTCCAATCAAGTTGCCTTCAAGCAAGAACACGCAATCTGATGATCTGAAGGAAAACCTTTCTCCTTCGCGTCGCCTTTTAGGTAGGAATCTGTAATCATACTATCTTCAGAAGTGGCGGAAACAGCATTGTATGATCATATGCAACTTTGAGAGAAAGCAAATTCTCTCGTTCTGTGGAAAACCAAATCGCATTTATCATCTGATTCCTTCACCAAATTTGTCGGGATGATGATGAAGTAGGGATGGGTTAGCGTCCATCAAGCGCGATGGCCCAATAAACCGCAATCTGACCGGCACGTCATCAAGACAGACTAGACTCTGGAGCGCATAGATATGCCCCCTTTCGATTGTAATCACGATGGCAGCTGTGAGAAAGTTCGACTCTGCTGTGTTGATACAGAGATGACTCTCACCAAGAAGGATACTGAGAGAATCGAGAGGCTAGGACACACCAGAGATGCGTTCCTCATTCGAAGTGACGATGGCTTTTGTGAGCTAAGGAATATCGAGGGGCATTGCTATTTCTACAGCCCAGACACACGTTTGTGTAATATATACGAGAATAGACCAGATGGATGTCGTTACTATCCTGTGATCTATGACATGAAGAAGAGGAAGTGTATTGTTGACAAGGATTGTCCCTCGCGAGAAACTATGACACGGGGAGAGATTCGTAAGGTCTGCCATAAGGTAAAGAGGCTGGTTGAAACATTGATGCAGGAGGCAGAACATAGTGATGGACCGTGCTGATCTGCATACACACTCATCCTTCTCAGATGGTGCTGATACACCATCACGAATCGTACAGATAGCGGAGAAGAAAGGGCTAGGAGGAATATCTCTCAATGATCATGATACGATCGATGGACTTGAGGAGTTCATGTCCACTCTTATAACAAGAAAGATGATGAGAGTCCCCTCACTTGAGATCAGCACTCACTATGGTAGGCGAAGCGCTCATCTTCTTGGCTTCTATGTGCCCAGAAGAAACCAAATGCTGGATCTCAAACTGAAATGGCTGCGGGAGGAGCGCGAGAAGCGCTTTGTGAAAATGATCGACAGGGTCGAAGAGGAACTAGGATTCATTCCTTCTGAAGAGTATCTAAAAGGACTACTAGATGGAGTCGATTCTCCAGGAAGACCACATCTGGGACGGATCCTTATCGACCATGGAATCGTGGGGGATATGGATGAAGCCTTTGAGAAGTATCTGTACAACGACGGTCCGCTCTATATCAAGAAAGTTAAGCTCGAACTACAAGAGGCAGTAGAACTGCTACGAAATGTTGCAGCTGTGCCAATTCTTGCACATCCACTTGACCTCAAGGTTGATTCGATAAGAACCACCTTGAAGGAATTGAAAGAGATGGGGATTCTTGGAGTTGAGACATCATATGATTACTCAAACATGAAAATCAAAGAAGAACCGAGCGTCGTTCTTGAAGCAGCGAATGAGCTTGGTCTTATCGGTACAGGTGGAACTGACTATCATGGTGAAGATTGGAGGGGCCCAATCGGCACTGTGAGTGTACCTATTCAGACAATAGATCACCTAAGAAAGGCAGCTCAGGAGCTGGGAAATGATATTCACTCATGGGAGAGGTAAGGTCATCGGAGAAGAGAAGGAATGAGGATAATAGATGCACACACCCACACATGGACTCGTGACATCATCAGTCAGAAGGACCTTGAAGCACGAGAGATTGCAGCCCAACGTGATGGCCTTCATCCTGTACTTGACTCGCCACTCAGCAAACTCAAGGAGGGAATGCAGAGAGCAGGTATAGAGAGGGCAGTGGTCCTTCCTATCGATAGTGGATTGAACCAAGACATGCCCTTGACTTTACAACAGAAAACGGATTGGCATGCGAAGGAAGTGGAAGGGGAATCAGGAATTCGAACCTTTGTGGGTCTTGATCCAAGAAGAGGAGAGGAGGGAGTGTTGGAGCTTGTACGAGCTGTACGAGATAAGGGTTGCATAGGTTGGAAGCTGTATCCACCCAACGGATTCTACCCTGATGATGAAGCGTTCTATCCATATTATGAGAAAGCATCATCTCTAGGCATTCCGATAGTTGTCCACACAGGGTTTACCTCGAGGTTCAAACACGTGAAATACGCACAGCCCGTCTATATTGACAAAGTAGCCGCTGATTTCCCACAATTGAAGATAGTTCTCGCCCATGTCGGTACTCCTTGGGTGGATGAAGCATTGATGGTATCTGCAAAGAACCCCAACGTTTCAGTGGATGTTTCAGGATGGCAGATTTTCGCAAAGACTTCACCGATGAGATTGTACAAGATGATCATTGATGCGAGAATCCTGAGGGTCTTTCCAATGAGGATGATATGGGGAAGTGATTTTCCCCTGTTCGAGCATGCTATGAAACTGGAGGAGTGGGCATCCTTCTTCTCAAGTCTCCAGATTCCATCGGAACTGATCGATTCAGAGCTTGAGCAAATCAATAAAACAGACCTTGAATATGTCATGTGGAAGAATGCGGCTAGAATATTCTTTGGTGAACGTCCATGAAATTCGTGGTTGATGCTATGCTTGGAAAGGTTGCACTCTGGTTGAGGCTTACTGGAAATGATACGGTCTATTCTGCGACCTTGGATGATGATGAGGCGTTGGTGATATCATCTGAGGAGGAACGCATCCTGCTTACTTCAGATGAAGGCTTGTACAATCGAGCAGTTGATAGAAATCTCCCAACGATGTTGGTACGAGGGTCAGTAGACGAACAAGTTGCAGGTGTATTCCGTAGATATGAGATTCGTCCATTAGTGGACCCTTCAAAGTCGAGGTGCTCGAAGTGTAATGGCATTCTTGATGAGTTGGATGAGGAGAACAAGGATCAGGTCAAGGAACTAGTCTATGACCAGACCTTCAATCACTATGATACCTTCTGGCTATGTAGGGATTGCTGCAGTGTCTTCTTCCAAGGTGGCTATTGGGAGAACATACAAAATTATATGAAACGGATAGAATCAATGATTGCTGAGTGGAATGACTAGCCGCCTTTTACCTCGATTTCATATGCTATTGGAATACAATCCTTGATGGAACGAGTTAGATGGCAGTACTTCTTCATCATAACGATTGCGCGTTCACCAAACTCTAGATCATCAGGGTCCACAACAACGATGCCACCTACCTTCAACCCTACTATCTGATAGCCTTCATTATCGAATTTAGCTGTTGCCTCACCATTCAAATCAATTGAGATGACTTCAAGTCCCGTTTTGCGTTGGAAATCGAGGAAAGTGTTCATCAGACACCCAAGAACAGCAGAAACAAACATCTCATCTGGACAGACACCATTCCCGTTACCACCGTACGTCTTCGGGGTATCGAACACAATCGTCCTTCCCTCAGTCGCCGTCGCTATGCCCCCAGTCTTACCATCCCATTCGACCTTGGCAGTGTAGAGAATCGTTTCAGGATACTTGGAACGGACCTTCATCTTCCTTCAACTACCACCATCGAGACTTTTTGATTAAGCCTTATGGTACGAACAAAGGCCAGTTAGCAAGTCATTTAAACATCAGAGAGGGAAATGTGAGTGGGACAAGCGATGAGTAGAAGAATGAAAGCAGCAATGTTCTATGATATTGGGGATATCAGGTATGAAGAGACCGACATCCCCGAGATTGGCCCGGGAGAACTCCTTGTTAGGGTCGGAACTGCTCTAACCTGCGGTACGGATGTGAAGACCTACAAACGAGGGCATCCAGTTTTGATTCAGAATGCCCCAACTGTCTTTGGGCATGAGTATGCAGGAACGATCGAGGACATTGGACAGGGAGTGTCAGGATTTGAAGAAGGCATGCGAATTGTAGCGACAAACTCTGCTCCATGTGGTACATGCTTCTTCTGTAAACGGAACAAGCCAAACCTCTGTGCCCAGCTCAAAACATCTCTAGTCAATGGCTCATATGCAGAATATATCAAGGTCCCAGCCCCAGTAGTCAAATGGAACACACATAGGATTCCGGACAGTCTTTCATTCAAGCATGCTGCACTCACTGAACCCTTGGCCTGTGTAGTACATGGTATTGAGGAATCAAACATCGAATTGGGTGACACCGTAGCCATTATTGGTGCAGGTCCAATAGGACAGATGCTCATTATGCTTGCCAAGAAGAATGGAGCATCCACTGTCGTCGCTTCCGATCTTTCTCCGCTTCGGAGAGACTATGCAAAGAAAGCAGGAGCAGATGTTTTGATCAATCCAGCTGAGGAGAATCCAATCCAGCGGGTAAAGGAGGAAACAGAGGGGTACGGTGCAGATGTTGTCATCGAGGCTGTAGGATTGCCCTCAACGTGGGAGCAGTCAATCGCGATGACAAGAGATGGTGGAACGACCGTGCTTTTTGGAGGAGCCGCGTCTGGCACCACCTTTGAGATAGACACTGTTCGGTTCCATTATGGACAACTGACGATAAAGGGAGTCTTCCACCTTACGCCGAAGCATGTTGAACAGGCTTTGAAGCTCTTAATTGCAGGGGATGTTGATGGTGATATCCTTGTCACTCACGAGATGCCGTTGAAAGAAGTCGAGCAGGCACTAAAGATGATGAGTGCGGGCGAAAGTATGAAGGTTGCGATAACTCCAGGATAACAGGGCAATAGAGGAAACGGGTGTGGAATACAGGAGCGACAAACCTCTTCGAGATAACGAACGCAGTCTCATCGAGCTCCTTCAATCTCTAGATGAGAAGTATCCAAATCTGCTGATACTAGTGGAAGGAGATAGAGATGTGAAGATATTAAGAAACCTTGGAGTGCGTGCTAGAACCATAAAGACCCAGACACAGCTCAGAAGAACACAGCTCATCGACCTTATCGCAGCTGAAGCCAGTGATGGGAAACAGGTTCTGATATTGACAGACTTTGATGAAGAAGGCACTGAAATCGCAGCCTATCTGCAAAAGGACCTAGAGTTGCACAAGGTCAAGATTCTTGATGGTCTTAGGATTCGCGTTCGGAATCTAATGGGAAACTGGAGATGCATCGAGGAGATGGTGGCTCTCTTCAAACGGTCTGATTCTCCAGAACCTTTGCGATGAGCTTCTCTTCAGCAGTCGTATCCTTGAAGAAGGATTCCATAATGAGCATAACAGGTACTGCGAATATCATAAGGAACGCACCAAATCCTGTGTAGACATAGTTCAGCCCACCAGAGATAGCAAAGACCCCTGCAAAGAAGATATGTGCAATCGTAACAAGAACGAGCATTGGAAACCATACTGCTACGACGACGCGAAACTCTAGTTGATGACGCACTGCAGCCAAAGCAACAATATAGTAGAGGATAAACAGTGCAAGTGTAAGGAACCATCCTGATAGCCCAAGCGCCTGTCCATGCACCTCTATGAAACTCAGGAGCGATATCTCAACCCGGCCCTCGATGCCATAGAAAGGGAGGATCATTCCTAGACCTATCATGACGATGCCAACTCCTATTGGCAGCTGCCGTATTAGATTACTCTGCGTGATTTTCCAACCAGTCATCTGAGAGAGGAAGAATATTGCAATAGCTGAGAGTATAGCAAGGACAAATAACCCGAAGCTCCCACTGTTGCCAATCAAGAGTTCCGAGGACATGAGAACTGTACTCTCTTCTGCGGAGTACACGAAATAGGTCACCTTTCCAACTAGTAGAGGTGTCAGGTCAACGACATATTCGTCATCAACAAGGGTCATCGGAGTAATGGTCCAAGTAGCACCAGGATTCCCTGTACGCCAACAGATGTAGAAGTCTGAAAGTGAGGTTGATGCCACGCGTACTTGAAGCGTAAGTCCTGCTACTGTCAGCAGCTCGGTTGATGTCACATTCAAGATGATAGGATAAGATGGAGTGGCACGAAATTCCGCGTTCATCCATCGAACAATAACTTCACTCCAGCTTGTGTCAACTACATGACCATAGTTTGGCCTTATGCTCAATGTGAGAGGCGCACTAATCTCATCGATTGTCTGCATAAAGCCAGATACTGGAAAGAAGGGGTCATTGGTCCCGAATATCATGAATAGGGGTTTGGTCAATTGTCGGTAGTAGGCAATGGGGTCGAACCACCGCTGAAGCAAGTCGAGCTCCTCGGAGCCTATGTCATAATCAGGATTAATCAGGCTATTGATGAGAGAACCCTCCATCAATGATTCGAACAGATTTCCACCAGATATCATGGAAAGAGAGCCATCGACTCTGTCATCAATCGCTGAAAGGATGACAGTTTCCATACCGCCCATAGAGGCTCCACCGACAATAATGCTACTCGCCAAAGTCCGACTCTCAAGATATGTCAGCGCACGGGCTGCTGACCAGACTGAGTGATAAATATGGGCGGAGGTTGGACCATCAGATACATCATAGAACGTGTAGGGATTCAGTTGAGGAAAG
>JBHLQH010000042.1:0-23330 GCA_048884965.1 Candidatus Thorarchaeota archaeon | reverse complement strand
CTCGTCTTCAGCTTTTGCCTTGCTCTTTTTCTCTCTGCGCTTCTCTCGCATACCCACGGATTAGGAACCCTCCTCTGCCCAATCAGTATACTTCTTCAAATCTTCGGGAGAGGTTGCGGGTCTGATATTCTCTATCGCTCTAAGGAAATCTTCTCTGGATACCTTTCGCAGCTCAACAATCTCTTGATCCTCGTCCATGCGTCCTGTAACTTGAAGATCCCTAATGGGTTCCATTGCAGCTTCTCTGCATATCACACTGATATCTCTTCCACTGTATCCTTCGCTAAGGTCTGCCATCTCCCCATATTCCACATTCTCATCGACTTCAACGTCTTCCATATGGATCTCGAATATTTGCTTTCGCGCGATTCGATTTGGTAGAGGAACATGAATGCGCTTCTCAAAACGAGAGCGCAGGGCAAAATCGATTTCCCAAGGCAGATTCGTCGCTCCAATGACTGTGACTCTATCTTCAGAATCACTCGCAAGGCCCTGCATCTCGGTGAGCAACTGAGTCTTGAGGCGACGTTCCCCACCTACATCATCACCTGAACGAGCGCCGCCTACTGAATCAAGCTCATCTATGAATACAATCGCTGGTTGATTCATCCTAGCCATTTCAAATAGGCTTTTGACAAGTCTTTCAGACTCTCCCAACCATTTACTCACGATATTTGCAGCTGAAACATTAAAGAAAGTAGCATTGACTTCAGATGCAACTGCTTTTGCAATCAGAGTCTTACCACAACCTGCTGGTCCATAGAACAGGATTCCTCTCCAAGGTTGCCTTGCTTTTCCCTTGAATAGCTCTGGATGTTTCATAGGAGCTATGATTGCATCTGTGATTGCTTGTTTAGCATCTTCTAGGCCTGCAACTTCGGACATCTTGACATTTGGCTTCTCGTAGATTATTGTGTCAGAAACCATGTCCTTTAGTCGTTTGGTATCTTCATCATCTTCAGTGATAGCTTCTGCTCGTCTACCTGTATCAGTGGACTCTGATGGTCCACTCCTTTGTACAGGTTTGCTCAATCCCTCAACTGAGTCGCTTGAAATATTCTTGATTCCTGAAATGAATCGGACGCGATCAACACATTCCTGTGCTCTTTTCAGATAGTGCTTCCTGACGGATGGCAGTGAGGCTGAGTTTGATAATTTGATGAGGATCTTGCTTGCTTTGAGATAGTGCTGGCATGCTTCTTTCTTCATCCCACGATTATCGAGCTCTATTGCTCTGTCTAGGAGATTCTTTAAACCTTGATCGACGCGATCTGGACCATTCGATGACATTTTCCCTCACGTTTCCTAGAGCTGAAGACTGTTAAGAACTTCTATTGTCTATTGAAGTATCTTGCTTCGGGTATTCTTACCTACAGTCCATCCACTCTTATTAGTTGGCTTTTTCAGAGCATCACTAAAAAAGTAGGCGCTTTAGGGAATATTAGTGACGATTGGAAATGCTCTGCGAAATGTTAAATGGGCACGTGCAATTTGTCTGGATAGGGCACATACTGCTATAGATGGTGAGAATCTTGGGTCCAATACGAAAAGCATTGTCTTGGGGTAGAAAGAAACCCGATATCAATGAGGTTACATCTCAATTACGTGTACTGTCAAAGCAGCTTGAGCGACAAAGGAACAAGCTAGAGAAAGAAGAGCGCGATACAAAAGCCCGAGCAATACGTGCTAGAAAGACTGGGAATATGGAAGCGTATCAAACCTATGCCGGAGAGATGATCCGCTTCCGAAGGTTTGCTTTAGGAGTAGACAAATCCCGTTTGCAGATCCTTAAGATTCTCGCACATGTAACTCGAGCTCAGACCACTGCACAAGCATCTCAAGCGCTGAACCAAGTGGCAAAGATACTAGGTCTTCTTGGTGACGCGACCGATGTGACCAAGGTAGTCGAAAATGTTGATGAGATTGCTCGCCGTTTGGAGGAATTTGAGATAGAAAGTGGAATCACCGGCGAGGCATTTGATTCGACTGGCGATGCTCAGATCACAACAGAAGACTTAGCTGCAGCCATGGCTGAGATTGATGCGGAAGCTGGCATAGGCGAATCCACTGGTCCTGTTACTAAACCGATTAGCGAAACGGAGCGACTTGAAGAGGCGATAAAAGCACTAGAACGTGAATTGGGTGTCTAGTACTCCCACTTTGGAGTTCTCGTATCGCTCTGCAGTCTCTGGATTGCTTGTCTTGTATCATATGAGTTTCTCATAAGGACCTTGTATCTTCTTATGAAGTCCTCAGGAACGATTCTGCCTGCTCTGAAAAGCTCTTTCGTCGCTGTAAGAGCGTCCTCAAGATCCATTGCATCTCTTTGCAAGGCAGAGAGATCTGTCTTATAGTGACTAGGCCGAGTGACAGGCAATTCTCTCCTTCTGTCTTCTTGAATTCTAGGGTCTTGACGATAATCGGGCACTCCATAGTCGTTGCCTGAGAATCGCCTTTGCGGTCTTGGCTGCTCATATATTCTATAGTCCCTATATGGCAAACGGTCTCTAGATTGTGAAGATGTATCCATTGATTGAGTGCCAGGCGATAGCAATGAATAAACCAAGCTCTCTATCTTAATACGCACGTCGCTTATGTTAGCATCAGTCTGCTCAATCTTTCTGACTCTTTGAAGATCTGTTTGCTGATATCTATCGAATTTCCTTCCTATCTCAACGTAATCTGGAAGAACCCTCTGAGTCTGTTCATTACATGCTATCTTGACCTCTCCTTGCTTCATCTTCAGAACCAGTCGTTTTCTGAATCTTCCATCCTCCTCAATCGACGTTAAGTAGAGGAGCGGAAAGTCAAAGATAATCTCCATCTTCTTGCGGACAAGACCCGTTTCGGCTATGAACACAATCCTTCTATTGGTGATGTACAAGGTTCCGGTAGCCTTGTCATTTCTAAGGAAATCACTACCTGTGATCCTTATTTCTGGAAGTGCACAGACAGGAAGCTCATTGACCGATAGCTCTGTGACCTCATAGAATCCTGAAAATCGCTTCCTGTAATAGTCCAAGCCTTCAAGTTGCTTGATAATATCATCAAGAGCAATTCTTGCTGTCTTCAGCGCGTCGTCCACATTGCCTTTGTATTGGTCGCCTATCTGAGTGACCCGGTGTGTGATACCTTCTATGAATGGGAATTGCGCAGTTGTCCATCTGTTATAATCAATCAGACCCTTTGTTTCAGCAGCAATTCTTTTCGAGATGATTTCTGCTTGATTCATGATCCGATTCTTCAATGCAGAGGTTTCTTCTTGCAGGCTCTCAATGTTGTCTTCTAGCCACTTGTAATGAAGAAAGCTTGCCATCCTGAGTGAAACTAGGAGGCGTTTGGCAGAGATTAGCGAGCTGTTGAATTCACGTAGTTTTGTGTGACCGTAGTGGAGGCTCATGATTGCGCTACGTAGATCCTGGGCAAGCCCTCTCCTCTTCTCTTCAATACTGACGATTCGTGAGGAATGACATTGAGGGCATATTTCCTCAACTCTTCTTCCTTTTCCTAGATTTGTTGATTCGCATTCGCTGCAGAACTCGATCTGTTCTCCGTGACTAGGCATACCAAGATTTGCATGGCACTCATTGCAAACGGTATACTGGGTTGTCTTTGTTTCAAGGCATCCTGCGCATAGAACAACGCCGCAATCTTCACACAGGTGAGTGCCTTGATTTGAATCACATTCATGGCATGGTGTTCTAATCGAATCTTCTCTCAATTGAGTGCCTCCAGTATCATATCTTATCACTGAAATAGCTAAGAATAACGTGTGTATTACCAAGACCACATACAATATGCAGCCTTAGCTTAAGTTATATTGTCGTCATTTTGCAGTCAAACGCTAATTGGGCGATGTATATGGAAGAATTGGCTCAGGCTGCAATAGAAGCTGCTCAACAAACAGGTGCTTCCTTTGCAGATGTTCGGATTGAAAACACAGTCACAACCATTATCGAGATCTCGGATGGTGTAACAAAGCGGTCCATGGCTTCTCGATTGAAAGGTGCTGGTATTCGAGCATTCATTGATGGAGCGTGGGCTTTTGGTCAAACGACTGACTTGACCCTTTCTGGAATGAGAGATACAGCTGCTTCAGTGGCCAAACTCGCTTTGGCAACACGCGAGAAGGTGTCAGAGAAATTCACAATCGATGGACCTAGCTTTTCAGGAAAATCCAAATTCAGCGTGAAGCTTCACTTTGATGATGTGCCTATTGAGGACAAAATCTCATATACAAAGTCCATCGATGATCAAGCAAGGGATCATGATTCCAGAATCGTAAACACTCGAACAGTCTACGGTGATCTTTGGACTGAACTATACATTGCCAATACATTGGGCACTTCCATCTATATCGAGCATTCACTACCACGTATTATTTCTGCGCCAACAGCTAAGGATGGTCCGAATCGGCAAAGAGCCTTCAAATCAATAGGCCTACAAGGTGGATATGAGCAGTATCAGAAAGAATCCACGTTGAACCTTGGCACATCGGCTGCAGAGCTTGTTATTGATTTACTTGACAGCGAAGCTGTTGAGGGCGGGATTTTCGATGTTATTCTCGATCCGATTCTCAACGGTGTGATGGTGCATGAGGCATTTGGACATGCTTGCGAGGCTGACAATTGGCCAGCACATTCAACAGTTCTAGAAGACAAAATTGGAGAATCAGTTGGACCTGATCATTTGAACATAAGTGATGATCCAACCTTGCCCAATCAACGAGGGACCTTTGAGTTTGATTGGGAAGGCACAAAGACAGCAAAGCACCATCTAGTAAAAGACGGCACCCTAGTCGAGTTACTTCATAGCTTGGAAACATCTAGTCGTCTTGGAATGAAGCCCAATGGTGCCGCTAGAGCGCAGTCATTCATGAGCGTTCCACTGCCAAGAATGAGTAATACATTCATGGAGCCTGGGGATTGGGCTGTGGGTGAACTCATAGAGGATACGCGTGAGGGGTTGCTTCTTTGCAGTTTTAATTATGGCTACACTGATTCCGCCAAGGGGCAATTCATGTTCCAAGCAAACTATGGATACATTATCGAGAATGGCGAGCTAGGAAAGATGATTCGTGACGTATCTCTTGCAGGCCAGATTCTAGAGATTCTTCCAAAGGTTGATGCAGTTGCCAACGATTTCGAGCTTGAAGCTGGCACCTGTGGCAAGTCCGGCCAGATGATCCCTGATAATAGTGGGGGGCCTCATGCTAGATTACGAGCTATTCCAGTTGGAGGTGTCTAATTTGGAAATACTACTGGAGATAGCTGAAGACGCAGTAAAGAGAGCACTTGCGCTAGGCGCTGATGAAGCTGAAGCTTATGCAGCATCCGCGAAGTCCTTCTCTATAGAAGTGGAGAACAACTCCATTAAATCCGCTGAGGAAAGTCATGATTCAGGGATTGGTATCAGGTCCGTTGTAGGCAAGAAGATTGGTTTTGCGTATGTCACAACGATTCAAGAATCAGACTATGTCGAGGCTGTAGAGAAATCGGTCAAACTTGCAAAGGCCTCATTGCCAGATCCGGATTTTGTCAGCCTTCCCTCATTTGAAGGTTCATATCCCGATGTTGGAGGTCTATTTGATTCTAGCATCTCAAACCTTACATCTGAGGACGCGGCAGACCTAATTGTACGAACGGTGGATGCTTCTCTCGAATCAATGGGCAAATACAAGACATCTATAGAAGCACAGCTCTCCGCATCAACAGGGTCCAAGGCTCTCGTGAACTCCATTGGAATTTCACAGACTGCAAGAAGCACATCTGCTATGATGTATTCCTATCCAGTAATAAAATCTGATGACGATCAAACTTCAAGCTTTGAATATCAAGTCACTCGAAAACTCAATACTTTGAACCCCGAATGGATTGGCAACACAGCATCCCAAAATGCAATCAATAATCTTGGTGGGAAGGTGATTGAAGGAGGAAGCCTTCCTGTGATCTTCACACCGTTAGCAGTTGGCACAATCCTTGGAAGTGGATTTGCTCGAGCAGTCAATGCCGAAGAAGTACAATATGGACGATCCTACATTTCAGATGCCTTTGGCTCAAGGATCGCTTCAGAACAGATCACAATCGTTGATGATGGAGTACTTGAAGGAGCGACAGGGTCACGAATTTTCGATGCAGAAGGATACCCTTCACAACATACCATCGTTCTGAAGAATGGCATTCTTAAATCACTCCTCCATAATTCATATACTGCATTCAAAGACAGTGTGGATAACACTGGGAATGCAAGTAGACCTTCATATGCTGGACTTCCATCGATTTCCACCTCGAATTTCATCGTTGAACCTGATAGAGGAACCCTTGATGAGCTTGTTAGCGAGATCGATTGTGGTGTTCTATGTCGAAATACTGGGGACCGACCAAATATGACAACAGGTGACCTCAGTGCTATGATCATGGAAGGTTTCTACATCGAACGAGGAGAGATTAAGTATCCTGTAAAGAACACCCTGATCGGTATCAATATGAAGGACCTTCTCATGCGCATTGAAAGGATTGGAGCTGATGTGCGGGAAACCTTCTCAATCATGAGCCCTTCCATCGTCGTGAGTTCGGCAAAGATTACCTCTGGGTAGGTCACATCCGATTGATGACTGGAATACCCAGAAGTGAGAGGCAATTCGCCATTGTGACCTTAAAGGCTCTCACCAACTCTAATCTTGCTGCCTTTAGATCTCCCTCTGCTTTCAACACTGGACAAGAGTCATAGAATCTGCTAAACAGTGTGGCGAGCGAGTAGCAAAAGGTTGTGAGTTTGTTCGACTGGAAACTAGTTCCCCATGTATTCTTTTGTAAGCCTCTTACTGTTTCAAGAATCTCTTCCGGGAATCTTGCTATAGCTTTAGAAAGAGCAAATTCAGCATCATGAGTCAAGAGTGCTAGATTAGCTTTTCCAATGTCTTCGACTGAAGCTTTTTCTAGAATTCTCGAGGCTCTTGCATGGGAGTATTGCAAGTATGGTGCAGCGTCACCATTGAAGTCCAATGCCTCCTTCCATCTGAATGTTATCTTCCTATCCGGCGATGCATTTAGGAGGAAATATCGAACAGCTCCAGAGCCAACTTGTTCTGCGACAGTTTCTTTGAACTCTTCAGTTTCGTCAGCATTCCTCTTTGCGACTTCCTCTTTCGCCAGCTCCTGTGCTCTGTCGAGGACAACATCAGTTGAATACCCAATCCAGGTTCCCTTTCGTCCTGAGAATCCCGTGTCCTCAAGCCCTACAAATTCATAGGAGATGTGATGTGAATTTTCGCTCTGCTCTTTGTAGCCCAATAAATCTAGAATTACGTAGATAAGTCGTTGAGGATGGGCTTGTGATGAACCGATAACGTTGAAGACTGCATCGAATTTACCAAGATGCATATCCTCGCCATCTAAGGATGTCCGGAAAACATCCCTTCCATTTGGCTGACTTTCGAAGAGTGTGTACTTGAATGGGTCCTTCAGTATACCAAATTTCCACATCTGCAGCGCTACATCCGCTCCAGTGTATGTCCTCGTCCCATCTGACCTGAAGAGGACCTTGTTAGGGTCCTGCATATCCTTGAATTCGTCTAGAGTATCGAGACGTGCTACAACACATCCAGCTTTTTCGCCCTCCTCAAGAATGGTGATATTCTCAGCCTTCAGCATGATCTCCTTTGCGATATCCAAAAGCCCACTGTGCGCTATTGCACTTTCCCATACCTGATAGTCGTGGAAGATGCCCAGTCTATAAGCCGTTTGATTCTGAGCCTTAACGCAATCGGTCACCATTCTGAGACTAGCTTGTGACTCTGCTGATTCCAGATCTTCCAGTTTTCGAGAGACCTCTCTGATCTGTGCATTGACCCTCTCATCGTTCTCAAACGCCTCTTGTATACTAACGTAGAGGAGTCCAAGAAAGTGGTCGAACTTTTCACCACTCGCCTTAACATCGGGCTGCATTATCTTCCAAGCAAGTTGGGCTATCTGAAGTCCAAGGTCATTGATGTAATCCAGCTTGACGACATCCCATCCTGCAGCCTTCAGGACATTCCCAAGAGTATCTCCAAGAACTGCATTTCGCGTGTGTCCAATATGCCAAGGCTTTGAAGGATTCACAGCAGGAGATTCTATGAGTGCCCTCTTTCCAGCGAACTCATCCGTGTTTCCATAATTGCCCTTTTGTTCTAGGACGGCTTGTATCGTACGCTTTGCATATTCTGACCTGTCAAAGAAGAGATTGATGTACGGACCCTTGGATTCAACTTTCTCTAGTAGAGGGATGTTTTTGATATTCTTCTTTATTGAAGTCACGATCTCATTCGCGATTGGGAACGGTTTCTCTTTTCGCTCTTTAGCAAGATGAAAGGCTATCGTACATGCCATATCCCCTAATCTGGGGTCGGGTGGAATCTCTATGTATCTCTCCATGGTCCTACTATCCACTGAAGCTGCTTCAGCTAGAAATTCGATTGTTTCGTTGTAGAATGTCTTCCATGGATTCATGAGGAACTTTCACCATCATTCTCTAGAACGTACTCGTTTCTTCATAAACGATGCGCTCAAAGGTCCCTGGTACAATCGCCATATCGGGAAAGTGTGTAGTAATTTACACTTAGTGACATACGAACATTCAGAATGTCGAATATCGACATATCGAATATAAGCGATGTTTTAAAAGAAAACAAAAGTTCAAAAGAGATTTTAATAAAATAATCCTAAATAGAAAGCAAAATTCCGTGCAAACCATTATATATATTTGTTGCTTGACGAAACCAGTTCTCTCTCGAGAACGCAATCCCCCGCTCGTGCCCCACATAGATGCTTCGTTCAGACGCCATGAGCGATGCAACATCGGTACACACAACGCTCGAACAGCAACTCTACGTTCCCTCGGTAGAGATGCAGGGAGATGATTGGACTGGCCAGTAAACAAGCGAAATCTCGGAAACAGCAAGAGTCCACTGCCAGTTATGTCTGTTCTGCTTGTTCTTCAACCTCTATGTATCATGATGATACACGTGGTGAGGTTATTTGCTCCAATTGTGGCTTAGTTTTGTCTGACAGGTCTATTGACATGGGTCCAGAATGGCGTGCCTTTACTGCTGATGAGCAGAATTCTCGTCAACGAGTAGGAGGTCCCGCTGACTGGAGTAAGTTCGATCAAGGGCTTACCACCATTATTGGCAGACAGAATGTTGATGCTGCAGGGAGGAAGCTTACCTCGACTCGAAGAGCACAGATTCACAGATTGCGAAAGTGGCAGATACGAACGAAAGTTCACTCTTCTGATAAACGCAACTTAGCAGTAGCGATGACTGAGTTGCATAGAATCAGTTCTCAATTGAGCATTCCCTACTCAATTCGAGAGACTTCTGCTGTCATCTACAGGAAAGCATTACGAAAACGTCTGACTCGCGGTCGTACTATTCTTGGTATGATTGCGGCTTCATTGTACCTAGCGTGTAGGGTTCATCAGGTTCCTCGACCTCTGGAAGAAATCACAGATCAGATACACATTACTCGGAAGGAGCTGAGTCTCTGTGTACGATTGATTCTTCGATATCTAAACCTAAAGATTCCACATTCATCGCCAATCGACTTTATACACAGATTCGGCACTGAGTTGGGAATCCCTGGTGAGGCAAAGGCAAAGGCGATCGAAATTCTACAGTTGGCGAAACAGGAGCGACTGACAATCGGGAAGGATCCTAAGGGCATGGCTGCTGCAGCGATTTATGTTGCTAGCATCCTGACAGGAGCCAGACGCACTCAACTAGAGATTGCTCGAACTGCAAGAGTGACAGAGGTGACGGTGAGAAACCGTTACAAGGAAATGGTCGATAAACTGCGCATATCCACAACGTGACAGTTTGAAGCCTTTTCCAATAGTATGGATGGGGTTGGCGCCCCATCCCAACTATTCCTTTCTCATCAATCAAAATATCTCATATTTTCTATCAGGATATTTTCTCTCGAGAATATTACACTAGTATATAATTTGATGCTAAATCCCACATATGCTTATCATACTTAGATACCAGAGAAAAGATGAGGAATCCATGTCTGATAGACGATTGATACAAGGCGTCTGGTTGATAGAACGGACGACAGGTAGGAATCTCGTTTCTCGAGCCTATAGTGGCATTGAGATTGACATGGATTTGATAGCTCCCTTTCTTTCTGCTACTCATACCTTCATCGATAAAGCCTCTCATGAGAACCTTCGAATCATAGATACTGAGACAAGTCGTTACGTCTGGCAGGAGAATGAGCACCTCCTTTTTGTTATGGTAGTATCAAAAGCAGCACGTATAGGGCATATGCGGTTCATCCTTGAGTACGCTCTGAATGAGTTCATGCGAAATGAGATTCCTGATGGCGAAACTGTAGACGAAATCCTGAGCGGCTGGCATGGAAATCCCCAGACCTTCAATCGTTTTGGGAACTTCGTCGATGAACTGGTCAATCAGTTTGAAGAAACCGATGAAGCGCTTCTAGCTGGAAAGAGCATGGATTGTCTGGAGGTCTATAGCCATCTCTTTAGAGCGATACTCAGTATTAAGCTAGATAAGAAGACCAAAAAGAAGCTCATGAAACGGATTAAGGAACTCTCCGAGCCTGTCATCGAGTCCAATCAATGCCTTCAAGAAGTGACTATCGATGAGAATGGTGTAGAGGTTCTGAGCATAGACGTCTACAAGACTAATTATAGCAAGCTTCGTGATGCCCTAGAGGATTTGCTAAGAATCGTAGCCACAGCGACCAAGGACCTGGCAGATAAGGAAGCATTCCGTGATATGATCTTTGAGCATGCGATGGTCTACGTAAAACGCGACCTCAATCGTCTTGAAACATATGCCATTCTCGATGATGTCGTCCGGTATCTCTTCTAGCCCCTTCCAAGCATGATAACCTGTCTTTGAACAACTTGTCCACGTTTCCTCTCAGGCAATGCACCTCTATTAGGGTTGATTCGAATAGACCGCGGTCGCTCTGATTTATCATCAATGATTTTCTCAGGGAGGAATCTGTAGAGCTGCAGTCCTGTTCCTTTCAGCATCTGATTGAAATCAATGGTGATTTCTTTTTCCTTGGCCCGAATCACTGGAACTGTCATAGCAATTCGTCCGTCAGGTCTCAAAATCTTCACTAATGCTTTCAAGGTATCTCGATAAAGAACTGTAAGTTCCTCCATGACATCGATTGCCTCTTGAGTATCAGGTTTGCCTCGATATACAGGTCCCAGGTGCGGTTCAAACGCAATAGCATCCACTTCTTTTCCAACCAGCTTGTCCGCATCCGTAGCGTTTCCCTTTATCAGTGTAATATCCAGATAGGTCCCGAGTTCCTTTCCAAGCCATCTAAGATTTGTCTGAGCCCCCTCTACTGCATTGCTATCAAGATCTATCCCTATGCATTTCATCTCCAATAATGCCGCTTCCATGAGCAAGGTCCCGGTTCCACAGAATGGGTCTAATACGGAATCCCCTGTTTTGGCACCTGCAAGGGTCAATAGGGTTCTACAGATCTTGGGACTTGTACTGATTTCTGATGAGATGAAGGGTCGTGACTCATCTCTGTATTGTTGAAGCATCGAGTCATACACAGCGACCGTCTTTGCGATGTAGAGATTGGTTTCTGTGAATGCTGCGAGTATCTCTGCATTAGGTGGTTTGAGAAGCCCGTGCTTTGATATGGTTTGAGGCCACAGAGCTGTGTTTGACCGACTAGGGTCTCTTCTGTCAGGTTCGTCATAGATAACATAGTCTGCCCTTCTGGCATTCTCACCAAGGAGATGGGTCTTTATGAAATCGTTCACGCCTCTTGTAAACCGTTTCATATCGATTGTCGTGTTCTCTTCACCAGATGGGTATGAAGACACTCCATATTTGATCTTCTTTCCTCTCGGCTTCCCCCATACTGCTGGAGCCCATGTACATTTGCTCAGGAGATCACGGTCTCTCTTAGTGTGTGAGCCCTTAGGTGGGAACGCCTTTCTCGCAACTTCGATGTCATAGGTTTCGATCAGTCGACCAACCTTAAAGCACCCTCCCAGAGCGCTTTGAATATCTACAATATCCTCATCACGTACAGGTTCAGATAATGAAACGATAGCAGTGGTCTTGGAGAAATCCTTTAGTGATTTGAGAATCCCTTTGTCCTCTAAGAGTACGATCATCTCTGCTAGCGAGAGCAGCCAGTTTTTTCCTAAAATGAATACTAGATCTGTCAACTTCGGTACTTCTCCAATCCTTCGAATAGGTATTTGGTGTATAGTGCGCCTATTATTGGTTGAGGGCTTTCGGAAATGAATGTTGGCTTGTAACCAACTTCATCTACGATTTCAACGAGTGGAAGGATATCAGGTCCCCATTGTTGACCTAGAGGTCTATGTCTTGATTCTCCTGCCTTTGTGTATTCGATTCCACTAACGTGAAAATGTAGGTTGCTCGTGAAAGCGTCTCCAAGACTCCTTTCGAATTGTTCGAGGATTCTTAGATAATTCTCTTTGTCATTGATATTCCCCTGACTCCTTGCGTACAAATGTGCCCAATCGATGGTTGGGATACATCCCTCGACCTCTGCACAGAGTCTAATGATTTCGTCAACTGACCCATAGACATTGATCTTTCCAGCAATCTCAGGTGCAAGGACTGCACCTTCACCAAGATGTCCTGCCTCTTCCCATATTTCCTGTAATGCTTTCCGGATTACCTGATGTGCATCAATTGGAGTCAGTCCTCCGTAGGATCCCGCATGAAATACGATTCGTTTCACTCTCATCATAGGGGCGAATGTAAGAGCCTTTACGAGCCGCTGCTTTGACCTCTCTCGTGTTTCTGGATTCTTTGAGGCCAAACTGATGTAGTATGCAGCATGCATGCTCATCGAAATCCCTTGCTTCTTTGCCAATTCGCCAATAAGACGTGCTTTTTCTTCTTTGGTCCGCAATCCATGGACCGCAGCATACTCAAGTGCGTTGAGTCCACTTTCTTTGATGATTTCAAACACTCTCTTTGGATTTCCCTTGGCATCTTCAGGATATCCAGCTGGTCCGAATAGCACGTCTTCCAGGGAATCATTCCTCCAGAGTGAACTCCCATTGACAATATGCGTTCTCAGGATGCGCATCAGGAGGACAGAATACGCATCTGGACTTGATTCTTGGATCAATGGCTTTTGCAAATTCCTCATACTCTATGAGTCCCACTGATTTGCAAGGAAAGTCTGGCAATCCCTTTCTATTTCTTGCCACTTGCACTCTGCAGGATTCCATAGTAAACAATAACATGTTATCGTGCTTCCATTCTATCTTTTGTGAATTCAATACAGCATATACACGATACTCAAGCGCCTTTGCTAGTGCTTCAAGTCCTCCATTCTCTTCGATGCCCATTACTTGCATGATCCGTTTTGCCTCTATTGGAGAAAATATACGCCATGCTTCCTTGTCCATCTGAATTGCGACATCCATTCCAAATTCCTTTTCCAAGGAGAGGAAGTATGCTCCATCCATGGCTTGCCATGCCTTTGCATACATATCGATGATTCTTAGGAGAGATTCCTTTGGAAGATCTTCAAACATTTGATTCAGCCCCATCTACTTGCGATTAGGTCACTAGATAAGAGTCATTGGGTGTCACTAATCTTCAACTCCCGAAACCCTTTAATCAACGGTGCGATGACCTTGAAGATGGGTGCGGCGTATCAATGGATGAAATCAAGAGCAACTCACCTTCTAAAACAAGTAGGATTGATTTGAAGGCATTCCTATCTATAACTCGGCCTCAGAACTGTATAATTGGAGGAATTACGGTCCTTGCAGGGATTGGGATCGCAGCAAAAGTAGATACAGGCTTTGTTGACACCACACAGTTGCTCCTACAATTCCTTTTCGGCTATATCACCTACTTCCTTGTTGCCGCTGGCGGCAATGTCGTTAATGACATTTTTGATATCGAAATCGATAAGATCAATCGCCCACATCGTGCGCTGCCCAGTGGACGCATGACCATCAAGCAGGCGTGGTTCTATGTTCTTTTCCTAGGTATACTCGGAGTCGTCTTTGCATGGCTGAACGGAACCATTGGAGCTATTGTTGTGATAATTTTCCTTCTAGTAGGATATGCATATGCATCAAAGGTCAAGCAACTTGGACTTGCTGGTAATTTTATGGTTGCCTTTTCCTTTGCATTTGGTATAATCTACGGGTCTATAATCTATGGTGAAAGCATTGGGAATATTGTCATCCCGATTCCATCTTGGCTTTTCTTCATTACTGCATTCATGATTCTACAAGCGCGTGAAACCATCAAAGGCGCTGAGGATGTTGAGGGTGATGCTCTAAGGAATGTGCGCACTATCGCTAGAATCTATGGCTACAAAGCTGCCGCGATTGTTGCAGCTCTATTGAATATCATCGGTGTAACGTGTTATGTTCTTGTTTGGTACATGGGGTATGCTTCTTTGATACTTTGGCCCCTTTTGCTACTTGGTGGGAGTGTAGTCCTTGGAGCTGCAATCGCACCGCTTACAGGACCTGACAATGAGAAGCGGTTGCTTATCGGAAGCACATTGGACAAGATTGGAGCTCTTGTAGGACTAATTGCCTTCATGCTCATACCGTTCTTCTGAGGGTATCAAAATCGTCAATGTATCTGCCAGAAGGTCCAAACCAGCACAATCATACAGGCAATTGAGACCAAGATTGCCCATGATGTTGAAGTATTATGCGCCTCCCTAATTCCAAACACAAGCAAGAAACCGACCCACACAAATGATGCAGTGACTAAATAGTCGATGAGAATCCAAGTTGGCGAAGCATATATGGCTGCGATGATTGACACTACTGGAGTCCCGTTTCGATTAAGCGCATCATTGACATAGACTGGGTATGTTCCTGGTTGCAAGAGAATTACTAGTAGTCCAATCAATCTGAAGATTATCACTGGAAGCATACTATAACCGACGATTGCGATCGTCTTACCCTTTCTTCCGACTCCTCCAGTTACTTTGAACGCCAGATGGGCAAATGCACTTCCAATTACAAGATAGACCATTCCTATTAGGACATTTGGCAAAATGCTCATCAAAGCAGTTAGCATGAAGCTGATTCCCTCTGGAAGACCTAGTATGCTAACTGTTGCTGTTTGTCCCAGCGTTTGATTCAGATATACTACTTTGGTCATCTTCGATGAAATCGCAATGAAAAAGCCTGCCATCACCAAAGCATTCGCGAATATGATGAAGAAAGGTCCTGCATAGTCTGGTCGTTGACCAATATCTCGATATGTCGCGGCAGGTCTACGTATCACACCCCAAAGGCGGTCAAAGATCCCCAGCGCACGCACTTCTGGAGTTTCTGGTCGTTTCAATAGAGGAAGAATCCTTTCAAGGGTTTCTTCTGCGATCTCCTCTCTACATACAGGACAAATTACGGCATCTGCTGGGACCGGAGAGTCACAGAATTCACATCGACGCACTTCATTGCCTCCAAGTGTGTTTATCGTGGCGTTACTACTTATCACTGGAGGTCTGGCTATTTAAGCAATTACCGGTTGGGTTATACTGGTTAGGGAAAGGGTCTCCCCCCTTCCTAACCGTTTACCACATCCGAAACTCATCGAAAATACGTGTTCTGTATACAATGAGGAATGGAACAAGTGTGTCCCATAGACTTTGTAGAGTGTTTAGAATCAGGGTGTACATTATGATGAATGACACATCTGAAATCCCAAAGAGAGCAGGCACGATAACCAGATTCAACGGCATCATGAGCGAGAGTCTGACTAGATATGCCACCAGCATATATCTCACATAGTTCCTACGAATAGAAAGGTGTCCTCCATCATGCTTTGCACCTGACCACTTCATTCCAATCCAAGGAATCAAAATCAGGGGAATTGTCGCGAGGAACTTGAAAATAGGTCCGACTCCTGTAGGGTCGAACAAGAACAGACCAAAGAAGCCCGCATAAGTGGTTATGATTCCGACTTCTATTCCCCCAATAAGGAATGCGATCACCCATACAATGGAAACCGGGTCAAAAAGTGCAATCCCCCACCCGGGAATCCGTGGAATGAATGATGCAGTTGCACCTAATGCAATTGATACTGCTCCTAAGACTGCAGAAACAGCAACTTTCTTTGATCTCTCAGCAGAAGAATCTCCCTCTACCAGATGCATTGGCGCTTCCTCTGGATAGTTATCAGCTTGTGAATACACCTATGGACCTCCTTATAGGAATCGGATGTTCCATTTCGAAAGAAGCCCTCTTAAGTACTTTACTCAACGGTAACTATATACTCAATATTGAGTATCATCGACCTTTTCCAGAAGTCTTTGGACTTCACTGTGTACTTTTTGATCCGCCGGAGCCTTACGTGTTCTAATCAGCATGTTCAGCAACTTTCTGGTGGGATCTAACCAATCAGGATTAATTCTCCATTCTGCCCAATCAATGCCACTTGTCATAGACATCCTGCTAAGGATCAATCTGGAGGATACTAATTCATTCAGGCCATTGAGTATTGTGCCAATGGTTACAGCACCAACAACCGGTCTGACTTGCCTAGCAGCTCGAAGTAGATCTGCTGTGGTTACCCAAGTTCCATTCTCAATCAGTATACGTAGAATCTTTGACCTGACTGGATCTGATTCCAACGCTCCTTTCAAAGGAGCAAGATTGATTGGCTTTGATACTTGTCTACTTGGGTCTCCATAGGACCATGGCTCTCTCTCATATTCGTCTCGTGCAGACCTGAAATCCATTCATGAACACCATTACTATCAGTGGTAGAATCTCTTTTGAACTGCAGTATTATCCTAAATACGTCTGTGTAGACACATTACACAACTCTTATCAATAACCAAAGAGTGAATAAAATGAAATGACAACTCAGAATGGAATGAAGGGG
The DNA here is from genome assembly GCA_048884965.1 of Candidatus Thorarchaeota archaeon. GTDB lineage: Archaea > Asgardarchaeota > Thorarchaeia > Thorarchaeales > Thorarchaeaceae > MP5-2226. The sequence goes on along the minus strand of JBHLQH010000042.1, from coordinate 6,427 downwards.
CTCTTGGTCAATAGTATAACTGAGCCATGTGGATTGCTGTGTTGTGCCTTTGGAGTCAAGACAAGTGCTGCAAAGATCTACCTTGAACTTCGTGACACTCCCATGACAGTAGAGGAACTGGCAGAAAAGGTAGGCAAGGAGCGGAGCGTGGTCCAGAGGTACCTCCAAGAGCTTAGTAATCCTGACCTCAAACCTTCACTTGTACTTCGAGATACAATTTCGTTGGATCGAGGGGGATACTATCATGTTTACAGAAGAAACTCTTCTGAAGAAATTCGTAAGAAAATGCTCTCTCAACTTGACCAATGGTATCGTGAAACCAGAAAGTACTTGTTGGAAACATGGCCGGAGCCAGCTCAGAAATAACCACATTTTGAGGATACTGTAATGGAAACTATACCATTGAAGAAAAATACTGCAGCATTGGCTATACTGGCAGTGATAGCGGCGCTTGGTCTTCTCATGCGATATCTTATTCGAATCACCATCATCCCAGAGTTGGTGGAAATAACTCCGGGCTTTCTCTTCTCAGAACTCGGGGGTGTAATAGGTGGCATCTTTGGTGGAATTCTAGTTGGGTTGGCTGTAGGTATCGGCGGAGCTTTGGGTGGTGGAGAGTTCTCCCTTATTCCATTGATTGGCAATATCTTCCTAGGAATTGGGACAGGTTATGCCATTCACATCACTAAAGAAAGAGATAGCATGAAGTATGCGGTTATGGCGATTCTTGGAGGCGGGCTAATTGGTGGATTCATACCTGATATGACGATCTTTCTGTTCCTGAGTGAAACCCTGGAGGCTGCTTTTCTGTTGGCAGTTATAGATATGATTCAAGGATTTATTTGGGCTGCAGTAGCAATTATCTTGGAGAGGATGATCATTCGTCCTATTGCAGGACACTATCTCTATCCTGATGCTGGAATACAACTATTGGACAAGACGGAGACCTCCTAGTAATGACTGACAAGACTCTGCGAATTGACATCAAAAAGGATCTCTTTGGTGCTAATGAGGATGCCGCAGCAAAGAATGATTCAATATTCAAAGAGCACGGCATCATTGCAGTGGATATAATGGGCTCTGTCGGTACAGGGAAGACACAGCTTATTGAATCTCTATGTGAGAGAATATCCAAGGACTATCCTATTCTCATGATTGCTGGTGATCTAGATACACGGATAGATGCCGACCGTGTTGGTAAACATGGAGTGGATACAGTGCAGATTAACACTGGAACAGCTTGCCATCTCGACGCTCGAATGATACAAGTTGCACTAAGTGATGTAGATCTCTCCAAGTATAAGGTGGTATTCATAGAGAATGTAGGCAATCTGATTTGTCCCGCTGGCTATTCACTTGGAGTAAGTAAGAAGATTGTAGTAGTTAGTGTGACAGAAGGTCCGTATATGATTCGAAAGCACCCTCTTACCATCAAACGGTCCGACATGGTAGTCATCAATAAGATTGACCTTGCTAAGGCACTTGACTTTGATATCGATGCTTTGGAGAATGATATCCGCGAGGTAGATGCGAAACTACCTGTGTATCGTGTCAGCTCGAAAACAGGTGAAGGGTTGGATCGACTGATCAAGGGAATTGGACTCTAGCTTGCCACATCATTTTCTAATAGCGCTCTTAGGGTTTTGGTCACTCCTTCGATGTGACCTGACCCTAGCACAACTACGATTTTGCCTTCAACATCTGATAGGATTGACTTGATAGCCCTCGCGATGTAGTAGTCTCTTTGATCGATAAGGACACTTGAGAGCATGGGAAACTCCTTCTTGAATTCTATCATTAAGCTGTCCACATTATCTGCGTCCCGTAAGAGATCCATCAGGTCTCCTGAGCCTCCTTCTTTGACTTCATTGGCAGCATCTGGAATCATCTCTGTAAGCTTGTAGATTTCAGATAGTGGCACTTGCATGAGAGCCTGCGCAGTGATTTCAATAGGTCTATCAATGAGAGCGATTTTTGCATTGACTTCTCTCCCTGCTTCTATGGCCGCTAGCATTTCATCTCCTGCCATAGAGCCAGTCATCTGTCCAAGACTTTTCTCAAGACCTGCAATCTGATTCATTAGATCCGCTATGCTATCTCCAGTTGCAGCTGCAGGTATCATCTCATCAGTTTGTGGATTTAGAAGCTGCTGGTAACGAGTTCTGTCCAGCTCTACTGCGACAACATCTGGTGCTGTCTTTAGCACAATAGATCTTGCATTCTCGACACTGTCCACATCAGTATGAATAACAGGAACGAAAACGACTCTCTCCAGTTCTTTGCTCAATAGACGCACAACACGAGGATGAGCTCCCTACTACCTTTTGTCCTTTTCCTACAATGCATTAGAGGTGTAAACGTGTAGGTCGCCAAAACTTGTAGAATTCTGCCATATTTGGATACTAGAATGCAATAAGAAGATTTTTGACTGGTGTAACGTTTACTCTAGTTGGTTAATATTCGGAGTGAGGAGAAATGCGCGACGATTTGGATAAAACGGTCGATAAATTGCGGAATCCCCTGATGAAAACTGGTCTCATGGTTCTTCATAGTCTCCTCGACTCTCTTGATGGCCCCAAGATGAAACCCTCTGACGTGAGAAAAGAAGTCGAGAAGATCATCCCGGGGGTTTCAAAGCAATCGATTACTAACTCTGCTCGTAGACTTGAGGATGCTAGTGTTATTGAGCGTGATGAGGGTCTCTACAAGGTGAGGTATGGATATCTTATTTCAGTGCTGATCAACGAAATACTCGAGCTTCACAAGAAAGTCGATGAATTGGATGAGGCACTTGAAGAACTGAAGCAAACCTCAGGGACCTAGACGTGGATGAATTGCCGATGCAACCGACTCAGGATCATTGATCTATTTGGAATCCCGCCAGAGAAGGGCTCTTCGTTCCCTTTCCTTCACAAATTCCTCCTTTCCGTCAATATATGAATCCCTGTCATTAGCGAATTCCTTTGCTAGTTTTTCCTTTAACTCGCTGTATGCCTTAGCCTCCAATGGGTGCGCTATCATATAATCGCGAAAAGCAAGATGTCTAATTACTTCCGGGTTACCTCTCTCATATATGTGGATATGATGAGTTCGCTCAGATTTCCCCTTCGTGAAATAGCGTCTACCTGGCAACCCGAACTCTCCTCTTCCCTCATATCCGTATCTCTCAAACTCCTTTGTCATCTCATCAACTTTGACTATCTCCTTGACAACTGGCAAGATATCTATCACGGGTTTTGCAGAGATGCCCGGTATTGCAGTACTACCGATATGATGTATCTCAACAAGTAGATCCGAGAGGATTGCTTGTAGGATTTTCTTTTCCTGTTCAAACATTATTGGCCATTCTGAATTGTATGGCACGACCTTTACTCCTCGCCACTCGGACATCTCTCTTACTACCTATGTTTCATTGTTTATCCAGTGCATCTCATGTACGTGCCTTTTGTATTATAACTAGTATCAACAGAAGGAAGATGACAATGAATCCTGCATATAACAGAAGCCATTTTGATATTGTCACAAGACTTGCTATTGCTATCACAGACTCCGATAATGCTGGATATGCATAGGCTTGAGATGCAATTAGTGTGTTCTCTATGTAATCTGCAAAAGCCCCGCCTATTGGAAGCAGTGCAAGAAGTCGAAGATTCTTTCTCTCAGGAATAGAAGCTCGTAGCTCCATTAGGATGCCAAACACCATTGAGAATGCATAAGTCAGTGGAAAAAGGAGATCGAGAAGATGGACCTGTAACCAGATCTGGAGACCCTCACTTCCTAGAGTATCAAATGCCTCTTGAATCTGAGCAAACGTGTATCCAAAATTCGTATCTGGCATGTTTGCATCCCCGTATACACCATACACAAAGGTCTGCGTAAGAGTGCCCATTAGAGACACGACTACAATTGCAGACACTATCGCAATGACCAGATTGCGAGGAGTTGAGATTCTATCCAATGCCTTCATGAGCCTATCCATGTTCATTCCTCCTCGAAAATAGTACTTTCATACCATAAGGAGATTTCTGAAGTCAAGTATTTGATTCATGCCTCTTGAATACGATTCCTAAAACAGCTAAACCTCCGAAGGTAGTGCTAGTTATCAAAACGAGTATCTGTCCCGTTTCAACAATTGCAGTGGATATTTCAGCGCATTGCGAACTGTATGATACACCCGCTTCATGGATAAGCTAATAAGCAAAAATCTGCGTGCTTGCCAACGCTACCCCCTGTAGCAATGGCCTAGGTGGTGTACCGGCAGCATAAGGGATTGTGGATATTCCTTCATCTCGAATGAATAGCAACACTCCCTTGAAGGGGGTTCAATTCCCCCCCTGGGCCCCATCTCCTTCTCCAAGATTAGCAAATCTGTTTTTATACTGAAATGAGTATTCCAAACAGGGGAGATTCAAGCTGAATACGGCACTAATTCAATTCACTATCAACAACATCCTCAATCTGATAGAAAACGAACCTGCACGATATAAGAAGAAAAAGTATGTTCGGGAGGATCTGGTCGAACCTATGGTTCGTAGTCTAGGATGGTCTTCCACCTCTTTTCGTGAAATAGTACTGAAGTATCATGTTGGTGTGATTGACCTCTCTCTTAGGATATCTCCAAAGAAAGAATTGATTGCTTTTGATATCATGCCTGTTGGCACACAATGGGACATCTATGGAAGCACACTCTATAGATTGGAGTTCTATATCAAGATGCTTGGGTATGAATTCTTCGTGCTCACAGATGGGATTACTTGGAGATTTCTTGAGTATGAAGAATATTTGGTAGAAGATACGCCAGTAAAGGATTTCTCTGAGCTATGGTTCATCAGTCTCTTAGAGCAGTCCCCCGAGGAATGTGCTGAGCGGCTTCTGGACCTTCATCGTGATCGATATCCTGAGGACCCAGACAACTACACCCCCTTTACGCCTTGAAATGCCCTCAGATATTATTAGAGTCGCAAGGAGTAAGCGAAACCTTGGATTATTCTTCCATGATGGGATGGAGAATGATTCTCATATCCTTCTGTATCCTAGATGAGATTCGGCTCATCCAGAGTGACCGTGTTTGGTTCATGTTTCAGCACAGAGAGGTCAAGCTGTTTCAGTCCATTCCCTGCGATGACAAGTTCCTCAAGTCTTGTTTCTTTCAAAGGTGAGAGGTCTAGTTCCTGCAGCGTGCCGTTCTCTATCGTCACACTCCGGAGGTCTGGTAGCTCTGGCAATATCACCGAGTCGAAGCGTTTTGCTGGGAATATCTCAGGTTTTTCTTCTATGATCAATTTGACCGAGTATCTGTACGAGGATGAGTAGTCATCAAAGTGGGGCGGTTGTGGCTCGGGGGCAATGAACTCTGTTCTAGCTTCTCTCTCGATATCATCAGACAACACTGGATTGACAGTCATTTCTCCCTTGGTCCAGACTATGTCAAATAGACGTGGTCTGAAGCTCCCATATCCCATTGGTTCTGTTTCACAATCGAAGCCAAATCCTCTTGGTCCTATACCTGGTCCAGTCCCTGTGATGTTCGGAGTCAGCTCCTCCCTTGAGGCAGCATGGATGGTGCGTCCATTATCGAGTACGACCTCAATGCCTTCAGTGTGGGCTATGATGTCCTTGACTCTAGGAAGACGACCATTTGGCATCAGGACGAAGCTGATGTAGGACCCTCGGAAAGCCCTGACGCACTTGATCGTGATGCTTCTCAGCTTGCTCTCCCTGTTAGTGAGCGGCGAGAGGTCAAGGTCCCCCACTGGGTCGATAATGGTCAACTCCTCGAGATTAGGCATGCTCGCAATCGATGGGAAATCGATCTTGCTTGGAACTCTATAGATTGATCCCAATTTTGGATGAATTATCTCTATATTTAGGCTTGTAAGTTGCTTTAGTTCCTTCATGAATGACAGATTCACCATTTCCATTCTGGTATGGGGGACTGTTGAAGTATCATAGTCATACCTGTCATATTCAAGGTCAATTGACAAGCGCGATACTTCCCTCGAAAGGGGTTTGAATGGTCTATCTCCTCTATAGGAGTAATAATTGATCTCACGTCTCAATACTAGCCACGACAAATGAACCCTTTCCTCACTCTCACCATCCGACAAAGTTCAGTTCCACACTTCAAATGTGAAAATCATTATCACTATTTATACCTTGCATAATTCATCAACTACAAGCTTGGAAGGCTCGTTTCGAAGAATGGAGAGGTCAAGCTGTTTCAGTCCATTCCCTGTGATGGCAAGCTCCTCAAGTCTCGTTTCCTTCAAAGGTGAGAGGTCTAGTTCCTGCAGCGTGCCATTCTCTATCGTCACACTCTGAAGGTCTGGCAGCTCTGGTAGAATCACCGAATTAGAAATTGTAGTGGAAGGGGAAAGAGAGAAAATGTCAGTTCAAGCTAGACGAATCACTCATTTGTTTGCAATCG
>JBHLQH010000041.1:0-23917 GCA_048884965.1 Candidatus Thorarchaeota archaeon | reverse complement strand
GCCGGTTTGGCGGAGTAGCTGACGCGACAGCCTGCAGAGCTGTTTTACCTGGGTGCAATTCCCAGAGCCGGCTCCATCCTCATTATCTTTGGTATCTGAAGAGGTCCGACCTTTATCAGAATCTCTTGATACTTAGCGGTGCCATCAAGGCAATTGAGAATATGGAACTTCTGAAGGACTACACAACAGAAGACCTGTTGAAAGAAATCTCGAAAGCAAACCTCCTAATCTTCCACGGTGCTGAAGACATCAACGTGAACTATGCGAGTTGAAACCTGCGCATCAACGGCTACAAGAATTGAATCCTAGCATCAAGATCTATATCTCTGAAGGTTTCGGCCACGAATCTCCTCCCGATTGGGAAGAAAAGATGATGCGATTCTTTGAGAACAGACATTGATGTGTATACTATCCATGAGGACAAATTATGGAAGTCTATTCTGTCCATAAGCACTATTCCTGAATGTCATCTCCATTCTTATTTACTTGCGAGTGAATAATGCAAAATGGAATGATTGCGCAGCCCATATATGCACTATACTCCATCCCTGACCTGTGAGGAAGTTAATTGCCTTTGCAAAATCCTCTGCTAGACCTTTGTCATGCACTATGAGATAGTTCACATCTGGGATATTCCCTTTGATTGCATCCTTTGCTCCAATACTTACCATTGCTATCCTTGCTCCATGAATGTTGAAGAAGAATTACTTGATGTGATTTTATGAATTGCTGCTTGAATACATTTCTTCTGGTCCTAGTGCGTACTTAAATTTCGGATTAGCCGTGATTTTTCTGGGAATGTTTACAGCTATCCATGTAGTAATCAACATCTCATCCCCATTCTCATTTTCTGATACTATTCATATAGTGGTATTGGCATCCGTTGTTGGGGCTTTCTGTGGAACCAATCAAGATATTCTTTGATACAAAGAGGGGCAGTTTTGGAGTTCGAGCTGAGGGTGTAATGCTTCACAAAGGACGTATCCTTCTACATCGCCCTGAAACCTTTGACTTCTGGACCTTTCTAGGAGGTGGAGTTCATCTACATGAAACACTCGAGGAAGCAATCAAAAGAGAGTGGTTGGAAGAGACCGGTTTTGAGATAGAGGTCAAACGCCTTCTCTACGTGATTGAGAACTTCTTCTATTTTGAAGGCAACAAGGAAATTCCATATGGACCGAGGAATCAGAATGTCCATGTGATTGGTCTCTGCTTCCTTGTCGAACCAGTAGAGAGTGAAGGAATTTGGTTGGATGATGAATTCTATGGTCAGGAGGATATACCATATCAGGGACGTGACCTGAAGATCACTTTCAGATGGTTTGAACCTACTGAGCTTGATGATATCAATCTAGTACCTGTGTGTCTGAAGCAAGCTTTGAAAGAGATACCTGACTTCCCTCTTCATCTGGTGAATCGTGAGAGTTGAGCTGAAGGGTGACATCATCACCATTTCCTTTAATGACATCCTCTCAACAACAAGTTGAATTCGAGTATGGTCTTGAATTGCATATGTTTTTACATTTTCATAGACATAATACAGCTGTCTGTGGTTAGTCATCTATCACAAACTGAGGGGAATGCACATGAATCCTGTAGAGGTTAAATCTCTCGTTAAGACCTTCGATCGTTTGATCGCTGTCAATAATCTAACGTTTAATGTACGGGAAGGTGAAATATATGGTCTTCTTGGTCCGAATGGAGCAGGAAAGACAACGACACTAAAAGTACTAATGGGACTCTTGGATCCTGATTCTGGTACAGCTAGTATCTTTGGCTTTGATTCGACCTCTGATCCTATTGAAGTTAAGAAGAGAGTAGGTTATGTACCTGAGGAGCAGCTTCTTTACAACTCATTGACTTCTAAAGAGATTCTTGACTTCGTTGCATCTGTTCGTGGATTGGATTACGACAATACCCGAAATCGTGTCAATGAAATGATTCGTGCTCTAGATTTTAGTAGCCACTTCGGCAAGCCTATTGTCACATTGTCTCAGGGAAACAAACAAAAAGCAATGCTGCTTATCGCAATGATGCATGCCCCAGATCTTCTGATTCTTGATGAACCATTTTCAGGTCTTGATGTTCGAACAACTCGAATAATGAAGGATGTCATACGTATTCACACAGACAATGGCGGCTCTGTGTTGTTCAGTACTCACATAATGGAGATGGCAGAAGGTCTCTGTGACAGAGTTGGTATCATCGACGATGGTGTTCTTGTTGCTGAGGGTACACTTGACGAACTTCGTACACAATCAGAATCCGAAGGTGCGACCCTCGAGAATGTCTTTCTCAAACTCACTGGAGCGGAGGAAGAAGTTCGGAAAGGCGTGGACGCATTGAGGGAGGCTCTGGATAATTGAATTTCCGAGAGCGCTGGAGAATAGCTGGTGTCATATCAGAAGAGATTCGTTTTAGCGCATTTCTTGAGGCAAACCCTTCCAACCTCTCTCGGATAAAGGAGAAACCTGAACGCATAATCTCTCAGATTAAGAGAAGTGCAGCTATCAACTCGATACTTACAGGTTTTATGGTTCTCATGGTTGGTTTCCTGATGGTGGCTTCATTTTTTCTCATCGAAGACACTGCAGCAATAGAACTTCGATTCGCAATCTCAATTAGTATCTTCTTGGGAATTGGCTTTGTTCTGATATTCTTCATGAATTTGGTATCTACTACGGGCTTCTTCAGTGCCGGAGCAATGATTCTCCCATCCACCCTTCCATTTAGTAAGACAGACCTAGAGGGACTGATGTTATTGGCGTTTGCCCGAATCTTCATTGCTCCAATTGCGATGTTGCTGGTTATCATGCCAACCTTGGTGTCTTTTGTTCTTGGTGTTCAGACAGGCATATTCGTGCTTGTTTCTTTGGCTGCCATGTCGATCTTGGCACTAGGAGCTCTCATTCGAGTATCAGGGTGGTTCTACTCAAAATCTCAATCAGGAGATGAATCCGTACTCTCGACAATCGTACGAATAGGTACTGGAATTGGTATGATGGTTGGTATCTTGGTTGCGTATGGTGCGATTGGATACATTCCTGCCATTGTTGACTTCATCATAGCAATCTCTTCCATTGCTGGACCTCTCATAATAACCCTGCTTGCATTGGTGTTTCCATTCTCATTTGGGTTCGTCGCCGCAACGTTCGCATATGGATTCGTCTTCACTTTGCCAACAATAATAGCGTCGATTCTTGCTTCTGCATTCTATTTCTACCTTGGAGTCAGAACCTATCACACGAGTGGCAGGACCTTGAAGACCCTGGCATTAGGTGGAGTGGCAGCAGCTATGGCCTCATCTGACTCGCCTGTTGATTTGACTATCACATCAGAATTACTTGCATTGATTAGGAAGGACCTTAGAGTGGCCACACGTAGTCTAGGATCAGCCATGCTTCTTGTCTTTCCCTTTCTAATGATATTTGCACTATGGCCATCTTTGTCGATGAGTGGTGTTGTAGGAATAAGAAGTATGAACCTTCTAATGGTGGTTGGCTATTCCACTGTCTTTGCTGGTTTAGCCATGATTGGTCTGTTAGGCCTTGATACACAGGGTGCTTCAGTGTATGAGGGTATTCCACTGAGAACTATGCAGGTTCTAAATGGTAAGATTGCTATCTTCTCTGTTTCGTATATTTTCACAATGATCCTTGTTCTTGTAATCATTCTGTTCAACACCTTGACTTCGCCCTTTCTCCTTCTTATTCCTCTCTTCCAGATTCCATGCAGCTACTCTATCGGAGCTGCTATTGGAGGGACAATCTATCTGGTACGAGGTGGCGGACGGGTGACAGCTGTCAATCTAGTAGGTGATCAAGCAATGTCGTTTCTGTCATTGATTGTGAGCTGCATCGTTGGTCTCTCCCCACTTGGAGGATACGCACTCACTTTGCTAAACACTGGTGACCACCTATTATCAGTACTAGTTCAGTTGCTAATCTCATTCGGAGTGGCTGCTTTCCTGAGACTTACTTTGCCTCGTGTATTGAAAGATTAGTTGTCACTGGACAAGGTTCCTTCCACTCTCAGTCTACTTGATTGCTCAGTGAGTCGGTTTTTGTATTGAGAAAATTCCTAGCTAGATATCCGTTGATGAGAATCGGGACAATAGACGCAAATAGCATCTTCGAGAAGAAATACACCATTGGATCTGACTCATCGAAAACTACGAACAAGATGGAGAGCGAATTGTACATGTAATGAATCATTATAGTGATCAGCAAGGTACCTGATTTGAGAACAATGTACGCAAAGAAGACTCCTATCAGAATGCCTGTGAGTACCTGCGTCAATGTGTTCCAAGAGATTCCATACACTAAGATATTGATGAGATGGCTTACACCAAACATGATTCCTGAGATGATGATTGAAGTCTTCTCAGAGTACTTCCTTAGTAGAAGTACTAGAATTACTCCTCGATACGCAACTTCCTCAAAAAGTCCTGGTATCAAATTGAATACAAAGCCAAATGATTTCAGGTTCCCTTGATTGTCTGGAAATCCCAGTATTCGATCTATCTCAAAGACATATTCTCCTGTCAGCAAACTCGCGATGAGAAGACCCAGACAGAAGACTGAAACATAAACAAATGCATAGAGTATGTTCTTCCCATATGGTTTCCCAGATTCTCTATCTAGGTGTATAGTATCCACATATTTCGCAAATGAGATTCTTCCATCTGGCAGCTGCAAAGCCTGAGGGATTATCCAAAACCACACTAGTACATTAATGAGAAATAAAATGACGAATCTTGCAGTTTGAGCAAGTAAAGGATTGTTCACAATGATGAGATTAGCAATTATCAAGCTAGCTACCTCGCCAATGATGTAAAATGAAAGGTAGACCGCTATTACAATGATACCCGCCACCATCGGGCGGTTCAGTAGCCTACTACGAAAAGTTACCATTTCTTCCACCTGCAGCGTTTTATAAAATCGTTAAATCATATTTCAACTGTTAGACCAACGTAACTTCAAATAATCAAGTCATTCACGAACGTATTCTTTATAGGCACTCAAATCAAGTATCTCTTGTGGCGGAGTTCAAATGCAGGAAATATACTTGTTTGGCGGAATCTTCCTTGTCGTTGTAGTTTTGCTTCTACTAATGTTCGCTCCTAGCATGAAAGGACGTGGGTATAGAACATCCATGGAAAAAGCTGAATATGATCTAGAACGCAATACTCCAACAGATGATGTTGAGCGTCATCGACGCAGATATCATTATTGAAAGATATTCCTGTCAAGTTTTATTTGGTTTCAAAATACTGATACTCAAGGGATATTCCATGTTTGAGGGGATTGTAGTCGTCGCAATCATTGCGGGAATCATTATCACTGCACTACTAGTAGCACCCAATACTCGTAATCGAGGAGTCAATGATCCAGCTCGTGTACAGCGTGCTGCAGAATCAGCTGAGAGAGATATGGATCGTCTACGTGATCGGATTTCGGAAAGAGAACGAAAGCGGCACCCTCCCAGTGGACGATATTAGACATTCTTCTAAATTGGCTAGAACAATGCAAAGTGCAGGTTTCTGATTTCTAAAGAAAATCCAATGACATTGTATTGTAGAAGCATTGCTATTCTCATGTAGCTATTTTTCATTGAAGGTGTGAGTTTAATCGACCTGAGTCAATATTGCATCTTGGAGAGACTAGATTGGTTTCGTACCGACGCAGATGACAGCTCCTGCGTAATCTCTGGTTTCGCGATCCCGCACTAATACATCCTTTAGCCGTCCTATTGGCATCATTCGTTTCCGGAAATCGCTATTCCTTGCCATGTCCCACGTAACCCGACCAATAATACGAAGTAGTTTCCAGGTTCCTCCTAATGCAGTCGCAGTTTCGCGAATTTTGTATCTGTAGTCTACTACCTCTTGACGAATGCTGTCCAGACCTGCATCGGCGAAGTATGTTTTCCATTCAGACATTGTGGGAATCTTCATCGGAAGTCCGACTGCCTGTTCGAATCCCTCAAGCACACTCTCGATTTTTGCTCCTATCTCTGAAGGCATCTCATCAGCGATAAACAGCTCATTCACGCCGAGTTTCCCACCAGGAATGAGTACCCTTGCGAACTCGTGAAAAACACAAGGCTTTTCCAGAAAGACAGACACGAATTCGGTCATCAACACGTCAAACTCAGCATCACTAAATTCCAGCTTATATGCATCGCCTTGCTGAAAATGAACATGATCATCAAGGCCCGATTCAATTGCTCTTTTTTGAGCCCCCTTGACCATGTCCCCTGAGATGTCCACTCCTACCAAATCACAGCCCGTGTTCTTCGCAATTCTGCAGGCACTATACCCGGTGCCACAACCCACAACGAGGACGCGAGTTTTGCCATCAATACCAAGCAATTCGGTTATCCTGTCTGAAGCCCTTTGGCCGCCCCAGTGGAAATATGGTATGCCCATCATTGCTGCGTATTCATAGTACCCAATTTCATTCAGATTCTGACGATCCGACAATTTGTGCACCACATTTGAAGTTCATGTGATGACATTATCCTTCGTTGAATTCCCATATAGGTTCTGTTCAACGTAGAAAAGTAGCTGCCCGTGGTGAGTGATACTGCAGAGGATTATTATTGAAGTCTAGTGATGATAACAAGTGATTAAAATGGACCTGAAATTTGGCGTGCATATCGAACCTCAACTTGGGTTCACCTTTAACCAAGCTTTGGCTATTGCCAATGAAGCCGAAAAGATTGGCTACGAATCATTTTGGTGTAGCGACCATATCTTTTTGAATGAGAGCTCAGCAGAACAGAATTGTCTTGAGGCATGGACTCTCCTGTCTGCTTTGGCTGCTGACACAGATTCCATCAGATTAGGAACACTTGTCACATGCAACTCATATAGACACCCCGCTCTCTTAGCTAAAATCGCAGCCTCAATTGACATGATTTCAAATGGCCGTTTGTGGTTTGGATATGGCGCAGGTTGGAAGGAAATCGAATACAATGCCTACGGATATGATTTCCCCAAAATTCAGGTTCGTATGGATATGATGGAAGAGGCGCTGGAAATCATCAAGCTTCTCTGGACTGAACCTGCGCCAAGCTATCATGGTACACATTATTCGATTGATAAGGCATTCTCAGCACCCAAGCCAGTACAGAAACCACACCCTCCGATTCTGATAGGTGGAATGGGTGAAACACGAACACTGAGAGCTGTTGCCCGATATGCGGACTATTGTAACTTCTCTCTCCATGAGGAGTTGGATAGAAAGCTGAACGTACTGAAGGAGCATTGCAAGAACGAGGGTCGGGATTACGATGAGCTCGGAAAGAGTCTTGTTGCTATGGGATGGCCCGGAGTCTTTGTTACAGAAGATGAGGAGAAGCTCGAGGAACAATGGAGATGGCGTTCTGAATTCCTGAATCTACCTATTGAGCAAGTACGAGAGAGAGCCATGTCAATTGCTCCAGGTTCTTGGGTTGGCTACCCTGAGGATTTGCTTGAACGGTTCGAGTATCTTATCGAACTTGGTTTCGATTTCTTCCAAGTAATGTTCCCAGGTTTAGGCACAGAGTATATTGAGGCATCTAGGCTCTTCTCAGAGCTTGTTATTCGAAAACTCTAGATCGGGATGTGAGAATACTGAGTAGATCTCTAGGATTGTGAACATTCCACATCGAATAACGGAATTTAGTACAAATCGATCCTAATATTCCCGTGAATAGGATGGGCATAAACAACAGAGTCCTTCTGATATCTCGACTACTGATGGTTTTTGGGGTCCTTCTAGCTCTTTCAAGTGCATTTCATTTCAACAGCAATTGGATCTACGGCGAATACGAGTATGGTATCTATATTGTTACATGGGATGGTTATGAGCTAGTTCTTTAGTCTACATACTTCCTCTCAATCCATTTCAACAGCTAACACTCCTGTCCTTTTCACAATTGAATCTAGAATCTACAAGTCATCTCTTTGCTATAAATCTGAAACTCAAGATGATTGAGTAGAGCATTTTAGTTTGTTTCGATACACTAGTTTATTAGAAAATGTACTAATTATATAATTAATTATCAAAAGGGGTGGTTTGGTGTCAAAACTAAGTAAGGCTGAACACCCCACTCAAATGGAGCTAGATGTTCTTCGATCCTTTGGTTGGGCTGTTATAGAGCTAGAATCGGTGCTATATGAGAGATACACTCATCAATCTGTAAAGCATTCACTGATTTCTCTTGAGGAATTCAGAAAAGCATTACGTGACATGGAGGCAAAAGGCTTCGTATCCTCAGTAGGTCTTCATGGCAAACGAGCGTACAAGAAATCCATTGTGAGTAGTAAAATCATTTCAGAAATTTCTCCGAAGAATCCGAATGAAGAAATGCGTTTGGCACTAGGCAGTTTGAAAGTGAAACGAAAGGATGAACTCCCCAGTTCAATTTCTGTGTCCCTGGAAATGAAGAAATCAACAGGTTCTCCGCTTGAAAATCCAGCCCCAACTGAAAGTGTTGATGATTCACTGCGCAAAGGCAGAGTTACTACTGCATTGATAGTGCAGTCGCAACTCACAGGCGACGAGATACTACAGAGACTGGAACGTGTGCTTGTAAAAAGATCGAAAACCGGAAAGATTAAGCGAAATATGGTTGCAATTCATATCCAGAACATGAGAAAGGCACTCTCTATATCCGACGAGTCTTTTCTGAAGTATATTGAGAGCGAATTACCTGATTTGATGATACCATTAAACCGAATACTCACATCAAAGGGATCCGATTATCTCTTGCTATCTCTTCGAATGGTCGATTCGAGATTGAAGAAGTACATCTAATTTCGCATTTAGATTCTATCATCTGTTCGAGGATCTGAAGGATCTATAAAGATATCAAACCTATCATCCCATATCAATTCCTCCTAATACATGCCCACTAGTTAGATTTGACAATCCTTGCAGGTTATCTCATGATTATTAGAAATCTGATGAAAACCAATCAAGTTGGTTTCATGTCGTGAACTGCCTGTAGTTACGACTTGTCCGCACCTAGTGACATAATGGTCTGAATACACAGGATGCTGCATCGCAATATGGACCAACTCGTTTGCAGGATCTTTCAGAATGAATTTCATCTCGTCGTTCATGAATCCCACAACAGCCTATCTCACAGTCGCATTAATATCTGCTATGGAAGACTCTCAAATTTATGAATGGAGATCATTCAACCGAGAGTTTGAAAATATATGTGGCTGGACCATATTCTGGAACTAGCACTGAAGAGATCGAATCGAATGTTCAACGGGCAATGGATGCCGGTCTTCACATTTGGAAGAAAGGGCATTTTCCATACATCCCTCATCTCACCCATTGGCCTGATATACGTGCAAGAGAACTTGGTTTGCAGATGAATTGGATCGATTACATGAGATGGCATGCTATATGGGTCGATCAGTGTGATGCATTATTTCTACTGGGAGAATCAAAAGGAGCAATGCTGGAATATGATCGGGCAAGGCGATCCAAGAAAATTATCTATCATGCTCTTGAGGAAATCCCTGAAGTTACAAGGTCTTCGACTTGGGCTGATGGATGTCACGAACATTGATACGAACTAGTGACCATATAGGCTTGATATCTTCTTGTGCTGATTCATGAGTTCATCGTATTTCGCAATGGCTGCTTTCGCTTCCTGACTGTTCCCTAGAACCTCATACGCTTCTCCGAGCATCTTCCATGCCATTATCAGACTTGGGTCTTTCTCTAGGGCAAGTAGGTAATAGTCCAATCCTTCCTTATGTCTACCAGATCTAAAGGCGATTTGTCCTAGGTATGCATACAGGACATAGTCTTCCGGGTTCATCTCTAACATGCGGTGATAGACTCTCTCGAGTTCTTGCATACGGTTCGTCTTTAGGAGCGACCTTGCAAGAGCTCTCATCGCCTCGTAGTCAGTTGGTTCCTTCTTCAATGCCCGTTCAATGTATTCAATTGCTTTATTCCAATTCTCCATTCTGTAATAGATTAAACCAAGGGAGATAATCGCATCATAGTGGTCTGGTTCAATGAGCAAGCTCTTCTCGAATGCCTTGATCGCATCCTTGAATTTGTTCCTCTGAAGATATGCAATACCAAGGGCTGACCAGTACTCATGATTCTCTGGAACTAGTTTGAGGCTACTCTCTAGGAATCTAATCGCCTCCTTTGGTTTCCTCTTAAGGATGTATAATCCTCCAAGGTCTCCAAGGGCATACGGGTTGTCCTTGTCTATCTTGAGACAATGCAAGAATGCTTTCTCTGCCTCATCATGACGAGCCAAGCTCAGGAGAGCGACTCCAAGCAAATGCCATTTCTGTGAATCATTTGGAGTTTCTTTTAGCTCCTCAATCATTGCTTGTATATTATCTTCAGAATATGCCAAATGATAACCTCTGTGTGGACGATAAATTTCAGAATGATGAAGATAATCAGTCTTCCGCTATCTCAGAACTTCGTATCAAATAACCTGCTTCATTCCAATATTTCAAATAGGATTCGAAGTGAATAATCTTATTAGATTTCCATTGCACTAATACGCATAACGAGTGGGGGGCATCACGTTGCCTGAACGTGGAGCACGACAAGAACTTCCCAGTAGGATAGAATTGGACATCGCAAAAGCATTTGGCTGGACTCTCATCCTGTATGAAGAAAGCCTCTATGAGAGGTTTCTCCAAATCTCATCTGATACTTCGCTCATCAGTTTGGAGGAATTCAAAAAACACCTCCGAGAAATGGAGTCAAAGGGATATGTCTCTTCCCTCAGCCTTCATGGTCATCGCGCTTACAAGATACTATTGGTAGAGGAGGACGCTGGTATACAGCTTACTCCACGTGTCCCTCTTGATGAGATACGATTAGCACTAGGAAGCAGACAGGCTCGGATGAAAAAGACCAAGGACTCTCCTAAAATTGTGACATCAGATCTAATTGATGAATCTGAGGAAGTAGGTCAATATGTCTTGAACTTGATAGAGAACTATCTCAAGTACAAGTATGGGTTCAAGACGGTAAAGAAGAGTGTTCTCTTGGGATATGTTGAGAAATTTTGTCAGGCTCTATGCCAATCAGAGGACACATTCTACAGCTTCATTGAAACCAACACTCCTGAGATGTTAGTCAATCTAAGACGGATTGCAGAAACGAGAGGTTCAGATGTCTTGCTGCTGGGGCTTCGACTCGTTGAGTCAGATATGAAGCGCTATCGCTAGCCCTGACTACTCATGAAGTATTCTATACCAATAATCATACTTGGTTTCGAATCCCAATTTTGAATATAGTTTCAAAGCCTTCTCATTCTCTGCCTCTACTTGTAGGTACGCTGTTGTGGCTCCGAGTGATTCACCCCAAATTCCCAAAGCTACATTCACTGAAGCTCCTATTCCCCTATTTCGGTGAACGGGATCTGTATAGATGCCAAATAGACCCATCATCCTATCTTCGACAACGCCCATACCAATCCCTACGACATTCTCATTGATATAGACCTTGGCAAGTGCCAGAGGGAATCTTATCCTATCAATTATCTCAAGCCTGGTATCAAGAGTGAATTGATCAAAACCTCCCATCTTGCCATATGCCTTGATCCAATCAAAATCCAATTCAGGTATGATCTCGACTTCATAGCTTCCCTGCAATCTAGAAATGAAAGTGATATCTGCAATCTGAAGATGTGTCAACATCTCTTTCTCGAATCCCCTCTTTTCAAGTTCCTCATCCAGATTGTGAGGCTCACTGGCCTCTGTGATCTTGAATGTTGGGGGTATCGACCTTTTTCTGTAGAACTCGATTGCGAGTTCAATTGCTTCTTCTAAAGGAAGTTCATGCAGCGAGTAGCACGGAAGAACTGAATTCGTCCTCCAAGTAATGCCATCATTTGCCCTAAGCATCCATCCATCTAGCCTTTCATTCTCTTTTGCAGGCCATGCTCTAGATGCAATCAGCTCGATGCGAGTAATGTCGTCGTTATTCATCGTACATTCGTAGAGCTTCATACGAGTAATAATCCTGATTGTTGGCGTAGAATCTTGAATGCATGGAGAACATAGTCTTGGAGAATTCAATTCACCAAGGAATCCTTTTTGTCTATGAACAGCTCTCATATTTCTGAGGATACTGGTGTCCAACGACATATACCAACTAGCTTTGGAGATACTCTTAGATACCCGCTATAGGCTAGAGAAGTTTCTGTCATCCGAGTTAACGTCATCGATTGTTACTGAAGCGACTCGTCTAATATCCTTGAATCGAGCTTTCGCATATTGGAGAAAAGCTGATTTCTGCGGATCCGAACTCCCTTTTGTAGAGCTATCCCTAACAGGAATGAAGGCATCTGTCAACCATGATACTCTCTTAGAAGTGGCTTGTGATTTTTGGGACTCTGACCAATCCACCTATCCACAGTGTTCGGATCAGCTAGATTTATTCAAGATAGTAGATGTCCTAGGGATCATTCACACCATAGGCGCACATTCTTTGCCCCCAACAGGATTTTCCGAGAAACGGATTCTAGGTGCTTTCTATACTCCATCAGAACTTGCCTATTTCATTACCAAGAAAACGATGACCCCCTATCTTCTTGGAAAGGATGTTGAAGACTTCAAGAATATGACAATTCTTGATCCTTGCTGCGGTCCTGGCGTATTCCTCATTTCTGCGTTCTCAGTCATGAATAATTGGCTGAATAGCAAGTTTGGGCAATCTCAGCATACCGACGAAATCTCGACAACTCTAGCTAAGAATTTCTTTGGTGTTGATTTAGACCCTGCATCTCTGGAAATAGCTAGCGTTTGTCTATCCGCAGCTGCAGATGATAACTCGTATCGGTCTTTTAAAAGTCAATTCAGAGCAGGAAATGCTTTGATTAGTCTTCAAGGGCTGAGGGCATCGGATAACCATGAGAAATTCTTCACCAATTCAGAAAATCGTATGCCTTTTGAATGGGGTACTCAATTTTCAAAACCTCTGAAGGATGGAGGCTTCGATATAGTACTCTTCAATCCTCCCTATAATAGATTGAGACCAAATCTAGCAGAGTATATTCGTACCAACCTACGCTCAGGTGTTTCAGATATTCGAATGTCTGATTATGAGGATTATAAACGCGAGCTGCATGAGGACTTGGATTACATTCGGAACTCGGGGGAATTCTCAGCAAGCCTCTCGAATGCCATTAACACCTACCATCTATTCATAGAGCGGTCTCTAGCTTTAACAAAAGAAGGAGGTCACATAGGATTCATTGTGCCTTCAACACTACTTGCTGACTATTCCTCGAGGAATCTAAGACAAGAGCTATTCTATCACAACATGGTTAGATCATTCACAGAGTTCCCTGAATCAGCTCGATTGTTCTCAGGAGTCACACAATCCATCTGTATAGGACATGTTGAGAAAGGTGGGCTAACAAACGAATTTGAAGTCCAGATTGGTATGCAATCGTTGAATGAAGTTCCGAATAATAAGCCCTATACTGTCAGAGTCGCAGATATCTCGAACTCATTTGGTTCATCGCTGATCATTCCTCGAATCAGCCAAAGTGACTGGATTCTCGTAAAACGCATGCATAGGCATCCCTTCCTCGCCACATACTCTTGGCTGAAGAATCATCGGGGAGAATTAGACCTTACCATCGATAAGGAGTATATCCATGAAGGGCAAGGTCGATATCCTCTGGTACGTGGTTCAGCTATTGGCCGCTATGCCCTTCGAGATTCCAGTGGCAAGTGTTCATCAGAGTGCGTTGATATCGAAGGCTTTCGGCTGTCCAAGAAAAACTCGGAGCGTATGGGGCATATCGAGCTGAAGAGAATTGCCTGCCAGCAAATATCTAATCAGGCGAATCATTGGCGTTTGAAATTCTCACGTATTCCTGAAGGTACTGTGCTTGCCAACTCGTGCAACTACCTAGTACTGCGTAAGGAGATTGACGAATCGGTTCTGGACTTCCTCCTTGCAGTCATGAATTCCGAGTTGATGAATTGGAGGTTCTCCATATCAAGCTCAAACAACCATGTTTCAAATCATGAGCTTTCTCTCCTTCCCCTAATTGATTCCCTATCTGATGATGTGAAAGCAAGTTCTAGATATGTTACGCAACTCATGCGAAACATACGTAGTGATACTAACGATGTAGTTCCCTCTGTCGAGGGAAGCATCTTCTCTATCTATGGCTTCACAAGGAAGAATGCGCGGAGAGTGTTGGAATCACGTGGCAAAGACAGATCAATAATTGAAGAAATCCTGAGTCATATCTGACCATTTCTTCTGAAGGACAAGACTTTCATGTGATAGATTTCTCCTCAAGATATACAATGACGCTCACAGATTCAGAATCAACAATACACGCTGAGGACACACGTTTGCTGTTCAACCATGTTTCTACAAATCTAAGTGAGCTAGATATGCAAATGATCCGATCTATTCCTGCAGGAGGTAACTGGTCCAGTATCCCTCTATCAATCGCGAAGAAATCATCTCGTGTAATGAAGATCAAAGAAACAGGCGGGAGAACGACCTATTACGGTAGGTTGCAGGAGGATCTACCGAGCTATACGATTAATACCTATTTCAATAGACCTGGAAATGGTACATTCATTCACCCTACACAGGATCGATTGATCTCCTTCAGGGAAGCAGCACGACTGCAATCATTTCCAGATAGCTACAAGTTCTTAGGGAGTAACACATCCATCTACAAGCAAATAGGAAACGCAGTGCCACCGCTCCTATCCCGTGCGATAGGAAAAACTCTCAAGCCTGGATTGTGTATAGATGTATTCTCAGGAGCTGGTGGACTCTCATTAGGCCTTAATGATACTGGTCATCGGGTTATCCTTGCAGCAGAGAAGCAATCACATATGCTCTCCACATATTCGCACAATCATCCGGATACAGAATCCCTGGATGTTGACCTTAGCTATCCCCTCGGAATTGAATCCTTCATTGAGATGGCAGATAACTCGCTTCATGGTAGAACGTTAAATCTCCTGGCAGGTGGTCCCCCGTGTCAGGGATTTTCCACAGCAGGAAAATGGAATCTTGCAGACCCCCGAAATATCCTGGTTTTCTCAATGCTTCGTATGGTCAAACATCTACAGCCTGAGAATGTCATCATTGAGAATGTTACCGGGATCAGGATACAAAAGGGCGGCGACACGCTTACTTCAATCTGTGAACATTTGGATTCCCTAGATTATGAGAGCCAATGGTTTCAGTTGAACTCAGAACAGTATGGAGTTCCCCAACGGAGAAGAAGGATATTCATTGTGGCTAATCGAAATGGGAACCTTAGTGGGCCTCCTCCCGCCATGTTCTCCTCACTGATCTCAAGCCGTAGACGGAACAAGCTATCCGAGTCAGATGATGAATACCCCGCTCCTATCTCTGTGGGTGATGCAATCTCAGATTTGCCTGCAATCTCTCCCGGTGCTGGAGAACATGAGATGGAATATGATCCTTCTTGGATATCAAGTCACTATCAAATGTTAATGCGAGGACATATGTCCTATGAACAATTCCTGCGGTATCAATATAGGGAAAGTTGATTTAGGAAAAATAGTGTCTGAATTTATCAGCAGTCTGAGGAGTTAGCAAATTGATAGTGGGATCGATTCTCTATGACCTAGTCGGAGCAAAGAAATGGTCATCGGTCTCATTCATAAGCCTCGAACCTGAGAGCATATCGATTCAGCCTATTCTCGAGTTCTATTATGACCGCGTTCAGAACGATACTTTTCAAGATGGTTGCATAAAGAAGATTGACTCAAGTCAAAGCGTTTGCATATATGGCATTGAAGGTAATGCTCTGCTTCTCATCGTCTTTGACACTCCTGATCTTTCTCTCAATGAGGAGATTCGAATAACGGAATTTGTCAACATGCTAACAGATAGGATACGCAAGAAGGGAACTCGGGAGGCAAGCAAATCCTTCTCTGCAATTGCTGGAGAACTGCTACGGGAGGAAGTTCATGTTACCTTCATCAGCGATGCCACTCCATGGCTTGACAATAGATCTGGAATAGCAGTAGCAAGAATGGTAACCTTCCTTCGAAAGAAATCTTACATCGCAATGGGTCCCTACAACATCAAAATTAGTCTGATTCCCTTTTCAAGAGTTATAGCAGACTTTGATACAGCACCAGTAGCAAATACAGCTGGTTATGCTCTTATTCTGGGAAAGCCAATCCCAGATCTCACGATCATTCAAGGTGTTGTTCAGAATATCCGATCTATCTCCTCTACTCCAATGTTAATCGTGCCTGGATCGGACGATCAACTAGAGTTGGCTCGAAAGTATGAGCAACAATTTCAGATAGACTTGTGTGATTCTGTGTCTGAGAAACCCACGTATCTTCTTCTGTCTGTCTTGGCAATACTTGGCATGTCCGATATGCATCCTGAATATGCAGCAAATACTTGGCCTATGGATAGTGACGTGGATAATCAGGACGAATCAGAAGGAAAGGAAGAAAGACATGAGCAAATAGGTCATCAGGCATTCTATGTCGTGGATAAAAACAGTGGTGATCCTGTTTTCACATACTTCTATGTATCTCAAGACGAGGTCTTCCAGAGAGCTCCAAATGTGGTTGCTGCAATCACTTCCTTCAGCATGGGTACTACCGAGGGAAACAAGACCTCTGTAGTCCAAGTTGAGAATCTAGTCTATGCATTAATCGAGGTTGATGATCTAATCTTCACATTGGTTACTGGACAAACAGAGGATGTCGAGAGCATTCGCCTTCAATTCTCGTTCTTGCCAGACCTCTGGAGGGATGAAAAACCTGAGTTTCTAGAGAGCACAGGTGATCCCTACTCCTCTCCTCCCTTCACATTGAAACTACTGGCAACCCTTCCTCCTGAGGAATTCCATGGGCGAATGCGTCCGTGTCGTGTTCGAGAACCAGAATGGAATAAGTTCGAATCCAAAGAAGTAAGGGACTTTCTGAAGGCAGTATGGGGTAGTCTTGATGGTACAATTCAGCTATCTACCTTGGCCAATGGAACCGGTCCTAAGATGACCCTCGGTGCGATTCACTTTCTGAATGCAATGGGGTCCATTGAGATGAAGCTTGATGTTAGGGAGTCTGATGTTCCTATCTTAGTCTGTGAAATCGATGCTGACCTCAGGAATATCTACTCTCACCTAGATCCAATTGCATCTCTTATGGATGGAGAACATACAGTCAAGATGATAAGCGAAAGAACCAAAATACAAGTGAGCGTACTAATTACTGTTATATCTGATTTATACTCTCGCGGTATCGTTACATTCAAAGATTAATATACATCAACCAAAGCTTCATAGTAATTGTAGTAAAAACATGGGATGAAACTACTAGAATAGTTGAATAGCACAAGGAACCTCAATCAAATATCTTCAATAGGTGATAAAAAGAATGATCCACAATGTCCTGCTCATAGAAACCGCAACAGGAGACATTGTGGTAAATGCCAGGTTCTGGAGGATTGATTTTGGCCCTGATGATATTCAGGAGTTCCTCAGGGGCTTCCAAGATCTGAAAGTCACTGAAGGGCTCTCACCAGATACTCCTGTATTCGTGAGTGAAGTGCACAAGGTATTCCATTCTCCTGTAGGTGAAGACCTGCTACTACTCTTCATCACGGATGGTCGAGATGAGGATCGTGTCATCCAGCACAAGATCCGAGAAGGCTCAGCGAGAGTCACTACCGCACTGCGCGGTAACTCCATGGGCTACATCAAGGACAATCTCGAAGATATTCTTGGAGAACTTATCTTCACTCGGTTCAAGATATCATTCGTTGGAAGTGGTGGTGTTGGTAAGAGCACCCTCCTGAGGTTGCTATTCGGAAAGGATCCTGCCCCCGGTGGATATGTGCCAACTATTAATGTTGCAGTTGACTCCTCAGAAACGATACAGTTCGGCACTTTTCTCGTAACTATCTGGGACTTTGCGGGACAGGCAGTTTTTCAGGATCTCTGGAGCTTCTACTTCCAAGGCACTGATATCATCTTCCTAATCACAGACAGCTCGTTCAGGAACGTGATGCAGACAAAGACCCTTCTTAGGAACATCAAAAAAGAGGCACCTGCAGTTCCTCTGTTCATTATCGCGAACAAGCAAGACCTTCCCGAGTCAATGAAGGCTGAGAAGATCAAACGTCTCCTCGGAGCCCCGACATTTCCAATGGTCGCCACAAATAAGACCCGTCGGGAAGAGTTCATTCGATTCATGCTTGAAGTGGCTGCAAAGACAGTAGGAGTCCAACTACCTGAGCGGCCTATCAGTGAGATGATTACTGTTCGGAGAAAGACCGACGAAATTGATAGACCTGAAGTGAAAGACGGTGCAGTTTCCAAAGATAGTGGTTTTGAATCTGTACCTTATCGTGATGATGATGCCACTGATTTTGATGAATCCATATATGCTGATGAGTCTGGCGCTACTCCCCTAACCTCTGAGGTTAGTGGTGATGATCCAGGTACTGCTTCGGTCAGCGCGGACACCTCGAAGGAACATGTTACGAAGCAAGTCCAGCAAACTACGAAGCTTATCAGTATGATTCTCATCGTGCAGCAAGATGGAGTGTTTGATGTTGCATACCATCTCGACTACACGGATGAGGTTACAGATACGAACTCTGTTGCATCCCTCATCTCTGCACTAGACTCGTTTGGTGGGATTGATGCAGCACCAGATGGTCGAGCTGAGGCAACTGATGCTCTTGAAACTATAGAGCATGAGGGTAACCTTGTGATGGTCGAGAAATCCCCTCACTTTGTATTAGCTTTGATCATCAGCAACGACACTGAGGAAGAGTCCTATAGAAAGAAAATGGGAAGTATTCTCTTCGATATCGAAGATCAGTTCAAGGATATTTGGGCTACATGGGATGGCGAACGAACGATTTTTGAGACATCAGTCTTCAGCATCTTGACGGAGCTTCCTCTCGTGCCAATTGGTTTGGACTATACCGTGCGTACACGAGAAGCTGGAAAGGGTCTTCCATTTGCCAATAGGGATGTCGGAAAAGCTCTAGTTGAAGTTAAGACAGCTATAGAAAGCAATACTACCGTAGGCGGACTGGTGCGCTCGATTGACCTACCACGAGAGCAAGTACTAGGGTGTCTTCAGATAATGAAGAAATTCGGATGGGTCAGTTTCTTGGTCGAGCTAGGAGCAAAAAGTCATCTCAAGAAGAAGGGAGAACCTGATCCTGAAACGCATGTTAAACCATATGGACAGGTCGTGGTAAAATTCGTGAACTTCTGTGATGGATCCACTCCTTTGGAAGATGTTGTCCGCAAATGTAATGTCAGTCTTCCTGCCATGAAGTTCGTTGCTACTAAGCTAGTTCTTGATGGTATTCTTGAAGTTGTAGTATAGTAAGAATCATACTTTGAACTTCAATCGTTGTGCGACTTCCGGGATTATCAGTTGTTTCGGTTGTTCGAGGGTAGGTGTATGTACCATTACTTTCTTCCCCTTACAGGATCCAACATACTCTTCAAGTTTAGAAGCTGATGAATGAGCACTCAGACGCGCGTATTCAAGGTGGCATTTGTGAGGTTCGTACCCATGCAAAAGGTTCCATCCTGTAGTTCTTGGTGCTAGATACCCGCAGAGGATTACAGCTGCCTCTTTGTTATCGCGATGCTGCTGAAAATGGTATTTAGCCAGACCGCCTCCCATCATACCTCCACCTGCCACGAGTACATCGTCCTTTTCTAGCTCTGTTTTGTTCTTCTTCATTCCTTCCCATTTTCCTGAAATTCCTACCATCTTAGTGACCTTCTCAGCCATACCCGCAACCATCACATTGTGCGTGTTTGTAACTCCAATTTTATCCAAGATGGAAAGAATCTCTTGTGATCGTCCTACTGCGAAGCTTGGAATGATTACAGGTCCGTTCTTTTCAATAACTGTTGAAAGCTGCTCTGTTACCATTGCACGATTGAAATCCTCACGTCCCCAGTAAGTGCCATCAAATATGACGACATTTGGATCAACGGGGAATGAGGCCCCTGGAAAGAGCACTGATTGATCGAGATTAAAATCTCCTGTGTAGAGTATCTTGAAACCCTCAATATCGACAAGGTATGCTACACTCCCTGGAATGTGACATGCATCAACAGGTGTCACAAGAATCCCTGGGGCTACTTCACTTGTATCACCAACCTCAAGTTTCACGTGGTTCTTTGATACCTTCTCAACATTTTCCTCATCAAACTTGGAGATTCGATCCAACTTGTCATGCTTTCTCGGGGGTAAAGGTGTACCAACCTTTAATGCGTCATCTAGTAAAGCCATGGTAATTGCCCCGGTCGTACCAGTACTGCACCACCTACCTTCAAATCTATCAAACAGAATCGGAAGCCCTCCGATATGATCAAGATGGCTGTGGGATACTAGAATCGTATCAATGGTTTCTAACTCAGGAATCCATTCAGGAATGGTTTGATTAGCAACAGATAATCCATAATCAAGAAGGATACCTCCAGTTGCTGTCTTAATGAGAATGCCGCTTCTTCCAATCTTCTGACCTCCTAGAAAGATAATTTCGACCTCTTTTGGTGTCGTTGAATATGCAACTGACGTCATAAGATGCATTCGAAGCTTTTGAGGGATCATCTCAAAGATGACTGGATTGATCGCTTCTGGAGGTGGAGGGTTTTCAAGTTTTTGAAGCTTAACAGGAATTGGTGTTTCCTTGTCAACTTGGAACCCGCTTTTCTTGAACTCCTTTTGGGATACTTCAATTGCCTTCTCTACATTCATTTCATCGCTAATTTTGGCATCAAGTTCCTTGTACATCCTTGCCTCCGAAATCTTGAACAAATCTGAGAGGAGTACATCAGGAGCCCATTCCTTTGTAGCATTGTAGAGATCATCGAATGGTCTACCTTGAACAGCTTCTTTAAGATACTCAGGGTGCGCCCTAAGAGACAGGACTACTCTGATGTCATCATTGTTGAGAATTGGCTCTATATCGACATCGAAGACCATACAATGCTCGGTGAAGTCTGAAGGTAGATAGAGTGGAGCTCCTAAGAATGAGAGCCAATAACGAATTTCATGCATAATATCTTCCGCAGCCACATGATCTAGGGCGGCTATGAGCGATATGGACCGTTTCATCCAATCAGAGTAGATATGGTCTTTATCACTCTCAGATAATGTGTATCGATACAAATACCTGAAATCTTCATCGTCATAGTGACCAAGAATGAATCCATAGGTTCCTAGTATCAAGCCTTCAAGGATTGCTTCTGGAACCTTATCCTCAATGAAATCTCTGAAAATCAATGAAAGTCTATTGTCTATCTGTAGTGCTTTTGCGAATGCGGAAAGATCAGATCCTGCCTTCTTCGCAAGTTGATAGGAGAGTAGCTCGATTGGCTCTCCAAAAGGTCCTTTATCTTCAGTGGATTTTCCTGAAAGGATTGATTCAGCTGCCTTCAGTGCTTTTTTGAATAGGGCGTCCAGTGAGCTGTTTCTTGTCTTGGGAGCTACGGTTCGATCGAGTTTCATCTTATCACTTCTTATACTAAGTTTCTTTTGTTTCTTTTATTGAATAGAGGGCTTGTCTACTATCTCGTAGTGATATTTGTTTCCTAACGAGCGCTTCCGAAACAAGAAGGGATAGTGCGTAGCGTACAGTCCTTGAAGGAAGATTCGTTTCCTCTATAATCCGTTTCTGTGTCATTGACCCTTGATATTCTAGAACCTTCAACACGAGCTTTGCGCTTGGAGGGAGCTCAGATGTTTTCTCATCACGTACTTCGGTCTTTCTCATCAGTTTTCCTTGAATAGCGGCAACTCTCTCCTCGGCGAATTTAACGAAGATTGCATCGGATGGTGACCTAAGAACTGTGACATCAGCGTTCTTAATGGGAATACGAGTTTGTCCGTCTATAACCGCATCGATAGCCACTGAACTGGTGAGATTACGAATATCAACTCGCACCTCTTCCGAAACCACTAGAGGTTTTCTGGCAGGATTGCCACTATTCACCGATACGATATTCAGAACTTTCGCTGGGTGTAAGACGATCGGTCCGCCTCCACTCATAGCGTATGCGGTACTTCCTGTTGGTGTTGAGATGATGAGACCATCGCTTCCATCTTGCCAGAACTCCTCATCGTCAAGAAAGAGTGAATATCGAAGTAGCGTTGCGCTTCTTCGTGGAAAAATGGCTATCTCGTTAAGGAATGCCGGTGTTCTCCGTTTCCCAATAGTTGCAAAGAATCTAGTTCTTCTATCCTCTGTCCATCTATTCTCAGATAGATCATCTAAGACTTGTTCAAAGTCGGATGAAGTTACATCAAAGAGGAAGCCGGGATGACCTCGTGAAGCAACCGGTAATGTAGGTATTGATTCCTCGCCCATGGAAAGAAGAGCATTCAGTAATGTTCTATCAGAACCAACAACAATCAATATGTCCGGATCTGATTTGTATATATCCCGTCCTTTTGTTTTCGAGCTGGCATTTATCGTATCCCTCTGTACTATTTCGAAGTTACCGTTATTCAAGAGATCTGCAATTGCATCTGCGTCTTCTACCATATTCGATGTATTCCCAGATACAATTGACACCTTCAATTTCATCGACACCTAGGTTTCTATGTCACTGTCCTATGCCTCTTAAATCAACCTAAAGTGAGCAATCGCAACGCTTAGATAAGAGGCAAATGTTGCCAGAGGACCGATGGAAAGACATCATTTGCCGATTGGACTTCCATTAAAAGCGAATTAACAATAGCTACAACAGGTGTCCCACACCATGTCCAAAGACTGCACTGAACTTCAACATAGAATCCTAGAGCTCAAGAAAAAACGAAATGCATTGATTCTAGCTCATAATTATCAAACGCTAGATATACAGCAAATCGCCGATTTCACGGGGGACTCGCTTCAGCTTGCTCGAAAGTCTGCAGAGGCTACTGGATATGACATGATTGTCTTCTCAGGTGTTCGTTTTATGGCTGAGATGGCTGCAGTTCTATCCAATGGCGTTCCTGTCTATATTCCTGATCCCGGTGCTCTCTGTCCATTAGCCGCTTATGTGGATGCGGATAGAATACGGAAAAAGAAGGAAGAGTATCCTGGTGTGCCTGTAATAGTTTACGTGAATACAACCGCTGAAACAAAATCGGAAACCGATGTCATATGTACATCAGGCAGTGCCGTCGAAGTCGTGGAATCTTTGGGTGTTGAGTCTGTGCTCTTTGGACCCGATGCAAATCTTGCGGATTATGTCAGGAGTCATACTGATGTCGAGATTATTGATATTGAGCCTCGAGGCCATTGCTATGTGCACAACCAATTCGATGTGGCACAGCTTCTCTTGCTGAAAGAACAATACCCAGATGCCATTTCAATAGCTCATCCCGAATGTCCTATTGAGGTTCAGAAGGCCGCTGATATGGTCGGCTCAACCGGTATGATGGCGCGTACTGTTGAAGAATCTCCAAATACCACATTCATTATAGCGACGGAGATGGGGCTTATTCATCAGCTCCAAGCTGCCCATCCCGATAAGAAAATCATTCCAGTCTGGGAAGGAGCTGTCTGTCGACAGATGAAGAAACATACTCTTGAGAAGATATTACATGTCCTAGAGGAGCTTCCTGAAGAGAACATTGTGACAGTTCCTGAAGAGCTCGTTCCACATATCACAGCAGTCCTGGAGCAAATGAATAAGGTCAGAGGTCAGGGTCCTGCCCGAGAAGTCGTTCACGAAACTGCTTAAGTTACTAAATTGGCTCAAGTAAGTCCGGAACATCACCAATGCTATCGACGATATGTCCTGTATGACCTGCTTTACGAAAGTCCTCCTCCGTGAAGATCCCCCGTATCCCGATGAATTGACATATGCCTTTGGATCGTTCATAGTCTTTCAGCGAATCTCCCACAAAGACTAC
>JBHLQH010000040.1:0-24168 GCA_048884965.1 Candidatus Thorarchaeota archaeon | reverse complement strand
TCACAAGTATATGGTAGCAGATTTAGTATATATACCGAAGCCACAAGTTGGGGTCACAGAAGAAGGTCACAATATGTGACTGTCATTAGGTGGAATTCTCTACTTCTTGATGGCTTTTTGAAGCTCCTTCAGCGAGAATGTATTGAGCACATCGTTCTTTGTGACCCAACCTCGTCTGGCTTGATACACCCCGAAGATCATATTGTCCAATTCCTCAGTTCGATGAGCATCAGTGTTAATAGCAATCTTCAGTCCGAGTCCAATGGCTACCCGAAGATTGGCCGCATTAAGATCAAGGCGACTTGGATGTGCATTCAGTTCCATCGCGACCTTGTATTCCTTCGCAGTATCAAATACCTTGGCCAGATCAATCTCAAACTCAGACCTCTTATTGATTAACCTTCCAGTCGGATGACCTAGCATGTGAACGAACTTGTTCTCCAGAGCGTGACATACTCGCTCAGTCATTTTCTCCTTCGTGTCTTTCATTCTACTGTGGATTGATACAGTAACAAGATCGAGCTGACTAAGAACGTCATCTGTGATGTCAAGATCTCCATTTGCAAGCACATCCACCTCAGCACCTTTTAGTATCTTCATCTTCCATCTTCCAGAGGCATTCAGATCATCGATCTCGTCTATCCGATGTAGGAGGCGTTTCTCATCCATACCATTGGCGATGGTCAGGCTTTGTGTATGGTCTGAAACACAATAGTAGCTGTATCTCTTGGCTTGAGCTGCATCCAGCATCTGCTCAATTGTGTGAACCCCATCGGATTGATCTGTATGACTGTGCAAATCTCCGCGAATGTCAGATTGCGAAATCAATTCGGGAAGGTTTCCTGCTAACGCTGCCTCTATCTCGCCCTTTCCCTCTCTCAGCTCAGGGGGAATCACAGGCAATCCCAATGATTGGTAAATCTCCTCCTCATCGCTTCCAGCAACTGCCTTCTCCCCTTTGAAAAGACCATACTCATTCAACCGTAGCTTCTTCTTTATCGCAATCGATCGAAGACTGACATTATGATCAATATTGCCTGTGAAGTACTGCATCCCGGCCCCAAAGCTCTTTGTAGGCACCACTCGAAGGTCAATTTGTAGATTCGATTTCAAACGAACAGAGGACTTTGTTGATCCTTGAGCCATGATATCTGTTACATCATCCATATTCACGAATGCATCCATCACTGGCTTTGAGTCATCGGCATCAACGAGGATATCCAAATCGCCAACTGTTTCTCGGCGTCTTCGAAAGGACCCTGCGACATCTGCACGACGTACCCCAGGGACTCCTCGCACAATCCCAAGAACACGCTCAACATAAGGCACCGCATCAGCAAATCTTGTTCGTTTCATTCCCTCCCGTACCAAGCGAATTCCCTCAAGGATTTGCTCCTGTGTTCTTTCACCCATGCCCTTTAGCACAGCTACTTTATTCTCTTGTATCGCCTTCTCAAGGGAGTCAATATCCGTTATCCCAAGCGTATCATAGAACAGCTTGATCTTCTTTGGTCCGACACTGGGAATCGAGCTGAGCTCATTTACTTTGACAGGGATCTTTGCTCGAAGATCCTCAAGTATCTTGGCTGAGCCATTATCAAGATAGTCCTTGATGACCTCCGCAATCCCTTTTCCTACCCCGGGAATGCTGGTCAGCTTGTTCTGCTGAGATAGGACCTCAATGTCCTCGCCATGAGATCCAACTGTCCTTACAGCCCGATAATATGCTCGGGGTTTGAACTTGTCCGTTCCTTCGATTTCAAGTAGAATCGCTATCTCATTCAAAACTGCAGCTATCTCTTTGTTTCTGGTCAAGCTCGTGCACCTACTTTTCTTCATGTGTTAGGGTAGACCGTACTGCTTGTTTGACAGCTTGAATGTTGTCTTCAGGCGTGTCGATGGTAATGACGCACCCGGGGGCAATCACAAGATGCTCAAGACCTGCCTCATCAATTGCCTCAATCACTTGCCTACGGGCTTCTTCTGGAGTGCCAGTTCTAAAAATACCGTTATGATCGATCCCTCCGAAGGCTGTTTTCTTAGCAATGCTTTTGCCCTCTCGTAGATCGATTGAAGATGTCTGGTCCTCCCAATTGACTGCATCAAGACCCTTGGTTCTTGATATGGGGTCAAAACGAATGACTTCATTGGGTTCTCTCGCATGCAAATGCATTACAATGAATTTTGCCTTACCACGAAGCTTGGATATCAGTTTTTCATCTTGAGGAAGAATGAACTTTTTGTAGTGCTCATCAGAAACTGATGCCATGGTGGAGTGTTGTGAAGCTATAAACACCCCATCGGCGCCCGCCTCTAGAGTCGCTCGTGCGAAATCAATCATGACATCTGTTATGATGTCAAGCGCGGACTCGATGACTTCAGGAGATTCATCCATATACCTCGCAAGCTCCTTATCACAAATCTTGTCTGCAACCATTGGGCCATCGAATATTGTGGCCATAGTCGGAACAATGCCATGAGCATACTTCTGAATTAGCTCAACCGCTCGTACTTGGTTTCCAAATTCGCCTTCCATAACATCGGGCTTGTCAAGCACTTCCCAGTCGCTTGTTTGACCTATTGCAGCTTTTGTCAGTGTAGTAGAGCCTGTGATAGCACCATCATACTCAGCCTCACATCCGAAATCGATACAAGGATAGTGTCCAAAGAATGAAATCTTCATGACATCAGAGTCGAATTTCTTATGGAATGCAACCTCCGCTTGAGCTAGTCCCTCAGGGGACCTATCAGCGTCAGGATGATGTTTCCACAGTGCAAGGGGGATCTGTTCATCCACATTCCCTAGAAATGTCTGCTTCAATAAATCAAACTTCGACATGGTATGCTTCTAACCGTGGTTCATGATAATGAGGCTTTCGAAGCAGCACTGGATACCCTCAA
Source organism: Candidatus Thorarchaeota archaeon (assembly GCA_048884965.1). Classification (GTDB taxonomy): domain Archaea; phylum Asgardarchaeota; class Thorarchaeia; order Thorarchaeales; family Thorarchaeaceae; genus MP5-2226. Next base: position 21,267 of record JBHLQH010000040.1, on the reverse strand, counting down.
TACACTCATAATGCTCTTCTGAACACGAACATCACAGAAATACAATTATCACCCAAACAGTCTTGAAGGTATGCAAAAATCCGTGCATACTCACCCACTATGATTGAATCGGAGGATGTCGATTGCCAGAGAGGACAGTTCTATACAATCCCAAGGAGTTCTTGCTTCTTGATGGTATAGACGAATTGGAACAGTCGACTCCAACGCCAAATCCCTTTTGGAACAGAAGACGGTTTGAGGTCACATGGAACCTTCCTGTTATGGCTGGACTGACAGAGCATAAGAACATCCGATTAGAAGCCATGCGGATGGCAGATAGAGATGAGCTTGCGATATTCCACGAGAAATCCTATATCGAAACAGTGGAGCTCTTTGGAAACACGGGCGTAGCTTTCTCTTCTCGCTTTGGATTGGATACTGATGAGTGCCCTGTGTTTCAGGATGTTCACAAATATGCTGCATATCCTGTGGGGACATCAATCGATGCTGTATTAGATGTCACCGAGGAGCAATTCACAAGTGCAGTGTCCTTCTTTGGTGGATTGCATCATGCAATGGAAACCAAAGCTGCTGGTTTTTGCTACTACAATGACTGCGCTGTCGCTATCAAGATGTACCGTCAGATGTATCCAACAAAGAAATGCTTGTACTTGGATACGGATGTGCACCATGGAGACGGTACCCAAAATGCGTTCTACCTTGATCCCAATGTCATGACTATCTCATTGCATGAGTACAGTATGGGCTTCTTTCCACAGACCGGAAGAGCTGAGGAGATTGGTGCAGGTCCTGGAAAGGGATACACCGTGAATGTTCCTCTTCCACCACTAACAGATGACTTTGAGTATTGGAGAGTCTTCGAAGATATAGTCGTACCATTATGGAAATCCTACAAACCTGATCTCGTGTTCTGGGACGTCGGAGCAGACGCGCATATCGGAGACCCTCTAGCAGATCTTATGCTAACCTATGATACCTACCACCGACTTGCAAAGACGGTTAACCAATTAGTACATCAAGGAAACAAGCAACTCGTTGTGGTAGGTGGAGGCGGGTACAATCCTATATCTGCGGCAAAGGTTTGGACCATAGTGCTAAGCGAGATTGCAGGTGTTGCTCTACCTCCTACTTTGCCAGAAAAGTGGCTAGACCTGTGCAGGTCATATAATCTCACTATGGAACGAGATGGGTGGACAGATAGACCAACACGCTCTGATGATGATCATCAACCTAAGATTCGGCGTGCAATTGATGATGCAATGCAGGTCATTAGAGAGAAGATATTTCCGATTCATGGTCTTGAAAAATGAGTTTCATTCCTATTTTTTGACAGCTATAACACACCGATGGTTGCTCTCATCAAGAAACATCTCAAGTATGTCAAATCCTGTGAGTACTTGATTTAGTTCGTCAGCTGTGAAATAATGATGCGGAATGCCACTCTCAGGACCTTTGCGGGGAAGGAAGGTTCCTTGCTCAATCTCTATCAATCCCCAATCGTCTTCTGGTAGAACAGGATCATTGGTTAGGATGGGAACAGAGATGAAAATCACACCCCCCTCTCGAACTACTCTCCTAATTTCATGTATAGTTCTCAGGATATCTGATATGAGATTGTGATGAATCACCTGAATTGAGATGAGCGCGTCAAAGAAATCATCATCAAAAGGGAAGGATTGCTCCATTCGATGAATCTCGAGATGCGCCGTCAGGTTGCTTTCCTTCACCCACTCCTTTGACAGTTCTATAGCGCTTTCAGAAGCGTCGGTTCCATACATCTGGAAACCCCTCTCAGAGAAGTAGATTATGTGACGACCTGTACCACATCCTAAATCCAGTATCCTGTGTACCTTTCGAGTGTGAAATATCTTGATCAGTCGCTCCATTTCTGGATGTGGCTCTATGAATACGTGTCCTTTCTCGCGAAAGATATCATCCCATTCAGGCATACTACAATTCTACGGATGAGAGGATACATAATAATATCTCTGGAGCCATGAAAAGAAATTATTAGAGGGAAGGGTATAGAGAATACAACTTTGAGGAGAGGAAGATGCAAGTAGGTAGACCACGTTTTCGGTATATTTTCCTAATTATCAGTATCGTCATGATGCTCTCAGGAGTTGCGTTAGCAGGTTCAACGCAGAACGGTGTTGGAACAGTGACAGTCACTGAAGTCGATTATCAGGCGACAGATGGTTCGAACATACATGCTACTTTACAGCAGCCTGTCTACGCCACAAGCTCTGACCCTCTCCCAGGTGTGATCATCTATCACGGGTCTCTACAGAACAAGGAATGGCTCATGGCATTTGGAATCGAGCTTGCTAGGAGGGGCTTTGTAGTTCTCACTCCTGATGCCAATGGACATGGAAATTCAGATGATGGCTCGGGAAGCGGATCTGCGTCTCTTGAGTTCCTAGCAAGTCTTGAGTATGTGGATACATCAGCGATTGGACTTGTAGGTCATAGTATGGGTGGTGGGACTGCATGGCAAGCAATGAGCGACACCTCCATCGATGTAAAGGCGGTCGTCCTCGTCGGTAGCTGGATACGCTCAGACTGGAACGCAACATATCCCAGTAATCTGCTTGTGACAGTTGGTGACTTTGATTCCTTATTCAGCGGACGCGATGTGACAATGCTTGATGATATCTTCAACACCACAAGCGTTGCGGATGGAGTGCTCTATGGCGATTTCGACTCAGGAACTGCAAGGAAATACGTCCTAGCCAAGACGAACCACCTCTTTGAAACGATTGACCCGGAGATTGTCAGCGAGACCGTTGAGTGGATGAAGGACAGCCTAAAAGGCGGAGTCGAAGATGCGCACTGGATTCCAAGTAGTAATCTAGTCTACAGCTGGTGGTTGGTGGGAGGTTTCCTTGCTACGTTAGGAGCTGTTCTGACTATCTTCCCACTAATCACGATTCTCTTGGACACCTCTTTGTTCGTGTCCCTCAAGAAGAAGGTGAGCCAAGATGATCAAACTGAGGAAATACAGACAAAAGGTCCCTTCACCAAATGGGGCTTGATATACAGTATCGTTCCTCCACTTACCTTCTTCCCACTGCTCCTTGTTGGAACTTTTATCCCATTTCCGCAATCCTACGGAGGTGCAATCAGCCTGTGGTTCCTCGGAACTGGTTTGATTCTCTTCCTACTACTACGAATTGCAATCAAGGGGAAGATGACTTTCAGTTTCTCAAAGGACACGTCCTTGCTACTTCGAACATTCGCACTTGCATTGATTGTGATTCTGTGGCTTTATGGCTGGACCCTTCTGGTAGATCTTGGATTCGCTCTTGATTTCAGGTGTTTCTTGCCAGGCATGAACGACTTGACCTTTGCAAGGGCACTTTTCGTTCCAATCTATGCTGTCGTGTTCTTCATCTACTTCTTGGTTGATAGCATGTGGTTAATGGGACCACTACGACCACACGATGTTGAGCCATGGTACAAGGGACTGACAATATGGTCAATCAAGAGCGTGCTTATCAAATGCTATCCATTCGCGATATTGATTGGATACGAGTATGGATTGGGATTTCTACTCGGCTTTCCTGTGGTTCCAGGAATGATAGGATACTCCTTCCTATTCTTCTATGCATTTGCACCATGGTTCGCGGTATCAGCAGTGATTTCTGTCTATTGTTATAGGTCGACCAACAAATACTATCTTGGACCCTTTCTCAAGGCCCTTTTGTTCGCCTGGATGCTAGCTACAATCCTTGCATTCTAATACCTATGTGGGTCATCACTATTGATGATCCACATCCCCATATTCAGAAAGTGAAGAGCCATTCCAAAAGACCTGTGCCTTTCTTCCCAAGCTCCTTACACTCATGAATGGCCATCTCTTCCCAAAGTTCAGTCGTACCCCCTGAGAAGTCTCTATGGAATTGCACATAGGATGTATCAGAGATAATTCTAGATTTCAATGTATAACAACTCCCATCCTGACCATGGATTATGGTTTTCGCTGCATAAGGCATGATATCTTCCTTGAAATCAGTATCAAGTTCCACGCGAGTTATGGGAACATGACCGTCTTTCGTTGATATACCTCCTGACGAGATGACTTTCCCTCCGACATAGTCCCTTCGAAGTCCAATGGATACAGCATCAAATTGAGCATGTAGTGCATACCATGATTCGATATGCCAATCACGTGCACCCCAGCTCTTGTCACGTTCACCAAATCCGTTGATTGTCAATTCTCTTCCATTATCCAGTGTGACAGTCCCTTGTACAATCCCGGACTGCTCAAAATGCCCTGTCCAAGAGGTCCCACTTCCACCACCAAAATCATAGTATGGGAATCTTCCATTCCAAACGATTTCCACACTGACCTTTTTTCCTCGATAGTGGAGATGCCATTCCTTCATTGATTTCATCATCTCGAAGGATAAGATGCCATCTGATAGTGCCTCATGTATGTCCTTTGGCACTGTTCCCTCAGGCTCTTTCCAATATACCTCTCGCTTGTCATCATAGAATAGGGCGAACACGAACTCCCTTTTCTTCAAATTGGGCAACAAGCCAATTGTACTGAACCCAGAGACTCCACTATCAAGGTCAACCCAGTTGAAGTAGTAGCTCTCTCTATAGTCAGGCCGCTCAGTTGGTTCATGTAGGTAATCATCCGGCTCACCTAATTTTGACATAGATACCACTCCAGACTTAGTCTGTCCCAATTGAAACAGAGAACTCACCTGTTTCGAGATCAGCATGAATGACTTTCCAGCTCACGTGTTTTCCTGTTGATTTTAGTGCAGTATAGGTATAGACTACATTAAGACCTGGAAACCGTTCTAGGAACGATGAATCGAGTTCTATTGCCTTTTTCCATGCTTCAACTGCCTTCTCCAAGTCTTTCTTTTGCACAAGATATAGCAATCCAAGTTGGCGCCAGAGATCTGGGTTTCTATCGTTATTGAGATACTGAAGCGTTCTCTCCAGATAGGGTAGGATATCTTCATAGCGACCAAGCAGTTTCATACAATTGAAGATATGGGCATTCAAGCCACCATCAAGATGCTCGAATTGGTTGATTTCCTTGGCAAGTTCCTCCTTATCTGAGGAATCAATTAACTTGCGAAGACTCAAAGAGATTGATAGTGATTCTTCAAAAGCGGCAGGATCTTTCATCTGCAGTCCTCTATTATAGAGGTCTCTTGCCCGTCCAACCTGAATTAGTATCTCACTTGGTTCCATCATGAACAGGCTCCCTATTCTGGTAGCAGATATAGTGTGGGATCTTCTTCCATTTCATCATCGAATCGACCGAATCTTATGAATGCAGGGTCGGCATCATTCTCCATAAAGAAGGGTACATGCTCATCCTCTATGTGCTTTGCAATAGCCCACTCTATCTTGTCTGTCACTCCGACTCTATCAGTGAACCGAACGAATCCTCGCCAATATGCAAGAGCTCCTGCTAGCATCAGCTTCTTCTTATCCCAATCTGCGAATTTCATGTAGAGCTCTGTCTGGGCAGCATTAGCAGCATCTGCATAGGTAGAAAGCTCATCAAGACCAATCGATACCACCTTATCCCCGCGGTTCGCAAAGGCACAGGCATTCGTAACGTGAGAGGAATAATCCCCGGGCTCGATGGTCATAGTGCCGATATCATTGAAGAAGGCAGTAGCATTCTTGATGGTAAAAGCAACTCCAAGCTTCGAGGATGGTAGTTGTGCTTCTGTATTTGACCATGGCAACCATGGCTCACCCTTGCCGTCCCATAATCTGGTGAATTCGGATATGACAAGAATCTCATCACCGCTATACTGATAGGGTCCATGATCGATTAGTTTAGCTCTAGCCTCACATTCATCCAAGAAAGCATACAGTTCCACAGATCCTATGTTCCTACGCATAGCCTTTACTTGATCCTCATTCACTGGTTGTAGGTTGTCTTTCAGCCAAGACACAGTTTCATCAGTGAATGCGAGATTCTTTCCATCCGATGCAGCAACAGTATGTTTTCCGGAGTTAAAATAAGAAGTGGCAAGTCGGTACCAGTTCTCGAGGATATACTTCCACTGCTCTCTTTTCTCCGCAGGTTCATTCGAGGGGTCGCTCTCATACTTGTTGAACACCATTCCCATTCGACCAAGGCCATAGTACAGCCACTGGTATGTGATAGAAAGCGCATGGACCTCCGACAGGAGCGTCTTGCTCTGTTTCGCTAGTTCCTCAGGAGTAATTCGATCCCAGACTAGTTTCATGAGCGGATACAGGTATTCGTAGGTATGGAAACATGACACGCTGATGTACTCGTTGACTGGAAAGAGCTTACTTTCCAGAAGTCCTCGTTCCGCAAGAATGTCACTGAAGACATCAGAAACATGGCGAAGGTATTTGTTAACCTCTCTTACTTCCATTATGCTAACTCACCATCACAGAATTCTCTATGGCTTGAACACTCCCTTATGTAAGTCTTCGGGCAAATGGAAAGGAATACATCGACATTGTACGAACTTATTCTAATCTACAGCATGCTTAAATTGAGCGTTGCGGGTTTGCACGAAAGTCAAGGGAGCTATAACCAATGGAAAGAATCGCCCAAGGACTAATCTCATTGAAGCTCGACGCAGAGGGTGAGATTAGATACATCACATCAGTACAAGAAGTGATCAATCTACTTAAAGAAGGAGCAGATGGGAAGATTGTCCTTGTCGATGATGCTGGTACTACGTTTCTTGCTCCAGTCCTCCCAAAGCTAGCTGGTGTAGTATGCCAAACTGGTGCATTGGGATCACATTTGGCAATTGTGACAAGGGAATTCGAGATACCTGCACTCATGGGGACGAATATAGATGAGCCAGCAAAATTGAACGGAAAACGAGTCATGATAAAGCATGAAGATGGGGTCAAAGGCGCATTATTTGTGATTGACTAGGTAGGTGAGAAGGATGCCCACCAAATCCATGCGACTCTTACATGAAATCTCTCCAGACGAGATCCAGAACTATGGTGGCAAGGCTGCAAATCTTTCAATACTCCAAAGGAATGGTTTCACTGTTCCCAGAGGGTTTGCAATCTCCGGGGTCTATTATCATCAGATGATTCAAAGCATCCCAGAAGCGAAGGAACTAATGATAAAGTTAGATGAATCACAAGATTTTGAGGAGATACTTGAACTCGCAGCCAACTTGCAGGCAGTGTTCATTCCATCCAAGCTGCCAAATGGGATGATCTTGGAACTCCAAGAGATGTTCTCAACGCTTCAAAACAGAACTCACGCAAAATACGGATATGCTGTTCGTTCATCCGCATCAATCGAAGACGGAAGATCTTTTTCCTTTGCAGGGCAGGCAGATACCTACCTCTGTGTTAAGGAGATAGAGGATGTTCTCATTTCAGTGAAGAATGTATGGCAATCCGCTATATCCCCCCAATCTGCGATATATCTCAAGACAAAAGACATTCCAATGAGCAGTATTCGGATGGGTGTGGTAATCCAAGAAATGATAGATGCTGTGATTTCCGGAGTCCTCTTCACAGCCAATGTTATCGATAGTAGAATGGACCACATGCTCATTGAGGCGACATGGGGACTTGGAGAGGCACTTGTAGGTGGAAAGGTAGTTCCGGATACCTATGTCGTGGATAGGGAAACAATGACATCTATCAGTCGAACCCTTGGTAGTAAGGAGTCGACCTTCATCCAAGGTAATGGATGCACGCTATGCGTAGAAACGCCATTAACTAAAAGAGAGGCCTTTGTGCTTTCAGATGAGATCCTGAGGGATCTCATAGAACTTGGAATAGAGATTGAGGAAAAGATGGGATGTCCTCAAGACATCGAGTGGTGTGTAGGAGATGGAGAAATCGTAGTGCTCCAATCACGTCCTATTACTACTCTGAGGTGATGGACTAGATTCCTCTCATGACTGCTAGCGAATCTCCTGGAAAGACCTCTATTGCTTGCTCTGGACAAGCGTTGATGCACTTCATACAACCAGTGCATTTTGAGAGCCAGATTGCGTCGACTACCCATTTATCTGGGTTATGCGGGTCAGGGTGCTTCTCAAGGGTTGGATGCATGAGAAAGACAGCGGGATCACATACAAACAGGCATTTCCTGCAATCGCGGGGGTCAGTACTTACATTCACACCACATTTCGAGTGATCTATGTTTATCTTCGTCTTCTTTGTCAATAACCATCACCTCAATACTTACCAGCTTGACCAGGAACAGATTCGCGTGGGACTAGGTTCAATGCATCGTGGTTACAGGCATGTCTGCATACTCCACATCCAAAGCATTTGTCAAGGTCAACGATCACTCGTTTCACAGATGGTAAATATCGCAATGCATTGAATTGACACATCTTTACGCAACTCTGACAACCTTGACACTTATCGATGTCAATATCAATGACATACTCTCCCTTATACACGGTTCTCAGACCAAAGTCGTTCCGCAGTCGCAATCCTCCACATTCAGGGCTCTCACAGGAGCAAACCGCGTTGATGTAGGGGACGGGTTGGAACCAGACTGACGCGACATACCCTTTCTTGTTGTGACGCTCCAAGGCTTCGATGGCTTCCTCGCGAGTCAACCAGTACTTCTCATCCTTTGGGATGTAACGGTCATGCTTGGCAATAATCTCAGAAAGCTGTCCGAAATTGATACACACAGCATCCTTCACGCCTCGCTGCATATAGCGGCAAAGACAATAGTTCTTTAGAATGGGCTCTGCTGCCAGATTGCCCAAGATGTGTTGAGCATCTTCCATTGGGATGACCTGACCAAAATGCCCATCCGCCCTTACAGGATTTCTCTTTGGACTCTCACTATGGATCTGTCGTTCCACTGCCCATCGAATAACTCGTCCAATGATGGGCATCTGCATCTTGTAGCCAAGTCCAATGGAGTTGAATCCCAGAATCTTCCGAATGAAGAGCGTTTCCATATTCTGCCATTGCTCTTCTAGATATTCTCGGGCTTGGATCTCGTCAGCCAAGTCGTTCGAATACAATCGGGCATTCTCATACCATTTTGCACCGTATCCATGTTTGAAGCAGTATTCGCACATCGTCAGTTCATCTCTGCAAATGCTCTTCAAGAAGACAATTCAAAGCACCTATTAACGATTGCTCGGGACACCAACAATAGTTAATCTATGTAATGGAGTATTTTGAACCTAGACTCCATCTTACTTCATCTTGAGTGCTATGGCTTTCGGTATTTTAGGAAGAATGTATGCTCATCCACGGATTCCTCGACCACTTCAAGTCCAGCATCTTGTCCTAATTTCTTGAGCAGGACTACATCCTGTTCCCGAGTAGCCCAAGGACAGCCATACCCAGTTTCGATCTCTCTGTCGGGTAAGTGGATTTTGAGCATGACTGCATAGACCTTCTTGTTCTCATCGAACTGCTTGGGAACTATGAGATCCCAGAGTCTGAACTCGCCACCTGGAACGAGGACGCGACTTGCTTCTTTGAATACCATTCGTTTGGTTTCGTCATTCATATACATCATGGAGAAGAATGCTGTCACAGTAGAAAAGCTTCCATCCAGAAACTGCAAATCTGTTGCATCCATGACTATTCTAAGGTAATCACCAATCTTGGCTTCCTCAAGCTCTTCCTTTCTCATATCTATCGCGACGACTCGAGTTCCTTCTAGCTGTCCGATAACGCCCTCGCCACCGCCGCCAATATCAAGAAGATACCCTTCTGTGTCTATTCTCTTCAGTTCAATTTCCTGTGGAGGGACGAATTGCACTTCCTTGTATTTGTCTTCGCTGTCATCTGCCATGTTTACCACAAAAGGCATGAATCTTTAATTGATATAAAACTAGGTTCCAAAGCAGCTTCAGAAATATTGCACATCTAATCACTCTATCCAGAATCCTTTTCTCATACCATGTTTGTAGTTAGACAAACACTAACTGATTGATGCTCTTATGATTCGGCTACTTGGTGTACTCAGCGAGGGCGGTGTGCCTGTCGTCATCAGAAGCTATGTAGAAACAGAGAGTGAGATGATTATTGGAGCCTTGATTTCTGCGGCAAAGACCCTCTGCGACGCAATGGGGAGTGGTGAAGTCAAACAACTCGCATTCAAGGATAATACGCTTATTGTCACAGAGTCGAAGAAATGCTATACGATAGTAGCCCTTGTGACAAAGGCCGAAGACTACATGGACACTTTATTCCGAATCATAGCAGACGAGCTTGATGATTCAGAGATACCCCCTGCGGATGGAATCGTTAGTGACATTCACATATCCATTACCAACAATGTCCTTGATACCTACATACGTGATAAACTGAACATTTCTTTGTCTGATATCGTTGCCTTCTCATGGAACCCAATTCTAGATGCGATTCGAAATGATCCACAACTTGACGCAATGATAAGGGTCCTAGAGAACAGATTGAATAATGCAGACCTACGTCCTCGATGGAAGGCATTGGTAGAGAAGACACCAACCTCCCTTGACGAGGGACTTGTTTTTGCACTACACGGGGAGTATGATCGTGCCTGCGCGGCAAGTCTTGGCATAGAAGATGATATGGCCCGCATATTTACCATAAAGATGGGCCAGCTAGCACGTTCTATGTCCAGCACGAGTGCACCGCTAATCGAGGATCTGAAGCAGGTTGCGATGCGGATTAAAGGCGATGACCCCTATTGCAGACTGGGACGAGCGATTGTTGGATTCCTTTCGGGAGAGATTTCAGGTGCTGAATATACTGATGCTTTTCGCTCTGCTGCAGAAGCTTTCGATTTTGGGCAGTCTGAACGGACTCTTCTATATTCATTCCTATTTATCGATGTTCGAATTTCACTCTTACATGAGTTCGCAAACAGGTTTGCAGACCATCTAAGGGACACCTCTCCAATTGCACGTGCGTATATCTTTTCAATTTTGGATAGAGATGCCATATTTGAGAAGCTCTATTCCGTTTCAAGCTATGATGACTTCAAGGAAACGATTGGTTTCTATAAGAGCAGAATCGATGGAATTCTTGAGCAGATACGCCAAGTCCTGAAAAAGGGGTTGGTCCATCGTCTGAGAAAGAGCGAAGGAATGAGAGGGCTCGCATTACGAGCGTCACTGCAATTGCAGAACTATATCACATTGCTTACTGCATTATCCGAGTCACCAGTGTTGACTATAAGTGAACGAAAAGAAGTTCTCACGGAAGTGATAGAGCTCTATTTCTATTATTTCAGACGCTTAATTCATGATGATCTGCCAATTTTCGAACATACTATCGATAGCATCTTTCAAAGTCTGGGTGTCGCCAATGCCGAGTACTATTACCTTGCGACTGGATCGGAACGTGAAAGACATCTAGAGAAGATAGGTACGTTCCTTCAGGATATCATAGATATTTCTGGACGAGAATGGGCTAAGAGCAGGGTCAGATTCTCAATCTATGTTGTTCTAAATGCATTAGGACCTGTCCTGACAAGAGCTCAGGTCTTCAGAGAGGAAGCGGCGATTCTTCATTACCTAGCAATGAAAACCACAGATATAGAAGCTATTGAGGAGTCTCGGGAAACAGTCCCGGATATGTATGCAACGAACACTGGAAACATTCTCACATCTCTGGCCTCGCTTTCATACAATCTGCTTTCCGAGAACATTAGAAACTCTGTCTTCACAGAATGTGTCCTTCGATCCTTAGAGGTGCAGGAATGGTTCGTTTCCCATGGAATGGTCTGTAGAGATGATATCATGGCTGTTACCTATCACGCATCGTCTGCGGCTGAAATGCTAAGTGAGTGGGATCTACAAAAAGTCGTGAAGATTGTGATTGCCCTCAATCGTGTTGCCGTGCAAAACCCTCAGAAATACGACTATGAGGTCGCAGTGACAGGCTCTTCCTTGATAGGGGTCCTATCAAAGAGCTGGGAACGCTTGGGCAATCCAAAGTATTTTGAACAAGCCTCTAGACTGCTTAGACTTAGTGCAAGCAGCTGGAGAAAATACGGCTTCTATGAGAAAGCGGATAATCTGGAAAAGCTGTACAGTCATCTTCTCACATAACAAACTGCCAGAAAAAGAGAGAATCTTGGAGAGATTTCCCTCCAAGATTATCAGAAAACTAGGTTCGCCGTCTAGCGGCAACCGCGATACCTATCACAGCTATTGCTACAATCGCGATGAGTGGCACATAATTGTCCATGAGAATGTCAGCTAATGGCAATCCATTGGGACTCACAAGAACATTCTCGAAGCCTATCTTGGGGTCGTGGATTATCTCGTTGCCTTGGGGATAGTTGAGGTAGATCTTCTGTTCATTGAATTCCACTTCATCAATGCTGGAATTAACAGCGTAGGTGACACCATCAATCTCAGCGGTTTCCTTCCATGAGAAGAATCCAGGGAAATCTGTCATAAGGACCTCGACTTCCGCCTCATCTGTGGCTCTACCTTCCTTCTCATCCTCGGTTTCGGAGTCGAATTCAGTTTCCATTTCAGCTTCGAGCTTCACATTCAATGCTAACAGTGAGTCATCAGAGGTGAAATTGAAATCACGAATGATGACATCGATCTTCACTTCACTGGGAGCGACCACAGTCCCGTTAATCTCAGAGAATTCTCCAGATGCATATAGCCTAGCAGTAAAGATGCCATCAGTAGTAGAAACATCAAAGATGTGCACTTGACCAGTTGTCCCATTCTCAATAGTATACTCGATAGGCTCAAAGAGTGTCAGGTCTAGAACTTGGAGAACAGTATCATTCCCATTGTCGTATACTCCATTCTCATTGCCATCTAAGTATTCGATTAGTCTCTCAAACAGAACTTTGAACTCATGCTCAGTTTCTGTGGTGGCATTTTCTTCCTCATATGCGACCTTGAACTCAAGACCATCTGAACCAGTGTTCACTTCTATCTTGAAGACGTTCTCATTCGCACCTGACGCAAGCTTGGATTTGATCTCAGCATGTGCTGAACTCACTTGTATCTCCAACTCCCGATCGTTCGAATCATCATCGTCTTCTGTACCTTCGTCCTCGTCTTCCTGCTCAGTTTCAGTAGTGGTAGTTTCATCATCATCATCGTCGTCATCATCATTACCGCCACCGGTTGTTTGTGCATTCACAGTTGCAACTGCTGACACAAGTAGAAAGAGCAGCATCACAAGGAGTGCTTGATTAATTAGAGCGTGCTTCTTCATTGAATCACCGAAACAGCCTTCTCGGTTCTATATATAACAATGGTTAAGAAGAATGCAGAATTCTGAAACCTAATAGATATCATAAATCCCATAATCCATGAATAAGTTTTATGATGGTTCAATTTAGTTCAAATGGCATTCTAAATCGATTTAAATAGAGGGTTTAAATGATGGAACGGTAGTTGTGCAATGAATGGCTATGAATGTTCAAGGTGTTGCATATCGATTCAATCCATATGTGAGATTCTTCTTTTCGATTCGAAACTGATCAAAACTACGATCACAAGTACGAATGCAACAGAGGAATTAATTAGAGTCGAGTTTACCATGCCCAAAACAACTCCCTCAAAGTCATAGACACCGATAATTATTGAATAATCCCAATTATGATTCAGATACTCTCCAACAAGATAAAGTAATCCATTGGAAGCCATGTACATATCATAATATTGCGGAATCCTGTAAACATCATAGGGATCTTCACTGAATGAGAGAGTTTTATTATGCAATTGGTTGCCACTGCTGTCAAGGTGCAAAAGGAAACGTCCTGGATGTATTCCATATGTCCAAAGAAGTACGAAGAGAGTATCATTGTGCCCATCCATTGCTGACGAGATGGTGACGAAATCCCACCAGTTTTGTGTGTATTTCACGTCAAAAATTGAAGACCACTCTTGGTTTCCTTCCATATTATAACAGGTTAGCTCTATCGATCCATAGGATATGGGATTCGTAGTTAGCACATTCCCATTCTCAAGAGCATATGCATCATCAAAACGCCCTATCTTAGACCAGAGGTTTTGGCCATCGTCGGCCCATAAAGAAAGAAGATGTTCCGTACGGGTGTAGATGTTTCCATTTTTACAGACCTCAACATCCTGTACTCGATCCGAATGGGGTGAGCCAAAGTACACCTCCCACAGTAGTTCACCAGTACTATCCAATTTGATAAGAACATCTCGTTCTGGATAGAGTCCAGTTGAGATACCTATGAATATCTCACCTGCTGAATTTATACCAACATCACCGGGATAATCACTCTCAGAATAATCAAGAGTGATATTCCAGAGCGGATCGCCATTCACATCTAGGGCATAGACTCCAACATCAGAGCTTGGTCCGGGACCATACACGGTTCCAATAATATAGACATTGTCTGGAGTAGCTGCGACTGATTGTGCCAGCATGCCCTCAGATACTTTCCAAATCCTGCTCCAAATCTCATTTCCGCGGAATCCAACTCTGGTCAAAGTTGATCCAAAGTCCATTCCGGCAACCTCTCCAACTGTAAGTACATACAGACTATCATCGGATGCTATGAACGAATCTCTAAACGAGTCTGAGCTGCCAACTTGCCACGAGTTATTGAATGCAGGTGTTTCAACTTCAACCCTTGTATCCGATCGTCTATGGAGCGAGCTCAATCCCATCTCAGTGATATCTAGGATAATTGATCCATTGAACTCTCTCCATAACTGTATCCCATTATCCTCTTGGAATCGCCAGGTTGGAACTAGACCAATTGCGAGTTTTGCAGCAGGCAAGAAATTTTGATCACTTCCAGTCATGAGCTTCTCAAACAAATCAGCGAAGTATATCCGAGAAATTGTGTGAGAATTCGATCTATAGAACTCATGGCCGCCCCCAAATGTTGCAATCTCACGCCAGATTCCATCTGGATGAATGAACCAAAATCTAATCTCGAACAATCCTAATGAATACTCAGTCAGGAATCTGTCAGTTCTAGTTACTTGATATCTTAGTGATAGATTCAGACTTGCTGGTAATATGTGCAAGTCCCATGTGAACTCTTGGGTGAAATATACGAATTCTTGACATTCAGGAAAAGATCCTCTCATGTCAAAGGCCAGCTCTGTTCCTGGAACATGAGTCCAATTCAAGGAAACAACACCTCCGTTGTTATCTGATGACGAATTCTTGTAGTTGAACGAAAACTCCTCAGATGATCCTTGAATGGAATAGGCAGGCTCCATTGTAAATGCTGGGTCAGGTAGTAGTTCTTGTGACTCGTAGATCTCTGAACTTCTAAATGATGTATCAGTTGATATAGGGTAGGCATCTCCTGAATATGGGAATGAAACTAGGAGCACAAGTATGAGGATGATTAATGCCTGCAGACGCAATCTCATTATTATCCAAGTATTAGACTATTCTGTGAAATAAAACTGAACGGATTAGAGCAGCTACAGTGAAATCGAATTGAAAAAAAGAGAGAGAGGGAGCATCACGATGCTCCCAAAGTCTGTACTAGTAGTTGGAAGAGGTGTAGCCATCCTCTCGGACTGTGTCAGCTGGACGACGGTCCTTCTTCTGGTACTTCTTCCATCGCTTCTGACCCCACTCGCCTTGCCACCACCAGCCTTTACCAGCCTGGCGGTACATTGGGATCTTCATAAGGGCCATCAGTACGGTCCAAAGGTTCGTGATGACGATGATGAACACCACGAAGACCCAAATCAGATTCAGGGGGAGGAAGATCTCTAATTCGGGGGCTAGCTGGAACAGTTCCTCAAAGGTCATGTAGGTCCAGACCCCGTTGGTGTTATTGTAGAATCCAATCAATGGGAATGCTATGTTGATCAGGAACATGGACAGAACTACCCATGCCCCTCCGATGATAGCTTCCATGGAGAGATTCACATTATTCTCCCCGACTAGGAAGAACATCAAGTTGACGATAGCCTCTAGCAACAACAGGGTTGCAAAGACGTTAGCGAAGAGGAGTGCTTCAGCGGTGAGAATGCCTTGAATGAATGGAGAGAACACTAGAGCGGCAAAGATGATTCCAAAGAAGAATCCAGCACCAGCATCAGACCGGGGTTTAGGCTTGAATGCACCACTTGCAACACCAAGAACACTTTCCAGCGTGGTCTTCTCTGTAGGAGGCTTACCCCTACCTTCTAGATAGGAGAGACTTCCAATGATGATGAATGCATAGAGTAATGACATCGCAACCATCATTCCTATCCTCCAGCCAAAGTCAACCATGCCCCAGAAACCTGGGACTGAATAGCTTACGATAGCAGCTCCAGCGACAAAGACTGTTCCTAGTGCTATCAATGTCAACGCTATCTTCACAAGGGGAGTAGCATACTCAGCTGGTACAGGTCCGACCTTCTTACCAGTTCCAGCCCATTCGTTGGCCGCATCCTTCGGATCGCCAAACCGTTCGATAGCCAGCATGGCAGAGCCATGGGTCAGTTGACCACGCCCGAGGCTTTCTGCCTCCTCAATGAGGTGGGTCCTAATCTCAGTAAGTATCTCCTCGCTTCCTAGGGGGAGGTATACCTGTACACGTTCCAAATACTTCTCAATCAAATCAATAGGCTTGTCCGCCATTTATGCTTCAACTCCTTTACTTAGTTTGTTCATTTCTTCAGATAGCACAGACCATGTTTCCATCATCATGTCCAAAGCTCTTCTACCATCATAAGTGAGACCGTAGTATTTCTTTGGCTTTGCAGGATCGTGTTGATCCCATCGGCTGTTCAAGAGACCTCTCTGTTCTAGCCGTCTCAGTAGCGGGTAGACAGTTCCTTGCTCAAGCTGCAAGAACGATACCCTGTAGCTTAGCTGATTCACAATCTCATACCCATAGGCTTCCTGCTCCTCAAGGACCGCAAGGATAGCCAAAGAGGCTGCACCTCGCTTTACTTCCTTGCTCCAGCGCTCGAATTCCTCGAGTGCCTTCTTGGACTCGGTACTCATGGGGCACCACCCGCATAATTGTCGTTTCCTTGAACACTTATCATTGTACGATACACCTTATCATGTAACACATTATACTGTGCGTTACTTAGTACTGTACATCATTTGTATATAAATCTTGTGGGGTGTGCAATATACAGTATAGCATAATACACAGTGAGATTCCATCTTCTACCAGGGATTCTCAATACCTATAGTTGAATCTCTTTTGGTCATAATACAGAATCGAACAAAGAAGAGTAAGATACCTATAATCCCACAATAGGTACAGAATTGATAGAGCATACTAGATGCGAATAGCCCAAGGAATGGATTTCCAAGCATCGGAAAGAATGGGTTCATCTCAGAGTATAGAAAGGAGTCCATAAAGACGTGAGAATAGGTCCCGAAAAGACCCGCAACGAGAATCCGAATTTTCTTTGGCTCTTGCTCGATTCCAAATATCAAGATGAGAGCGGAGATAGGATTTCGCAGGACCCAGAGAACAACGCTTACGATTATAGCGACTATAGTGGCAACAAGATACGTATGAGCTATACCATGTAATGGACCTCCAAGCTCAAGAACCAAGACTAGAAGCGGCTCTACGTCAAGAATCACACTACATATCATAAGTGCTGCAATATCGAAAAAGGGGAATAGAATCATCCCCGCAAGTAAGGCAGGTCCGAAATGGAAAGGAGTGAATGGCAATTATCTCACAGCTAACTCTCTGCCAATTTCGCTATAAGTGAATCTAGATTCTGAAGTAGGTCCTTTGAGAACTCCTTCAATCCCCTCTCTTTTGCAGCCGTATTGTAGAGTTTGAAGAATGAGAATGGCCCTCTCACAAGCTCGATGATTTGCTCACGCTGTACTATCCGAGATCTATCCATTTCCCTAATCATCCGTCCAGAGAAGAAATGACCTATTGGAAGCCCTCTCCCTGACAGATCCATCGTGAGTTTATTGTATTCTTCTTTGATATTCACAATGTTTCCTGAGGTGATTCTACGGATGAGTCCATCCAACATGGAATGGAACTCATCCCATCGATCTTCATACTCCTGTATAATCTCATTATGCACAATGATCCGCTCTGAATTTCCCTCCACCTTCTCAATCGCTGTGGGAGAACAGAATGCATTCGCTAGTCCTTCACTAATTAGATACTCGAATAACCTAAGAGCCCAATATTCCGCTGTATCTTTCTGTTCATTGGATCTCACATAGAATGGAGCTTTCTTCCACCAGAAATCGAAACCGCTATGATGAAACTCATGACTGAAATTACTAGCGTCAAGCTTTGATGGACTCATATATAGAAGAGAGATGAAGACCTTCCCGGGTCTAAACATGCCCCCGTTGAAACCATCGACTGTAGCAAAGATATCGACGTTTATATGAGTGCCTTGTGGAAGAAACTTGAGGGCATGCCATTCAGCCTGAGGCCAGTTGAACTCCGAAAGAAAGGTAAGATTTGCCTGCATTCTCTCCAAGTTCTCAATCGCAGAACGCATACCATTATCTATGTGGACACCCCAGTCACTAAGACCTTTTGGCGAGTCTTCTTGCAGATTGGCAAGAACTCTCTCAAAATCAGCTCGTGCATCTGGTATCCACGACTCATAGGCCTTAATCCATATATCCACAACACGATTGCTCATGATTTCATTGATATCTCTCTGTGACAGGGATTGTCCTCCAGCAATAATGTTCAATTTATCAAGGAGCGCTTCAGTTCCAGATCTATTGAATTTGACAGTCATTTTGTTCCAACTTTCCCCTGTTTCTCAAGATATTTCAGATATGCAGGACTCCTTTCGAAATCTCTCACATTAGTTATTCCATCTAGGACTGCCTGATAGATCAACGTACTAATTCCATTACGCAACCTACCCTGTCTGTGATAGTGTTCCTTCAAAGATAGAATTCTCTCGCGCTTTTCAAGAGTCAACTCAGCAAGTATGCGCTCCGCGTGACCAAATGCGGTCGTTGATACATCATTGGTGAGCCATATGTCTATCGTCCAATTACCAGAAACACTTGGACATTCATCAATCCCAATCTTCACTCCTTCTGGGCGGTAGTCTGAGATTCTCACTTCATTGATGTGTTGATGGTCAAGCAACTCGGTTGTAATCCTATTCACTGATTCCATGAGAGGGTATGTAGATAGCAGGACATGCAAATCCAAATCTAACTTTACAAGTAGCTCCAAGACTACACTACCAACTACTCTTGTTTCTCCATATTTCCCAAGAAGGTTGAGAAGGTCCAGTTGACTAAGAATCTCTTGTGCTTCTTGCGTCAGTTCCTGCTGGTTTTTCATCTAGGTCATTTGAACCTAGCAAGCGACAGCTCAAGAGTGTTGTGCATAACACATGATACTAGTATCGATGCCCATGCTCTACATAGAATTTGAGTAGAGTTAGAGCCTCACCCCACCCCGTTGCGCACGCAAGCATCGCTCTCTTACTTCGAGGGTCGTCTCTATAGCCACACTCCTTGAGGCGAATGACTGTTCCGTCCTCTGTCGGTTCGAAGTCCATCTCTACAGTTGTACTGTAGCTGTCACCAGCTGGAAACCACTTGAACACAAATCTCCTTGGACGGTCTGCCTCTATCACTGGACCTCCATCCTCAGAGGTCGCCTTATCAGCACCCCAATCCTTCCACCGAAACTTGATGTGACCTCCAGGCTTTAGATTCACTTCAGCACCTGTAGTGAACCATCCATCGAGTGCGTCGGATGTTGTCATTGCATCATAGACTGCCTCGGGACTGGCCCGTACAAGTGTTGAGTGCACTATTGATTCTTCTACTTCACACATACGAAAGCCTCGTATGAACTATAGTTAATATTGGATGTGATCCCTTAAGGGTTCTTCGGCATGCCCATAATCAGTCTAGAGTCCGAGAATCTCGATTGTTCGATTCCATAGCTCATCTTGCAAGTCAGTATCGTACGATTCATCAGATGTGTCCTTATCTTGGCACTTGGCAAAGTGCCTTCCTGTCACTCCCTCTAGTTCCGACGAGGTTGCAACATAGATGGAGGTCTCTGCACCTTCTGCAGGGCTTAACTGGAACGGTTTCATCATCCCGAACATGATCTTTGACATTCGACTCCCTGAACTACTTCCGAGATTCGTCGCAACAAATCCTGGTGACACAACATTGACGGAAACGCCAGTGCCCTGTAATTCCCTAGCAAGCTTGTAAGTGAAAAGCAAGTCCATAAGCTTGGAGGTCTGATATGCATCCATGCCCTTGTATTTCCTCTTAGACTGCAAATCATCCAGATCAATTCTAGCTCTGGAATGAAGTCCAGATGTGAGATTAATGATTCTTGAAGGTGCACTTGATTTCAGAATCGGGAGTAATTCATGTGTTAGCAAGAATGGAGCAAGATAGTTGACTGCAAAGGTCATTTCAAACCCCTCTGGAGTCACATCACGTTTGGAAAAAACCGCACCAGCGTTATTGATTAGGACATCGAGTCTATCATAGTTCGTAGAGAACTCTCTTGCGAATCTCCGGACTTCAGTCATACTGGAAAGATCACAAAGCATTAGGTCAACTTGAGTGTTGGATGCAGAGATGATGTATTTCCTTGCTTCATCACCTTTCTGCTTGCTCCTTGCAAGCATGATCAGCTTGGCTCCTTCTTTTGCCAGACCCAAGGCTGTTTCTCTTCCGATGCCTGAATTAGCGCCAGTCACAATACAGGTCTTTCCTGCCATAGACAATATCATTCACTCCCGCTTTGTCGTGTCGGAATGTTGCCTGTCATAGATAGTATCACAAGGATGATTAGAATTATCACGAACCATGAGCCGTATGCAACAAGCTCGAAGACAGGATATCCGAGCGTTTCGCCCACCGATGGGAAGAATATCATATCAACAAAAATCCAGACTGTGAAGAGGATAATAGATAGTACTATTCCTATGATTCTTGTAGAATTCATTATCGATCGTCTTTTGGGTCGTACACTATCACATATTACCTAACCGATAGGGTACTGTAAGCAATTTGCTAAGCTTGCCCTGAAAGCAGCGTAGTAGGTAATATTCTACTTCCAAATCAAAGCATGAGATTATGCAAGAGAGAGTCCTTGATTATTGCAACTTGCTCTAGATTATAGATATCGAGAGCACGCTTCACCCCTTTCTACTTGGTTCATAGTCACAAGATGTGACCTTCTTCTGTGACCCCAACTTGTGGCTTCGGTATATATACTAAATCTGCTACCATATACTTGTGAAATATCATGGCTCTAGCAACTAATACCCGAACTGAATTCGTGAAGATGAAGAAACAGGTCGCTTCGACCAAGGCTGTAGGCTACGCTTACGCAACTGTTGTGAGGTAATCAACATGGCACTCGCGAAA
>JBHLQH010000039.1:0-25232 GCA_048884965.1 Candidatus Thorarchaeota archaeon | reverse complement strand
GGATTTAGTGAAGCACTTGGAGTGTCATTACATCCTAGCGAACTAACAGAGGCTGAAGCAAATAGAGTTGAAGAACTTGTGCATCAGAAATACAATACTACTGATTGGAATTTCTCGAGGTGATTCTATGAAGCGCTTTACGTACAAGGTTCCCGAAGGAAAGCTCATCAAAATCCAAGTATCAGTTAATGAGAATCAAATTCAGGATATTGTGATCACAGGAGATTTCTTCCTGCACCCAGAGGAATGTATCCTAAGAATCGAAGAGAAACTGAGAGGGTGCAATACCGATGAGGAGAAAATCCTGGAGACGATCACTGAAGCCATTGCTTCAATGGATGCCAAATTGATTGGAGCTTCGGTAAATGATTTCACTTTTGCTATTCTGCAAGCGATAGAGAGCTAGTATCATCAGCTATTTCTTGTACTGGATTCTTATACGTAGACGTTCTCGTCCTTCATTATCCGTATTATCCATTTGAATAATGAATTCGGATGTTTCGAATATCCATGACGGTTCCAGACCCGCAAACGTTCGAACCAAAGATCGTAGTTCAGGAACATACACATCTTGTATTGATGGTGGATCATCACCACTTATCGTAATGATATGATCGGTTTCTCCTTTGACTTGGAATAGAATATCTACTATAGTCGCCACCTGATCTTGCAGGTCAATGACAATCATATCTCGAATATAGCTTTTCGCAATATCTTTTGCAAATACATTTAGGCGATCTTCATTCCCGATCCAAGATCTATCTAACCACAGATTCGATTCTGTTAGGAATTCATCAGAGTCAATAATGAATTCGATGTCAATGAATTCTTGAAATCCACCTGGTTTGAGTTTGATTGTAACGTTATCACCATGCTTCACTTTGCTGGTTTCACGAACGTTGAAGAAACTGAAGAAATCAGAGTATTTGATATTCGTATATGTGATCATTGAACCCACCGATAATAATGTACAACTAACTTTCCGTAGGCGGTTATCAAGTTTGTCAAGTTCAGATATTGGGATGGACAAGAGTGAAATAGCACGGTTACTAATGTGGTGTTGATTACTATGTCAGATTCAGAATACTCAGATGATAAGAAAATTCGTAAGATCGACTCGGATATTTTGAAGTTCAAGCAAGAACTTCAACAAGCTGAATCTGAATTAGCTGGAATCGGAGCACGCTTGGACGGGGAGATCGAACGATTAAGAAGTGAAGCGAAAGCAAAACTAGATACATATGAAGGACTTCGAAAACGAGCCCGAGAAGCTGAAACTATCTGGAAGGACGCTGATAAGAGATACAAGAAGGCTTCAGGAGGAAAGGACAAAGAAATATCCATTGTCAAGAAGAAAGTAGATGTCCTTAGGAACAGAATCAAGAACGCTGAAAAGACAAAAGTGAAGCGTATTGATGAGATAGAGAAAGGAAAGAGAAAAATCGTAGAGAAGGCAAAGAAAGAAAAAGCTAAAGAGATGGAGAAAATAAAAGCTGAAGAAGTTGGCAAGGTCGAAGAAGAGAAAAAACGAGAGCTTGGCATCGATTAAATAGAGAAGTGATGATATGATGAATGCGTACTTCACAATTGTCCTGATTGCATTTCTGTTATTCTTCGTGGTATGGGGTCTTGGTTGGCTATTGGAGCGATTGTCTCAGATCGCATTGCAGACAACTAGAAAACCTGGTTCACGAGCATGGTATGGGCTCGTTGGACCTGGTGTCGCTCTGCACGAATCATCCCATGCTTTGGGGTGCGTTTTTACAGGTACTGAGATTGTAGAATTCAAGCCTATCAATATCTCAGTAGAAGGAGATCAAGTCGTTTTAGGATATGTGAAGTACGTCAATCCATCAAGCACATTGAAACGCACAGTCATTAATTTAGCTCCAGTAGGTGTATCTTTGATCCTGCTGACATTCTTCGCGCTCGCCGCTACATACCTCATTCCTGATGCACATCTAGGAGGCGAGGCAATCGCGCTCTTGCAGCAGCTTATAAACATCAAAACAGATCCAATCCTTCTAGCAGACGCCACTGGACCACTTGTGGCAATAGGGAGCTTTGTCTATAGCTTTTTCTATACATTTGCAGAGCTCACTGTTATCAATCCTCTATTCTGGATTGTTGCTTTTCTTGCGATGACAATAATGTTTAGCAATGCCCCTTCAGATGTGGACATACGAAATGCCCTTCCAGGTCTGAAATTCATTATACTATTCAATTTCATTTGGCTGGTTGTAGCATATTTCGTTCCCATAGCAGGGCTCCTTCTGTATGGTCTCTTTGAGTTGCTGGCTGTGATGTTCGCTCTAGCGATAGGATTCGCGGCGATTGCATATGGATTCTTCATAATGATTACAGCAATGGGACGTCTGAGAACGCCATACAATCTTCTCCCTTTTCTAGGGACAATATTAGCAGGAATTCTACTGTCACAATTCAGTACGTTTAGTCTCGCTTCACAGACCGTGATCGCAGTTGCTGTGTTCATAATCATAGTCATTCCTCTACTCATGGTTGAAGGATTGAAAGTCAAAACGTAATACTTGGTCTGATATTCCTAAAGTCATCTACAACTCTTGGCGAGTGCAAATGGCTAAGATAGACTTGGTTAGGCGACCTTCACTAATCCAACCAAACCACCTACTGAGATATGTATTCTTCACTGAAATGCAGGTGACGCAGGCCGCAAAGATTCTGAATGAGATCATGTCGTCAAACGGAGTTGTTCCAGATAATGAATGGGAACGGTTCGTGCTAAGTAGTAGGGGTCTCTATGTCAAAGTGATGCGCAAACTTAGGGATGTTGGCCTTGTTGAGAAAAGAATGGGTGAGTATAGGATGGCAAAGGATTTTGCATCCTCGATGACCAAGATTGGTAAGTATTGGGCAGATATCGTAGAATCATACAATGAAGGGGACCGGACGATAGCCTTTTGATTAGTCTACCTTAACTTCTCCTTCCTTGATCTCAATATCTCTAAGTGTGGATATTGCCATCTCGTTTTCAACCTTGAGAACACCCAATTTAGCAAGCTCTCTTGCATGCTTTGCCGCTAATCCCGGAACTATACCCAATGCTTTTCCTAGATCGGCAAATGACATTCTACCAACCTCATCAACCAGAAGTAGTACTTTCGTACTCGCTTCGATGTTGAGTACTTTGATGTATCTTTTAGCGCGCTCCTCTGCCAAATCACGCATCTCTAATGCCATATCACGTTCTTTTTCCATCAATCGCGTCGCTTTCTCAAAAGCCTCGCGTTGCATCTCTACGATCGGAACTTTCCGTTCAGCTTCCTTCAGATCATTTTCTAAATCATAGACCTTTTGTTCAAGTTCTTTCACTTCGGCGAACTTTGATTGCATAGATTCAATTTCTGCTAGACGGCTCTGTGCTTCTTTCTCAGAGGTTTCCTTTTCCTTTTTAGTCGCAATAACCGATCTATCTAGTTCTTTGATTTTAGAGTTTAGAGATTCATTCTCTTTCCGTTTATCGGCAAGTGCTTTCTCAAGGAGTTCTACTTTGGATTCAAGTGCCTTTAGTTCAGCTTCTGCGGCAGGTGATGCAGTTGACTTAGAACTCTCTGCTTTCTTATACACCTCTAGCTGTGATCGTGATTCAGCAAGTTGAATCTTGATCTCTTCAATCTCTGCACGGGCTGCATCCCTTTCGCCTGTTCGTTCTTCTATAGTAGTGTCTTTCCGGAACAGATTCTCTCTTAGCTCCGATATCTCAGCTTCGAAGTCAGCAATCTGACGATTCATCTCTTCTTTGGCCACATCAAATGATCGGCCTTCATCCAGTTGCTTCTGGAGCTGCTTGATCACAGACTCCAGTTTCTTTATCTCTTGATCTTTTTCCTTAAGAGTATCTCCGGACGCAAATGCTTCTTCCTCTAGGCTCTGCATGAATGAACGAACAATATCTTGCTGTTGTACGATTGTTGCTCTAAGCTCAGTTTCCGATTCCCTAATTGTAGTAGCGAACTCCTTGAATCGTTCCTGAGTCTGGTCTACAATCTTATCTACTAGTTCTTTCTCAAGTGCCGCAAATTCAGTATCGACGATATCCACAAAAGTCGATTCAATTACATTCTTGAACATAGGCATACGCAACTTCTCTACCATGTCCTCAGATATTATTGACTTGAGGTCCACAACCTTGCCCCTGAATGTTAGCAATTGAGCAGCGAATATACCTACGACACCTCGTTGCAGAGCGGCTATCTCTCCTCTCATGGTTGCTAATTTCTTAAGTAGAGAATCAAAACCAGCCGCAGCTTCGCCACCTTCGCTTAGAGATACTGCCTTCGACTCTTGTGAGTCTAATCCTTCAACAAACTCTAGGGCAGAAGCGGCTGCTGATATCATCTCATCTCCGGATTCAACAGGTGAAGATGTGCCCCATTCATCTTCGCCTTCTGCCAAACGAAGGATGTCCTTCTCTGTAAGAGATGCCTCTTTCAAGGCCTTCTGCATCTTGGCTTTTTCATCATCCTTTAATTTCTTTTCAGCCATGAAGTTCCCTCTATGGACGAAGCTACGTTTCTTTCAGATACTGCTCAGGTATAAGCTTTCCTAGAGTGTGTATTTCTTAACACCATTTTGATTTCCTTGGAGATTTACCTCATTCGGATAGGAATTCGTAGTTCCATTTGTGTATGAGACATTATCTCTCTAATAACCTTATCAAGTTCCCACGGCAGTGGAGATTGAATATTATTGAGAACCAAGTTAACCATCTCTTGCAATTGATTATTGTATCTTCTTAATCTTCGACCTGTCCACCAATTGCTCTGTTTGCTACGATAGATTTTCATTCGATCATCGTGTATCCCTCGTATCTTCGTAGCGAGGAACTTGTGTATCTCCTCTGATTCTTGAATTTCCTTCAAAGAAAGGAATCGATTCAGTATGTATCTTGATGCTCTATTCTTGTAGAGTTTCTTTATGACAATCGGAGCTGAATCCACCAAAATGCGGTGACCATCTTTATCATCCTCCAAAAGCGCTCCAACTACTTTTCGTACAATGATGATACTTGAAGATTTGAGAAGTGATTGCAGCATTTTAGGGAATGCTTTGAGGCTTCTCTGTTGTAGGCCTCCAATCGCAGCCTCAACTATGAGGTATTGTGATTTCTGAAGCAAGTTCTTCAGGAATTCGGTTGCTTCATCGGAATATATTCCGCCTATCCCTTCTGTGGCAGCTACTGCCAAAGCGTTCGTACTTCTGCCCGTTATACTGACCTGCTTCTTTAGAATGTCGAAAGAATTGGGATTTCCAATTGCGCCTATACTTCTTGCAATTGCAGCTCTTGTCTTGAGATCTGGCTCAATCTCAATCCTGTTATGTAAATACTCCAATGGTCGAGAATCACCCAGTCGTCCTAAATCTGATGCAGCTCGACCACGGTCCCAAGGTGTCATATAAAGACACAGTCGGATGATATTGGCAAGGATACTGCTTGTCAAATGGCTGCATTTTTCCCTTAGAAAGTATGAGCTTCCTAGTGTTTCGTAGGTATCATTCAATTGAATCTCTGAACTCAAATCCTTCATGATTTCATTGATAGCTTGTACAGTTTCTTGTCCCAAACGTGGACGACTGGTATAATTGCGTCGTCGCCAGTATCTTCTATAAGGGGATTGTGTGTCACTAGCAGTTCCATTTTCACTTGTAGTTAGTAGTGTAAAGCCATAGAAGGTTTTCAATAGATCATTTCGAGTTGGATGTTTGCATAACTCGTCTAGTTCTTTCAAACGGGAGGACATAACATCCTCATAGAGCAGAACAAAGGGACTGGCCGTCATCATCTCTGCATCAATAAAGAAAGTGTTCCTGTTGGCTATCTGAGACCTCAATAACGACATGGTCTTCGAGATTGCCTCTGCTCGGATCTCAAAGAGGTTCGAACCTGATAGAGTACTGAATTCCTCGAAGATATCTGAATCAGTCCCTCCAACGGATTCAAGATTCAGAAGATGCACAAGGGCATCTCGTCCTTTTCCAATAGGCCTAGTCAAACTCACGGTCTCAAGAAGCTCACTCCACTGACCTTGAGAGATATATTCCTCAGCCGCGGATTCTAGGAGGACATAATCTCGGAATCTGATTATCTCTTCGATATCCATTGTTCCCATCAAACTCCCACGTGATAATGCTGTTAGGGCATATATTAGGTGCACGATTCTTGATAGGTTGTATAGATGATAGGAACTAATCCTTATCAGGAGAGAATACGATTACTTGCAAATGCTTGGGCAAGAGCTGAGTCTCAAAGGTAGAAAAGTAGGAATAATCGGTTTTAATGCAAGACCAATTGCGTCTTCCATCAAGGCATTGGGTGGCACCACCTATGTTTCAGATTACTGGGGAGATAGTGACCTTGCTGCATGCTCAGATGAATGGATTGCCGTGCTTAGCCCCTTACCTGGAAGTAGACAGCGGGGATCATTAGAGAATCCTGTTCATGTTTCCTTGTCTCAGAATTTCTTAGCAGCGTTCTCGGAAATTGATCTTGACCATATTCTAATAGGCAGTGGGTTTGACGACCACTCGGAATCATTGTTAGATATCCAGAAGCAATTCGGTCTTACAGGAAATTCAGTTATCCAGATGTCTAATGCAAGACAGAAGGACCGCATAAAGCAGATTCTAGAGGAAACCAAACTTGACATTAGGATGCCATTATCACGATACTGCTCATCATTTGATCAGGTTATGACAGAAACCGCCAAAATTGGTTTTCCCTGTGTGGTACGCCCATATACATCAGGAGGCGGTTCTGGTATAAGGATCTTTGCCGACTCTGGGAAATTGGAGGAATATCTATCTAAACGAGAGAAGTTCGAGCTGATTGTTCAGGAATATATTGGTGGTAGAGACATTAGTGCAAGTGTTCTGGCAACAGCAGATCAAGCGAAGGTACTCTCGATTCAAGGCCAGCTTGTAGGAATTCCATCCGCAGGTCGAAATTGTGATTTCGTTTATTGTGGCAACTATATACCGATTGCTTTGGAAGCATCAATACTCACCTCAATCACTGAGTGTTCTGAAATTCTCGTGAATGAATTAGGTCTCGTAGGATCCAATGGGCTTGATTTTGTACTCAGCAATGAATCCGAGATAGTACTTCTTGAAGTGAATCCTAGAATTCAAGGTACTTTGGAGATGCTAGAGAGAGCAGGTAATACATCAGTCACGAGAATGCATCTCGATGCCGTAGAGGGGACTTTCACCGATACTATTCCATCATGGCAACCAACGGTCAAGATGATTCTATACGCTAGAAAGGATGGAGTCGTACCAGATTTAGCGAGATATCCTTCCACCGTTGATCGTTCACCGAAGGGAGTTGTTGTCAATAGAGGGGATCCGGTTTGCACTATCATTGCAACAGCTGATAGCGTTCGTGCAGGATATTCAAGTGCATGCAGAACTGCTATGAAGATACATCGTAACCTGTGAAACCGCAACCCAATTTCCTAGAGATTTGGGTTTGATTTGGGTCTCAATTTGGTAAATCAGTATATAGTGGAAAATCAGAGAATCGCATGATAACCATGAATGCTCTTTCAAATCATTCCGTTGAAGAAAGACGAATCTTCGATAAGACCCATCTGCGTGATTATGCTCTCATTATTCTAGGAATAGGGATAATTACTGTCATCTATCACCTCATATTCGGACAACTAACGCCAAGCGTAATACCCGGCCCCACTTCACCTCCCGGAGATCCGAGCGGATTGCCACCGCAACAGCCGCCAAATCAAGGTGGGGGACTCAAATCATTCATGAATTCATGGCCAATCTGGGGGACTCTCACAATGCCAAATATCTGGCAAATCTTGTTAGGAATCTCTATCATATCTTTTTCACTACTCTTCATATGGAAAATCTATCCACGCGTCCCGACTCGTTTGAAAGTATTCGCAATTATCATCTTCAGTATTTCTACAATACTTCTCACAAACTTGATTCAAGGATGGGAAGCAGGAATTGTCAATTCGATAGGTAGCCCAGATGGGATATATCAGGATGCAGTTGGTATTACTTCCATTGTAGAGTTCATCTCGAACTACGAAACACTCCAGCCTACACTTACGACACATGCATTGACGCAGCCGCCCGGAGCAGTCGTAGCTATCTACATACTATATCTACTGTTTGGAAACCCTGCCGGTATTGCTATTGGTTTGGCTAGTATATGCACAGTAGTATCCATATTCACTCTCAAACGAATCTTCTCGAAATTCCTTTCTGAGGATATTTCAACATTGGGAGCGTTTCTCTTTGGAATCCTACCAGCTATCCAAGTATACTACCTTGCCAATATTTATGCCATAGTTTCAACACTTGCTGTTCTAGCTTTGTATTTCTATATGCACGAGAATGTCATGATTAGCTATGCAGGTCTTATCAGTACGATTTTCTTGGGGTCCTTCACATCGTTTCTATTTCTTACGATTCCACTAGCATTTCTGTTGTATGAAGTCCTAGGATGCATCGTGGAATTTCAGAAGGCGGAACATGATTCCATGCTGGCAATCATCGAGAGTATTCTCAAACCCCTGTCAGTTGGAGTTTCTATCATAGCGATCTATGCTCTGTTAGAATTGACCATTGGATTCAATTACGTTTCGGCCTTTCTGTATGCCAGCGCTTCTGAGAATCCTGAAGGTTTCATGCTGATTTCAAATCCGCTGCAGTACTTCGTAACTCGGATTCAAGATGTTCTGGATATCCTGATATTTCTAGGACCGGTTCTTATCGCCCTTTGCTACAGAGGTATAAAGGAACTAAGAGCTGCGGAGTTATCATCTGAGAACCAAAAGATGCTACTATTTGTAATCGCATCATTCCTCGCACTCGCATTGTTATTCTTGACTGGTGCCCCGAAGAAAGGTGAAACGGCTAGGATCTGTATGTTCATCCTTCCATTCGTATTACTGCCAGTATTGTATCGAATTGACACAGGGGGATATTCCAAAAGGCAACAGCTGATTCTTCTCTCAGTAGTTTTCATTCAAGCAGTTCTTATACAATTGTTCGGAACCTATGTGTGGTGATGCCTCACCGAATTATTCCAAAGCTATATCAGAGACGGTTGCGAGTAAGATACTGCTGAGCTGAGGGTGAGATAGATGAGAGTCTGTGCCAATTGCGGAAAATCCAACCTACCAACTAGAAAATACTGCATCCGTTGTGGACGTTCTTTACTCACACCTGAAGTCAAACCAGCGAAAGCTAAAGAACCAAGACCAGAGGTTCCTGAAGTAGGAAGAACCGTTACAGCTGCAAGTCTGAAGAGAGCGGAAGCAAAGGTTGAACCTCCCGCACCTGTGGATGTGGATGAGGAATGGGTCAAGCCAAGTGAAGTTTCAAAAGATAGAGTGAGAACTTCAACAACAAAACGTCAAACTGAATTAGAAAAGGCTCAAGCTGCATTCAAACGCGCAGAAGAAGTAGGAATCGATGATGATGATGCAACAGGGGTCGTAGAAACTAGGATGCTCAGAGCCAGCGAGGTCAAAGAGCTAATGGAAGGGGTATCTGAAATGCATACATCTCACACCGAATATGATCTGGAAGAAGATGAGTACGCAGCAGGTCCACCTCCAATTGCTGCTCCTAGCCCTAAGGATATTGAATCACATCTTTTAGGTTCAATGTCCGCGTATGTAGATAAGCCAGAGCCTCCTGTTCAGGAAGAGCCATTCTCTGAAGATTTCACCTCTTCTAAATACGATGATGCTTCAGCGGAAGACTCTCTAGATTATGACCTGTCTGATATTGACGGACTTGTAGTGGAAAGAACGACACCTCCCAGTATTACGTCAGATGAATCGGTAACAACCTGTCCGAGTTGTGGAGAGGTTATCAATGTCGATAGCTTTGAATATCCCCATGAAGTATATAGTGCGATGGGTGCTGCTCGAGTCAAGCAAGCTCGATTCTATGTTGTTCAGGGCAAGTATGACGAAGCTCAAAAGATAGTAAGAATCGCGAGAGCACTCTATCTCAAGGCAGATGATCAATCAGGAATCGCTGAGGTGAGCAAGCTCGTTGATTCACTTGCTCGAAGGGGCTAGGCGTTTAACCAAAGACTCATGAATTTCTCCCTTTCATCATCAAATTTGGTTTGATCTGCGCACATCATCAGGAATCTTCCATCATAGTGGTTCTCTTTCAATTCTCTGAAAAGAGGAGCGAAATCGATATGGCCTTCTCCAATAGGAAGATGCTCGTCGTATTTGCGTGCCATCTCCCTCATCTCCTCTATTTTCAGAAGTCGTTCTTTCTTGATTCGTACCACTTCTTCGACCATGTCAGCACCATTATTATCGTGCACGATGACCATTTTGATCTTCTCGGGAAAGCTCTGAATATGTCCCAAGGCTCTGTTTCTCCTCGCCATAATCTGGCCATGCCCAAGATCTAGCGCCATTGATATTCTGGGATGTGCATCAAAAAGCAGCATCAGCTCCGTGTAATAGAGACCCAAGGTTTCTATAGCCACATTTATGCCTGAATCCTTAATGACATCGCAAGCAACAGGAAGTGCTGAAAGGAACATCTCGATATCCTGATCACTATAGAAGAGAGTAGAGAGAGTTGTATGAAACGATACAAGCTCTGCATCTATCGCCTTTCCAAGATCGATGTAAGGGACGATATCCTTAGCAAGATTGATGGGATTCCAATCCGGATCACTTGGCAGGTGTAGGGTGCAGGCGACCCCTGCATCTTTGAGTGTCTTCTTAGCATCCATGAAATCAATGCTATGATCTAAATCCATTCTCAGATCTATGAAATCTGGATTACTCTTTAGAGCATCCTCAATTTGCTTGTTATCTCTCGCGAATGTTCCTATTTGCATGGACTACACCTTGCTGTAGATAGAATAATGCGCTCGTCTTTTGTCACTTTTGGTTCCCGATACTCTTTTCAGTATGGTTTCGATAATTTTATCAGACGCATCAATCACAATACTGCTAGCATCTTTTGGAGTATCCATCCCTTGACAGAACACGTCGCCTATCTTTGGAAGTTGGTTTTCTTAGGAGAAGGTGGCGTTGGGAAAACCTCACTTGTTGGGCGTTATGTCTATGATTCATTTGAAGGAGACTATCTAGCGACTATAGGTGCGGCAATGCACACTAAGCCGATCAAGGTCGATGACACGATGTGCAAGCTCGTCATTTGGGACATAGCTGGTCAGGATGACTTTGCTCAATTGAGGAAAGCTTACTATCAGAACGCTTCTGGCGCGTTTTTCGTTTTTGATACAACCCGTCCTGAAACCATTGCTAGGATAGAGGAATGGATCGATGCTCTAACTACCGTTACTGGAACGATACCAATTGTGCTTCTTGAGAATAAGGTTGACCTTGAATCCAAGATAGATAGAGATCAATTGGAAAAAGTTGTAAAGAAATTCAACCTCAAGCTCCTCCAGACCTCAGCAAAGGAAGATACAAATGTGGAGGAAGCGTTCTTGGAGATGACTCGAGAAATTCTCGAGCGTTCAAGATTGAAGAAACGCGTTGTCGAAAGATAGGATCATATCAATGGGCGTATCATTATGTCAGGCCGTGAACCAGATTTTGTCCACAAGCTTGTCTTCCTAGGAGACTCAGGTGTGGGTAAGACATCCTTAGTTGAGCGGTTCGTCTATGATAGCCTATCTACTGATATGGGAAGAACGATTGGTGCTGTATTGCATGTAAAGAAGGTTGAATTCCGGGATAGTCTGCACAAACTGGTGATTTGGGATCTCGGCGGGCAAGAGTCCTTCGCTGAGCTGAGAGAGCAATATTGTGCCAATGCGTCAGGAGCTTTCTTTGTATTTGACAGAACGCGTCCGGAAACCTTTGAGAAAATCGACCGATGGCTATCTGCACTTCGTAGTGGTGCAGGTGATGTTCCTGTCGTAGTGTGTGAGAACAAGGTGGACCTGGAATCAAATATCACTGAGGACAAGGTTCATGGAGAGATTGCAAAGCGAGTCCTCAAGTACATCCAGACCAGTGCGACTGAGAATATCCATGTTGAGATGGCGTTCCTAGAACTAGTTCGTGAGATTCACGATAGAATCTCAAGAACCTAATGAGGAGCAACATAGTCTTTCCGTTTATAGGCTAGCCCCAATTTCTGTTTCTTCCCAGTCTTCATATAGATGGCTCGTTCTGCCATTTGGAAGGCATGATCTGCAGCACGCTCGAAGTATCGCCCCACAATCACATAGAACATGGACATGCGCTCAATCCCCTCCTGTTTTCGTAAATACTCGCTTATCTCTTGGAACATGTCCTCGGTTTCCTTGTCGCTCTCTGCTTCAAGCTTCTCAAGCTCTTTGATATCAGAGAGGTCACCCTGCAAAATTGCTCTTCGAGAAATATTGAGGGTTTGAATGGCAAGATCTGCCAGATGTGGGAGAGAGATGAGCTCCTTGTAATGATGATCATTTAGACAGAGCTGGGCAATATGCGCCACCTTGTATGCATATCTTCCTACTCGATAGAGATGATGGCATACTCCAAGATATGTTGATAGTGTGCGTAAGTCTCTAGCTACAGGCTGACGGCGCGCAATCGTTTCAAAGATATCACCCTCGATCTTCTCTGCTAGCTCTTCGATCTTTCCAGATTGTGCCTTGACTTCGGAAGCAAGGCCATCGCTCAATTCTTTGAAAGCGATAATTGATTTACCCAATGCGTCCAAGGACAAGTCGAACAATTTGCCTAGATTGGTCGCTATTCGCTCAATGTGTTGTTCTAATGGTGTTTTCCTCATTGTCATGCTATCCAATCCTCCCCGTGATGAATGCCTCAGTTCGTTCATCTGCTGGGGCTTCTGCGATTCGACTTGTCTGATCGAACTCAATAAGCTCCCCCAGATATAAGAATGCAGCTTGGTCTGATACTCTGAATGCCTGTTGTACATTATGCGTTACCATGATGATTGTATACTCTTCTTTCAGGTCGACGACCAATTCTTCGATCCGCCCTGCACTGATAGGATCTAAGGCTGAAACTGGCTCATCCATCAACAACACTGGGGGATCAACCGACAGAGCCCGAGCGATGCACAGTCTCTGTTGCTGACCGCCTGAGAGATTAGGAGCGGGTTGGTCCAAATCATCTTTTACTTCATCCCACAATGCTGCTTTCTTCAAGCAGGATTCAACAAGGTCATCGAGCTTGTCTTCATCATTGACGCCATGAAGCTTTGGACCGTATGTGATGTTATCACGGACACTCATGGGAAAAGGATTGGGACGCTGAAAGACCATTCCGATATGTTTCCTGAGCTCATATACACTGTATCCAGGAGCAAAGATATCTTCTCCTCTGAACCGTACTGAGCCTTCCCGTCTGAAGCTTGGAACTAGGTCATTCAGGCGATTAAGTGTGCGAAGCAAAGTAGATTTACCGCAGCCACTTGGCCCCATGATCGCAGTAACAGTGTTATCCTTGAAGTAACATGAGATACCCTTTAGTATCCTCTTCTTTCCAAACCAAGTACTCAAGTTATCGACTTCTATATGGTGTTCCCACTTTGCCATTAGACAAGCCTCCGTGTCACTTTCCTTGAAATAATATTCGCGATGACATCAATTATCAACACCATGATGAGCAGAGCAAGAGCTGCTCCGTGTGCTTTCTCTTGGATATAGGCTCTAGGGTCAGAAATGTACGCCCAAATCGTATACGGTAGAGATGCAACCCAAGAACCTGAGCCTGTAAGCTCTGTGGGCACAATCAGATTATTCCCGGCAGTGAAGATTAGAGGAGCTGTCTCGCCCATTATCCTTCCAACTGCTAGAAGCACTCCAGTGATGACTCCCGGAAATGCCGCCCTTAGAGTGACATTCCATGTAGTGGACCATTTTGTCGCGCCTAAGGCTAAAGATGCTTCTCTCAATGGCATAGGCACAGTACGAAGTGCTTCTTGAGTTGTCCGGAGTACCGTCGGTATCATCATGAATGAAAGAGTAAGTGCTCCCGCCAGAACGCCCATGCCGAGATGTAGGAAGTCGACAAGAAATGCGAATCCAAACGCACCGATGACAATTGATGGGACTCCCGCAAGGACATCAGAAGCGAACTCTATGACACTTCTCATCCAACCGGGTTGTGTGTATTCATTGATGTAGACAGCTCCGAAGACGCTCAAAGGAATTCCAAATGTACTGGCAATAACAACCAGCTCGACAGTTCCAACTAGAGCATTTCGAATTCCTCCCTCCAAACCAGGACCAGGAAATGAGAAGAAAAAGGAGAGTCCTTGACCAGGTTCAGATCCAAATATCTGCCAGAACCCGATGGATGCTACTTGGAACAAGACCAT
Source organism: Candidatus Thorarchaeota archaeon (assembly GCA_048884965.1). GTDB lineage: Archaea > Asgardarchaeota > Thorarchaeia > Thorarchaeales > Thorarchaeaceae > MP5-2226. The sequence goes on along the minus strand of JBHLQH010000039.1, from coordinate 10,871 downwards.
GAAGAAAGGGGAGACAATTATGATGATCGTCAAGGAGAGGATTATTTTGAACAGAAGGTCTTTGAATTCTCTTGGAGAAGAGTATCTCTGGATGAATTGCCTTCGCGATCTCATTCCATCCTTCCAATAACGCTTGAGTCTGGAATCGTTCTCTTGATTCATCTAGAGCATCCCCCTTGTTTTCATTCCCCACCGTATGAAGATTTTAGCAGTAATTGTGAAACAGATAGACATCACAAGAAGTACCAATCCAATCGCAAAGAGAGCTGACCTCCATAATGGAAAGACAAAGGCATATCCTAGTTGATTTGTGATGATGCTCGTCATAACGTAGATTGGATCGAAAATTGTGTAGGGTATCTGCAATGAGTTGCCAGTCACCATTAGAACCGCCATAGTTTCGCCAACAGCTCGTCCTAATGAAAGCACTACAGCAGCACCAATGCCAGGAAGGGCTGCAGAGAGTGTAATCTTTCTCGCAGTTTCACTTTGTGTAGCTCCCAAAGCGTAGGATGCTTCTCGAAGAGCTCGTGGTACTGTCTGAAGTGCGTCATTTGATATAGTGACAACAGTAGGTAACAGCATAATCGCAAGGATGAGTCCTCCTGAAATAAGGCTCAGACCATTCGTACTACCTTGGAAAAATGGCATCCATCCAGTAAGTGGATTGTTCTGTAGTGAAGGCGCAAGTGTGTCCCTGATGTAGGGAACAAGTACGATGTATGCCCAGAGGCCATAGACGATGGAGGGAATAGCAGCCATCATCTCAATTATCATCTTGATTGGTTGCCTGAGACGCATTGGACAATACTCACTCAGGAAGATTGCTCCGCCAACTCCTACAGGTACAGCAATACCAATAGCGATTCCAGTGCAATAGAGAGAACCTACAATGAATGTAGCAATACCATAGAGGTCTCTATTTGGATCCCATGTTGGGTTAACAATTATGCTCGGTCCTCCAACAGGATCAGAAAAGATGGGAATCGCCTCATACCATAGGAATGTGAGAATCATAACAATGATGAGGATACTAGCCAATGCGGGGATAAGAAGACCAACACGTCCTAACTTATCTATTCTACCCGGTATGTCAGCATCTTGAAATTCCTTTACTCCATCCTTAATCGCAGAGGGAATCTTTCGAACCTGTTCAGCGATTGCACTAAAATGGGATGGGTTCGATTCCTTCTTCGTTTCCCTACTCGACACCAGTTGGCCTCCTTCATCATAGTTTTTCTATGGAGTGCTTTGCAGCATAGCAATAACCGAGAGAGAATAATACTGAGCTGCGGTATTTGCTATTGGGACATACCCTACCTCGGAGACATATCTCTGCCCCTGAATCAGACACCAAGTCACATAATTAATTGTATACCATTTCAGATTCTCTGTGTTTACCATATAGAATAGCAATCTTGCAATAGGATATGCACCTTCCAATTCTGAGTTCATTAAATTCTGGCCAGGATTCGTCAGATTACTAGGAATTGCTTTGAGAGCATTATCAATGGAAGGCACTACCCACTCATTATTACCAGGATTGAACAGCTGAACAGTAACAAAATCCTCAAGGAATGCCAAACCTACATATCCAATTGCGTGCTCATCATTTTCAACTCCCGATGCTACGCTAGGATTCCCATCAACAGCTTGAATTCCTGATGGAAATGAAATTGCTTCTTCATGCCCCAGAAGCCAATCGAATTCAGCTCCATTATTATTGATATTCTCAGCGGCTGTTTCCAACCATTTGGCAAAGGTCGCGGTTGTCCCACTTGCGTCAGATCGTGCGTATACGCTTATTGGTCCCGTCTGCTGTATCTCAACGTCAAATGTTTCCTCGAACTCCTCCCATGTGGTCACGTTTCGTTGAAATATTGCAACAACCATATCGCAATCCATCCTAAGAACAGTACCATTCACAGCAGGATTCGCGATAATACCCAATGCATCTGCAGAGATGGGTAGAATCTCAACCTGAGGGTTCTCAAGAATAAACTCTTCCTTTGGAAATGAACTTGTTGCACCCACATCAATCAAAGCTTGTGCGATCAATGATTGTCCGACACCTGAACCTCCAGAGCTTGGACTAACTGAAAGACCTGGATTGTCAACACCAAAATATACCGCCCATTGCTGAGATAACTGATAGACAGTAGTAGATCCAGCAGTTGTCAACGTCCCACTAGCGCCACTATTAGGAGGGGGACTTATGAAAGCAAATCCTCCTATCCCAAGGATAATTCCAAGAACCATGCCGACAAGAATCCCCTTCTTTTGTTTCCATATTGATCGCATTCTCAATCCTCTATCCGTGGTTGTTTATACCAATATGCATCCGAATTAAAGACCATCGCTTTGATGATGCCTTAAACGGCGGTTTTGTAAACCATTCAAAAAGGATGGCCAAGCTATTCACATACCACGAAATGTAGCAAATGTTTCATATGAAATGCTACAAGAAGCACAATCTCTTTGTAAATATTCAAGAACAATAGGAAAGTAAGAAATCATAATCTTGATGTGGAACGATTTCAGAGACAACTTCTTTATTGCATTTACAACATTTACAAGTCGGGACTAGAGATGGAAACTACTTCAACAATGACCAGAAAGCTGAATCAAGTTCGGAACTCATTCTATGTGTATCTTCCCAGAACTTGGTGCGATACCTACAAATTATCAAAGGATTCAGAGGTCAAAATCGAGCAAACACTTGAAGGGACTTTGAGGATATTTCCTCCTGAGTTCGAGTTTCATTCATCTCAACGAGTCAAGTATGAAATTGATGAATCAAGTATAGATAGCATTGTTATGATACTCATAGGATCCTATATCGTAGGAGCTGGAGAGCTAGAGCTACTGTTTGCAGAAGACTTGGATATAAAGACTCGAGAGGACATCAGCCAGTGGGTAAGAAGACTTCCTGGTTTTGAAATCTTAGAAGAAATGGGAAATAGCATCATAATCAGCGATACAAGTGAGAAACAGGTCATCTTTCCGATTCTTAAAAGGCAGTTCTCAACAGTGAAGTATATGCTAACTAGCCTAATTGATGTGATGAAGTCTGGCGAACATCAGGAAGCTGGAAGGATCATTGATAGAGATGAGGATGTGGACAGACATCGGTATTTCGTCGAAAGATTGTGCCATCTAGCCCTTCAGAATCCGGGCTATGCAAGAAGAATAGAGATTAGTCCTCCCGATGCACTCCATTTCAGTCTGGCTGCGAAATACATAGAACGGATTGCGGATCACATCTGTTCTGCTATTGAGCAGTTACTGAAGATCGAAAGAATACGTTCGAAATTAATTAGGATTTGTGAGAAACTTCTTGATGCCTATAATGAAACAACCAGCATCTTCTTCAGGATTGATAGAAGTAAATCCTCCGAATCTAAGACGGATGAAAATGCTAAGAAAGCATTCTCAAGTCATACACAGACAAGAACGGTATCAGCACAACTCGACAAGATTGGCAGTTCCTCGGATGATTTATCGGCCAGTGAAACTCTACTAATTTTGCATTTAAGTCGCATTGCATCATACTGTGAGGATATTGCTGAGGTTGCTATGAACAGGATAATTGAGTTTGCCTTCAATAGAACCTAGTTTCTAATCACTGCACTAGAAACATATGCAGCATATGTTACATATGCTCCAGCTTCAAAAGGGGGTAATTTCGGGTTAGCTCCCGTTCCAAATGGCAAGCATCATAGAGAATCTGGTAGTTGTTATTGGCGGTCTCGCTCTTTTCATGTACTCGATCACACTTTTGAGAGAGACCCTAGGTAAGCTTTCCGGAGCGAGGGTGGCAAGAATTCTGGAGAAGGTAAGCAATGACCCAGTACGAGGGATGGGTGCTGGAACTGCAGCCACCTTCATGACTCAGTCCTCAAGCATCACGGTCCTAACACTCATCGGTTTTGTGAATGCAGGAATGATGACATTTCGTCAATCAGTCAATGTTATGTTAGGTTCGGAGATTGGTACCACTATCACGGCTCAGATTGTATCGTTTGATGTGGGTTTTCTCTACTGGCCCTTGATAGCAATTGGATTCTTTGGCATGATGTTCGCCCCAAAGGATAGCTGGAAGAATATATTCAGAGTAATCTTCAGCCTTGGTGTAATCTTTCTTGCAATGGAGTTCATGAAGGATGGAGCGAAGGCAATTCTCAATGATCCAGAGAATACTTTCTTTGTAGATGCAGTTAATGAGTACAGTGCCTTCCCGATCGTGGGAATTTTGATCGGCACTGCAATTGCAGGGACCACTCAAAGTAGTTCAGCGACAACCAGTCTTGTTATAGCACTTGGAGGTGCTGGTCTGATTGGGTTACCAATGGGAATCGCACTAGCAATGGGCGCAAATATTGGAACTTGCTTTCTCGAATTGGTTGCAGGTATTGGTGCATCCACACCGGCAAAAAGGACAGCAATAGCGCAAACGATGATTAACATAGTGGGCGTAACAGTTTTCTTTCCGTTCATCGGACCATTCTCCGATCTGATAGCCCTCACTGCTACGGATATCCCGCGTCAGATTGCAAATGCTCATACCATCTTCAACGTGGTTGTCAGCTTGATGTTCATTCCTCTAGTAGGCCTCTTGGTTAGATTCTGTGAGTGGTTAATTCCAGATAAGGAAGGTGAAATCATCGGACGGCATTTCTATGACGACCAGATGCTTCACTTCCCCCAAGTTGCTCTTCACGAGGCAGAGAAGGAGATGCATCGAATTGCTGAAACTACTATTGAGATGCTCAATCTCAGCGAGAGCGCATTGCTAGACAAGAATCTGGAGAATGCACGAAGGATAATGCTTCTTGAGGATGATGTTGACGAACGTTGTAGGTCAACAGAGGAGTTCATCGACAAGATACGTGAAGAGGAACTTAGTGAAAGGGACAAGCTCTGGCGTATGAAAATGCTTGCAATGCTAACAGACATTGAACGTGTCGGAGATCTTTGCGAGAATATCAGTGAATTTGCTCTAGAAAGAATGCAAAATGGCATCATGTTTTCAGAACAAGGAGTTCATGACATACGTGCTATGTTCCATCTAGTAGCTGACACCTATGAAGTATCCATCAAAGCATTCAAGACTAAGAATAAGATTCTTGCAAGAGATGCAGAGCAGATGGAAGATGAGGTTGATGCTATCGAGCGAGAGCTACGAGAATCACACAACAGACGGATGGCTCAGGGCATTTGTCAAGCCGAGGCAGACACCGTTTTCATCGAAACCCTCAGAAATCTTGAGCGAATCAGCGATCACGCTGACAATATTGCTCTTGATGTCATCATGGATAGATGAAGCGAATGGGGTACATTTATGATGATGTTCAACTCCTTGAGATTTGTTGGTGAATGTGTCCAAGAAGAACTCTGATAGACCTACGTTGAATGATCTTAGTGGGAAGGAGTGGGTTAAAGCAACAAAATCATGGTTTGTTATCAATCCCAAACCAAGAACGAGAAGTCAAATTGAACATCCTGCAAAATACCCTGAAGAACTTGTTGCCCACTTTCTACAGTTTTTCACAAAGGAGGGTTCATGGGTCTTAGATCCCTTTGCAGGTGTAGGGAGTACATTAATCGCATGCAAGGAAACAGGAAGAAATGCTGTCGGAATTGAATTGAATCCGGAATTTGTTGAGATTGGAAATAGGCACCTTCAAAGTGTAAAGGGGAGAGGAACTACGCAACTCGTCCAAGGCGATGCCTATCAAGCAACTGAATACATCCATAGTCTGTTCGGAAAACAATCACCTTCCTTTGATTTTCTTATGACTTCACCACCATATTGGAATATGCTTCGCAAATCCAGAGGTGGAAACGACTCAGTTCACAAAGAAAGAGAAGCTGCAGGACTCAACATATACTATAGTGATTTAGAGCTTGACATTGGAAACATCGATGAATATGAAGAATATATTGAATCACTTGGGAAGATATTTGATAGAGTTGAAGAACTTCTAAAACCTAGTGCCTATCTTGTTGTCGTAGTTCAGAACATGCGAGATATAGATGGAGAAATGAAACCTATTGCATGGGATCTCGCAAAAAGATTCTCACAGACATACTCACTAAAGCAGGAAATGATCTGGTGCCAAGATAACAAACGCTTGGGTTGCTGGGGATACCCAACTACATATGTTTCTAACGTTCACCATCATTACTGCCTTGTGTTCCAGAGAAGATAGTCAATTCACATTCTTCTTAAAGAGATGAATTTTCACCATGGCCTATGTCAGCTACAGTTCGAAACCTGACTAAGGATGACCTGGATGAGGTCACAAAGGTCTCTCAAAGTGTGTGGGAGGACGACTATGCTCCTACGGATTTCATAGGGTGGCTTGAGAATGAATACTGGCATCCTATCGGGGCATTCCATAATGGAGAACTCGCATCCTTTGCAACACTCCATATTGAACCAGAAGCGAATTACGCATGGGTAAAGGCTCTTAGGACCCATGCAAAATATCACCATCAAGGCTATGGAACATTGGTTGTTCAAAGAACTCTTGATCTTGCCAAAGAGAAGAAGATTCGCGAGGTGAGATATGCAACTAGCTCCAGAAATGAGTCATCCATTGGACTGGCAAAAAAAGTAGGATTTGAACTGAGAGATGAAGTTGGTTATTTCAGACTGGAAGCACCATATCCCCCAAGACCAAAACCAAGTCCTGCATTCATTCCTCTAAAGGTGGATGCAAGACGAGTTACCGAGGTACTAGATAGACACCCTGACTTGGTCGGTACATCAACATTTCCAATCTCTTGGGAATTCGAGAACAAGGACCTAGAAGGTTTAGAGCGCATTCAGAAGAAAGGTGAGTTCTTTCTTATTATAGATGAGACTGGCGAAGTACTTACACTCTATTACAGGAGGATCTTCGAGCGAAAAGGAGAACGCATGACAACCTATTCGATCTTCACTAGAGAAAGGAGTACATTTGTTGATACCATTTCCCGATTGATTGAGGAGTCGGAAACTGAAGGTACAACACGAATGGTGTTCTTCCTAGGCCCAAATGCCAAGGAGTGGTCATCCATGCTAATGCTTGTTCCTGACGAGTACTCTGATAGAAGATTTGTCCTATTATCAAAGATGCTTTGAATTTCACGAATTGCAAAAGGTAATATGCAATCTGAGTTATCTCAGCAATTTAGTGGTTATCATGCCTGACATACCAAAAGAGGTTACAATCGCTAGTTACATTATACTTGCAGATATTTTCACAGGTATAATTGTAAGTGCAATCATGTTTGATATAAATGGAGATTGGACTGCAGGTCTGGGACTGGTCGTTTCCGTTGTAGGTATCTGGGTCTTCATGGAAATAAGGAAGCTAAATCCACAAGCTTGGCAATTCGGAATTATTCTGAACTTTGTGGGAATTGCTCTTTACCTATTGGGTGATATCTTTATTGGAATATCTGGAGCCCTCTTGTGCATAGTGACAATAATCTATCTCTATTCACCAAATGTAAGGGTTCACTTCGGACAGTAGGCATTCTATGGAGTGCCTACTCCATTTCTAGATCTGAATCATCATACTCTTCATAATCATAGAGTTGTGACCATAGAGGAGCATAAGAAATGGATTCGAGGTCTCGATCTTCCAAGGTCAATCCTTCAGTTTCTGCAATCTCCTTTCGTAGAGTGAGTGACTTTGCTCCATCCCATTGAAGATAGGCATTGAGATCGTACGAGAAGTTTCCCTGATATACACCGCAATCGCCCTCACAAAAGACCTGAGTGTCACGAATTTCCAGAGCCCCACCGCAATACTTGCAGACCGCTTCTCGACCATGTGCATGTATCCTGTCATTAATAATCTGAACGAAAAGGACCGTATCATCGACCTCAAAGACACCCCAGATCTCCCCTCCGGAAATCGTCTTTCCCCACAATCTTGCAGGAGGCCTCTTTACTCGCTCAGAGGAATGATTCGAATCATCACTAGAGGACTCTTTCGAGGGACGCTCCTCAAAATCGACTAATCTCGTTTGGACTGGATGGCTCTTCCTCATAGTAATATGTATACATAGATTGTAAATAAAGACCTAGAGAATCAAATCATTGCTTTCTTGCAGGATTCAAAATCCATAGTTGCATTGATTCGATGAGTATAGAGGGTTAACCTTTCTAACCAATTAGTATTCTACATGCGATATTCCATGTTCCTCAGCATAGTCGTGAGCATCCTTGACATTATCAAAGCATTTGATGATGTCATATGGAAAGTACACTTGCTCTTTCTCAGGTATTTCAATAATTGGGCGGGGTGTACTGTCTGCCTTCTTGTATATCCTGATTGCACAGAGTTTCCTTTTCGGGCCATCCTCAATAACCCGAATGACATCTAGGTGTTCCCAATCTTCAGGCATATCCAAACTAGTGTGATTTCCTATCTAATAACTTTCTGCTGACAAATAAAGAAGGAAAAAAAGGGAATTGGGTGTGTGAAAACACCCAAAAGAGCTATGTTAGTTCTTATCGTCTTTGAAATCCACTTTCTTATGCGAATTGTCACAGAATGGCTTGTTCTTTGAGGCTCCGCATCGACAGAGTGTGTAATGTTCCCTGCTTTCTGGTTTTGAGCCCATATCATCCATGAGGTCTATGTATCCTACTAATTCCAAGGGTCCATTCTTAGCTATCTTTATGGCAGGCTTTCGAGGTAGGTCTTGTACTCGTTCAGATCCGATTCTATAGCTTAAGGCACCACTTGGGCAATGTTCAATGGTTTCAACAATCCTCTTGACACTTGCTTTATCTGGAAATATCCAATTTGGTTTCTTGTCCTTCTGAAAGACTTCTGGGCATTCACGAACGCACGCACCATCTGCAGAGCAGACTCCACGATTATCATAGATTGTAACGTCCTTTCCTTTGAACTCGACCACCTTATCGGGTCTACGGTCATCATCCTTCGAACCTACGAAATCAATTTTATTGTGGGTCCCATCACAATATGGTTTATCCCCTGACTTGCCGCATCTGCAAAGAGCCGTAACATTGCTTAGCTCAATAGAGTTCCCTTTTGAATTCGTCATCGGTGGCGAACCGACAAGGTAGAATGGACTGTATTGTGTCAATACAATCATTGGTTTTTGATTCTTCTCGTCTCCCATCATAAACACCAAAACCTGTGTATATGCTCCATTCCTTTTAATGGCTTCTCTGTGACAGACCTATCCGTTTAGACAGTCGCATGATTAGAATCAACTTTTGATGCCATACACATCAGCAATGTAGATCTTCCTTATTGTATCCCTATCAAGTCCGAACACTTTTTCTGCTTGAAGGCTTATCTCTTGGTTGAGTCTTGAAATGTGAGTGGCCCTTCTTTTGGTATCTTCTTCAGTCATCTCTTTGAGAAGCATTGCTTCAGAAATTGAAGCTTCGAAATCAGGAGGTAGCCATTCTAACTCGTGGGTATAATATAGCCGCCATTTTGGAGCAGGTAGATAGGATCGGTTTAACGCATAGACCGTTTCTAGAATCAGATCGATGCTATAATTAACTGAATACTGCGCAGAGATCAAATGTCCTCTATCATTCCATAAATCGATCATTGAAGGGATATAGTCTTCAGTAGGACAGCAGTACCAGGATAGATATACCAGAGGATGGGCAAGACGTCTTCTCCAATCTACATCATCCAATCTAAGCTTATTCTCAAATTGCTTCTTTACCTCGCCTTGTCTATCAAAGACATAAATCGCATGCGATAGATCCCATCTTGTATATTCGTTCCATTCTCTAGCAATATAGTCCTCTAGGAAATATATCTCAACATCAATCTCCAATCCTGAACGGTCCTCGTGTTGTGCCGCTAAGGATGTAAGAAAGTCCTTGGCAAAGGGATCGTCATTGTTGAAGAGGACGACCATGTCAAGGTCTGAGTACTTGTCTGCAAAATCCCGAGTCAATCCTCCAATGTAAAGAATACCTTCAACGGATCCGAAATGCGAGATGCTCTTGACCATCTCATCAGCAATTCGTTTGAACGATTCGATTCGGTTCTCGCCATGTAAACCTTTCATGAACCACACCTGCAGGTTCACATTTATGTCAAAGCCAGATAAAAGAACATAGGCCATAGAAACTCCATTATCAAGTATTATTGCAAAGAAGGATTAATAGAGGTTCAGGATTCTAATGACAAAGGTAGTTGAAATGCATAGCAAGAAACTTCATTTAATTGCAATTATGGGACTAGCAGTACTAGCTTTAGGTATCGTATCAGGTACTCAAACACTAGTCCGAGCACAGGATGATATTTCCTTCTCCCTTGACCGCAACTTCGGAACAGCATTTGGTAACTATGTTTCAGGGACTTTTACCTTAAGAGGTAGTGCGCCAGATACGGTAGAGAATATCACTGTCTTCTTCAATGATGAACAGGTTCATTTTGCTGAAGGAAACACAATTACCTGGCAATTCATGACAAGTAATTACGAGGCGGGTTCTGTCAATATCACTCTCATAGGAGTGGATGATACTGGTTATGAGTATTCTACAAGTAGGGACTTCATATTCTTCAGTGAAGGACAAACTAATCTGATCACAATTGGTGTCGTTGTTCTTGTTGCGATCGCAATATTTGCAAAGTACGGTCCCCGTTTTATGAATCTCAGAAAGAAGAACCCTAGCCAATAGATGAATTCAGCCTTTGGTCCAATCATATTTGCATCGCTTTGACTGCAAATGTTATATTTAAGAAAGCTCCTTTGGAAGTTGCGTTTCAGTGATTCAAGATGAGGAAACCTGTATACCTCTCAGGCACCTTGTTTTGCATCATAATAGAAGGCAGTCGTACTTCAGCAAACTGAGACAAACGAACTAGAGG
>JBHLQH010000038.1:20803-27174 GCA_048884965.1 Candidatus Thorarchaeota archaeon | reverse complement strand
TAGTAGCTTCCAATGATAATGAGTCCAATGACAATGATAACATAGAATACCTTCTTTTGGCTCGCAACATCCCCTCGAGGCTTCAGAAAGAGTAGTGCGATTAGTATCATGAAAATCAGGGGAATGAAGAGCCAAATAAGACCTGAATAGTTCTGCATTTTGTTTGTTTCCTCCGTTCTATCTGTGCGACATCTGTAACTTCTCTCTATATCATTTGACAACGATGCAACTCAAATCTCGATAATGTACATCAGATGGCACCCATAAATTATCCTTCACACAAGAGTGTTTCAATTCCACACAGGTTTTCGTTCATTACTCCCGATGGTATATGACCTGAGGTTCTGAATTCCTAGGTCTGTGATTTGACAACCGTCTGTACACGACCGACCTGTCCAGTTTGCAAACGGACCTTAATGCCATGAGGGTGGGTAGAGGAACTTGTAAGGATCTCCTTAACGATACCACGAGTTAGCTTGTTGGTCCGTTGGTCCTTCTTCATGACGATATCAACTGTATCTCCAAGATGGATGTTGCTACGACTTGTTCCGGGTTTTGAGGAGGGGGGGTTCATTCTGATTCAGCGCAACAGGTTGCTGTTAAATAGATACGTACACATGCATAGATTTCAGGAATTGCTTCTCAGAGAGTTGGATAGATGAAATATTCTAGATGGATCAATAAGACAGCGATTTAGGTGCCGTTTTCATTATCTGCTATGGAAAGGTATTTTGACATCTAATAGGTCAAGTGACGCCTTGGATATTCGAAGATTTATTAGCAGGAACGAAACAATCCCGATTATTCTTGTTGTCTAGAGTAGCCAGTAGCAAATCTTTGAGTGATACACATGATTAGAAAGAAGGGCTTTGATACAGCGAAATATCTCTCTGCTCAGGTCAAACGAATTATGGAACGGGTGAACCAATTTGATAAGCTGTATTTAGAATTCGGAGGGAAGCTCCGCTACGACCACCATGCATCAAGAGTACTTCCAGGCTTTGCACTAGATACAAAGGTGCAGATGCTCAAGAAGCTAGGAAATGATATTGAGATTGTTCATTGTATCAGTGCTAAGGACATTGAACGACGAAAGATAAGACGTGATTTTGGTCTTGCGTATGAGGACCAAATTCTCAAAGATATCAGTGACTTGAAGCATCTGGATCTTGATGTCTCCGCGGTTGTGATTAGTAGATATAGTGGCGAGCAGACATCTGACAAGTTCAGACAACGTCTTGAGAATAGAGGGATTAGAGTATTTACCACTCCGGAGATCTCTAACTATCAAACAGATCCAGGGAGAGTGGTAAGCGATCAAGGGTATGGAAAGTTCGATCATGTGCACACTGACAAGAAGCTCGTCATCGTTACAGCCCCCGGACCAGGCAGCGGAAAGATGAGCTTCGCGATGAGTCAGATCTATCACGATAGAAAGGAGGGTACCATGAGTTCTTTCGCGAAGTTCGAGACCTTTCCCATCTGGAACCTTCCTGTTGGGCATCCTGTGAATATCGCCTATGAAGCAGCAACTGCGGATATAGGGGATTACAATTGTATCGACACTCATCATAAAGAAGCATATGACATGGAAGTCACCAACTACAATAGAGATGTCGAGAACTTCTCAATCATAAGAAAGATCATTGAGAAGATAGCACCACCCGGAGACCCTCTAGCTGAAATCAAGAGTCCAACTGATATGGGCGTGAACATGGCAAAAGAAGGGATTATTGACGACAATGCCGTTCAGGAAGCAAGCAAAGAAGAGATTGTGCGACGATACTATCAGTATCAACGGGATTTTGTCGAAGGCAATGTGACGCATGATACACTTGAACGGATGGATCAAATACTACAACGCATAGGTGCGAAGCCGCAGGACCGAAGAGTGGCTATCCACGCACAACAAGTCTTAGCAGAAAGCAAAGAAACTAGGTCGTTGCCTAAGAACATGCACACTGGAGCAGCGATAGAGATACAGCCTAAGAATGACACGACTCTCATCGTGACTGGAAAACGATCGCGGATTCTCAATTCAGAGTCTGCAGCTCTACTCAATGCGGTCAAACGCTTAGCAGGAATCCCAAATGAGATTGATGTTCTCTCACCTATCATCATTGAAAGCATAATGAAGTTGAAAGAGCAGATGTCTATTCTAGATACCAGTCTTGATGTAAAGGAAGTCTTGGATGCTCTTGCAGTAAGTGCAGTGTTCAATCCAAACGCAGCAGAGTGCGTCAGTGTACTAACTGATCTACATGGATGTGAGATGCATAGTACACATCTCATAAGTCGCGGTTGCGAAAAGGCACTAAAGGAACTTGGGTTGAATCTCACCACAGATGCAAAGATCCCTCTGGTCAATAATTGGTAACTGAGTTCATCCATTTACCTGATGTGCCAATTCTCTTGTCCACGACTCAATCTCTTCCCAGTCACGTGTATCAAATACTCCAGGCTCAGTCTCTTTGATGCCCGCCTTCCTGAGCTCTTCCTTGAACGGTTCCATGGTCTGCTTGAAGGGGAATCCCATCTGGTTGTAGTCCCATATGCCTCCGAAAATTGCCATTGAGATGGGTTGAATGGAGTATTTCTCAGTCTTCCTCACAAGATAGTCTGACCATGCCTTATCCAATTCCTCAGTATTGTTATTATGCTTATGAAGAGCTTGTGCTCCAGATGACACGAAGAGTGCGGTCTTCTTCTCCCGTAGCACTTTCTGGAACTTCTTGATAAAGTTCTCAGGCTCAGAGACCCATCTGAACATCCGCATACCACTTCCAACAATAATCAAATCGTATTCAGAGATGTCCTTGATCTTCTCCTTTTTTGCTTCTACAACTCGGACAGTGAATCCTTCTTCGCTAAGGATTTGAGATATCTTCTCCGCCGTGGTCGAGGTTGCGCCATAGCGTGTTCCGTATATGATTAGTGCATTTGTCATTATATATCCCTTCGTCCTCTCAAATTTAGGGGCGATGAAAGCATTTAGGATTGCTCTTCATTATCTATGATTGTAGAAAAGCAAATGAAGATATTCATAGAAATTCTAACATCACGTGATAGTCTGGATCTCGTGGAGGAGCAAAGACACGGTGGAGAAGAGATGGAATTTCGAAATGGTAAAGAAAATGCTTCGTTCAAAAAAGGCGATAGGCTCCATAATCACCGTTCTCTTCACACTCCTTTTGGTCATTCATCCTGAAATCGTACCTTGGTATTCAAACAACAAACTGGAGTGGGGTCTCGAGATAGGAAACAAGTTGACATACAATGTCACATATGCGAATTACACATCTTTGAGTCAAACATACATAGACTATGGATGGATTGGGCTGAACAACACACCAATTGTCTTCGAAATCACTGTACTTCCTTCGGTTCCAAGAGTTATCCAAGCAGATAATTTCGAAGAGGAAGTGATACTCGTCAAAAAGGTGGAGTGCTATAGTCTCAATGGAGATCCACTTCCTATGGGCAGTGCCACTGTTTTGATGAGCCTTGTATCACAGTCAATCCTGCCTATCAATGACAGTTCCATGCTGGACTCGCTTTATCCAGATTATGATTTTGAATATCACGGAACATTGCCTCGAGGACCTCAATTCTTCATTCAAGAGGATTCCGAGGATGGATTCCTCATAGGACATATGTCACTCACATTTTTCACCTATGGACATGGAGGGTATGGAACAGGATGGTATGCTACATTGATGAAAGAAACAGGCTATCCAGAATATATCGAACTGACATCATTTGCTCCAATGTCGACAGGATGCGTTCGTGATGAAAGCATCACTTTTGTCTTGATAGGTTTTGAATCTATCTAGATTCAAAGCAATTGTTGAAATCCAAGAAGCATGGCTATCGCTCGAAGTTACATAGATGATAGAGCGTTGGATACAGATTATCAACGATATCTCACGTTCGAGAATCTTTCAGATTCTTGTGTACATCTCAGTTGAATAGAGAATCAAATTGCTCACTGAGAACAGTGCTGCGAATACTGCTAGTGTCAGGAACTCCAGAGGTCCTTCAACTACATGCAAATATGCAAGAGCAGAAGTCCACAAGATCGCGTTGGAGATAATCGTTGCACCAAGTTTCTTGTTAATGACTCCAAGCATGGCTGCAGTAGCAGAATGAGTGGCCATCTTGCTCATCAAGGTATAAGCATCCTTACCGAGATCAGATAGTCTGTATTCGTCCTTTTCATGAATCAATAATGGTGATAATGCATTGAGATGATATGATAGGGAAGCACTTTCTTCAATCTTAGCGGCATTCTTGATCTCAGTGAATTTTGCTCCTTTCACTTCTCCAATGTATCGGAGGATATCACGTCGTATCTGATTGCTCAATGTCTTGAACACTTCCGCCTCCAAATCCCTTTCATGTGTGACCTCGTCTGTCATCTTCATCACATTACTAATGGTAGTGAGAGAATATAACATACCTAGTCGTACGAATTTTACTAAATCGATTTCTACCAAGATGAAACAAAGGAATCAGACTCGATCACAAGTAGGAAATGCTGCAATGAGTCTAGAGGTAGATTTCGATGTCGTAGAAGATGATGATAGATTGGTTCCTGCAATTATCCTCAGGTCAGGATTATCTCACTGCGAGGTACTATTGAATCTCTAATCAATCGTCAATGATGATGTCTACAGCAGGAGTCAGATTTGGATTCGGTCGTCTGCATTGATAGGTCAGATTCTTTCTGGAATCGCTCACGTCATACTCGATGACGCGATCATCCAAGTCCCGTATTTTCTGAGTTATTGCAACAACCTCGGCAATCTCCAGACCAAGTCTCTCAGCTACAAGTGTCAAATCAGTCTGGGGTCGTTTCTTCACGATATCATTGACAAGTTGTTCCCATCTCTTCTTGAGGGAAAGCCGAAGACTGGATAGAACCACAAAGTCGAGTAACCATCTATTGGAGGGATCACCCTGAGGCGTAGATACCTCATCCTGGCCTTTTTCAACAGTAGGAGGCAGTATCTCTCGATGAATCATTAGATCCTTTACAAATTGAGTGGTTCCAGTCCGTTTTGAGTACCAATCGGGATTACTAGCTTGAAGAGTTGTCGTATCAATACTAGGATATCCCTCGTCCTTCCAGAAAGATGCAGAGAATTCATGCTTCTTCACCCATCGACTCCACTTGATGTAACGGGATTCATCCAGTTTCGCCATCCGTTCTTGTGCCATTGCGGCATCAGACGCAAACGTCCCAGTAGAGTATCTAACTAGCAATGCTTTCGCCACACCATCAGTGCCAGCAAGAAATTCCTTCTCTGCTTGGCTCAAAGATTCCTCTGCATATCTTAATTCATCGGGAAAGTCCATTGGAATACCTCCAATCCAGATAATATTGTAATGACATGGAAGCACATAAGCCAGCTGCAACAGGCCATCAGATACTCAGAAGAGGAGATGGTTGATTCTCACCAACCAGGCATTACTAAGAGTCGTTCTACTTCGAAACGATATGAGATGTCACGCAAGCGAGAGCGATAGTATTCCAATGTGAGCTCTGTCGCCTCTTCAATTAAAGAGAAAAAGAATAGAAGGGGTCTCTAGGCCCCTTCATGATTCTCACATTTCATGTACTTCTTTTACTATAGTTCTTTGATTGGGATTGAGTAGATTTCGAAACCTGTAGAGGTAGTGGCTCCATCATTCGAGGCACCAGGGGTAGGCACCGAGAAGGTCGTCCACGTTGGACCTCCATCAATCTCGCGTCCGTAGCTGACATCATCAGAGGACGAGGTGTAGATGTAGGAGTCGAGGACCGTAACCCCATCAGGAGCAATGTAGTTCACAGTATCCCCAGCGTTGTTCAAAGCTATGTTTGTTACACTTTGGTAGAAGACCACGAATCCATGAGCAGGAATGATGGTCCCGGCAGGAATCGTGTATGCTGCGGTCCCCCCAGTCGTGATATCATCGATGATATATCCAGAGATATCGACAGCCACATCTAGTGGGTTGAACAGCTCAATCCACTCCTCGGTGTAGAGAGTGTTTGGATCTGGGAGGAACTCATTGATAAGAATCGCATCACCTGAGCCCATTGTACCAGCATTCGACTCTCCAGGAGTAGGGGTATCGAATGTTATCCAAGTGGAAGACCCGTCTGTTTCTCTACCATAGCTGATATCATCTGCCGAGGAGGTGTAGACGAAAGTGTCAAGGAGCGTTACACCGTCAGGCATAAGGTAGTTCACCGTATCACCTGCGTTGTTTAGTCCGATGTTAGTGACACTTTGATAGAACACTATGAAGCCGTACGCAGGAATAGTAGTACCGGCGGGGATGGTGTATGGGCTTGTTCCTCCTGCAACTAGATCATCAAGCAC
>JBHLQH010000038.1:0-20703 GCA_048884965.1 Candidatus Thorarchaeota archaeon | reverse complement strand
AGATCATCAAGCACATACCCAGAGATATCGACTGTTTCATCCAGGGGATTGTAGAGCTCGATCCACTCCTCAGTATAGAGGGTGTTGGGGTCTGGCAAGAACTCATTGATGAGGACTGCATCACCATTTGCCAATGTACCGGCGTTCGATTCTCCCGGGGTTGGAGCATCAAAGGTGATCCAAGTAGATGCCCCATCAGTTTCTCGACCATAGCTGATATCATCGGCGGAGGAGGTATAGGTAAACGAGTCTAGGACTGTCACTGCATCGGGATTGATGTAGTTCAGAGTGTCTCCGGCATTGTTCAATGCGATATTCGTAACGCTCTGGTAGAACACAAGAAAGCCATACGCAGGGATAACCGTTCCAATCGGTATTGTGTATGGTGCCGTTCCACCTGTCGTGATATCATCAATGATGTATCCAGAGATATCAACAGCCACATCCAATGGGTTGTAGAGCTCGATCCACTCCTCGGTGTAGAGGGTATTGGGGTCTGGGAGGAATTCATTGATGACTATTAGATCACCATTGCTTGTGCCAGCTCCATTACTCGCACCGGGAGATGGTGTATCAAAGGTCGTCCAGATGGATGAACCATCTGTTTCTCGCCCATAACTGATGTCGTCAGCTGAAGTCGAGTATGTATATGAGTCAAGGACTGTCACACCATCAGAACTGATGTAGTTCACTGTATCGCCAGCATTATTCAGGCCAATCCCAGTGACGCTTTGATAGAGAACAATGAAGCCATGTGCGGGAATAGTAGTACCGGATGGTATCGTGTAGGGAGCAGTACCTCCAGTTGTGATATCATCAAGCACGTAACCGGTTACATTGACTGTGGTATCTGATGGGTTATAGAGCTCTATCCATTCTTCGGTGTAGAGTGTGTTGGGGTCAGGAAGGAATTCATTGATGAGAACACCATCACCGTTTGGTAGTACGACGATGTTTGCAGATCCTGGAGTTGGGGTGTCGAATGTCGTCCAAGACGGTGAGCCATCTGATTCACGACCATAGCTTACATCATCAGCTGAGGATGTGTAGGTATAGGAATCTATGACTGTAGTGCCATCAGGTTTCAGAAGATTCACAGTATCTCCAGCATTGTTCAGACCAACACCTGTCGCACCTTGATAAAGCACAAGATATCCATATCCAGGAATGACGGTTCCTGCAGGGATTGAATATGGGTTCGTACCTCCACTAGTGATGTCATCAAGTATGTATCCAGACATGTCAGCGTCCAAAGCCTGAGGATTATAGAATTCAACCCATTCCTCAGTATAAAGGGCATAGGGGTCTGGAAGGAATTCATTGATTACTACAAGATCAGCATCTCCGCCTTCCTCCGTCATTGCAGTCACAGGATTGGACTTCAATCCTTCATTGATGCTCGTATCGACTGCTGAAACCTCGTATGTATACTCGGTCAATGGGTCAAGACCAACATTGCTGTAGGCAGTTCCAACAACCTGTGCGATCAGCATTCCATCTCGGTATACCCGATAATGGGACACATCAGGCTCAGTGTTGGCATCCCAGTTTAGGTCAATCTGAGACATGCTAATTGTTGTAGCACTAAGACCTGTAACTTGTGCAGGAGGGATACTGTCAGGTTCGATTGGATTATCCAGAGTGACGAAGACATCAACCGGATAGTGGTCGGAGCCAGTGTCCGCAGTTGCGGTATCGCCCACTGTAGAGTTAATCAGCTTTTCAGCGAAGAACGAATTGACAACTATAAAGTCAATTCGCGATAGGTATTGTGAGTCCTGATGTCCATAGGAATAACCAGGATCAGTTGGATTCAGGGTTCTAAAGACATCCGTGAAATTGTGAACGGTGGATGAATACTGCCCATAGATTGGATCTTCTGGATACAGCTTCATAGTCATTGGACCATATCCGAGGTCGCCCAAGGGTGCAAGATCACCGGTGTCATCTGGTGAGAATGAGTTGAGGTCACCCATATACATGATGGGGACATTTCCGAGGTTGTCCATGTAGTTGATGATGCCCTCTGTTTCGCGTTCTCGTCTGTACTCATTTTCGGCGCCTGACATTGCCTTGAGGTGAGAACCAAAGATATGGACATCAAATTCATCTATGGTTACAATAGCCTCTACGAAGTCATGTGTAACATCGTAGTCGGACGTATCATCAAGTGGCACGATTGAGATCTGGTTGAAGGAAACAACTGGAAACCGACTCAAAATTGTAGCACCACTCGTTGCGTACTGAATGTCTTGAGCGCAGAAGCCTTCGTATGGTAGCTCGTCCAAGAAGAATGTGTTGAACTCATCGACAATCTGATTGAGAATGTAGTTCCCATTGTCATCCCATGTCCCTGTTTCTATAAGGACCAAGATGTCAGGATTCTCTTCCTTCACAACCTGCTTCCAGTCAGCATTTGAGCCTGAAGCCTCTATGTTGTAGCTCATTACCTTGAAAGCACCAACAGTATTATCAACATCGACCAGGACAGACGCTTCGCCCCAGTTTCGAAACTGATCCATTGCTCTGCATGTGATGGTATGTTCGCCATCCAGCTCTAAGGTTGTGTTCCAATCGTATGTGCTTCTCCAAGACCGTACTGTGCCATCGATAAGAATCTGACACAAGCGAATGCGACTTCTATCCTCAGCAGAGAACGAGATTGTGACTGAGCCAGATAGGGTTTCGCCATCCTCTGGATTGATTATCGTGACAGTCGGTGGTGTGGTGTCCCGCCTCCACCTCCATCTCCAGTTATGCCCACAAGCATCTGCAGTGGTAGTGAAAGCAACACTAAGCATCAAGAATGATAGGACTAATAGTATTCCTACTCTTTTGTGATTCAATTCCAATGCCTCCTCAACGCGAACGGAGTAGTCTAGCTACCAATAATTTCCAAAATATGTTTCGTTATAAATAGTGATGGTCGTCGAATTTTAGAAAGAGGGGGTGCAATTACCTGCAGTAAAAAGGATACTCGCTTCTCATCCCTCAATGTAGTCCAGTCTGAAACATCTTAGCTGAAGATTCTCTCAGGGTACTTGTCATCATGCCATTTCCATAGCTCTATGAAGCACTTTGTTGTCTTTGGAGCCATCTTGGTTCCAAATGTGGGAAATAGATGATCAGGTGCGATATACGATTTGCTATCGATCCGATCTAATCCCTCGAGACCCTCAAAGACTGTAGGAGAATAGTCACGAGCAACGATGACTGCACGTGATGGAAAATAAGGAAAGACATCATCCATCGTTTCCTCTTCTCTCCTCCAAGTGCCATAGTTCTTCATGGACTCTATGAACTTCATTACCTCTCCCTTTCCGGCGGTCCCATCTACTGTCTTGACAAAGATGACCTCCTCACTGAAGACGCGAAGGTGTTTCTGAATGAGACGGTCTCTGATCCCGCCTCTCTTGGATTTCTCACCATACTCCACAAGTAAGTCAACGGTATCGTAGGTTCCACTACGTGTCTTCAATCGAGGACGAACCGATACATCTCCACCGATTTCTTTCCTTGCGAAATTCGCTACGCGTATCAAGAAAGGAATCTCTTTTCGTTGGAGGAGTTCTGTCATCACTGTATCAAAAGATCTGTAGATACCAACCTCGCCACCTTCGACAACCTCATACTTCTCCTCGAACTTCTCCCCGAGTGTATAGGCTAGAGAATAGACTTCATCAAAATCAGAATCAAGAGGAGCGATGATAGCAGTCACTGTCTTCTCACGCGCGGCTAGAAACACTGTCTTCTCATCAGTTACAAACGAGGATAATCCACCCAATGCCATTTCTTTTGAGAAGTTTTGAATAGCTGAAACGAATCCACTGAAAAGTGAGGGCTCGATACTCTCATTCATTTTCGAAAATAGTGGAATACCAGACTCTGCGCCAAATATTACAACACCTTCAAGGTCCAATATATCCTTCACCCTGTGAAAGGACCATAATGAATCCATATTATCTTTGCCTGAGAGTACTTGAACCTCATTCAATCAATCTTCGTTTTGCGTTAGTTCTGACAAATAACGTGTGGCCTTGCTCGCAACCTCTTTGCCATCCCGTGTTCCACATTCATTGCCAAGCTCAATAGCCTCACGCCATACCTCTGCGATTGTTTCAACCTGTTCAGAAGGAACAGATCCCTCATCAGGGTACAGGTTTGAAGCAAGATTGAATGCAGCCTTTGCAGCCACTTCCAACGCGGCTTGAAGTTGTGATGCTCGACCTAGCTGAATCGCATCACGAAAGGCATCTTCAAGTCCCTCCATCCCAGCTTCTTCGAGGGTGTTCCCCAGGTTCCATGCGGCTCTTGTTGCTGCATAGAGCCCCTCAGGAGTGCCGGATCTTCGACCCAGGCTAATGGATTCCTCATAGTGCTTTAGAGCCAGGCCCCATGCGGCATGTGTCTTTGCTCGATGGCCGAGGTAGAGACATGCTTCCGCTGCAATTGCTAGCCCATCAGGAGTGTCACTTGCCTTACCAAGTTCCAAGGCCTTTTCGTAGCATTCAGCCATACTTCTATGCTGACCTTGTTCACGGAATGACTCAGCATTCTTGAAATATCTGCGTGCATTCTCCTGCAGGTTGAACGGTGCATCCGGACCTATTTGTGGCCTGTCCTCAGTCAATGCTAGTTCTCCTTCTAGTATTCACTCACGCTCTAAGCAAGGACCGTTCTTGCGCAACGAGATAAACCCTTTGCAAAATCAATTGGAAAATTACTAGCGTGTGACTGATCTAGTCATCGATGATTCGTCTATGTCCTTCAGGACAGGTTCCATAGGTGCAGTCGTAGAAGCCATCATCATATACGACCTGAGTGTCCATATGAATCCCACAATAGACTGTATCACACTTCGGACAATACGCATCTATCCCATCCTCAAGGAACGTATTCTCCTGAAGATACTCATGCAGCTCCTTCAAAGCCTCTCTCTTGAGCATATCAAAGATGTGTTCATTACGATTCATATCGAGGGTAGTGCCTGTCGTGATCCCCTTGTAGATTATGCGATCCGTACTACCAGTCTGATCAGGATTCCCATTAATGGTGACACAAGTTGCGCCGCATATCGAACATACTAGGTAGAACTCCCGTGGACCCTCCGTCCTTATGATCTTTTCAGGAGGAATCTCCACTGATTCAGTAAGATAGACTTCAAGTGCATCTGACATGGCCTCAAAGTAAAGGATGAAGGCTCGTTCAAGCTGTCCACTCATCTTAACCGCTATTGTTCCAGAGATTGCATCGAGCTCGCTCTGGACCTGAGCATACTTGTCTTTGGCTAATTCTAGATAGCTCCTGGCATTGTGAGCTCGCTCTTCGAGCTCAGTACCCTCCGAAACCGGACAAGACTTGAGTAATTGCCATGACGAAACCACATGGAAATAGAGGTCCTTAACATCATTTATCCAGATAGAATCCAGATGAAGTTGCTCTACGATTCGATTCTTGATGCCTTCGATCTCATCAATGTACTCACGAATGTTCCAGATTCGTCGAATCTCTTCACTGTCTTCCATGTCCTTCACTTATTGTAGATGAAAGTGAAATCACATAAGAATATGGACTGTGAAAATCATTGCTCTCTTGCCTTTTGCATGCCCATGCTCACGGATTGGGTGATTGACCAGGAGATACGACTACTTGATTTCCTTGGACGCCTTGAAGAAGCTGAAGAGATACGGAAACTACGCTCTGATATACATTCCAGTTGATTGAGGTCGTTGAGAATATTGTGCACTAGGTGGAGGGGAGACCAAAGCTCTCCTCCAAGAGCTCCACTAGTCGGGATACAAAGCGTGTGGCGGGAGCTCCATCAACAACATCATGATCCAGTGTTATGGTCAGTGACAAGTATTCTCTTCTCTCGATTTTGTCACCTACAAATCCAGGCCGCTCTGTAATTCCGCCCACAGCAATACTAACAGCATGCATTCCTAAAGGGATAGCCCAGCCACCAGATCTAGCAAACATACCAACTGACGTCACCGTGACTGTGCCCATTCGTTTGCTGATGAATTCAGGATCCTTTCGCGCTTTTCGCCAGAACAATATATTTCTCAGGAATTTAGGAACAGAAAGGAGGATATCGAGTCCACGGTTTTCGTCAGCTTTGGTATAATCCTCTTCTTTCTTCTTTTGGGCATCGCGAATTTCCTGGTTGATCTCCATGACCGTCTTAGTATTGGCTGATTTCAAGATGTAGTTGATCGGGAATGCCTTCCCTTCAATGACTGTTTCTACGAGAATTGCGATGTTGACATCATCAAAGATCACGTACTTCTTACCAATCATAAGTGCATGCATTTGTTTGTACTCTCCAACAGCCTTTCCAACACATGCTGATATCCACCCGGTGAAGGATATGGATTCACCAGTTTCATCCTTGTGTCTTTGAATTGCTCTTCGCGCATCGGTCACATCTGCTTCGAAGAGCCCAATCATTCTGTGTTTCCGTAGAGCGAATTCACAGCTTTCTATAATCAGCTTCCTCGACTTTGGGACAGATTCAATTCGATAACCCTTGCTTTCATCCATATCTAGTCGCAACCTCTATTCGATGTTTGTAAAGAACAGATGATGAACATTTAGTTCAAGCACAATTAGAGCTCGGGTAGTATCTAGATGCAGTCATTTCGTTTCGGAACTTGTACCCTATCCTGCTAACATTCATAATCAAAGAAAATAGAAAGGACAGAATTGAGATGCTCTGTCCTTTTCTATGGACTTGTTACTAGTAGATATCTTGGTAAAAGAGGTCCTTTACTGGAGATACTAGGAGGTAGTACAACACTAGGACGCGGATAGCCATTGGAATAAAATATTGGAAGACTAAGAGTGGAGCAAGAGCAACAGTAGCTATGTTTAGCAGTAGTCCAACAGAAGCTGATGCTATGGCAATCCATCGTCCCCAAGGCTTCATTTGCCAGACTCCATATGCACCTATTAGATGCAATATTCCAAAAAGAAGAGCTCCGAATTGTACAGTTCCAACCAGATTTAGAGTGCCTTCTACCAAATCAGCTACAACGGTCAACCCTATCGAGATGGCATACACACCCACAACAAGTGTCACCAATGCAACCAAAGCGATGCTCGCTGGTTTCGAATCTTCGTCAGACATAATCTCACCTATCCTATATTCACCTGAACTTGCTCTTGATATCTTTCTGGAAAAGATAGATCAATATCAGAATACGCATCAGTATTACCATAAGATACTCAAATAGAAGGGAAAAGTCAAAGAACACTATTAGGAAGTTCGTCACAAGGCCAATGATAGTGACAAATCCAGCAAGATACCAAGCCCAAGATTTCATACGCCAGAGACCAAGACCAGCGATAATCTGGAATATACCTATGAAGAGGGCTCCAAGCTGAAAGGAACCAACAAGAGTGATTTCACCACCTACTATTATGAAATCAAGTGTAACACCTTCTAGAACACCAAAGAAGCCAACGACAATATTGATTGCTGCAAGAATCGAAACGCCAAACGGTGTCATCTGTTTTGTCATTTTCAAATCATCCCCAAACACGCGGGAAAGGTTTCCAACAGTACCAATCTATTCAATAAGAACAATAAAGAACTTTGCAAACGGACGGATTTCCCAGCATTCATTCTTTACTATTTTAGTCAAGAGATTGCCTATTCCAAAGTAGGTATCGCTCCGGATACTTCTACTTATTTCCAATTCATTGCTCCAACGCACGTAGCTTCTCCACAAGTTCAAGTGCCTTGTCATCCCCGTGCTTTGCCCTGTAGGCTTGGACGCCAATCCGTACAACAGCATTCCGTTGTCCAACGGCGTTGTCAGGGTCGAAATGAGTAATAGAGGTTTCACATGGGAATTCACTGCATACTCCACAATATTCCACTCCTCTCTCTTGGGCACATTTGCATAGCTTGCATTCACCCCACCAAGGATTGCCTTTAGTTTCTGTACATCCTGAGCATTGGGGTTCGTTCTTACCCTTGTAGCTTGGACAGTCTTCACAGTATGCCCCGCATGGATGTAAGTGTGAGATTCTCATGTCTTGAACATGCAACAAATTTCCAGATAATCCTTCTCAACTAAAAGTGTCCTATTTTCAGAGAACGAGCAGATAGAGTGAAACCGTTCCTTTCCAATACTAAATATACTCGATTTTTCCGAGCAATGTTCTTTTTACTACTCCAATTCTAAGAGCGCCTTATTCACAGGATGGTGCATTGCTCGATGAAGAAGGATCACATTGCAAGGACTCTACGAGAGGCGATTCTTGAGGCTATGTCAGGACCAGGACCGACTGGACTTGCCATGACGGTGGTTACAGATGATGAGATACTATGGACAGAGGTTTTTGGTCATCTTGATGGGACGAAAGTAAGGGAAGTGGACAAAGAAACTCTCTTCTCCCTTCAATCGACAAGCAAGATCATCAATGCGTTGGCATTCATGTTTGCTATCCAAGAAGGACTCATCGATCTGGACGATTATCTCATAGAATACTTCCCAGAATTCAAAGTAAAGAGCCGCTGGGGATCAGATGAGGGTAACAAGATCGTGTTCAGACATTTGCTCTCGCATCAATCAGGACTCCCGCGAATGACACGAATAGGTGGCTGTTGCGATAACTCATCCCATACTTTCAGAGAGCACATTCATAGTATCAGAGATACATGGCTAGAGAGTCAGGTAGGGTCAAAGTTCGAATACTCGAATATTGGGATGGATTTGGTTTCTTATTCGATAGAACAAGCAAGTGGAAAATCATTCCCAGAGTTTGTCGACGATGTGCTTGCTAAACCCCTAGGCATCACGATAACGTATGGTAGTATCGAGGCAAAGAAGAATCCCAACCGCGTAATCGGACATGAACATCCAGAGATTCCAATAGATATCGGTACTGTGCATTCATACGGATGTGGAGGAGCGTGGATGAATATATCCGACCTTGCGATATTGACTCGTTTTCTGTTGAATAACGGGAAGCATAATGGAACGCAAATACTTCAAGAGAATCTGATTGAACAGATTTTCGCATCTCAGATTGATAGTGATGAGGGATATACGTACGGTTTTGGTTCATTCATAATCCAAGGAGGCAATGTGAGAATCGTTGAGCACGCAGGTGGTGGCTTTGGCTATGCCGGAATACTCGCTATAGCACCTGAGCACGGTGTGGGTGCAGTTGTCGAGATGAACATGGAGAATGTTGACCTCTCTTACAAGCTTGTCTTTCAAGCCATCGACCTCGCTCTGAAGGAGAAAGGTATTGAGCGAAAGGTGCCAACAAAGGACGATCTAATTGGTAGCACAGAAGAGGTTGCAGCTGATACATTGTCAAAGTTGGAGGGTCTATATAATGGAGTATGGGGGGCTGTGAGATTTAAAGTAAGAGATAGCAAGCTGTTCATTGTAGTAGGTGGAAATGAACAGGAGATGACTCCAGAGAGCAACTCCACATTCATCAGCGAGGGTTTCCCATCAGTAGCAAGATTCGTTATGGATGATAAGCTGAATGTCCCGGTCAAAGTAACGCTACTTAGCGGTAGAGTTGGACCCGTAGACCTATTCTATCAAGAGTCAGAGGTGATTGAAGGAGTGCTTGATGATAGAGAACTGGAATCACTGACAGGTCTCTATCGCGCAAGATACTATGGAATTCATATGTATCATATCGCTGTTAAAGTGGTTGATGGTAGCCTTGTATACAAGGAGTGGGGTAGTCCGAATTCGTTATTTCCATACAAAGGAGAGCAGAATACCTTCTTCACTTCTGAAGGAGTGCATTATGAGTTCGGCAAGGACCATTTCAGGTACAGTAATAGACTAGCTACGAGAGTTCATGACCCCGTAGGTGATATTGAGGAAGTTATGAGAACTGGGTATCCAAAGCCCCTCCTGAGTGATTGGGTGATGGACCAAGAGGCAGGACTTCTTGACTTTCTAGGAAGAGAAGAAGAGGCGGAGATGGTTCGGGAACTGCGTTCTAAGGTCCATTCCAAATAATCCAATCATATGGTGCTTTTGCTCTTTCATCTGATGCAAACTAAGGATACCAGATT
The DNA here is from genome assembly GCA_048884965.1 of Candidatus Thorarchaeota archaeon. Taxonomy (GTDB): domain Archaea; phylum Asgardarchaeota; class Thorarchaeia; order Thorarchaeales; family Thorarchaeaceae; genus MP5-2226. Next base: position 10,646 of record JBHLQH010000038.1, on the reverse strand, counting down.
AGCACAATCCGAAGGAGTTTGATTTCAATTAAGGTGTACCTCGATAGATATGGTGCGTTCAATGATACTTCAAAAATCAAGCCCTCAGCATTCCCATGTATCCTCATGATCAGTTTTTGTTCGCCTAAAATCTTCGATGCATCCCTCTCATGGATTGCCTAACCATTCACATCGAGGGCTCCTCCTTCTAGAGCGCCTACTCTACATCATGGCAATTGAATTCAGGTATGGAAGAGTATTCTGCATACTTCTCCTTACTTGGATCAAACAACCCCTTTGCCTTTAGTTCATTCCAAAAGGCGACACAGCCAGCCTGTTCTTCCACAGGCATGATGATTTCATCGGGACTGTCACTGAAGTAGAGATAACAGAAATGAGGTGCACCATAATCATAGGACTTGAAGCATACTCTCGAAATCGAGGTCCATTGATATGATTTCTCCCAGTGTTCTTTGTCATTATCAAATTCTATAGTAAAAGTATTCTCATCATACCTAACTGTTATGTATGACCAGTCTGTTTCTTTCGTTTTCATGCGAAGCACCATAGCTAACTCTGACAAGCTCTCCAAATGATTCTCTGCCAATAATAAGATATGGTGACTGATTCAGAAGACCTACAGTAAGAGTTTGGTATGATTCAAATAGATGAGGTTTATGCTTGTTCTCCCTCCGAACTAGTGAGAATTACTCGAATCTGCCATACGATAAAGCACCGTAACTGAAAGCAATAAGAGGATTCCAACAGCAAGTATGCTGAAGTAGAGCCACTGCATGCTCAAAATGAAAAAGGGTTCATAAATCATGGGTATCAATGCAGAACCAAGGAAGAATCCAAAGGTTACGATACCAGCCAACACACCACGACGTTCAGGTGATAGTATCTGACTATATGTTATCATTAGGGGTAGGAGAAGCCCACCTGCTCCAGCGACGAAAATGATTCCTGCCTGCAAAGGAAAGAGCGAGCCAAATGATGTGAGATCTTCAATCGAAATCAGGATGACTAATCCTGTGAACAGTGAAAGCATGGCCATGATGAAAGGCACACGCAATCCAAATCTGCGAATGATGGCACCAAGAAGGAATCCCAAGATGCTACCAACGATACCTCCGCCAAGCAGAATGATGCCAATTAATCCTTCATCCAGAGAACCGGTTAGACCTCGTGAGGTCCAGATGAGAGTGCCTAGATAGGTGAGGGCGACAAAGAACGAGCTTGCTAGAAGGACCATGACTACAGGTCTCTTGAGTTCAAGACGAAGGTTATGAAGTAAAACACGAACACCAGCCCTTTCAATGTTATGCACAGGAGGTCTAACTGCAATAGAAATAGCTACTAGTCCTATTATCGCTACAAAAACGAACATGATATAATATGAGGACCATCCGAGAACTAGCATCTGGCCTGCAATGAATGGACCAAGTCCTACACTAAGAGAGCCTAATGCGGATGCAATGCCCATCCGCTTTGGTATATCCTGTGGAGGAGCACAATCTGATAGTAGAGCAAGTAGGACAGGATTCACGAAACCGAAACCAACACCAGATAGAAAGTTGCCTAGAGCAAAGGTTTCCACTGTTTGTGAGACCGCTGTGAGAAGGAGTCCTATGGAGAATCCGACTAGTCCGACAACGATAACGGGAATCCTTCCATACATGTCACTAAGAGCACCTGAGAACAACTGAATGATCGCAAAAGGGAACATGAATGCAGGAATTGCAATAAGCACTGCAGTGGGATTTATCATAAAGTCTGAAGATATTGCCCCAAGTAGAGTTAGTACTGCGTTCCCGACCAATGGCCCCATCGCGAAAAGGATGTACGAGAGAGCGGTAAGAATTCGATACCTCTCAGCATAGTCAGCTTCACATACTACATCAGTTGCCATGGTTCTCCGTTGCTTTAACCATAGTTAAATCATTGGGTTGGGACGGGTCGTTTGGTCAAGTCATAACTGATATATCCGAAGGATATTGGTACGATGACGAGGAATCGAAGTTGGAGTTCTCTAATGTCTACGAGGATGATAAACGAGCTGAAGCATATTCAAAGATGGAATTCCCAGGGACCTACTATCTAGCCTACAGGGATCTTCCTACGATCATCTCCCAACATGTACAAGGAAGGACCGCACTGGACTTCGGGTGTGGCTCAGGTCGATCGACCAGGTTCTTGCAGAAGATAGGTTTTCATACTATTGGAGTGGATATATCAGACAACATGATAAGAAAAGCAAAGGAGTTGGACCTGCACGGGGACTATCGTGTGATAGAAGAGGCGGATTTCTCCCAGTTCAACGATTCTTCTTTTGACCTCATCCTCGCAGCATTTCCATTTGATAATATTCCCACCATGGAACAGAAGGTAAGGAACCTCAAGGCAATGGCAAGGGTGATGAAAGAGAATGGCGTATTCATCAATCTGGTTTCCTCGCCAGAGATCTATTACCACGAATGGGCATCATTCTCAACAAAGGACTTCCCTGAGAATAGGCATGCGAGGAGCGGAGGCATTGTGAGGATAATCCAGTGTGATACCGATGATAAACGTCCAGTAGAAGATGTGATCTGGACACATGATGCATACCTAGAAACCTATTCAGACGCACAGATGGAAGTCATCAAGGTGTATAGACCCTTAGGAAAAGCTGATGAGCCAATTAAATGGGTCAATGAGGCGCACATCCCCCCATGGGTGATCTATATTTTGCGCAAATCAAACAGATAGTAAAGATTGACTAAGATATCTTTTTTTGCTATGGTACTCAAAGTCGAGTAAATAGCATCATAAATACCGCTATATATCCTTATGAGAATAAGAAAAATGCGCCAAGCGCCCCCGGCTTGGAAATATGGAGCAAGAGATCGCAATGAGTGGCACAATTCGTAGGCAATTCAAAATATGTCTAATTGGTGACGGATATGTTGGTAAAACAAGTGCCAGAAGGAAGTTCCTAGACAAGTCCTTCAAGACTAACTATATCCCTACACTGGGTGTCGATTTTGCACGGAAGACTGTCACTTATAGGCAATATATGACTGATCTCATCATATGGGATATAGCTGGACAACCACTCTTTCAGAACCTGCGAAAGAGATACTATGATGGTGCCCATGGATTGATCCTAGTCTATTCGGTTGTCAATCGGGAGTCATTTGACAATGCAAGACAATGGCTCGTGGAAGCTAAAGGATTCATGGGAAAGCTACCACCGCTCATCATTGCTGGCAACAAGACGGACTTGCGCGCACGATATTCCAAAGAGGAAACAGTCACAACGGATGAAGGAATCAAATTCACCGAGGATATCAGCCTTGAGATGCGAGTCCCTGCGTATTTCATTGAAACCTCCGCACTCACTGGGGATAATATAGACAAGGCCTTCAGGGAGCTAGCGAAGATGATGCTCGGGATAGAGGATATTGCTCCTGCAAAACCCGAGCCACAACCAACGCCAAGCCCCTCAACCAAGATAGATCTCTCGGAAACAACCGCTGAAGAGCCAATTCAATACGCGGCACCTCAAAGCCATACCGAACCAGTTGCAGAAAATGACACTGTAGTCGTAGCCGCTTCAAACGAAGCCAGAGCGCTCCAGCCCGATCTGGACCCAGTCACATCAATGACCATCGACACTGAATATACCAAGGGAACACAGGTCGGCGAAGCAATGAGCCAGTTGGCACTATTGCGAGAAGAGCTCAAAATAACTGAGGACGCGCTCTCAGAGGAGATCTCAGAGCTTGAAAAACAGCTTGTTACCTTGAAGAACACGGTGCATGTCAAGAAGATCATGTATGAACATCTGAAGCAGCAGCTTGCAGCAACTCGACAAGAATGGTCGGACGCATATGCGGAGTATACAAAGGTCGATCAGAGGAGAAAGGATCAGCTAACGAGACGAAGCAGGCAAATCGAGGACCTACGATCTCAAATCGATTTAGTAGGAAAGGAGATTCGAGGACATGTTGATGAGCTGGACCTGAAGAGGATGCGCAAAGATCAAGAATCGAATCACTGATTCAAGATTGACTACACCCTTGTTTTCTACAGGAAATGGAATTCGCGAATGTGATAGCAACATATCAGATAGAATAGATAAGGAACGAGCTGAATCCACGTTTTTATAAAAGAAAGAATACTTATATGTTGGTTTTCTTTTATACGGCTCTTGCACAGAGGTTCTCTGGATGGATTTACTGTGAGAAGAACTACAATCTTAGGACTATGCTTGCTTGTTCTATTTGGTCTAGCATTCGTTGTTGGGCCAGTTGTGGACGTAGCGGCAGCGAACGAGAGCCGTGGCGCCACCAAAGCCCCAGGTGGGCGGTGGAGGAATACCGCTCCGGTTGTGACTATTTCTGAGCCGATGAACTTCGCCACTGTTTCAGGTGTCGTTACCATCTTGGCTTCAGTAACAGACGCACAGGACGGTGTATTGACCCCAACGATAAGCATCGACGGATCAGTTGTTGCGGCGTCCAATTCGTACAATTGGGATACCACAGCCGCAGCTGAAGGAACACATACAATCACTGCATCATCTACTGATAGCGGAGGTCTCTCTGCATCTGCAAGTGTGACGGTTACAGTTGACAATGTTGAAGACCCACCACCGCCACCAGGACAGAATAGGTATGCGCTCATTGTGGGAATATCAGACTATTCAGCCATCAATGATCTCACCTATTGTGATGAGGATGCCACTGATTGGTTCAACTATCTCTCGGCACTTGATTACACAATCATTTTGCTGGGAGATGGAAAGAACTCCTATCCTCAGTGGGATGGATATGCGACAGAGTACAATGTGAAGGCAGCTCTTAGCTACTTCGTCGGACTCGCAGATGAAGACGACATCATCGTCTATGCCAGTTCAGGCCATGGTACTACCTATTCAGGTGGTGAAACCATATGCCTCTGGGATTACGGTGTCGGTCAGAATGGCGAGGATGGCTCATTCAAGGATGTGGAGCTTGCTGCAGCGTTCGAGCCGGCAGTTTCAGAGGTCTTCATCTTCCTAGACCACTGCTACTCTGGCGGAATGAACGAAGTCATGTTGAATGCTAACAGTGCAAACATCTACTTGACAACCACATGCACTGATGATGGATATGGGTACGATGTGTCAACCTACTCCAATGGTGCATGGACCTACTGGTTCCTAGAAGCAGGACTGGTTGGCCAGGGCTTCACCAACATGGAGCAGTGCTTCGACTGGGCCCTCTCCAACTATCCCTATGATAAAGGCGATACACCTCAAGAATTCGATGGCAACATCTTTGAGCTCTTCACACTTTAGTGAGAGGTACAAGACGCTGATGCCGGACGGGTCAAATCCCGTCCATCCTTTTATTTTCAATTCGCTTCGGTCAGGAATATGTGAGAATGCATCAATTCCAAAGTATGGAACCATTTTTATCACAGCAACCGTTCCAAGATACTGAGAGGTTCCAACAATGAGTATTCAAGAGAAGTTCGAGGAAGAGATGCTTGAGATATGCGAGAAGTACTACAAGCTGGACAAAGAAAGAGATGCCATTGAGGATCAGCTAGAGCATCTGCATGAATACTTGGAAATAACCCTTCGAAAATACGAGAAGGATAGATTTGACCATCCTGATTCTCCAGTCAAAGTGAAGCGACTCACGTATGCGAGCGAGCGAATGAAGAAGGGCGGTAAGGACAAGCTCAAGGACATCCTAACTAAGGATCAATGGGCAGACATCTACGAAGAGCCAGAAGAGATATCACGTATCCGAGTAAGTCCGAAGAAACAGAAGGAATGAAGCTATAGATCCACAGGCTCACAAAGATGCTCCTTTTTGTAGGATACATGACCACATTCCTTGCACTTCCATTGGGCATCGCTAGATCTTCTCTTAATCTCGTCGTGATCGTCTTGTTCAACGAGGTCGCAGTTGTGTAGATGATCCTTGTCCATTATTAGCACCAGATAGCTATTGTGAGGTTTCAGATGTAAAAAGGATTCAGATATGGTTACCTTGCTAGTGTAGAACTCCATGAGCAAGAGGTTATTTTCTTTCAATCTAGAGTATCACTGAGTGACTATGGCATCTAGGAAAAAGGTGGAACAGACGACCTTTGAAGTGAGGGGTGTGAATAGCTTGAACATCTCTAGGGCGCTTCAGTTTCTGGATATGATTCAACAGGGGTATGCGGATTTCGGGAAGATTAAGGATACCAAGGTTCCAGAAGTGTACTCGCAATCGGGAATGATAGCATACGGGTCAGCCCTGAATGTACTTGGTAAATTTGATCCAGAACTTAGAAGGTCTTTTTCCTCAGCTCTCTCTGAAAAACTAACTCCAGAGGTATCAACATGGACAAGGTGGTTCATATCGATTACAATCCTTGGTTCACTTATTGGTATAGTAGCCTTGCTAGCACTGGAATTCCTCAGATTGTTTGGCATCATACCAACAGAGATTGCGTTTCCAGTTATGGTATCTGGCTTTGTGATTATCATGGTGCTAGTGCTATTGATCACCATCTATGCATTCAAGAACGAAGGAAAAGACCCCCCACAAGGCGTACTGGATGCTATCGCAGAACCACAAGTGAGATTTGAAGCTGAGAGAGCCTTCGAAAGGATCATCGAGGTCTTCAAAGAAGAGAGTACAAGACCAATTAGGGTCGTGGTGATAGGGGAATATGATACCCTAGAGTACACTGAGGAGACTTTCAGGACCTCTAAGGACCTCGAACTCAGAGTGGCAATACTGAATCCTAGAGCATCCATGGATTGGTGAATCAGTCACTGCATTATTGAGATAGCTCAGTAGCAAATTCCTTTCCGAATGCTCGTGCTTTTGCCGGTTCGGCTTCATTGAGAGGTCCTTCATACCCATCAACGCGTGACGAAAGATACCTTGAATAGAGTCTGGCACCCTTTGCCTTCTTCTTCAACTCTCCTTCGATCTGTCCAGCACATTTTCCGACATGCCCTGGAGCCATGTATGTATCAAAGGCACCCACCAGCTTATCATCCAAGCCCAGCTTTGCAGCTGTTTTGACAGCGCGTTTTATGCCACTGGTCGCTCGAAAGGCATGTATTGGAGCCCCGAAGAGGACTCCATCAAAGCTTGATATGTCGAGATTCTCCACGTCATCAATATTGATGACCTGAGCACTGGCCAGTCCGGTCTCATCAATCCCAGAAGCGATCTCTCTGGCAAGTTTCTCAGTATTTCCAAATTTCGAGTCAAATACAACTAGTACATTTTTCAATGATTACACCACATGAACTGAATATACCATGATGAAAGCGGGATTTAAAGATTGAGAGATTCAGAGTTTTGAGAGCTCCTGATTAGAGAGCGTCATCGAATTCCCAAAGGATAAAGGGAGGTCCTTCGCAAGTACTTGGTTAAATACGCAGGAGGAAATCTCTGTGGCAGGTAACTATATCAAACCTCTTTTGGTAACCTTTGTATTTCTAGTAGTAGTATCCATCTTCTTTTTGGTGGGACCGATTACTGAACCGGCATTCACGACGCTATTTCCCTTCAACTCGCTGTCAATCCAAGCGATTCTAATCTTCATATCACTTATTGTTGGCACCTTAGTGGGAATAGTGCTTGGGTGGATTCTGGGACCTGTGCTCCTAGTCCTTCATGCAACACTTGTTACTCGGAAGAAGGTCTATGATATTAAAACAGGTTCGGAGCAAATAGGATTCAAAGGTTTCAAACGTGCGTTCTACCCCTCGCTCATGGCGATCAGTATTGCACTGAACTTCGCGACCATGCCAGAGATCAAAGCATGGCTCCTCGATCCTGCTTGGCTGGGTAGTCCGGGTGGCGCAGCTGATGCTTCATGGCCTTTTGTAACGCTCATCCTATTGCTGATATTCACAATTACAATCTCCACAGGACTCTTCTCGGGGGTATGGCTCTTACTTGAAACGGGACTAATTTATCAGACTAAAGAAACTGATGACATTTCATCGGGACCTGCTGAAACGAGGAGCGTTGGTGGATGGTATAGATCTATATTTGGAGGGTATGCAGGAGTTGGTGCTATAATTGGCTTCTACACATTCGCATTAATCGCACTCTCGTCCGATGTCCACATCTCAATTCCAGCTTTCCTTATCCCTATGCCTATCATTCTTATGATCCTCTCAGCCCCCGCACTCATCCTTTTTGACATGACAAGTGAGCAGCGTGTCAAGAAACTGGTTGAGTTGGCAGGTAAATATATGAAGAGCAACTAGAAGAATGGAAGGATATGGAATTTAGTCGAATAATCACTTGTACAAATGGCTTATTACTAAAAGTGCCGTATGTGTAGCAGTTCGCGTGTGGTTATCACAGGGGAAGACAAGAGATGATGAAAAAGAGAAAGGTAGTATCCTTTCTGCTTTCAGCCCTTCTCGTTACTCTAATATTTGCATCCATTCCCCAAACCACTAACCACCATGAAGCAATATCTCGAGGGGCTGAGCAGAATGATACTGAGAGAATATTACGGAATCTAATAGTCAAAAGAACAGGAGCATGGGACGACCATGGTCCCATAAAGATTGATGGAAATCAGGATTTCAAGGAAACTGCAGAAGCAGAGTCTTGGGAAGGCAATGGCTCTGCCAGCTATCCATACATCATCGAGAATTACTTCATTGATCGCGATAGTGACGATGGTAACTGTATCCAGATATCCAACACAGACGTTCACTTCATCATAAGAGATTGCAATCTCACAAGAGCATCTGCTACTGGAAGAGCTGCGATTTGGTTAGAGAATGTAATCAATGGAGTGATATCAAATAATAGCATTGCAGAGAGCTATAATGGCATCTATCTAGAGGGAGGGCATATCTTAGTAGAGAATAACGAAATAGATGCAACATCACAAGCATCAGGAATAGTGTCGTTGACTTTGAATAACTCAATTATAACAGGAAACACTGTAAATGCTGGCACATGGGGATACCATATATGGGATACGTTTCTTTGTGAGATTACTAATAACACAATCACAGATTGCTTAACTCATGGATTGTACACATATATTTCACACGACACGATAATATCGGAAAATGTAATCGTAAATACAGGTACATACGGAATTAGTATTGATTATTGCGATAACATGACCCTATCAAGGAATAACTGTACAAACAACTACTACGGGATTTATCTATCACACTCCTCGAACTGCACAGTCAGCAATTGCACAATGAATTCGAATGATCAAGGAATTACTGTTACCTCTGCATCATATAACTACATTGAATTCTGCCTTATCACGGACAGTGTTGAACGTGCGATATGGTTTGGGAGTTCCTCTCAGTACAATGTGTTCAACTGGAATATTATGAAGAATTCTGGGGTACGACATGTCCACTTCTATGATGTTCTCAATGTAGTTGAATACAACTTCTATGACAACTATGCGGGACCTGATTTCAATGGTGATGGATTTGGTGATACACCTCATCCGCATTTCTGCCTTGCAGATGATGTCTATGATTATCACCCACTCGTACATGAACCATCATATCCTACTTGGGACTCCGCGCCTGAGGACCAATATGTGGAATATGGAGAGAGCTTAAACTACGACCTTGATATCACTAGCTCCATTCCAATCACAGACTGGCAAATTAGCAACGAAGCATCATTCATCATATCTGATATGGGGACGATCTCCAGTAAGGAACCCCTTGAAGTTGGCACCTATCCCCTTATCATCACGGTGACGAACATTTATGAGATGTCAGTGGAGGCGAGTTTTTCAGTCCAGGTGGACGATACTGTGAATCCTACGTGGGTTTCACAAGTTAAGAACAAAACCTATGATTATGGAGAATCGATCGAGTTCCAAATGATTGCATGGGATCTTTCAGGTATCAGTCATTGGACCATCAGTGATACCGATGATTTCGCCCTATCAGAGTCTTCCTATGCTGACACCAGTATAGGAACGATAGAGGGGATTTCATTGCTAGCACCTGGTGCATATCCTCTATCTATCACAGTCTATGATAATCATGATAATACAGCAAATGCACAATTCTACGTGATTGTTGGGGAAGAAGAAGTTGACACTGCAAATCCGACGTGGATTGTCTTGCCTCATGATACCTCTATTGAGGAGGGAGAAGACTTCTATCTGCAAGTTGGTGCATGGGATGCATCAGGTATAGCTTCATGGAATCTCACAGGCTCATCATCTTTCGTTATTGATGAGAACGGTGTCATCACGAATGACGGCGTCCTTGCAGCTGGAACATACGACCTTGAGGTCAAGGCTTATGATCCTAATGGCAACTACTGCTCAGCAGAGTTCACAGTAACAGTGGTTGAGACTCCAAGTGATGGAACAGATACATCTACAACACCTACGCAACCTGTAGAAATAGGCAACTTTGGATTCCTTATATCTACTGCTGGAATCGCAATTGCGGTTGTCGCTCTGATCATGGGCATCGGAGCGTTCCTGAGCACTAGGAAGGGGTCTTGAATAGGAAGCAGGAGAATGGGATAGCTGTAATTGAGAGTTGAAGCTATCCTCCTCTCCGCAATTTCCATACCACTATAGCAATATTCTTGACGAGTCTTTTAGCGACTTAGAATTATTGCTACAAAGGTAGAACAGGTTTTAGGAAATGGGAT
>JBHLQH010000037.1:7400-27547 GCA_048884965.1 Candidatus Thorarchaeota archaeon | reverse complement strand
CATATGACGCAATACGTCAAAGTAGCTCTCATGGGATCAGGTTATGCAGGCAAGTCGACACTCATCAAGTTGTTGACCGATAATACCAAGAAACTAGAAACAAACTATAGACCAACTCCTGGTATGGATTGTGGAACAATCACTCTTGATGAAACCACGAAGATCTCTCTAGTTGAGATGGGTGGTCAAACGCACTTTGAATTCATGTGGCCTGATCTTCTCAAGGGGAGCAGACTTGTCGTCGTCGTTACTGAAAGCACTCCGAAGGCTGTCTTGAAGACCCGTCAACTCCTTCACAAATACAAGGACCAGCTTCAGAATGTTGATCTTATCGCTGTTGCCAACAAGCAAGACATTCCCGGTGCTATGAAACCTGACTCTGTTCAGGACCTTCTAGGCATCCCGACCTATGGCATGGTCGCCATAGATCCCAAGGAACGAGTCAATGGCTACAAGATGATAGTTTCTGGGCTCCGTGATATGGTACAGGTCGCAGCATAGTAGATAATAGCTGTAAAAAAGAGAGATACAGCAACTACAAAGAATTCAGGTAGTTGCTGCATCATTCAATACCCTTAGTCTACTTAAGGACTACATTGTTTCCTTCAATTACAAAGAAGAAAGATTCTACTGGTAATCCAGGAAATGAGAAGAATTCTAAGTGAATAGACTCACTGGTTCCATTGTTGAACTTGGCTCCTATCTCATCCACCCGGATATCATCGCTAGTACGAAGTTCCTGAGTAACATCTCCAAGTGCTGAGTGCTCGGCTAGCATTAGAGGACATTGCACAATCCATCCGTTTCTCAGTCGGGCGTAGAGCTTGACTTGATCAATATGTGAGATTGTCAATTGGTGCTCTTCCAACCTCAACCAATACCGTAGACCTACACGTCCAGGCATGCAAGATAATTCATGGCTCAGAGTGATATCATTTCCATCGGCATCATGAATATCGAGCAATCCTTCCTCATGATATGTAGACCCATCGTATACAAAGAGTATTGGACAACCACTACCACCTCCACTATTGGGACTACTAGGATCTAACGGGTTCCAACCATGATCAATCTCATACTTGTCTCTGTATCCATCTCTATCTGTATCAGCAAGGGTCGGACTTGTTCGATATCCAAAGACACTCCACAGCTCCTGATAGTCGGACATTCCATCTCCGTCACTATCAGTGCTGCTCTTGTAGCTTCCATAAAGATCTACCCAATGACGGATTTCAAGGTTCCACTCATATGAAACACTCCATCCTTTCCATCCATCGTAGCTAAGCTTGAAGCTATCCGAAAACGTCTCACCAGGAAGAAGATAGTAGTAGTAGGTCATAAGAGATTCGCGAGAACTGCCAGCTCTTGTTTCAGTAAATCTAGTCCAAATACTATAGATAGGCACTTGATTACTTGTAGGATTCCTGAAACTGTAAGCGATGTTCAGTTTCGATGTCCACCAATCAGCACTTACGCTCCAATCCATCTCGTAGTAGTAGTTGTCATCCGCATATCGGTCAAGATAGTACGCACCACTATCATAGATACTCTTGGCAGCTGCTTTCACCGATTTTAGGAGAAGCTCAGTATAGTCTTCTGTGTCCCCGCCAATATATGTGACAATACTCAATGCGGTATCACATGTACTGACCACAGTACTCGCTTTGCTTCTTATCGTGTCATAGTTAAATGCGCCCTTTAGAACGCTGATAAGGTCATCAAGAGCATTGACGATGCTGGTTGTTTGAGGTACAAAAAGAACACCGGGGATGTCACGGTATTGCTCATCGTCCATGGCAATTGCCAGACTGTCAGAGTAAATATTCCGCTCACCATAGTCGTCATCTTCTACCTGAGCCTTTAGAGTTGCGTATGTATAGATAAAAGAAGCAACGAAGGCTGGTAAGTCCACCCATTGAAGAATGTACCTTGCTTTTTCGCTTGTTATCATTTCGCGTGCAATCTCAGTCAGATGCCAAAGGTCAATGACAGCAGCAATTGCGCTTTCGAATGAGGATGCACTAATATCACCATTGATTACATCAGTAATCACATCTTCAAGATCTTGCCAGATCGCTCCGATATACTCTGCTGCATCCTTCATGATGGCATACATATGACCGGTTAATAGATTCATTATAGCTTCGAAGGCAAGGCTAACAACATACTGGTAGCTTTTTTCTGATATAATCAGTCTGGCCTGAGCATGAACTGAATCTCGTAGCTCTTCGAGGGTGCTAACAAGAAGACCATACTGCGTTGTTGTTTCCTCACCAATAGGCTCTAAGCCTAGAGGGTCAATAGGAGTGAAGAATCTGGAGAAGAACTGGAGATCTTCTGAAATTGCGGTCAACAAATTTTGAAATACCCTGAATGATATCCTTTGACTATAGTGGCGAATTATAGAGTCAATTTTATGCAAGGCAATAGCTACAGCTATTTTTGCATCCACATTACCAACAAAGGTCAGAACTCTTTCCTTTTCTACCATCTCGTCTATTACCGTTGAATCGCAGCTTAGTACGAAGTATTCAGAGAAGCAGGTGCCATCAATGAAATCTGCAAGCTCTAGCCAAGAGAAAAAGGTATCATCTTGACTGCTTAAAGTCAATCCTTGTTCAGATCCATGAAACAAAAATATCGCAGCATCCATAGCGTTTCCATGCTGGTAAAAGTCCGTCCTCGAATCAACTGGAACTAGTTTCAAAGGAATTTTCTCATCGCATACAGTCTGAAGCATCTCTAAACCGATCATAATGGATGATTCGGTTGTAGATGTGGCATCATAGAACACATAGCATTCATAGCTCGACTGTCCAAGAGGAAAGAAAACAGGAGCTAAGAAAGCTACTACTAGAAAAAGGGATAGTATCTTTTCACGTTTCAATTACGTATTCCCCAAGTGACAACGGTCCTGAGGGAATATAATTCTAGGTTTTAGAATGGATATCTGAATACAAGTTACTCTTCATCCCTTTTCAGTAATACTCTTCAAATATCCCCTGCGACTACTCAGATTGAAACAAACCCGAATGCTTTTATATGAATAAAAAAGTGCAGCATTTGCTCAGGACATTGGCGATAGAGCTATTCGATACAGAATCCTATAGCGAGTCTGTCCTACAACAGTGTCTTTTGAGTGTTCAATATCGAACTACTATCGGATGTGATTCAAAGTGGAAATTACCATTTTGCATAAGACCGAACGGGATGTGCATTTCCTGTTAGAAGGGGTCGATGTATCCTTCGCAAATGCCCTACGCAGGACCATGTTGACAAGATTACCTGCGATGTGCATCGATGAGGTACTAGTATTAGAGAACACCAGCGTCATGTATGATGAGATGCTGGCACATCGACTCGGGTTGGTCCCTTTGACGACAGTTCTTGATGACTATAACCTCCCCGATGAATGTGATTGTGAAGGGAAAGGATGCAGTCTGTGTCAATGCACACTAACTCTCGAAAAGGAAGCCGGAAACGAAGACGCGATGGTTTACTCTCGAGACCTATCCTCTCAAGATCCGAAGGTAGTTCCCGCCTCAGGAGACATTCCTCTCGTTAAGTTGGCACCACACCAGCGGGTTATAATTGAGGCCTACGCAAGGCTTGGAAGAGGCGTTGAAAATGCCAAATTCCAACCAGTTGCCACAGTTGCCTATAAGTACGTGCCAGTAGTCACTGTTGATAAGTCGAAATGCAATCAGTGCGGTGACTGTGTTGAGGTCTGTCCAAAGAAGATTCTGAGGCTCGATGGAGACACCATTGCTACACAGAATACACTCGATTGTTCTCTGTGCGAGGCATGTGTCGAAGAGTGTGAACCCGGAGCCATTACAATTGACTCGAAACCAGATACTTTCCTGTTCAAGGTTGAGTCAACAGGTTCACTTCCCCCTGAGGAGATCGTGGTAAAATCAGCCGAGCTGCTCAAGGAGCGAATACAGGTGGCTCTTGACTTCGCAAATTCACTCTGAGGGAACTAAAAATGGTACAGTCTGGAGCAACTGACCCTAATACGCGCGCATTGATTAACGCGCTGAAGAAAACGTCAACAAAACATGACGTAGGAATATGGAAAAGAGTAGCTGAACTCCTATCCCGACCTGCCAGAAAGCGTCCCACAGTCAATGTTGGGAAAATTGGACGGTACACACATGATGGTGATATCGTCATTGTGCCTGGAAAGGTGCTTGGTTCTGGTAGCCTACCACACAAGGTCACTGTAGCTGCCCTGAATGCGTCAGCCAGTGCCAGGTCTGTGATTGTCGGTGCAGGTGGTTCATTAATATCGATTAACGAACTCCTTTCGAAAGAACCGAAAGGAAAGGGCGTTGTTATTATTACGTAGGTGGTCTAGATGAGCGAACAAACGATAAAGATCTTCGATGCGGAGAACATAGTCGTCGGCAGACTAGGCGCAAAGGCTGCGAAAGCTGCTTTGCTAGGCGATAAGGTCGTCATCGTCAATATTGAGAAGGCGATCATTACTGGTAACCGACGTACAGTGATTGATGCATGGAAAGCAAAGACAAACATCAGGACCTCATACAATCCAAGGAAAGGACCTTTCCATCAACGACGTCCTGATAGAATGGTACGCAAGATAATCCGTGGAATGCTACCTTGGCCAAGGCCAAGAGGTAGGGATGCATTGAAGCGCATTCATGTATTCATGGGCGTTCCAGAGGAATATGTAGACAAGGAGAAGATAGTGCTGGAAGACTCAAAATACCGAAGTCTTACAAGGAAATACATCACAGTTGGTGATCTCAGTCATGAACTTGGCTGGAGAAACCCGGAGGTGGCATAAGATGCGTGTAGTTGTTTCAACTGGTAAGCGTAAGACCTCTCTTGCTAAGGCAACTGTAAGGAATGGCGCAGGCCGCATTCGAATCAATGGTCAACCTCTTGAGATCCTACAACCCGATGTCGCTAAGATGCGCATCATGGAGCCCTTGGTTATCTTTGGTGAGGGTTGGAAGCGCTACGACATCAGAGTGAGAGTCCGTGGAGGAGGCTTCATGAGTCAGGCTGATGCAGTTCGGATGGCTGTAGCTACAGGTCTGGTCAAGATGAGTCAAGACTTTGAGGCAAGGTCACGGATGGTCGAGCACGACAGAACGATGATCGTCGGTGACCCGCGACGTACTGAGCCCAAGAAGTTCGGCGGTCCCTCAGCACGATCACGATACCAGAAATCATACAGGTAGGCGACAATAAGATGATAGTACCAGTACGCTGTTTCACGTGTGGCAAAGTAATTGCTGACAGGTATGAGCAGTTCAAGCGAGAAGTACGACAAGGGGAGGACCCGGCTGTCGTTCTTGATAGATTGGGCTTCAATAGATATTGTTGTCGCAGAATGCTGTTGTCGCATATTGACATTATTGATAATTTCATGGCATTTGCTACTGCAGATGGTACGGAGGCTAAGCATTGATTGGTGAAGGTGAAATTTCAGAGGTAGAATTACTCACTCAAATGGACAAGTACCTGGCAGCAGGTTGTCATATTGGGACTCAAGTCAAGACCCAAGACATGGAACCATTTGTGTATAGGCAGAGACCCATTGGTCTATACGTGTTGGACGTCAGAAAGACAGATGAACGAATCAGAACAGCAGCCAAGTTCATTTCTAGGATTGACCCTGACAAGATTGTTGTGATATCAGGTCGTGTCTACGGTAAACGTCCTGTCCAGGCCTTTGCTGGATACATTGGTGCACACGCCTTTACTGATAGATTTGTTCCCGGTACTCTGACCAACCCCAATATTGCAGGTCCAAGGGTGTACATAGAGCCCGAACTTGTCATTCTCACTGACCCACGAACCGACCAGCAGGCTCTTTCTGAGGCTGGTAGGATTGGTGTTCCAGTGATCGCACTTTGCGACACAGACAACGTCACAACAAATGTCGACCTAGTGATTCCTAGCAATAACCGTGGTCGAAAGGCTCTTGCACTAATCTACTTCCTAATGGCAAGACAGGTTCTCAGAGAACGAGGCGAGATTGCACCTGAAGGTGAGTCTGCCTTTACTGCTGATGACTTTGAGCCACAAGTGTCAAGGTTCTAGATGACTGATACGACGCCGTTATCGGCGTCTATCTCTACTTTTTGTCCTGTCTTCAGTCCCTCAATGTCAATCTGGTCTACTGCAGGGATATCTGAGATTATGCAACCCACAGCCACGATAGGGTCTGTTGATTTGTTGAGTATTGCAAGGGGAGCCTTACCTGCTTTGCTAAGGGCGTAGAGCACATAGGAGCCTACAGTAGATCCCTTTCCAGTTGGAAATACCAGCACCTTTCCAGTAATCGACTGTCCCTCCAGTTCATGTCCTTTCTCTACAATGACTCCTGTTTCAGGATCACATCCACCATAGAACGATATGTCATCCTTGGTTGCAAGTATCTCTCCATGCACCTTCCCTCCAAAGATCTTTCTTCCTTTCATGCTGTAGCCTCCTTGATGCACTCCTCAATTGTTCGAATCTCCGTTCTGAAGTCATTCTTACCTCGAGCGTAGAAACAGGCCTTGGCAGAATCAGTCATGAGTCCTTTGAACCGTCCCTTCAGTGGTGCCACGGCACAACACGCATCACTAACAAGAAATGCGCCTGCTTTCTCTATCGTATCATAATACCCCATCTTCTTGGCAAGGTCCTTTGTAGGTCTAGCAGTGGTAATCCATACAGTCTTTCCCTCAACTACCTCCTTTCCAGCAAGCATCTCTGCTATCTCTGCAATCTCCTTGATACTCGCATGAGGACACCCGATGCTGATGAAATCGATCTCAGCACCTTCATCATCCAATGCCTTTCTTGCCTGATCTAGATCGTCTTGTGTGACAATCTCAATCTCTTCAGGAATAGTCGTTCTATTGGGTGTGATTCCTTCAATATGGAAGATTGCGACACCTCCATAGGTGGCAACAGATGCGCAAAATGACTTCAATTCTTCAGTCGTTGCATGAGGAATTCCTGTGATATAGGGGATCGCCTTTCTTGTACGTTCACCAATGACGTGTCCAAGAAGACCAAAGTCATCAGTGTTTTGCAATTCTGCTCTGATATCATACTTGACCTGTGCAATTCTGTTCTCATCCAAGTGAAGGTCATACTCCGCAGTCCTTCCAGTAAGCGCTGCTGCCAGTGCACTTGGACCTCCCTCTCTATTCGTACGAGCTCCAATTACTGAGTTGGCAAAGCATACCGCAGATGATTCAGCCCATGCGATATGTTCCCCGAAATGTGGAAGATTCCCTATCAGATATGGTGTGCAAGTACAGGTAGTAATCACACCCATTCGGGCAAATGCATCAACGACCCGTTGCTGGTTCACTGCGAAGTCTTCACTTATGCCATGCTTCTTCCACTCTTCAAGGTCCATTCCTGCCGGATTGAGTGTCGTCAATACACGGACTTTCCCATCAATCGCCATATCTGCCAGATATTCAAGACCGGCCTCACCAAGATTGTGATAGGAAACCCCTGCTATCTGGACGCTTGAGATGGGTATCAATCGCTCTGCTCCGTAAATCTCTCCCAAATTCACAATGAGATCCATCGATTTCTTTGTCGCTCTGCCATATTTCCCTTCAAGCATATCTTTCTCTTCAGGCGTTAGTTTCAGTCCCATCATAATCACCCAAGGAATCTATCAAGATCAACTGTCGGAAAATCTGCCTTATCGAAGGACTTTCCTTCCTTGACTTCAATCGGTTTCGTGCAATCGAATCCTACTTTTGTCGTCAATTTCGTGCCGGGATCAGCACTTGGATCCAGACTCGAACCGGGTTCCTTATCCTTGAGAAGAAGGTCCACGTCTGCTTGGAATCTAGTGGCCATTGCCCATTCTCTCTCTTCCTCATTGTAGATGTCTATATCCTCATCGTAGACCCAGACATGTTTTGCGCTTGTATGTCCGGCAAAGGCAGCCTCAATTGCTTTCAAACCATCATCTTCGTTCTCTTTCTTCACTTTGATGGCGACATGTAGCCAGCTAGACCCTCCTGGTGTGATATTCACGTCAAGCACATTGATGCCTCGTTCCTTGATTTTCCTGAAGACAGTTGGCTCTCTAGGCATGCCCATGAGGACCTTATGCTCAGACCGTCCTGGCAGGAGACCTTGCCAGATAGCAGACTTCCTATGAGTGATTTTCTTGACTTCAAAGACTGGCTCTTCCCTAATCACATCAACTGTTTCAGTTAGATCGATGAATGGGCCCTCTTTGGTTCTCTCCTTGAGGTACATGCGTCCTTCGAGTACAAACTCGGACTCCGCTGGAATCAGAAGGTCCACAGTCTTTGCCTTCGTTACCTTAATTGGTTTCAGAGCATTGGCAATCTCAAGCTCATTCACGCCAGTTTCCACGGAAGTAGCTGCTGCGATAAGCACTTCAGGGGTGTTCCCAATACAGAATGCTACATCGACCTCACCATTCCGCTCCAAGAACTTGGCGAAATCGCGTCCTGAAACCACCCTTGCGACCATCTTGTCTTTCTCCAGCTGCATAGCACGATGAAAATCGAGATTCTGACCAAACTCAGGGTCTGACGACACTACTACACCTGACGA
The DNA here is from genome assembly GCA_048884965.1 of Candidatus Thorarchaeota archaeon. Taxonomy (GTDB): domain Archaea; phylum Asgardarchaeota; class Thorarchaeia; order Thorarchaeales; family Thorarchaeaceae; genus MP5-2226. The sequence continues at coordinate 18,964 of JBHLQH010000037.1, read as the reverse complement.
GATGTAGGGCCCGCCATCCACCTTGTTGTGCAATAGGATAGGCAATTTATCAAGGTCAACAGCGCTTTCGATGACCTCTTGGCATGGAGCATCATCAACCTCCTCAGGAACGCTTCTGTTTCCAATAGCTTGCGCAAGGGTTGGAATAATGTCTTCAGTCCTGATCCCAAAGTAGTCTGCGATCTGTCCTTTCGTACAGAAGAGATTCCCTGCTACTCTGAACTCAGACTCCTTCACATCCTCAAATAGGACTGGGGTCGGTTCTAAGGATTTCAGGACTCCTGCAATCTCATAGTTCTTTGAGATCTGCTTCTTTATCGTTGTAAGTGCTCCTCTCTCTGCTAATACTTTCAGGTAGTTCTCAAGTATCATCAAAATACCTCCAGCTATGTACCAAATGATGTCTTAATCACAAAGGCTGCTCCACTGCTCTCCAGTGCGGTTGCAATGCTATCTCTTGTGGCTTTATCTCCTGCAATAGCTATCATGTTTCCGCCTCTACCAGTACCAGTCATTTTTGCACCCAGTGCTCCGTTCTTGCGAGCTACATCCACTAGATGATCAAGCTCTTTGCAGGATACCGTCAATTCTTGTAAGAGCTCATGGTTCCGATTCATCAAGTAACCTACTTTCTGCAAGTCATTGCTTCTCAGTGCATCCAATGCGCTGTTAACCAATGCTTCGTACTCCTTTGCTATAGTGTCAAACCAATCTGGGTCTGCATCCTTCTTCTTCCTCACATCACCAACGACTTCAGTCGTGCTAGCAGTGATTCCAGTTGAAGCAATGACAAAATGTACTGATTCATCCAGCTTGATTGGCTTGAAAGATGGTGGTCCGCCTTTCAGGTCTCTAATGTACCAGACCAATCCTCCATAGGTAGATGCAGTGTTATCAATCCCTGATGGTGTCCCATGGTATCCCTTTTCGCCTTCAAAGGCAGCTTGGTTTATCTTCGAGTCATCGAGACCGAGATTGAACTCCTCATTCAAGGCTCGTGCAAGTGACACACAGCTAGCTGCACTTGCTCCGAATCCTGATGCACAGATGAGGTCTCCACCAAGCTCAATGTGAATGCCCTGCTCTGAAGTATCAACTTCTAGGAATCGAAGCACATTATTGATGGACTCTGTCTGCTCATCCATCTTTTTCTCTTTATATCCCGGGACCTCTGGTCGATTATCATCAAGGGTCCATCCGGGCCATTCCTTTCGCATGACCTTAGCAGTTGTTACTGAGTCTATCCCAGCTGCCAAAGATGGCATACCATAGACTACAAAGTGCTCTCCGAAAAGGATGCTTTTTCCATGACCAGCTCCAACACCCATTGTTTCACACTCAATCCAAGCTGTGAAAGGCTCGTATCAAGTCGGTGCTTTTGAACTCTTCCTTCGACAATAACAGAATCCCAGTGAATTTCCTGCTTTCAGTCGTTTCATATGCCACCCTTGATAAAGAAACCATCATATCTGGAAGTCAGACAAAGTCTGTGATGGTACGAGTATGTATAAAGTTCTAGATCTATTCTGTGGCGCCGGTGGTTTCTCTCATGGTATCGCTTCGATTTTCAAGGGAGAGCATCTTGCGATCGAACTTGACCCATTCCCTCTAGAAACCTACTCTCATAACTACCCCCACACACAAGTCATTCAGTCAGATATCAGTTCTCTTCACGCGAACGAGATCCTTGAGGTACTGGGTGGTCCTCCTGACATCATCATCGCATCACCTCCTTGTGAGGAGTACAGTCTTGCGAATCCTACCAGTTCTGCTCCTGCCATTGAAAGGATATATGGTACAGGGTCTGCTCGTCTACTACTGGATACTATTCGCTTGATTAGCGACTTGTCGCCAAGAGCATATATCATCGAGAATGTTGCTGCACTGATGAAGAATGGAGGGCGCGATATCGCGTTGAGAGAGTTCCATCGAGCTGGGATTGAAGAAGTCCATTTCAACCTTGTAAGGTCTCATCAAAATGGGAATCCCTCGAAACGTCTTAGACTGTTCATCAGTAATATCAAATTCAGCCTTCCCAAGAGAAATCCTCCTACTGTGATGGAGACCATAGGGGACCTACCATCCCTTGAATATGATGCGATATTCTCCTGTCCCGAGCCAGTGCCCAACCATGTCTATAATACCGTTAGTGATGAGAAGCTGAAGCAGATACGTAAGACTGCTTGGGGTAAAGGTGCAAAGCATTTTCGAGCATCACAGGGGAAGACGATGCCCAATTGGGTCCGTTTGTACCCCAATAGATATGCTACCTCTATCATCGGACTATCCCGATACATTCATCCCTTTGAAGATCGGCTACTTACTGTAAGAGAGCATGCTCGCCTGATGTCCTATCCTGACGACTTTGTCTTCTTGGGACCATTGCAGAGCCAATACAATCAAGTGGGGGAAAGTGTCCCTCCACTAATATCCCATCTTATCGCACAGGAGGTAAAATTCTACATTGAGTAATGATATGAAGAACGTGTTTATTGTACTACATAACGTACACTCTGCTGGTAAAATAATCGATACCGCTCAAGTTGTCTACGGGCTGGACTTCCATAACTTCGTTATATCTCGAGCAGAAGGATCAGCAGCACAAAACGGAGTGCCTGATGCAAATAAACTCGCGATGAAGATGAGGAAGAACTTCATAGTTCTCCCCGATCTCAATGATGTGCTAGAGTTACTTGAGATTGAGAAACCTCTCATGATCGCTTCCCCAGTATTGACTAAGGAACGAGTGAATCTTGCTGAGTTGAAGAAAGAAGTTGAATCGGGCGAAAAGATAGTGATAATTCTCTCTGGGAGCAACAGCTCGTTCTCTAGGAAAGAGATGGACCTAGGAGCGTGTGTCAGTCTTGAAGCACGAGTCGATATTGGTCCTGCCGGTACTGCCGCAATTATTCTACATGCACTGAAATAGCATTCTATCCCATTATTGTACTAGATTTGAAGCATCAAAATGATAATATTCAAGGAAACCATACAATCTATGTAGTGGTACGGCGAGGGTCATGAGATGATTCTTGTTATTTTGTTGCTTGTGGCTGTATGGTTCTTGGTCGACTATCAGGCTAAATCCAAGCTTTATTTCTTGCTGAGCGCAGGTCTAATACTATCGTATATCATTGCAATGAGCGCGAATCTTCCTCCAATTCTTGATATACCCTTGGAGAACAACACTGCACTAAGAGCATATCCACCCTTTGCATTTCCTTTTACTATCCTTCAATACAGAGATTATGATGCAGGTCTGTTCAATTATATTCTTGCTCTTGGCTGGCCAGTAGGTATTCCATTCTTCCAATTCGCGATTAACGATGATCAATCAGAATACATCCATTACCAGCATTATCAAGCAGGGCTATTGGTAGGTATTCTTCTACTTCTTTGTGCTATTCTTACGGCATATTCTCTCGTTGAATTGGATAAGCGGGGGATTCTGTCAACCAAGAGGGCGAAAGTTTCACCACTCTACATTCTAGTGTTCCTTCAATTAGCACTTGTAGCTCGTATACTCCTCTGGGTGAGTTTCGTTTACTTACTCGGTGGTATTGTTGTACTTGTAATAACATCTCATCAAACATGGGAGCAAATTCGGATTCTACGAAGCAATAGCAGAGAGCAGACAGAATACAAATAGTGAATGGTGGGCCGGAGGCGATTTGAACGCCCGACCTCTTGGATCCGAACCAAGAATCATACCAAGCTAGACTACCGACCCGTACTTAGTGAAACCACTGCGAGAGCGATTTAATGATTTCGTTACTGCCCCGAATCTAAGAACTGCTTTTGAAGCATCTCTATTGTGCCTAAGAATATACCCGTACTACTGTAGACCTCCGAATTAACAAGCGTCACACAATAATTATCGAAGATTGGACCTTGGAGCTTGACATTAGGACGATTCACATATACCCCAGTAAGAAGATCATTGAAACTAGGAAGCACCACCAGAGTCGAAGTACCATCCCCTATCTCAAGTTGCTCTTGTGCTCTCCTTACGCAGTCCCTGTCCAATTTCGTCTTCAGAGCTACAGGGATGATATGAGATGCCCGTTTCCGATCAGGTCTACCTATCTGTGGCGATGATACATCCTTTACTCGTCGCACCGTCGGATGATTATGTCCCATGACAATGGTGTCGCACTCAAGCACCTCTGATGATGGCCAAGCGTGTCCATGGATAAGACCTATCCTGTGAGAGTCAAAAGGAGCTAATTCACCATGGACATCCCCTAGATGCACATTTCGAGGAAGCAGGGCTATCACATCACCATCATGGTTCCCTGGAATCACAGTGAGATCCACCCATCTTGATAGTTCCTCCATAAAGGAAGGGATCTCCCTCCAGTTGTATGCTCTATCTACTCCAATTGAATGCTTTATGTCCCCGATAAGATAGATGTGATCCAAGTGATATCTATCAACCAATGCTTTAAGGCGCTTGAGTAGTGGCTCCTTTTGGTCGGGGAACGCTGCACCTGTCCTTTCAAGCGTATCAATCTCATATCCAATATGGAGGTCAGTAGCTACTAGTACAGTAAGTTCCTCACTCCGTAGGATGAGGGCTCTATCATCGAAGATGTATTCCATGCTATCCGGACAATGCAATACACATAATTTTAACGTGACTCTGTACACATGAGAATGAGCAAGATGATATTGCCTCCTCACGAAATCAAGAAATTGGAGAAGAAGGTACTCACTCAGGAAGATATCCAGCATTTCACCGAGAAGTATGGGAAACGTTTCGTTAGGGCACTAAGATCGGTGGAGGAAAATAAGGTAAAACGATATCACTTCTCTCCTAGCGATACAAAGACCTGGATCGTCAAAGGGAGAGGACGAGAATACCTTGTCATCCCTGACACGTACTGCACTTGCAGAAGCTTCTACCAAGACGTAGTCATCTCCCGCGAATCAAACATGTGCTATCACCTATTCGCTCAGAAAATTGCCGAGTCTAGAAAACAGTACCAATCCGTGGAATCAACTGATTCAGATAGACGGAAATTCTATGTAGAGTGGCGTAGAACTGATTAACTAGTAGTACTTTCTTCTACCTGAGGATAACTTTAAAACACGGCCTAGGCTGTGGCACGCTGTCGAGCAATTATACCGAGTTGAGCCCACAATGCGCATCAGAACCTATTCGAAATTAATAGTCCTGACAATGACTCTGATGATAGTTCTATCCAGTGTCCAAGGCACAGTATGTGCACAAGCTGGCGAGCTGGATCCACTGGTAGTGATGTATGATGCAAGTCATAACCCTCAGTTCTCCGTAGACGATGAAGGCTTCCAGTTGATGCTCGATATGGTGAATGAGTCAACAAGATACATCGTTCGAGTAAATGAGGAGCCACTAAACACCACTATTCTCAATGGTGTTGATGTATTGATTATTGCCGATCCTGATGATACCGCTGCGTTCGAGAATGAAGAAATCCTAGCAATTGATCAGATGATGACGAATGGAAGCTCTTTGCTCCTTTTTGGCAATCCCGTCATTGATCAGAATAATACCGAGTATTGGAATCAAATCACATTTCGTGATATAGGGGATAACAAAGAAGTCAATGGAATCCTAGATCAGCTCAATATCACTGGTGTTCGATTCAGTCTAATCAATAGAACTCAAAACATTTGGAGCGATTCCATGTTCGACTATGATCGCTCACTCAATGCAACATCGATGCCTTATGTTCTCCAACTGGACCCATCGACATGGGATGCTTCACATCCAATCTTCAAGGATATCAATTCCCTCGTGACGATGACCGCATCATTGAAACCGAGCAATGGAGCATCTGTGATCGCACGTAGCTATGACACGACATTCGCTCAATATCGTGCTGGTCCGAACTCTTTTGCCAATCTTACCTATCCGAATATGACCCTTGCAGAGTTCGCGGAGAATCCTGACTCATATTCTTCCATTAACGGAACGCTACCTGCATGGATGTCCGCATTCGAGTATGATGGCAGTAGAGTGATAATCTCTGGTTCTGCGATCATGTTCACTGGGAAGACACTTCCCTATGATGATGCAGAAGAGCAGTGGTTCTATCAAGCTGACAATTCACGGCTGTTCATGAACATGTTATCATGGCTGACCGACGGATTCGTTGATAGCCCAGACGCAATAGTCCCGATGGCACTCCTCTCATCTGTGATTCTTGTCGTTGGTGTTGCAATATACCTATTCAAGAAGACAAAATAGAATCACCAGTCTGGGGGCGATATGCCCCCACTCTTCAGCAATGACTCGATCATCTTTTGCAGCTTTGTAGCTCCCATCTTCTTGCTAGCCGCAGTAACCACAATGTTTGGAGGCTTTGTTGGCACTGCGTCGACCAGCTTCTGCTCAAGATAGGCAATCTCTCTTTGAGCCTCCCTCTTCTTCAGTTTGTCGACCTTATTGGCAACCACTATGACCGCAGGTGAGATTTCAGAGAGGAAGCTATAGAATTCAACATCAATAGGTATCTCACCCCGAGCATCCCATCTCTCGAAGAGTTCTCTAAAGAGCGAAATATCAATTATTAGAACAGCTAGAGCCAGCTGCTCACGCCATTCCTCCAAGTTCTTGATGATCCTATCCTTTGTCTGGTCTATTTCCTCCTTGCTTTGCCCTCTCATATAACCAAATCCAGGGATGTCTACGAACTTGACCGAGCCCATATCTATCTCCTGTTCCCACCTAGTACTCCCCGGTTTCTTTCCGACTCTCACCTTCATGCCTGTAAGTACCCTTATTGTACTACTTTTTCCAACATTGCTCCTACCTGCAAACACAATCAAGGGAACCTTCTTCCTAGGTCCAGAAAGGTTTCGTGCGCTCATATTCCTTCTCCGAGTTAGCGATTGATTTCAACAGGGCAATCCTGTTCTCTATCATACCTGGACGTAAAAGCCTTGAGGCTGTCGTTGGACCTACGCCTCTTCCTGCGAGCACGATAAGTGCGACCTTCCCATATCGTGCGATCAAATCCGCAGTCAGGCTACCTGCCTTGTAGACTTTCTCCTCTTCTTTGGTCAGAGGCTTACTCATGACCCTCTTTTTAACCAGCTTCGCGAAGTCGTTCATGACTGGGGAAACTGCTGCAATCATCTTTGAGCCGCAGACTGGACATCTTACTTCATCGTCCAGAGTCGAGATGGTCCTTACTGAATTCCAATCGCCGTTGCCCATACATACCAGTCTAAATTGCTTTGCCAGTAGGCGCTCTTCCATCATCCGGAGAACCTCATTCTCATCAGATATCTCTCCCATGACCTCAAATCGAGTTTTCTCCTCGACTATGAGACGTGCAAGCGGAGACGGAACCACTGTAGTAACCTCATGAATTGCAATTTTCCCTTTGGCGACTGCTTCAAAGATACTCAAGGCTCGTGCCTTATCTAGCTTCTCGAAGAGCACCTCACGCATCGCCTCTTCGTAGACTGGAGTCCCTTCAAATGATTTGATCAACCCCTTCACGGGTACCTCTCGTATCTTAGCATCACGTTTGATGATATCCATTCGCTTCCCTACGTGGATGAATCGAGATGCAAAGGTCTGAGTGTGCTTCAATGCAAGCTGTAGAATCTCAGAAATCTGTTCTCCTGTGTAATCCTTGAGCACATCCACAATCTGACTAGGAGATATCCTGTCTGATGAGGTGAACAGAATTCTATAGGGGTCTCTCTCGACTCCTACAGGCAAGCCTAGGCGGGTCGTCAATAGAGCGGCAATGACGACTCCGAGGGTTTCGTTCACCTTTGTCCCAAAGGGTGCATGAATCACGACGCCACCCTCAAAGACCTCGATAACAATTAGCTTTTCAGAGGGCAACGCTCCCAGCTCCAAATAGGCCTTCTTCACCTCACGAATCAGATGGTCCTGAGCTGAGAGTGAAAGACCGTATTCCTTTCCAAGAAAGCTCGTAAGTTCGTCGTCCTCAGATTCAATCACCCGATTCCAAACCTTGGAAACCTCGATAGCGACATCATATGGCACAGGTATCATCTCACCTATCCACCTTGGAGCATCCATTTCTGTACCAGTGGCAGGCGCACAAAGAACCTCCCCTGAATCCTCATCTACAGAAACGACTTGCCAAGGTCGTCCTCTAATGACGAATACCGAACCTGTAGCAACGTTCTGGGTCACAAAGTCCTCATCCAAGACCCCAATACTTGATCGCGTCGCTATATCCACAGCCTTTACTTGCCGCACATCTGGAATTGTACTTAGGTTCTCATAGTAGCTTTTCCTAGTCTTCCCATACTGTTTGACTCGGTCTTCTTCTCTCTTGATCATTCTTCGCCCAATCATGAATTCCAGCAAGGACTTGATATCGCTATCAGAGACATCCTTGAAGGGGTATGAAGATCGAACGAAAGAGAGAAGATCCTGATAGTCTATCTCATTGTGGTCTAGAAGTATGCCGTTGATTTGCTGGGACAGAACGTCCCATGACTTCGTCGGAATCTTGACATCCTCGACCTTATTCAGACGAGCTCTCCTCAGAATGACTCCAGACTCTGTTATATCGTCCAAATTCACTGTAGAGATAACAATGCCCTTTGGAATTTTGCCAATGCTATGTCCAGACCGACCAATTCGTTGCAAAGCACGTGCTACTTCTCGAGGAGACGAGTACTGGATGACAAGATCAGCTTGCCCAATATCAATTCCGAGCTCAAGGCTTGAAGTCGCAATAATTGCCTTAGAGATACCTTGCTTGAGTCTATTCTCTGCATCTAATCGGATGTTCTTTGCGAGAGAACCGTGATGAACATCAAACTCATAAGAGGTACCTAACGCGCGCATTTTGACACCCAACACCTCTGCGAAGGACCGCGTATTCGTAAAGACCAAAGTCGACTGATGTCCGTCAATTAGATGTACTATCCTTTCAAGACGTGCAGTTGAGTGAGGTGGGTATGAGAGTTTTCGTGACAGCTTGGCATGCGCCTCAGTGGGAGTAGGCATCTCTACAGAAAGGTCCATCTTTCTTGAGGAATAGCCAGCCCATATCGTCGTTATCGCCCTACTAGATCCAACAAGCAGCTGTGCTACTTCCTTTGGGTTTCCTACAGTCGCAGAGAGCCCTATTCTCAACATCCTATCATCATTCACAATCCTTGATAGTCGTTCGAGCCCAAGTGAGAGCTGGACGCCTCTCTTGCTACCTGCTAGCTCGTGAATCTCGTCCACGATGACAGCGAAGACGCTCTTTAGATGCTCGCGCATTCGCTTTCCTGGTAGAATCGCTTGTAATGACTCGGGTGTCGTGATTAGGAGATTTGGAGGCGTGACAGCTTGTTGTCGCCGACGATATGGAGTTGTATCTCCGTGACGAACAGATACTGTGATCCCCAGATGGTCGCATAGTGATTCTATTCTTTTCATCACATCACGATTGAGAGCCTTGAGGGGTGTGATATAGAGAATATAGTTCCCATACAATTCATGGTTTATCTTGTACGAATAGAGTCGGTTCAAGAGAGGGAGGAGCGCCGCCTCCGTCTTTCCACTACCCGTGGGTGAGAGGAGGAGAGCATTGTCTGTCCCCGAGATCAATACTGGAATGGCCTTATTTTGGATATCCGTTGGATTCGTGATTCCTTGCTTCTGAAGAAAATCTACTAGGTCCTTGTGAAGTTTCTCGAACATACTCATCCGGAGGTCTTCTCCCGCGAAATATGCTCGATTTCGTTTATCAGTATGCGTATATCAGTCCTGAAGGTCACGTCTTCTTCCATACTTCTCTCTTGAAGATTCAAGATGCATTCTGCCAGTGGAAGACCTTCAGAAAGTAGCTCGTCTACCCACTGCTTTACTATTTCCAGATTTGCTATATGTCCAGCAGCATTCTCAAATGCTACCAAAAGAATTGGTCGAGAGGTCAAAGATGGACCCTCCTACGAACAGGATTAGTCTTCTTCCGTGGGGTCTGTCCCATATACAGTGTATGCTAGAATCAATGCTAGGGCGAATATGCCGAGTGCGTTCAGCACGACACCGAAAACTGACCGAAGGAATTCAGGATCAAACTGCATGGGAATCTCGTCCCCTCGGATAGACTGTGCTTATAATCATTGCTGAATGATGACTACTGTACTATGAAGATCCTATGCCTCTATCTCTCTTGCTCTGTAGAACTTGTCAATGAAGTCACCATATACATCTACAGGCTCGGAGAGGGAGTTGATCGAATCGATAGCCATCTCAATCATACAAGATCCGCACTTAACTGTTGCAAGTCCATTATCGCGATACAATTCAATCTTTATGGCAGTATTTCCACAATTCGGACATGGATAGACATCTGGTATCCTTTTTTGTGGGCGCCTTCGTACTTTCTGTCGTCGTCGTCGTCCCATAGTAACTCACCCTATGTTTGCCTATTTCGCACAAGAGGGATTGACCTGCCCCTAGAAGAAATAGAGCATGCTGCCCCCTGAATGTATTCATTTAAGCGTTATGTTAAGTGAATCTTTTCACCCATGCCTGTTTTTAGACAAAATCCCGTGTGCTTTCGAAGCTTTCTTAACTAGCTATGTTTGGCAAGGGGAACAATGTCCGACCTATCAAGAAACGCCCAATGTGTCCTCACGATACTCAAGGAAGAGGATAATCTGACGACATCCGAGATACTTGAGCGTGCTAGAGACCCCAAGTATGCAGATTTGTGTACGGATTGTGCTGGTGGAGATACCTTTGTTGTGGCAGCCAATCAGCTTGTGGAGTTGGGCTTGATCACCAAGAGATTTGGCAAGGGCGGCTATCGATGGCAGCTTGTTAAGGATTGATCGAAGATGACTGATTGGGATCGTATCAGAGAAGACTTTCCAGTCTTGAAGCGTAGGATAAATGGCAAGCCATTGGTCTATCTAGACAGCGCATGCATGGCACTAAAGCCTCAGCAGGTCATTGCTGCGATGAATGAGTACTACGAACAATACCCTGCCTGCGGAGGTCGCAGCATTCACAAGCTCGGAGAGGAGGCCTCAAATGCGTACAAAGCAGCTCGAGGCAAGTTTGCCAAGTTCATCAACGCGGGTGAGATAGAGGAGATAATATGGACTCGCAATGCGACTGAGTCCCTGAACATAGTAGGACGTTGTGTGCACCTCCCCAAAGGCTCCAAGATAATCACCACTTCACTCGAGCATCATAGTGGCTCATTGCCCTTCGTCGAGCGTGCAAGACGCGATGGACATCCAATCGAGATCGTTCAAGCAAACTCAGATGGAACATTCGACATAGAAGCATGGAAGAATGCCATAGACTCGAATACCAGCCTTGTTTCAGTGGTCCACTCATCCAATGTAACTGGCACAGTAGCCCCGCTGAAAGAGATCGTCGAGATTGCACATGATAAAGGCGCACTAGTCATGTCTGATGACGCCCAGTATGTCCCACACCACCCTCTTGACGTTCAAGCATTTGACGTTGACTTCTCAGCAGTATCTGTCCATAAGATGTGTGGCCCCACTGGAATGGGCGTCCTATATGGAAAAGAGGAGCATCTCAAGGCGATGGATATGTTCATGCATGGTGG
>JBHLQH010000037.1:0-7300 GCA_048884965.1 Candidatus Thorarchaeota archaeon | reverse complement strand
TGGACCGTTTCATTATCAATTAGGGATCAATCCAACTCGAGGTACAGCGCGAGCAAGTTTCTACCTGTACAATAATAAAAAGGATGTAGAGACCTTCTTGGAGGGCATGAGAGCCCTCATCGAGGCCTCTTCTTAGTTGTCGAGGTAGCTCTCGACACTTTCCTTCATTCGTGCTATCTCTTTCACAGGATCTGCGAATGATAGGTCTGATGCTGTAATATCAAGAGAATCCCGATATTTAGTGACTCGTCCCTTTACTACAACATAGCTTCCTAGGATACGGTCTGAGTTCCTCTCGATAGGAGCCTTGTCATTCTTTGACTTGTCAATCAACTTCTGAGCCTCTTCAGCAGTCATACCTAGCAGTTCTTCTCCGGCCTTTCCAAACAGGGTAGCCCTGATGGGTCCAGACCCGTCGTCAATGGTAATCTTGTAGAGCATCCTGTATTCAGGCTCTACGTTACCATGTTCCTTACAGACAAAGCTATCCTCACCAAACTCTACCTTCTTCCTGCACTCGGGGCAAGCTGGATACACAGGGCTATTCTGTCCGACCGCAACGATAATACCACAGACTTCCAAGGTACTCCCCTCAGAGTCTTCATCGATATCAGAGATGAGCGTACGTTGACCTACGACTACAGGAGTGTATCTCTCACCCTCAATCTTCAGATCCTTCAGTTTACTTCCCTTTGGATTGACCTCGATCTTTGAGCTCTTTCCAACCCCAAACTCGATATCATCACGATAGCCCTTCTTGATGTAACCATGAGTCACTCGAATCACATCGCCTTCGCTGAGGTCCTTTATCTCGTCTACATCATCGTTCCAGAAGGCGGCTCGGATGGTCTTTCCTGACTCATCTGCGATTATGATATTCTGAACCTTTCCAGGCTCGCCATCACGTTCGAACTGGTTGGGTGGGAAAATCTTGTATACCTTGCCCTCAATATCCACATCTCGCATTCCCACAGTCATATCTTCAATCTTCATCCGTCCTTGGGGCTCCGCTGACGTTCCAGACTCAGTCGCCTTGATGTCCATTGAAGCAAGTTTGCTACCCTTTGGATTGATCTCTATCTCTGCATTCCGACCAACCCCAAACTCGATATCATCACGATAGCCCTTCTTTACATAGCCGTGCTTGACTCGAATTACATCCCCTTCACTGAGTTTCTTGATTTTCTCGACATCCTCGTGCCAGAAGGCTACACGGACGGACTTTCCTGATTCGTCTGCGACAACGATATTCTGAACTTGTCCCGTTTCGCCGTCACGATCGAACTCGTTCACTGGGAATATTTTGAGGACTTTTGCTTCAATGTCTACGTCTCGCATGCCTACTTTCATGTCCTTAATGGTCAAACGTCCAAGTGACTCTGCAGGAGGTGCAGTACTCCTCTCCTCGGTCACCTCGATCTTAATCTTGAGATTTCTTTCGATTGTCGAGTTCCTATTCAGGTGCACTTCAATTTCGCCCTCATTTCTACCGGTTTTGGTCATTGCACCCGACACCCGAATCACCTCGCCCTCCTTCATCTCATCCGCGAGGTCTGCATGCTCGTCCCAGAACACCAGCCTTGTCGTTCCTGTGTCATCGCCAACTATCATACTAAGGACCTTGCCTTCAGTCCCATCGCTTTTTCTTGTAAATGTCGATAGTTTGAATTTTCTTTCTACTTTGACTGTGAGCGTTAATTCGTACATATCTTCTCCAAGTTCGTTGATAGGAGTCGCTTTGACTTCGCCCACATCGATATCGAGATCTTCTATCTCGTCCTTTTCGAATATCTTGATACCGCCATTTCGTCCCAAATTTAGTTCAAGCTTGTCGCGTATTCCTTTTTTGACATAAGCACCTCTAATCTGTATGATATCCCCGATCGATATAGCTCCTTCTGATACCACTCTTGTCATCTCGTCCCATAGTGCGACACGTATTTGTCCGGTTTCATCAGCTATAGTAATGCTGGTGACCTTGCCATCACCGCCATCCTTCTTAGAGAACGAACTGATCGTGCCAATGCGAACGACCTTTGCCGTAAGCGATACACTTCGGTCCGTTTCAGAGACATCTTCGATTTTCTGTCGCGAACGAGCTGTTACTTGCTGCAAGTCTATGCCCAGTTCTCTTGCTACAAGCATAGCTGCGGATTCTTCATTTACAACCTCCGGACCAAGTTCCTGACGCCGTTCATTGACCATCTCCATGATGGCCTTTCTATCATATTCAGGCAAATGCTTCCGGATCAATTCAATAGTTTCCTCAAGGGTTAGCACAATACTTCCCATCCAAGATGAAGTTCATGACCATTCAGTCATAGATGTGTTCAGTACGATGCCTTTAAAGCTCACTACTCGTAATGGACGAGTTATCCAAGTCAGTTCGCGCCACATCAGCATTGCTCTCTCTTCTATAGAATAATCCATGCCAAAAGACAAAAGGAGAAGCAAAGCTTCCTGTAGATGACTCGACTTGACTGAAGACACCCCAAAGTTACCGGCGCATAGCATAGCCTATGGCGTATATTTTGATTCACTAAAGAAGGAAGTAGAAAGTATCTACAAAGTAGCAGGGAAGGCCAAGATAAAGGGTGTCGATCCTTCTGTAAAAGTAGAGATTCCTCCAGCTCATGATGTTGCTGCGAGAGTAGAGGCGACTCTGGATGGACCTGAGGGTGTTGCAAAACGGATTCGTGAGCTGCAAAACGATATGCCAAGAGAAGAAGTGGCATTTGCAGTTGCCCGGGAGATTGCCCTAGGACAGCTAGGAAATATCACTGACCCTGAGAAGGCTGCAGACAAAGCCGTCCGAGTAGCACTTGCGATTCTGACAGAAAGCATCACAGCTGCGCCTCTTGAAGGCATCTCAAAGGTACGTATCCGAGGTTCTGGCTCTGAACGATACTTGGCACTGTATCTAGCTGGCCCTATCCGTGCGGCAGGAGGCACCGAGGCTGCAGTCACAGTCCTTGTAGCAGACTACGTACGACAAGTCCTGAACCTGCCTCCCTTCAAGTCAAATGAAGAGGAAGTGGAGCGCGCTTTGGAAGAAGTCGAGCTATACGCGCGAAATGTCCATCTTCAGTACAATGTCTATCCCGACCTTATCAGGTTCGCCTCTGAGAATCTACCAATCATGTTGAATGGAGAACCAACAGAGGACTTCGAGGTATCAGCTAATCGCGACTTGGAACGGATTGAAACCAATCGGGTGCGAAGTGGATCTGTATTGGTGTTGAATGATGGTGTCGTTGGCCGAGCTGCAAAGCTAGCAAAAATAGTTCATCGGCTGGAAATAGGTGGATGGGAATGGCTTGACAAGATATCTGAGAAGATATCAAAGGCAAAGTCCTCTGAGGCTGCTGAGTCTGACAACAAGTTGGCACCTAAGGCAGATTATCTTGCAGATGTTATTGGTGGCAGACCTGTCTTCTCTCACCCGTCTCGTATCGGAGGCTTTCGTCTACGGTACGGCAGATCACGAAATACGGGTCTCGCAGGAGTCGGGGTTCATCCAGCAACAATGGTTCTTGTTGAGGAGTTTCTTGCACCTGGGACACACATAAGAACTGAGCGACCAGGAAAAGGTTCTATTGTCGCTCCTGTTGACACGATTGAGGGTCCAATTGTTCTATTAAAAGATGGTACTGTCAGACAGATACGAACCTTTGATGAGGCAATGGAGGTTCAAACTAGGGTAAAGCGGATAATTGCATTAGGCGATATCCTCGTTGCTCTTGGAGAATTCCTTGAGAATAATCATCCACTAGCTCCAGCTGGATATTGCGAAGAATGGTGGTCCCATGATCTAGATCATGCTTGTGCAAAGATTGAACGAGATGAATTGGAGAAGAAGCTGAAGAAGATCGATATCTCGCCAGAAGAGCTAAACGCATTCATTGAGTCTCCCCTGACTCGAATACCCTCCCCTGCAGAAGCAATCCACCTTTCCAAGAAACTGAAGATACCACTACACCCTCGGTATACTTACCGGTGGCTTGCAGGATCACTAGAGGATGTATCCACGATGAGAGAGTACATCCTTGCGAATCAAGAGATCATCGGGAGCGATGAGAGATCACTTCAGATTCCCGCAACCTCGTCAATTAAGGCAATCCTTGAGAAGATAGGAATTCCGCATACTCCCCTGAAAGGGAAGAAGATACTATTCTCTGATAGCCCTGATATTGTCTTCATTCAACTAGGAAAAGTCACGAAGAAAGGGCAAGGAAAGGATGCACTCTCATACATGAACTCTGTTTCTGATGTCCCTCTCAGAGATAGAGTAGGATTCTCCATTGGAGCGAGAATGGGCCGTCCTGAGAAGGCCGAAGTCAGACGGATGCGACCTCCAGTCCAAGCACTCTTTCCTGTAGGTCGTCTTATGGGAACTGAGCGAAATGTCGTCAGGGTCGCTCAAGGGGTGGCTCAAAAGGCAGATCAGGGCACACTCGTATTTGATGGTTCTGACATAAATGGTGAATATATAGAGCAAGTTGTCTCTCAGCTTGAACTGGAACTTGTCACCAGAAGTTGTCCTCGATGCCAAAATGAAACTTTTGAATCACGATGTCCTGTGTGCGGTACGCATACAAGTGTTCAGTACTGGTGCTCTCAAGAAGGCTGCGGCATGTATGTCGATGAAATCACTGGAATGTGTCCTAGAGGGCATGATGTCAATCTAGTTCGTGGCACGCGGTTCGTTCCAATTGATATGGATGGTCTTCTGAAGCGAGTACGTGAGGATATCAACGAACCTGAGTCATATGGCCTAAGAGGAGTCCTAGGACTTACCAGTGATTTGAAGATCCCAGAGTATCTGGGAAAGGGTATTCTACGTGCAAAACATGATGTGTATTGCTATCGGGATGGCACTGCCCGGTTCGATGCGACAGATGCCCCTCTAACTCATTTCACACCTAGTGAAATAGGAGTGCCTTTCCACCGATTGAGAGAATTGGGCTATCTCACAGACATTGAGGGGGAGTCGCTTCTCTCTGATGATCAAATATTGGAATTGAAGGTTCAAGACGTCGTTGTTCCAGAGAACTACGGCGACTACATGGTGAAGGTTGGCGCATTCGTTGATGACTGCCTTGAGAAGATATACGGAGTTGATCGATACTACAACTTTAGTGACCCTGATGATGTCGTAGGGCAGCTTGTGATAGGACTCGCTCCTCATACTTCTGCAGGCATCATAGGTCGAGTCATCGGATTTACCACTGCAAGCGTTTGCTATGCGCATCCGTATTGGCATGCTGCAAAGAGAAGGAATTGTGATGGGGATGAGGATGCTCTGATTCTTGTCCTTGACGCTCTCCTGAACTTCTCACGTGCCTACCTACCCAAAGGACGAGGTGGATTCATGGATGCACCACTTGTCCTATCGGTCATTCTCAACCCATCTGAGGTAGATGACGAGAGTCACAATATCGAGATATGCTCTCGGTATCCTGCTCAATTCTATGATGTAGTAGCAGAGGCTAAACACCCTCGTGTAGTTGAATCACTGGTTGATATCATATCTTCACGTCTGGACACCATGGCTCAATACGAAGGATTCGGATTCACGCATGGAACCACCTCTATCAATGCAGGTCCGAAAAACACGCGGTATAAGACCTTGGGTAGCATGGCTGAGAAACTAGATGCACAACTCAGGATTGCGGCATTGATAGATGCAGTTGACACAGCTGATGTCGCTGAGAGGGTGTTGTCACATCACTTCCTTCGTGATATTCGAGGGAATCTAAGGGCATATTCCACTCAGAAGATTCGTTGTGTGAAGTGCAATCGAATATACCGTAGAATCCCTCTCTCTGGAGTCTGTCGATGTGGAGCTCCTGCAAAATTATCCCTTACTGTCAGGCAACGTAACATCTCCAAGTATCTTGAGATTGCACAGAAGATGATTGATGAGCATAAATTAGGAGTATACCTACAACAACGTCTTCAATTGATTACTACATCACTTGACTCGCTGTTCGTATCAGAGCAAACGATGCTCACAGACTTCTTTGAGTGATATATCATTCTTCCAAGGTGAGCTTGAGTAGGTCTCGATCCTCAACCATGCCGATTAGATTCCCAGCAGCTGAAAGCACTGGGGCCTGATCGATTTCATTCTTTCGTAGGATTGCGACACATTCCGACACAGTAGTGACCTCACTGACACTGATCATGTTCTGAGTCATCACTTGAGCAACTGGCACATTGGGCAATTTCAGCAGTTTCTTTGTCACAATAAGAAAATCCTTGGAAGTCCAAGCCCAATCCACGTTCCCGCCCTCGCCACTATAGGTATCGGAAACATTGTCTTCGATGGTGACCTCTGACAGTCTGATATAATCACTGACCGTAATCAGGCCTGCCACACCACCACTGGAATTCACTACCACAAGCGAGGTCCTTCCTGCCATCTCCATCATCATATACGAAAGTGGGAGCGGGGTCTGATCCCAGACACTAATCACTTCCCTTTGAACATACTTTGCGATGCTTTCTGATTGGTACGTTTCGTGGTCCTCAAGCACAGCACCAATAATATCGGGCACTGAAATCACGCCTACAAGTTCACCTTTGCTAACTACTGGAAGGCGTCGATAGTTATTCTCAATCATGATTTCAGCTGCTTTCTCGATCTTCGTGCTTGGTGAAACAGTTACAGGGTCTCTTACCATAAGAAGGGCAAGCTGATTCTCATCAGCCTTTCTAAGAAGGTCCGTTCGTGTGACAATTCCAACAAGTGTCTTAGTCCCTTTCTTAACAACTGGAAGTCCATTGATTTGCCTTTCTGCCATGACTTGGAGAACATCCTCTCTTGTCCCTGGCACTGCAACATATACAACCTCAGACTGCATGCAATCCTTGACCATCATTGTTGTGATACTCCGGTGTCATATAGAAACTAGGTTTAGATTGTTCCCCATTTGACAATAGAATGCTCCTAAAAATGGTAGGAACAAGATTAGACAATAGATTTTCCTTAAATGTCTATCTTTACAAGATATTTGCCCTCAAACTCTCTCTTCTACCATGGATGTTTCTTGAGACCAAGAAGGTAGCCCATTGCGTTGCTTATCCAGTGGATTGCAAGGGTTACTGTCACTAGGATGATGACATAGACTGGGCCTGCTTGAATGAAAGGCGCTGCGAAAACAAGTGCCATTATGATGAAACCAAGCTGATCTAGTACAGGCGCTGGATTACCACTCTTTATATCAATTCGACGTTTGAAGAAGGATCCTACAAGGTCTCCCATCAATGCACCAACTGAGAGAAGGAATGCAGCTGG
>JBHLQH010000036.1:0-32591 GCA_048884965.1 Candidatus Thorarchaeota archaeon | reverse complement strand
AGAGGTTCAAGCTCATTCTCTGGAGTGTTGAAACAGAGATCTAGTAGAGTATCTATTGTATCATTCAAAATCGGTTTCGTCCTCGTTATAAGTGAATGAATAATCGAATAATTGCTCTCGAATTAGCTCGACATCCTCTTCATTTGGCGTGATTGGATAGTTTCGCCAGTGACCTATTGCTGCTTGGTGGGGAGTACAGTTTCCAAAGGGTCGGTTGCATGCATTCTCCATCGTTTCTCCGGAACAACCAGAAGTCATGAAAGCTTCTCCCTTTGAAAGGATGCTTTCGTATTCATCTTCTCTTATTCCAAATGAAGTCAGTTGACCACTTGTATTAAAGATCATATCATCAAACCTACCATGATTATAGTTGATGATATACCTGCCCAACTGTACACGGCGATAAGATCCTAGAGGGGGTTGTGACACGTTCTCCATCACAGAACCCTCTTCAGGGAAGAAGGAGAACAAATGTGTGCTTGCGCCTATATCATGGGCTTTCTGAATCGTTCGGAGCATCTCGTGTTCTGTTTCACCAACTCCAACAATAAGATGTACTCCTACATTGAATCTACCGAATACTTCAACAGAATCCTCTATTGTTTCCCAATATTTACTCCATTTGTGGGGTCCTGATACACCTTTCCCTCTTAGCTTCTCAAAGATTTCCTCAGTTGCGGCATCCACGGCGATTCCGACCTTGTCCGCACCAGCCTCTTTTAATCTAATCAACCAATCCTTGTTGACAATGGTCGGGGTTAGTAGAACTGAGATTCGCGGAATAACCTCTTTGATATCAGAAACAACTGAGATGCAATCATCTCTTGCTCGACCCAATGTAATCATGGAAATGCAGACACGTTCAACATGGGAACAGGCACCACTTCTAATTGCAGCTTTCACTTCTTCCACAGAATATACTGGCCAATCCACACGTATGAAAGAATTCTCAGTCCATTCGGTATCACTTTCTCTAGACCCAGATAATCCACAATATGCACATTTGGCATGACAGCCTTCGTTATATGTTAGTAGCAAATTGATGCAATGTAGCTTCGCATTTCGATAAAATCGACCTTGCAACTTTCCCATTGTCATCGCTGCTGCAAGGCTAGTCCTAACATGTGTAGGGGATTCACCATTGGGACCATGCTGTTTACACTCATTGTTCTTTGGTTCAGTCATTGACATCACCTAGATACTGGTGACCAAGTAGGATTCCTTTGGCTTATTACGATTTCCCAATATCATTCATCAAATTGGTTCCAAAATGAATTGGATTCAGCTAAGTATCAATTCCCAATATCGGAAACACAGTTCCTTCTATTTCTTGAACATTCTTCTGCACAATTTCCCAAGATTCCTCATCATCTTCAAAGGGGGGATTCTGAGGAGGGGATGTGTATCCATGACCAGTTAGCACTGAGAGAACTTCACCAATACCCCAATGAAATGTATCTGGATTATAACCTCCACCCGATACAACTCCTAAGCGTCCACCACACAGCTGATGCGCTAATTGATGAATGGTATCAGCAACATATCGAATCATATGAGTTGTCAGAGTCAGATGAGCCAGAGGATCGCGATAATGCGCATCAAATCCAGGTAGAAAGATGATGAACTCAGGATGATAGAATCTGATTAGTTTGGGAACTAGTTTATCAAATGCATATCTGTATACTTGATCACCGGAGTCCAAAGGAAAATACATATTGATGTTGTAACCACAACCAAGACCATCTCCAATTTCAGAAATGTAGCCCTCATGTGGATACAACCAATCAGGATCTTCATGAAATGAGATTTGCATCACTCCAGGATCGCTGTAGAAATATGACTGAGTCCCATTCCCGTGATGGACATCGAAGTCTGCGATGAGAATCCTGCTCAGTCCTGCATCCTTCAACCTATGAACTGATGCGGCAATATCATTAAAGATGCAAAAGCCGCCTCCTCTATCATAGCTTGCATGATGAAACCCACCAGTGGGAGTGTAGAAATGATCAACATCGCCAGATAGAACAGATTCTATTCCTGTCACAGTTGCACCATTCGTAATGATGGCATTCTCATAGATTCCCTTGAAACCGGGCGTATCGATATCGATCTCACCTTTTCCCGTTCTAGATATCTCCTTCACTTTATCGATATACTCTGGGGAATGAATTCTCTGAAGAATCTCTTCATCAAGAGGGCGAGGTTTGATGGTAACCACATTGGGGAGTTCCAAGAAACCTGAGGTCTCGATAAAATCCCGTACCATCTGGAAGCGACCAACTCGTACTGGATGACGGCTTCCAAAATCGAATGTTTCTAAGGCCGAGTCCCACAGGAAGCCTGTTTTGCATGATTTACCGAATGCCATTGGGTTTGGTAAAAATAATCAAAGACTTATATTGTCTTATACTGATACGAGCTTAAGGTGCTTTAGAAAAGTTGAGGTTGAGAGAGGTCGCGAAAGTCCCAATCTCAGCAGATGCTTATAGTATCTACATACGTCAAAGCGGACAAGGAAATGCCCAAGTATTCGCGCTAGACTATGGAGATAAGATGCGAGTCTATGATGTTTCAGGATCGCTAAAATCTGCAAGGAATTGGAGCAGCAAAGTTAGATGCATAGCAGTCGGCGATATCGACGGTGAAGGAAAGGACGCACTCGTTGGTGGTGTGGGTAAGCGAGTCCTAGTCGTCGATCATCAAGGAAAACCAATGTGGAAGATCGAACTTGAAAGCACTGTCATTGCTTGTGATGCTAGAGATGTTGATGGTGATGATTCTGCCGAGGTTGTAGTTGCACTCCAGAATAATAGGGTTATTCTATGGAACGATGACAAGGAAGCTCTATTCAGTCGGAGAATGGAAGGGAACATCGCAGATGTTTGGCTGGAAGATATCACTGAAGATAAAGAGCTAGAAGTTGTTGTAGCAGACAGGCACGGAAACCTGACCATTCTAACCTCTGCGGGGTATATTCTAAGGCGATTGAAGCTTGGAAATGCTCTCACAGTCTTTGGAGTTCTTACATTCGGAAAGAGAAAGCTATTCGTTACCGGGGAGCGAGAGAAGGAACTAATAATCTGGGATATTGATGGGAATCAGATCGAGAAGATCGAACTTACAGGTAGACCAAAGGCTCTTGCGACAGGGGTTGCTGATGATGAATCTGATACAACCTATCTCGTAGTGAGCACGGATGACAGACGACTTAGCTTCTGGGAAATAATTGCCAGCACAAAAGAAACAAGGGAAGAGAAAACAATCCTTCAAGAGATTGAATCAACAAAGATGACATTGTACCGCCGTGCTATCAAATGTGGGAATTGTGGAGCACCGTCTTTACCGGAAGCAAAGAGATGTAATTCATGTGGTGCGGTCCTAGAACGACTTGCTGAATACAAGGTCAAGGAGTTCATCAAAGAAAGTATCGATTCAATCACAACAAAGCATAGCAAGATAAAGCTGAAGGAATTGGACCGAATCCTAAGACGTACATTGCCAGGTCCAGCGTCATACAATCTAAGGCGGAGCCTGCAGAGTATGATTGAGTGCAAAGAGATTGAAGGACATCTCGATAGGAATACATTCGTCCGAACAGTCAAGCAAAAGAAAGAAACGGCGGATATGCCATCAAAGGAGAAGCTTGGGAATATTCCAGCTATTCTGCAATCTCTTCTAAAGGGAGAGAATCGAGTTGAGATTGACAGGATGGTAAGGGATACCGGTGTCCCGAGAGCAATCCTCCGACAGACATTGATGATTCTGTTGGCGGATGGTACAATCGAAGGACGCCTTGATGATGATTACTTTGCTCTGAATAAGAAACAAGATGCTGATCAATTTATTAAAAAACTACACAGTGAGCTATTGGAGTTGAGCCGATAGGAGTGTGGAGTAGGAAAAATGGACATTAGTAAGAGGATAATCATAATATTTGTGACAGTTTCTTTGATACCTATATTGTTCATCTCTGCAATTTCAGTGACGACTATATTCAATGTATCAAGTGAAAATGCAAACGATGCCGCAACCGCGCTGCAAAATGAGGAAATTGATAATCTCCAAAGAATCGCAGGTGATACTGCGCTTTTCATCGAAGAAAGAATGCAGAATTACATAGATGGCGTCTTTCTGATGGAGAACTATGCCGAAGATCTTTTTAATGGAAGGATAAATGCGGCACCACGACACTCATACTATTGGGATAGTGCAGTAGAACTAGCGGAAACAGGAATGACTGTACCAGGAGTAGCATACAATGACTTGTACTATTCCGAACTTGATAATGGAGTGGTCATGAGTCCAGGTATGATATCCTTCGATGTTAGTTGTTATTACATGCCTAGACCATATTATCCATCTGGCGGAAATCCATTTCCACTCGATCATATGACTCAGACCTA
This sequence comes from Candidatus Thorarchaeota archaeon, assembly GCA_048884965.1. GTDB lineage: Archaea > Asgardarchaeota > Thorarchaeia > Thorarchaeales > Thorarchaeaceae > MP5-2226. The sequence goes on along the minus strand of JBHLQH010000036.1, from coordinate 28,188 downwards.
TCTTAATATTTCAAGTAACATGGATAACGTGTTCAAATCTTTGCACGAAATGAATGAGGATTACATCTGGCTCTATATGGGAATTGATCCAGGAGTATGCGACACACATCTCTTTCGGAATTATCCATACGACACACTTCAATATTTCAGAATGGATGATGTAACTGGAGCACCCCTTGCACCCGCTGATGATTATGACCCTCCTCAAGAAGAGTGGTATACAAATGCCGCATCTCTTCCCATGAGCGACAACAGCATTGCCATCACAAGTCCATATGGTGATCCATCCACAGGTTTAGTCATTTCACTTGGAAGACCAATCTATTTCGATAACGGTACCCTCATTGGAGTCGTTTCCGCAGATGTAACAATGGATACGATTCTCTCAAGTGTTCTAGACATACAGGTCCTTCAAAGCGGCTATGGATATATCTTGGAGTCTGATGGCGACGTTCTTGCACACCCTGACCTCACAGATGAACGAGAGTCACTCATCGAATTAGAATTCACATCATCTGCCGAGGGGACAGCTTTCGCTTCGATTCTTGCTTCAGCACTTATAGCAGGGAGCGGTCAGGAAACCTTCACAAAGAGCAACCAAGAGTGGTACATAACCTATGAAAGAGTAGAGAGCACGGGTTTCTTGCTCGCTGTAGTTGTACCTGCCTCTGAGGTCGTGCAGCCAGCAGTAGACATTCTCGCACTTGTCCAAGGTCAGACTCTATTCCTAACAGTGATTCTTGGAGGGGTCTTGGGAGTGTTTGCCATTATAGTTGCAGCAGTGTCATTCAGGAGGGGGAGAGCAGTTGTCGAACCCATCAAGGAAATGACTGGACTTGTAGAGAAGATGGCAAAGCAGGACTTCACAAGAAGCATCACAGCATCAGGGGCAATGTACGAGGAGATTGGCACAACCGTTGATGCATTACTTAGCTTCCAGGAAGCCTGTAGATTTGGTAACCAAGCCTTCATTCGAGGCGACCTCAATCGAGCACTAGCAAACTATCAGAACCTTTTGGAAATCAGTAGACGTCTTGACATTGACATCGGAGAACAGACAATGTATTTGAACATTGGAAACGTCTTCAGACAACGAGGGGATACTGGCAATGCGCTAGAATATTATGAGAGGTCACTCGGACTTGCCAAGGAACTCCTTGAGCAGGCGAAGGCGGGTGGTCTTAATGAAACAGATGCAATGGATCGTATTGCCTCTGTCTATCATAACATGGCACTCATCGAGATGGATCTAAAGAAATACGATGAGGCAATCGAAAAGCTTGAGGATGCAGAGGCCGTTGACCAGACCATCGGTAACATGAGGGGACTTGCCCGAAGGTACGATGCAATGGGACTTGTGATGATGAAACAAGGCCAATACAGTAAAGCACGTTCCAAGTTCGATGAGGCAAAACGTATAGCTGATGAGCATGGATATGATAGAGGATTAGCGTACATCAACTATCACGTAGGAGAGTTCTATGAGATACAAGGTGAGTGGCGCAACGCAAAAACCGCATACCAAGATTCGATCAACTACGCTGAGCGAACTGAAGAATTCTGGCTACAGGTCTATGCGATGCAGAGACTTGCAGATGTCAAAGACCAACTTGATGAATCAAGTCACGATATACGAAGACAGGCTGAGAAACTAAGAAGATCAATTCAGTTCAAGAAGAGCGTCGTGCTAGTCATTGATTACTCTGGTAGCATGAGAGCTCAGGACAGAATAGAAGCTGCAGTAACTGGTGCGAAGGAGATTCTCTCAAGTCAGGTGAATCCACAAGACGAAGTGAGTATCATCATCTTCAACTCAACGTATCAGAAGCTTCTTCCGTTGACCAAGAAGGGTGAGTACGAGGATTCAAGAGACAGTCCAATTTGGAAAGCTCTTGATTCACTTCGCTATCCCAACTATGCAACCGCATTCTATGATGCACTTGGTCACGCTCTTGAGGACCTAAACCTTGTTGAATCGAGTGAGCATCGGTGGATTATTGCACTCACAGATGGACAAGACAATAGCTCTGAGAAGTTCTCACTGGACATTCTCAAAGGTATTCGTACAGAGAAAGACAGACAAAGCAGGAAGAAACCATTGACGATAGAAGGCTTCATTCGCGATAATCATCTGGATGTCAATCTCATCATCATAGGTGTTGGTGAAGAATTGGCAAACGCTATCGAAGCCAATATTCGATCTGACAAGACAGGTAAAAGGATGAACTATGAAGAGCTACTGGAATCCGTTTGTGAATCAATCCCACAAGGACAATACTTCTCTGTTGTGAACAGCAGAGATGTGAGATTGGATATCGAGAGAGCCTTCCAAGAGGTTGGCGTGCTGATGGCACAGCTCGAAGTCGGAGGAACAACAGACGATTACTAGGAGGGAAATGTAATGGCAACAACACAGAAAAAAGGCAGTTTCCGAAGAAACGTTATCGTGACCTTCATCGTAATCTCGGTTCTTTCACTTGGGGTCACAGGGTTCATTTCATACCAGTTCATTGGTTTGATTGGCGGCTTTACAACGGATCAAAGTTCCGATGCACTTGAAGAGCAGATTCGTCGTAATATGGAGATAACCGCCGAAGAGAATGCACGCGTGATCAGTCAGAAGCTACAGAGCGCGGAGGGATTAGTGGCGGCAATAGCAGAAGAGTGCGAACAGCTATTTGATTCGGACTCCACATATCTGCCCAGAGAGGACATCTACTATGATTATCTCTTTCGAAACCTATCTACAGCACCTGAAGATGCATACTATGATGCAGAGAGATATGGAATCAATATCTCATGGAATTATAGCAGCTGGTACATTCCAGGTTCAAATTCGGGCAATTATATGACCTACTACACATCAAACCAAGATAGGCTAGACAGAGTGTCGAATCTCGATTTCATGTTCCAGTATGCACATGTTCAGCTCCCAGAATTCAGATGGCTCTATGTTGGCTTTGAGAACGACCTCTGGATAAACTACCCAGGTAGTGATGTAGGAGGGTCAGATACTGACAGAGGAAGCGATCCTTGGTACCCAACAGACGATGAGTTCTATCAAGTTATCAGAGCGGGTATGGGACAGATGGTCTACTATGGACCCTATCTCGATCCAATCGATAACGTACTACTCATGTCAATCGGGAGAGCAGTATATGACGATACCGCGACACTAATTGGAATTGTAGCAGGAGACATTTCTATTGAAAACATCAGGACAAAGATTCTTGATGTTCAGGTCCTTGAAACAGGCTATGCAGCCCTCATAACTGAAAGTGGCGATATTCTGGCACATCCGGATGTCGATGATGATGTATACGAGAGGTATGATGCTCAATTTGGCAGATTGCCTACTCTGCAGGAGTTCGAGGTGGATGGAACTGAATCTGCATTAACACCAATTCAGATCAATAACATTCTGTCAGGAAGCACAGGAATTGAAGTTTTCAGTAAGGAAGGCGAAGACTATATTCTAGCCTACACTCCAGTCGAGGTTGGTGGATATATCTGCATCATCATCGTACCAGTAAATGAGGTTCAAGCCGCAATCCCAGCTCTTGAAGCAAGAATCGCAGAGGCGAACCTCGCCGCAACTATGTTCATACTTGCAATAACCGTTGCAGGTATATTCATAGCGGGAGCTGTGGCTGTCGTAGTAGCCAATCAAATCACGGGTCCGTTACAGTATCTGATGGATCTTGCGACTCGAAATGTTTCAGCAATGATCCGAGAGGAGAAGCTCGATTCTGATGATCTCCAAGTAGATAAGAGCTACATGGATAAGGACGATGAGATAGGCGAACTAGCAAGAGCGTTTCAAGGAATGCTTGATTCCATTAAAGAGGACGAGTCCCAGTAGGGACTCCAGTCCTTCGGGAAGTGACATTGGTGGATGCAAAAGAGTGGACGATAGAAAAGTCACGGGTTGTCTTCGGACTTGGAAAGAAAGACTTGCAGTTCTTGGATATCAGTGAAGAGGGAGACCTTTTCATCAATTTCATGGGTAAAACAATTGACTTCAATGAACTAATTTCCCAAATTATTTTGGAGAATGGATCAAAGACTGCATATACATCCTCATTCACTCTCCGTATGCCCCAGCTAATTCATTTCCAGATCAAGAAGCTGAAATCAGCATTCTATAGGGTTATGGGCGATCTAGATTACTCAGGCCAGTTCGGAGCTGTATATCCAGTAAAGGTCAACCAAAGAAAGGACTGCGTAATTCCTGTCCTCCAAGCAGATCGAAACTATGGTCTTGAAGCTGGCACAAAGGCTGAGCTCTTCCTAATCAAGAGCGTCATTAAGAACGAAAAGGACCGGTTGATAATCTGTAATGGCGCAAAGGATCCTGAGTACCTACGCACGATTGAGGAGTTCGTAAGGGAGGGATACAATATCGCCATTTCCATCGAATCACTTCATGAAGCCAATCTAATTGTTGACCTTCTGAAGCCACATGAAACGAACCTCGTGCTTCGAATAAAGCCCTATTTGAGGGTAAGAGGACATTGGTCGCATTCCGCAGGAAGAGACTCCAAATTCGGACTTAGTATTCACGACCTATTTGACGTAATTTCCCTCTTGAAAGAGCGTGGATTTGAGGATTCGGTTTCGACGGTTCTTGGACATGTGGGCTCGCAAATCACTGCAATCGAAGATTTCCATGGTTTCGCCAAATTCATGACCAAAGTGTTCTATGAACTGAAAGATGCAGGTCTCGATAGATTACACCGAATTGACTTCGGTGGAGGTCTGCCTATTGATTACACTAGTTCACATGAGGAGAACCTCATGGAACTCTATGCACATTCGCTCATTAGCGGGATAATGGAAGGGATGGAGGAGCTAAACGAAAGCAGACTACAGCCAGATGTAATGATCGAATCTGGAAGAGGAATCACCGCACTATACTCAATGGTAGTCATCAAGGCATTAGAAGTCAGATCTGTCTTTCCACAAAGTGATGGACTGACCGATGAGCTTGAATCTGAGAAGAAGAGTTGGACGACGAAAATGGCACAATCCACTTCTTTCACAGAACTCGTAGATGTGTGGAACGAGTTTCTCTCAAGCTGGAGCTTTACACCAGATTCCCTTGATTCATTGAGAGAGAAGGAGCAGTTCATTGGAGAGATGAGAGCTGAGATGCGAAGAGACTTGGCCAGAGTTGGAAGTAAGAGCCTTAGATCCGATAGGATTATCGAGGATATTTGGCACCCAGATCATTTGGTCATAGGCAACTTTAGTGTCTTCAATGCAGCAGGAGACCATGTCTTAGTTCAGCAGCATTTTCCAATTATACCTGTCAGAGACCTCCACGTGAGACCTGAAACTACCATCAGGTTGGCGGACATAACTTGTGATTCTGATGGAGAGATATCTCAATTCCATCGGAAGGATGTTGGGGAGGTGTGGTTTACAAGGGACTACAGACCTGTCGCTATGCCAGATCAAGAGATGGGGACAGGAATACCTGTAGGTTACCTGAAGAACGTCCAAGGGTCATACTTTGTTATCGCTTTGACGGGAGCATATCAGGATGTTATTGAGATGAACCACAATCTTCTGGGAGACCTTCCAGATGTTGAGCTTATCCTGACACCTGAACACAAATGGAAGGTAACATGGGTTTCAGGAGCTCAAGCCATGGATGAGATTCTTGAGGATATGGGATACTTTGGAATCGATATTGATGAAGACCCCTATATGTCTGAAAATTGAGTGAAACGACGGAAGAGGTGTTCTCTCGCATTGAAACACCTCATTATATACATCCCGAGGGATTACTTTCATATCTAAAGAAATATGATAGGTGAGAAATCCCAATTGATGAAGCCAATACTTACACTCTACATAAAATCCATGAAGATATCCACTTCCAGTGCAGATATTGAGTCATTGGGACATCAATGCGCTAGTCCCATGAGAACAGGAGCCTATGACCGAATGGGTTCTGAAGCTGCCCTCTTCGAACCACAACAAGCCATGCTTCTAGATGCAGCAATTCGAGCATGTGATAAGATGGATTGGACATTGAAAGTTATTGATGTTTCAAAATACGGATTCAGAAAAAGAATCCAGTCAAAAGGAAAAGTCCCCAGACTTGAAGGGAATAATAAGACCATGATTGGAACTCCTACTTCTGTGGAAATTATAGAATTCTTCAGTGAAGAGAAATCTCATGTTGAGGTGTCTATGGATCAAAAAGAAGACACGAGAGTTGAGGTCTATTGACAACCTCTCAAGATTCTCTACCTTTAGTCACGCCAGGTACCAAGATTACAGAAGGCATAGTTATCGGATTGGATTTCGGTGCATGGGCGGGATTCACTTCAGGAAGGATCACATTAAGAGGAGAAGACGAAGGTCGAAAGGAATTTCATTATGGCCAGTATGCAAAGGGTGTTGTTCCAGACATAGGGGACCTTGTGAGAATTCAATATGTTGGATCCAAAATCTTGGAGATTTCTAGCATTGAGGTCCTCGATTCGAATCGAGAAACCCTTTCTGAGCGAGTCGCAGTTCAAATGAATGGTATGAATCTAATTTTCGGGCGTCCAAAGGCTGCCATTGCTATCATATTAGCTGAAGTCATAGCTGGACTTTGGATCATTCTAATAGGTTTGATATTAGGATTATCAAGACCAGCAGCACCCGTCATCTATGGAGTAACAGGATGCTCTCAAATCTTCATAGGATGGCTAATCTGGGAAAATACTGGCAGAGGGTGAGTGTGTTTTGAAGAACCTGTTCGAATTGGATAACATACGAGCGGTCATTCCAAGCCATAAAGGTGACTTGGTACTTGTCGATAGTGTATCAATCACTTTGCAGCCCAGAGAGTGTTTTGGCATTCTCGGAGAGTCAGGATGCGGCAAATCTTCACTCCTGACATCGGCACTAGGACTATTCCAAGTAACTCATAGATTCAAGGATGCGAAGATACAAGATGATTGGATATTCCCATTTCAGCTAGATTATGAATCTAAGGAAACATGGAACAAGACAGTAACTGGTCGTTCAATGTATCGAGGCATTGATCTCCTCGCGCTCAGTGACCGTGAACGGGCGAAATTTCTTGGAAAACACATTGCGTATATACCTCAAGGACTCGGCAGTGCACTAACACCCATCTTCAGCATAGGAAAGCAGACAGCTGAGCCTCTAGAGATTCACGAAACAGATCTGCGGACAGAGAAGATGAAGGAGAGAGTACTGGAGTATCTGGACCTAGTAAGCCTTGCAGATGCAAAGGACAGGTATGTCTTAGATCCTGGCAAATTCTCGGGGGGTGAGGCGCAAAGAATCAAACTGGCGATGGCACTAATTGCGGCTCCATATTTGGTCATGGCCGATGAGCCTACTTCCGCCCTGGATGTAACAGTCCAAAGAGAAGTGATTGGTCTCCTTCAGATGGTGAAAGAGGAATTCGAGGTAGCGCTCGTTATTGCGACTCATGACGTTGGAGTCATAGCTGAACTGGCAGACCGTATCGGAATTATGTATGCAGGAAGGATAGTTGAAGTGGGATCAGCAGAAGAGATATTCCACAGACCAAAGCATCCCTACTCGCAAGGACTGATGTCTTCCTTTCCAACAATCGCAATGATGCGATTGGCTGCAGGCGGGGAGCGGCCAAAATTACATGGAATTTCTGGCGCTCCTCCAAACCCAAGGGAGATACCTCAAGGTTGCGCATTTCATCCCCGATGTCCGTACGTGTCAGACATTTGTTGCAGCACAAAGCCAAAATCTGTAGAAATAGACAAGAGCCACTTTGCTTCATGCCATATGTATTCCGAAGCCAATCACAAAGAAGCACAAAATGTGTTTTTCTGAATAATATGCTCAAATGGACACATATGAGATTTATCGCTAATCGGGAAGTTAATCAGATAGAGCAGAGGATGCCCTACCATACATTCACTGAGGTTTGGGTATATGGACGCTCTAGATAAGAAAATATTGCTGGAATTGATTCGGAATGGCAGAATCAGCTATCGTAATCTTGGAGCGAGAATCAACCTATCAGCTTCTTCTGTGAAAAAAAGATTAGATAATTTTGAGGCATCAGGATTCATTGATAGATTCGTAGTAATGCTTAATCCTGATTTAGTCAATCTAAGATTAGCAACACTGATGGTGTTCACTGATGCGTCAGTAAGAATTGATGTATTCAGAGATGTTGTGATGCAAGTAGAAGGCGTGTATATGATATTGCCTTTTATTGATGGTAATTACTATGTCAGTTGCGATTATGTAGAAGAGTCCGATTTAGTAGCATTATCGCAGCTTATTGGATCGATTCCTGGCGTTGAAGGAGTTGAGGTCCATGATGTTCTGCTTGAAAGCAGGTCACATCTTCCAGAGATGCCTGAGTTCACAGAGAACGAGCTTCGTGTCATCGGACAATTAGCAGTCAATCCAAGAATGATAGACTATGATATTGCCACGAATTTAGGATGGAGTACCAAGAAGGTCAAGCAGGTATTACAGAAACTTGAAGGCGATAGAAAGATAGCTGTTGGCTTTCGATGGAATCCAAACCTTGGTAAAGATACCGCATTCACCATGACGATCAAGTATGACAAAGATATTACAACCGCTAATGATATCACGAGTTGGTTAGATAGTGAATATCCGGTTTCCTATTTCAATTCAAGAGTAGTAGAATCTCAATCAACAATCTTTGGAGTTTTTACTGTAGAAAAAGTAGTAGATATGGAGCCAATAGCTATGGCAGTGTTGAACCTTCCCGGAGTTCAGCGCTGCTTTGCGATGACATATTATAACGCAATCGTTGGAAAGACATTGAGTCAGATACGCCTAGAACGACTATTAGAGCAAGAGGGACTTTGGCACCATAAGGATTGAATAAATGATTAGCAACTCGAGTGTCCAAGATCAAACCTTGTGTCCTTTGTCAAACCTTAAGATATGTAATATCGCATTCAAACCGAGCATCATGAACGTCCTATTTGATGAGAAATTAGAAACTGTTCGGAACATAATGAAGAGGAAAAAGGTCTTGGTAGCATTCAGTGGCGGCGTAGACAGTACCGCACTTGCTTCGCTTGCTAAGGAAGTAGCTGAAAAAGTTCTCCTGTTGACTGTAAATAGCCCAACTGTTCCATCCGCTGAGAAGATATCCGCCAAGAAAGTTGCAGAGGAGTTGGGACTTGAACATGAAGAAGTGGCAGTAGATTGGTTGGGTAGTGAGAATCTTGCAGAGAATCCAAAGAATAGGTGTTATCTCTGTAAGAAACAATTAGCACAGATCTGGAAAATGATTGCTCATCAACGGGGAATAGAGATGGTTGTTGAAGGGTCAAATGCCACTGAGATGCAGGGCTATAGACCTGGAGCTGCTGCACTTCAGGAGGAAGGTGTGCTATCACCTCTTTTAGAAGCCGGTCTTACTAAGATTGAGATTCGCCAGTTCTTGCGAGAGAAAGGTGTGTCAGTAGCGGAATCACCATCAATGGCATGCTTAGCCACAAGATTTCCTTATGGAACCCGAGTGACTCAAGAGAAACTAGACATGGTTGAGAGAATGGAATGTGCCATCATGGAGATATTCGAAGTAAAAACAGTGCGAGCTCGATACCATGGTGATATTGTAAGAATTGAGATTGGAGCTGAAGAGAGAAAGAAACTCTTTGATATCGAGAAACTAGATAGAATTCACTCGATTGGCAAGTCAATTGGGTTTGCACACATCACGTTCGATGCAAAAGGATATCGTACAGGATCAATGGATGAATGATCACACTGCATTGGGTTTCGTAAAATCGGCTTCCTCCCCAGTCCACTCCTTTACTATTCCATAGAGTTGCTTGACCTGCTCAGCATTGAGCTTCTGTAGCTTGGCTGATATCCACGTACGCATGATGTAGTTGTGTAGATACTCTTCCCTCAATCTTTTGGTGGCTTCAGACACATGCTTGACCTTCTAATATGCGAATATATTTACTAGATATTGGATTTATTCAGATATAGGTTTTTGTAAATTAGGATAAGTTAGCTAAGACACGAAAATTAATTGCTTCTGAGGGTTTGATAAGAATCTACAGCCATCTTTCGTCACTACTATATCCTCCTCCAAGCTAACCTGACCGTAATTTTCAGTCGTCACATAGAGCTCAAGTGTGAAGACATTCCCGACCTCAAGGAGTCCACTTGGGCTCTCTCCATATTTCTCCCAATATGGACCAAGGAGTGTTCCGCCGTCATGGGCAAGCCGACCCAATTGATGCCCCAAAGCATGACGATATTCTTCATAGCCACGTTCTTTCACAAAATCCCTTGCCAGGGTATCCACATCATTTCCGGTGACTCTAGGTCGAATAAAATCAGCGGCTTTTTGAATCGTATCGCGAACCGTTTCAAAGGCGTGTTGAATCTCATCAGGGACTTCTTTTGCAGATCCGAAGAAGAACATCCTCTGAATATCAGAGCAATACCCATCATATTTGACCCCGAAGTCAAAATGCAACAAATGCCCTTCCTTGGTCTTGTTGTTTGTGGGACCTGAGTGACCAAATTCCTTGTTGGGACCAGCGTCAACAGCTGGATTATGGTCCGAATGCCAAGCGCTTGTGACACCACGCTCAGACATCATCTGATGCATTCTGTTGTATATACGTAACTCCGTCATACCAACCTTCAATTCGCTCCGAACATCTCGAAATATATCTTCAGTGATTTGCACAGCACGCTCGATGCGCTTCAATTCGGCTTGCGTCTTACGCCCTCGAAGCTTACCAATGACTGCTTCTGCAGAAATCAGCTTATCACAATATGGAGTTGGTTCTAGATACTTCTTGAGAATCTTATACATTCCTACGGTTAGCCCATCCGCTGAAACATCATTTGTGCTATAGTTTATTCCGATGCTTGAGGGATTTATCCGATTCAGCTCTGTCACCAAGACATCACTTACACTCTGATCATAGGCAACTATTTTGTTGAAGATGCCCTTAGATCTAATACCTTCAGCATCAAGACTTCCAATGATGGCGATCTTCTCACCTGTTTTAGTGAAAAGAAGTGCAGATTGCCAAACGAGGTCAGCTCCAAGTAGCAGCTCTAGTACAGGGTCAGCCATCTGCGAGGTTTCTCTGACCCATACAAGCCATGCATCCAAGTCTATCTCCTTCAGAATCGAACAGACCTGATCGCTCTTTTCAGCTTCGAGAATAGATTTCATGGGAATAGCACCAGTATCAGGTAAATTGACAGAAGCCCTTAAGAGCTTAGTTACACACTATGGCATGAACCGCGTCAGGGGAGATATTCTGGGTGAACGTTGACCCGTACGGAATCATTCTGATAACAGGAGCGCTTTTACTTAGTCTTTACGCTACGCGGATATCATATTGTCTCTATTTAGACCTGAAGACACAATTCTTCCAGTATGCAACATATGCCTATGCCTGTGTTTGCTTAATGGTCCTAGGATACTACTTCCCAGCATTATTCTCCGCAGAGGATTATGAGCAGTTCGTTACCTCAGGTCAGCTATTCATGGCATCATTCGGATTGCTCGCTCTTGCCTTTCTGGTGCATGCTATTGAATATGTTAAGAAAACCCCAAATGAATCGATTATCAATGCAGCATTTATACTGTCAGGGGGCCTTATTGCAAGCCGGTTTATACCTAGTCAATATCTAGTTGAATGGACCGGTATAGGCTGGCAGCAAAGTTATGGCTCCTATGTAATCGGACTATCTATCTTGGAATTCTTTTTTCTTTGCATTGTACTAGGACCAATTGTGATTGAAGTGGCGCGAAGGATTCGAAAGATGGCGATCTATGGGAGTGAGGGGACAATCCTCTTTGCAGGATTCATGGCAGTTCTTCTGTTCTTCGGATCATTCATGATAATTTCAGTTACATTTGGAATCCATATTCTTCCATTTAGTGCGAACTACTACTTGTTCATGATTCTGATTGCTGGTTTTACTGGGATCATTGCGCGATTGCTTACTATATACCCAACAATCTTCTTTGCGTCAAGCTATGACATCTTCGAAGTCCTGTTTGTAGAGAGAACTACTCATGATATAGCATACCGATACAGGTTTCACTCAGAAGACACGATATCTGACTTGATGGGAATCCCAATAGCACAGTCAAGTATTCAACAGGTGTTCAATGATGCGCTTGAAAAACCGGGAAGTGTTAAAAGCATCCGAGTCGAAGATATCGAAATTCTAGTTGCAGAGGGAGATAGATACCATGGCTTGTTGCTTACCAATAGAGGTTCTTTACTCTCGTATAGATTGCTTCTGAAATCGTTGCAGATCTTTGAATCTTCATTTGCGGAAAAAGACATCAAAGATTTTGAGAGGTTCTCATTAGAAATTGAAAATCTCTTTCAATTTGCAATCCATAGGCATCAACCGAAACAGGAGGCTTTGATGGATGGCAGTTGATATGCAGATGACTCTTGCAGCAATCAGTCTATTGAGCATAAGTCTTGTTTCAGTGTATCAAACACGGCGGTTGTACAATACTATTGGAACCAGATTCTATCAATACGCGAATGGATTTTCGACATGCATTGTGATGTGGACGATACCCTCTCTGCTGATGGGACTTCTCAGCGCTCCAGAGTACTATGCTGTCATCAGAGGATCTCAGTACTTCCTGCGACCATTTGGATTCCTAGCTCTTGGCTTAATGATTTCCGCAATGGAGAGTGTCAAGAGTGATAGTAGATCGATGTTGACAAACATAGCATTCCTCTTCTCAGGAGGTCTCATAGTGGGAACATTCTCACCCCCAGCCATTTCAGTCTCTTGGACATCGTTTGGATGGGTAGTTGACTACTCGATGGAATTCGAATTCGGACGGTTTATTCTATTTTCAACCGTCGTGATATCTGCAATACCTCTTGGAATAAGGCTCTACAGACGGCTATGGAGCTTCTTCCAGAAGGATACCATGATCAAGGTCTTATTCTGGTCAACAATTGTATTCACCTCAAGCATCTTGATAGTCCAACCAGTTCATACTATCATGCCACCTGTTTTTCTACCTCTATTCCATCCATCAGCACTCGTCCTTGATATCGCTCTTTTTGTGCTTCTCGCTACAATCTTGTTTCACAAGCATCCAACAATCCTATTCATAGGAGCACAGGAAATCAGCGAGCTGTATATCATCAAGCAAGATAGCGGTCTACCACTCTATCACTTCAAGTTCAAAGTTGGAAGAGTTGAAGGATTGGAGATTCTCTCAGCCTTCTTCACAGGGATCAAGCATTTTGTCAAGCATACGTTAGGAAAAGGTGAGGTTGAGAGTATCCTTGTAGGAGACCAAGAGATGATTGTACAAGAGGGCATCCATACATATGGCATCTTGATTGCTCGCCAAAGTTCAGAATTGACAAGGAAGCTTCTGAGGCTTTCAATTGATTCGTTTGAAAGATACTATCAACTCAGTCAGATAGATTATGTCGAGAAGAAGACTAGCAAGGAGTTTGATAAAATAATTGAACGATTTTTCGAGTTCGCCACCATATAGTAGCATGGAGATGCCTTAGCAACTTCCATAAGATTATAAGCGAATTAACTATAATGAATTACTGAGAAACAATTGATAGTGGAATTGAGATGAAACCTGTAGAGCCAGACGAAACAATAGACTGTGTCGGATTATACTGTCCACAACCACTCTTTCAGACGAGAGAAGCAATCGATCAGCTAGCGCCAGGACAGGTCCTAGAGCTGCTGGCTGATGATCCAGCGGCAGAAGAAGACATCAAACGATTCGCAAAAAGAACGGGACATATCCTAATCAGCTATGAGAAGATGGACGATGGCGTACAGAGATTCCTATTGAGAAGAAAGGAGTAGTGAGAAATGAGTTCGATATTATATGTACAGACAAGTGATGACCCAGAGCGTCAGTATTCTCCATTTGTGCTCGCTCAAAGCGCGAAAGCAATGGATATCGATGCAAAGGTCTACTTTTTGGGACAAGCCCTACGAATCCTTCAGCCGGGGGCAGCTGAAAAGATCAAAGCAGGCGACTTCCCAAGTTTAGCAGACATCATTAAACAGACAATTAGCATGGGAATCCCCATATATGTTTGTGAGGCATCAAAACGGATGCTAGGATGGGATAAAGTGGAGCTTGACCCCGCTTTGAAAATCGTTGGCGCTGCAACCTTGAATGACCTTGCCCTAGAAGCAGATACCACAATGTGGTTCTAGGGGTGGATGTGATTGGACAAACAAATTTACCTGGATTATCACACTGCAAAACCAGTCGATTCTCGAGTAGTAGAAGAAATGCTACCATGGTTCACCGAGAGATTCGGCAACCCGTCATCGCTCCACAAGGTAGGTGATGTGGCAACCGATGCGCTGGAGGCAAGCAGAGAAAAGATTGCCAGATTCATAAATGCTGATTCTGATGACATTATCTTCACATCTGGTGCAACTGAGGCAAATAACCTCGGTATAGTTGGATATGCGTTGAAGAACAAGAGAAAAGGAAATCATGTGATTATATCCGAAATCGAACATGTGTCGATACATAATATTGCCAAGTATCTAACTCAGAATGGGTTTGAGGTTTCTAAGGTCCCTGTGGACCAATATGGGCGAGTGAAGCTGACCAAGTTAGAGAAACGCATCAAGGATGAAACCATCTTGCTATCAATTGGCTACGCGAGTAATGAGATTGGTACAATCCAGAACGTAAAGGCAATAGGAGAATTGGCAGAGGAGAAAGGAATCGCGTTCCATTCAGATGCTGTCGCTGCAGAGGGACTGGTTCCGATAGACGTTGAACGGGACAAAATCAACTTGATGTCTCTCTCCTCTAATGATATCTACGGACCGAAGGGTCTTGGTGTTCTGTTCATGCAGAAGAAGTTTAGAGTCAATCCAGTCATGATGGGAGGCGGACAGGAGAAAGGTATCAGATCAGGAACGGAAGACATGGCATCCATTGTGGGCATGGCAAAGGCTGCGCAAATAATGGATGAAGAAATGGAGTCTGAAGTTTCAAGATATAGGAGGTGGCAGAGAAGAATAATCGATACAATACTTGAGATCCCTGACAGCCACCTAAACGGGCATCCTATCGATCGCCTTGCCAGCAATTCGCACTTTAGATTTGATGGTATTGAAGGAGAGTCAATCTTACTAATGTTCAAGGACAAGAACATCGCCATCTCAACTGGTTCAGCATGTACATCAAAGACTCTCGAGCCATCCCATACCCTCATTGCAACAGGTCTATTGCATGAGGAAGCCCATGGTTCGCTACAGATTACTACTGGTAGATACAACGAGGAATCTGACATCGATGCGGTACTTGAAGCGGTACCGCCGATAGTTACACGTCTTCGTGAACTTTCACCAATCTATACACAATCAGAAACAACGGGGGTAAAGTAAATGAAATCAACAAAGTATTCGGAAAAAGTCCTCGACCACTTTCGTAATCCAAGGAATGTTGGTACACTAGAAGGGGACGATGTTGCCTACGGCAAGGTTGGAAATCCTACATGTGGCGACATTATGGAGATGTTCATCAGAATAGATGACGACAAGATAACTGAAGCAAGGTTCAGAACATTTGGATGTGGTTCAGCCATCGCTACGACGAGTATGACAACTGAGATGGTTGTAGGGATGACACTAGATGAAGCCATGAAACTCACAAGGCAAGATGTTGCCGACGAGCTCGATGGACTTCCGCCAATCAAGATGCACTGCTCGAATCTTGCTGCTGATGCCTTACACGAAGCCATCAAGAGCTATAGAAAAGGGCGAGGAGAGCTTGTCGAGGAAGAAACTGAGGAGCGCGCGAGCGAATCCGTTTGCCTAATAGGTCAGGATGAGTTCCTAGATAAAGGCGTATTTCTCTCTGTAGAAAACACAGAGCCCTTCAGAGATATGAGAACCTTGGTGCTACATTCAGGGGATGAATCTATAGATGCGGCCTTAGAGCTAACTGATGTGACCGATCGTGTCATACTCCTGACTCCAGAGAAGGAAATCATTACAACAGAAGAATTGAAACAGGAATTAGAAAATTCATCTGTGAAGGTCCTCTACGAATCAAAACTCCTTGAGATAAGGGGGGACGATGAGGTAGAGAAGGTCTTGATTCGAAATCTTGACGAGGACGAAGACTACGAGCTCTTTGTTGATGCAGTCCTCATCATCGAATAGAATGTGACGAGGTCTCGATTCTCCAAAGAGACCTCCGCTCTGTTTTTTTATATTCCTATTTGGCAATGCAGAAGCCAAAACATGAATATGTATCACTTCTACAGAAAGTATTCATGATTCTACTTCGAAAGGCCATCAAAACTGATTTTGCTGTACTGAAGAATATGTACATGACTGAAGTTGAGCCTCATAGTGAACGGGCTGAGGCCTTTGCACATGATCTACTATCACAAATGGAAACTATCCTCTGTTTCGATGATGACATTCTGTGCGGAACAGTATCATGGGCGATTCGAGGGGGATTGAATGATGGAATCATTGAGATTATCGGATTGGGAGTGAATGCCGAATATCAAAGAAGGGGGATCGCCACTAGGTTGGTGAATCAAGTCCTGTCTGATGCCAAGAACAAGTTTGCATCTAAGGACTATGCGCTCAGAAGGATATTTCTGTTCATGGAAGAAGGCAATATGGTGGCAAGACAATTCTATCAGAAACTAGGGTTCGTGGAAACTGCAACCATTACAGACTTCTATCCTTCAGATGGGGCATCTATATTCGTCAAGAGGGTTTAGAGTATTAGCAACTCTGATATGCGACCTGTGATCCTTCATTCATATGTCTTCTGAGGACTTTGGAATTGGCACACTCTCAGAGAGGTCACTTCATGCAAGTCTGAAAGAATGGTATCGAAGACCAGAGGACGAACTCGAGGTTCAAGTAGAGGGATATGTGATCGACATCGTAAGAGAAGGTCTCCTAATTGAGATTCAAACTAGGAACTTTGGAGCACTGAAGGATAAGCTCATGGCATTGATTCCGAATCATCGGATTAGACTTGTTCATCCAGTACCCAGGGTAAGGTGGGTAGTCAGAGAAGGTTTGGATGGCACTGAGATCAGCAGGAGGAAATCACCTAAGACTTCCAATGTGCTGGCGGTCTTTGAGGAACTCGTTAGTATCCCTACAATACTCGTCCATCACAACTTCGAGCTTGAAGTACTTGAGGTGTTTGAAGAGCAAGTCATGCAAAAAGATGGCAAAGGCAGCTGGAAACGAAAAGGATGGAGTGTTGTAGACCGTCGCTTAATCGATGTCGCTGAAAGACATTTGTTCACCACCCCTCAGGATCTTGTAGGATTACTACCTCCTGACCTAGTAGTTCCATTCACGAGTACAGAGTTGGCAATGGCTCTTGGGTGTACAAGGCGGATTGCACAAAAGATCACGTACTGTCTAAGAAAGATGAAGATTCTCCGAACCAGAGGTAAGAGAAATAGGGCAATGTTGCATGTTTTCCAATGACCAATTCACCAGTGATTCTTATATGCAGCATCCTAGAGGGTATCAATGTGAATCCCGAATCCGGAAGTAAAAAGAAGCGTAAGACACGCTATATTCCTCATAGGGCAGCTGCTGAGTTTGAACCAACGGAGGATTGGACAAAAGAGGAGGCCCGCCAAATCTATAGATCTCGTGAATTCTCCTTTCCTGTTGATAGGATACACTATCAAGATTGCATTAAAGGCATGAAGCAACTTCCAACTGAGTCTGTTGATGTTATTATCGCAGATCCTCCTTTTGGGATATCTTTCACCGGAAAGGAAGCAATCTATAACCGAGATGATTCTCTTGTTGCAGAAGGATATCATGAGATAGAAGAAGACTATGATACCTTCACCATAAGGTGGATGAAGGAACTTCCTCGCATCCTAAAAAGGACAGGGACTGCATGGATATTCAGTGGATGGACAAACCTTCGTCAGGTCCTTGATGCGATTGATAAGGTAAATCTTTCACTTATTAACCATATAATATGGAAATATCAATTCGGCGTGTTCACGAAGAGGAAATTTGTAACAAGTCATTATCACTTGCTCTTTCTCGCAAAGCACCCCAAAGATTACTACTTCAACAAGATTGAGCATTACCCTCTCGATGTGTGGGACATCAATAGAACTTACAAGAAGGGAGAGAAGAAGAATGGGACGAAGCTTCCGACAGAACTAGTAATGCGATGTGTAGACTTTTCCACGAGACCGGGAGATTTAGTTCTGGATCCATTCATGGGAAATGCTACAACAGCAGTAGCATGTAAGGGAGCCTTCAGACATTATATTGGCTTTGAAATCAATACTACCATGAAAGATATCATCGACTACAATGTTGGTTTGCTGGAAATAGGAGAACTATTTATCCCCTATGTTGATAGAAAGGATGACCTCGTGGAAAAGGCTCGTGCTAAATTCAAAAAGACTGCAAAACGGAGTGCTTAAACAAGGGTTTTTATTAGAGGCTCACTTAACGGTGTGAATTCAATGTCGGAGGAATCGAGGCGAAAGCAAGTAACACTGGTATGCTTCATTCTAGCCAATATTATATTCGCCAGTCTATTGATTTACCTAGATTCATACTCTACCTATACTTGGGACTACGAAACTAACGTTGGTCCTGCAACCATGTTCATGCAGTCAGAAGAGGTTCTTCCCTCTATGGACGACTTGGAGAGTGTCCCAGGTATTGAGAGGGTTGCCAAGATGGAGAAGTCATGGTGCTCTTTGGTTGCATTCCCACCAGATCAGAATGCCACGACTACGGCAGAAAAAGGATTCACTCTCGCACAGGGTGGCGGAGCTCATGATCCGAATATCAATCTCACAGTTGCAGCCATCGAAAATAATCAGGATCTCTTTACAGATTTCCCATCAATATTCAACATTACTGAAGGACGATGGCCAACAAGGAACATAGAGTGCGCTCTGGCACAATGGCTGATAGATTTTTACGGGGTTGAATTAGGAGCGATTGTAACATTTGAAAGCGGATTCGTTCATGAGTATCACTTCTTCAGAGTTGTTGGCATATTTGACCATCCGGAGGATGATAACAGAAATTATGCATACTACAACCTTGGTGATATTGTTGTTATGCCAGAATTCGTTAGTCAAAGAGAGCGAATGCATTATGCCTATCTAAAGGTAAATGACTATTTCCTGTCCCCATTGCAGCCTGCGGCTGCCTTATCATATCTATCAGATATCGAGGAGGATGTCCGTTATCTGGACCCTCAATATGAGCTGTTTCATCACACGACTTTCTCATTGGATGACATTCAAAGCAGAGGGATTCAAAGATATATCGAAAAAGCAGCATTAACAAAGACTAGTCAGCTAATCAGATCACAGATTGCCATTTTTATTGGAGTCATTCTTTCCGTATCTACTGTTCGCTACAACTCACAGAAACAGGAAAAGAGAGCCGAGCTGCTACTGGCAAGAGGAGCATCATCCCGACAGATTATTCTTGTGAAGATTCGCGAAATTCTCTCACTATCATTACTGGCTGCTGCAGCATCAGTTGGTGTGGGGATACTTATCAGTCGTGTGGGGCTCCTTTCTGAGGGCTTCTTTGTTCTCCGGACCATATCGATTTCTGAGATGCCAGTTCTTGTTACATTAGAGTCACTTGCAGTCATCATTGTTTACGCAGTCATCATACCTTTGGTTGCTTTTGCTGGAATCAGTATCAGTTCACGAGAGAAAGATACTGAACATATCGAGCTTGGCAAGCTGGCACGCTTTGTTGGAGCCTTACGATTCTTTCGATGGGATGCATTGGTCGTTCTAATCTCCTTTGGGTTTCTTTTTGGGCTTTGGGAGGTAGGTAACCAGATACTAAGAACACCACTATTTTCTGCAATAATATATACGATACCGGTCTTTTTGATGATAGGTCTTGCAAGTCTGCTGTCTAAGGCAGCCCAGACAAGCTCATTCTATATATCAAAAGGTCTTAGCAAGTTCCTACCAAGGATAGGCGCAGAAGTCGGGGGTCGTAGAATTGGACGGGATAGAAAAGTATCAGGATTCACGATTCTAGTCTTTGCATTGGTTACAAGTCTTATGTGGAGTAACATCATTGTAAATGCAACTCTGCCAAATACTGCACTAGGACACGCTCGTTTCGCACTTAGTGGGGATGTAGCATTCAATTTGGATGCAGATTTTTATGATATGTTCGATGATGTTCGGGAGAATCTCAGTCTAGTTCCTGGTGTCGTGTCAACGACCATGGTGAACGTCTATAGCTATTCATTGTCCTCAAGTCTATTAGATACAGTGGATTTCGCCGTGATAGACACCGATGACATAGATTCCGTGGCTTATGATGAAACAGGTATTCCCCTTGAAAACTCGTATCTATCAGAAATCGTCACACTTCTTGATGAGAATCCAGCAGGAGCAATTATTACCTCAGACCTAGCCGATACGTATGAACTCGATGAAGGAGACCTTCTCAGAGCATTTAGGAGCAACGGTACAGAGGTCATATCTATTACATTCAATCTGCTAAAAGTAGTAACATGCCTACCGGATACAATGGTGACTGGGAGGGGATATGATCCACCTCAGGTAGGAGCAGGAGAATTCTTAGTTGGGAAAGGCAGAGTTTGGGTTTCAAACGACTATGAGCAAGGACTGATCAAAGATGCTTTTGCCAATGGTGTTTTCCTATGCGCCCGCATCTCAGACCAAGTCAGTGGAGGAGCAGTGATAGATTCCCTTTTTGCATGTAATCCGGGCGATGTCATATTCGGATATGCATCAGCATCGGAATATGCGGCGAGAATTCTTACAGAAAGCGAATATGTATTCGAAAGCGCTATCGATACAATGGTATTGTTTTGTGTCATTATAGCTCTCCCAAGTGTCTATCTAAGCTATGTGTATAGTGGAAAAGAGAGCAGAAGACGAGACGATTCTATCCTCCAAATACTAGGTGCTTCACCCATAGATCTTAAGGCGGCTCATCAAATTGAGATACATGTGCTCACCCTGCATGGAGTGTTTCTTCTCCTGCTAAGTATGCCACTGTTTCTTCAGAATTCGTTTGTGATACTCATGCTAGCAAGCTCTACTGCCTACTCTGCATATCCAATCCCAATATTGACAGTGGTACCCGTACTGCCGATTGCCATCTATTTGATAGGATTATGTGTTCTTACAGGCCTAATTGTGTATGTAGTTGGAGCAGCAGAAAACAGGGATACCCTTTCCAAATCCGTAGCGGAAATCAATGAAGAAAGAAACAACTTCGAGAGGCGATCATGAATGTATCTGTCAGGACGTCTTCTTTCAGAAGCCCCACAGGTGTTAACGACACTGTTGGTATTTTCACTTGCATCTGGTGTACTTGGAGGTATCCTAATCTATCTTGATAGTGCCGGACCTTTCGTACTATCTGAAATGACAGAGGACATGCCGCTGCATATGGATGTGCAGACGACTCTTGCCTTCTATGAGCAATCAAACATGACCATTGAAGACATCGAATCAGTGATATCTGAGCAACAAGGAATCGCTAGTACTGAGCATATCACAATCATTGACGGAGAATATACACATTTATGGCTAGCTGAGCTTAAGAGATTCGTATACCTTGGAGTTTCGGACACTTTCTTTGATGTCTATGCTGATGCATTCGAGTTTTCAGGATATAGACAACCATTGCAGGCAAACGGTTGCTATCTTGAGAAATCGCTCTTTGAGGCAGCAGGGATAAACATTGGGGATCAATACAATCTATCAGTTATAGCTGATACCACAGATTGGTTCCATCGCCCAGTGTATGAATCTGTGCCATTTACAGTAATGGGTGTCTATGAATCCCATGGATTATGGGGTAACTATGAGGACAAGTACAGAGATGTAATCGTTCCAATTCTTAGAGCAATCGTTACCAGAGAAGATCTGAAAGAGAAGTTCAATTTCTTGGATAATGCACCAATCAATGGAGTTCATGATAGAATTTGGGTAAAATTCGAACCCTCTGCACTCGGTCACAATACTCCATCAGAAGCTGTCGATAGTTTGCAAGATATCAGGAGAAGAATCGAGCAAAGAACTGTCCCCTATGCCATAATCGGTCAGTTTCCAGTAACAAGCATTGTAGAGAGCTATTCCACATGGAACACGAATATGATGTCCTTGGCTATTGCTTTCTCAATCCCGAGTATTGTAATGGGGGTAGTATTAGTCCACTATACATCCAAACTATCAGATGATAAAAGAAGACAAGATGTTGGAACTTTACGCGTCAGGGGAGCGTCGACATGGCAGACAGTTGAATGGATTCTAAGTGTATCTCTTATTACAGGAGTTGTTGGAGGTGTAGGAGCCGTTCTAACAGGAATCCTAGCCGCTATTATATCAGGCGCATCAGAAGGCCTCTTTGAAATCGATTTCACTCAAACCAACGAGTTCACAATATTTCTTCAGCCATCGACATTAATGCTCGTATTCATCTTCTCATTCTCATTGGGTTTGATTGTGTCCCTACCACCAGTCATCAAGAATATTCTGATGCCAGCTTCTGATGCCCATAAGGAGATTGAACGAGACAGTAACACTAAGGAAGAGGAGATGAGATCGCCGGTAATTGATGTTATTGTAATAGCTTTTACGGGGATTCTAGCGACACAGCTCTTCTTGATGTTAGGCGGAGGAATGATTGGTGGGTCAGGATTCCTCATTCCAGTTCTCGTTATAGGTAGCTTTGGATGTTTCATAATCTTCCTTGCCAGATTCCTCGCACGATTTGCTGCGCCTCTGAAGACTTTAATTATGGATAGAATAAGCAATCCGAAACGTGTCGTAGGCGCACGAATAGTAGGAAGGACTGCAAAACTTAGAATTAAGAACGAAACGATGGGTGTCATGTTTATCGCGATGGTTTTCACTGCAGCAGCTTTCTCAGCAGTTGCAGCCACTACTGGCACTCACCATATATACCAGCTTTCTGAGTTCAATGTCGGTTCAGACATTGTTGTGGATTTGAACACCTTCGGTAACAATGTCACTACAGATATCCTTGAAGACATTCGATCCATTGACGGAGTGCAGGGTGCAAGTGGCCTTCTGGAATGGGGATGTCTTGTTCATTATCAAACAATTGGCCCCGTAGCTATTATCACAAATCATCGCGCAGTGACGCTATACGGGATTCAACCCGATTTGTGGCTTGATACTGCCTTCTTCCTACCTACATTCACAAAGAATCTCAATCCAACAGAAGCATTTTCCTACCTTTCAGACGATACATCTAATATTCTTGCATCCTTTCAACCAATTATCGGCTATGATATTGCAGAAGATAGGAGCTATACATACGTGTATAGTAACCTTCTGGATGTACATATCTATGGTCAGCCAGAGGACGTCTATCTGAATCTTTCAATAGTTGACGTGATGTCCGTTGATCAAGATAGAGATACTCAGACATTCCTACCAGGTTTTCCTGACGATCGAGATTTCTTAGTGGCAAATATCGATCTCATCCATGATGTTTTGGGAATTCCTCTCATCAGTAAGGCCTATGTCAAGCTTGAAGCAGGTGTAAATCATACAAAGGTGATTGAAGATATCTGGGACATCGATCCAGATAGCATCGTTCAAATCAATTCTGCACAAGACCAAATAGATGATGTAATTGGTTCAAAGGCGGGCAATTCGATCTACGGAGTCTATACAATCAATGTGTTGTTCTCTCTGTTCTACTTGACCATTGGAATGAGTATAGTAGCGATTGAGAAGAACCGTGGATTCAAGAAACAGTTCTCAGTGGTCCGTGCATTAGGGAGTCAAGCTGAATCGGTCCAGAGTGCCATGCTCATAGATGCAGTCCTGACAATGGCAATGGCATCCATAATTGGCATTTTCATCGGATCTCTACTTAGCATCCTGGTTTTGCAAACACCACTCACATATATCGGAGTTTCTGGTTCATTGGATTGGCAAAGATTACCCATCGCACTTGTATTGCCTCTGGATATATTCTCTCTGATTCTCGTCTTGAGCTTCAGCATTCCTCTTCTCGGTACTCATCTCATAACACGTCATAGCCTAAATCAGGATTTGGCTGACGAGCTGCGAGCGGCTCTCTAGAGAGTATCTATCCGAAATTCTTACGGAGCCGAGCTATTGCATCATCCGTGGGATACTCCCATCTCATTTCATCCATGTTAAAGTAGCCACTTGACTCTGAAGTTGGAACCTCAGAAAGATCATGTGTGATTTGTACGAAATACGATTCAATGTATTTTCGCATGTAAGAGATACCTCGTAAGAGACCAGTTATCTCAGTGCCATAGAGACGGATTCTAGCGCAGTACCTATTCCGAGATTCCATGAGAATCTCACACGGAAATGGCAATCTATAGAAAGAGGATAAGATGCAATCTACGTTATCAGAAAGCTCCAAGAAGATATAGATGTAAAGAGGTGAATCTATCTTCTCAATGATCCATCTATAGCCTTTGACCACTCCTGCGTCCTCAAGCCGAGTAATTCTCCTCTTGATCTGCGTTTCCGAAAGATTGACTAGCTCTCCAAATTCCTTCAGTGTCCTATTAGATTCTGCCTTCAACTCATTGATCAAGATGACATCGATTCTATCAAATTCCATCTGCTTTGGTTCATACTCAAGTTTGATGTCAATTGCATCACCCGTTGCAATGCAGCCTTCAGCTTCTCGGATCCATTGGTTTGAATCCCATTTCCAACCGCGATTATACTCAAACTGCTTGAAGTCACCTCTACGTGTTTCATAGTCAGTCACCGAGTAGTAATAGTAGTCGTCAATAATTCCAAGAGATTGCATTTCTTTGGCTAATCGAACAACTCCATCAGGTTTGTCAAGTGAATACATGGCATGAATCATGTACCCATTGTATCTTCCATATGTAGGACCAGTATAGTAGAACCAGCCAATGGAGTCGATCGCCTCCTTCAGGCGGTCACTCTTTCCTTGCACTTCTTGGAGGATTAGCATGCTATCGCCCATGCCAATCTTATACTCATGCGTCTGTGCGTATAATCTTGAGAGAAAGCCCTCATCTCGGAGACGCTTCAATCGATACCTGATTGTACGAGCAGCGATATTCGTTATGTCAGCTAGTTCTTCTGTTGACACCTTCCCCCCAAGTTTTCCTAGTGCATCGATGATGCTTAGGTCTTTTTTGTCAAGCCCTTTTCGGGGTCGTTTGCCTTTTCCTTCGACCTTCAATATCTATTCAACCTTCTACTTATGGTTCTCCTACGAGATCCACGCCGCCCAACAGCAGTTCATTCGTGAGATAGAGAGAAAATGCGCCGTTGTAATACACGTTGCTTTTGGCAAAATAGTTATATATAATTGCCGAAAATAGCAATAGTGTTGGCAGAGAACTCATGATGCGAACACGGGTGCGACAGGAGTTCGGGCAGCACTGCTAGCCTATGCCAATATCTCCATAGAGTGTGCAAATCATGCTAACGGCAGATCTTCCAAGGAGTGCGTTGATTATCCTCGATCAACTCAAGACCAGTGGTCCAATGAGTCCGAAGCAAATCTCTTCTCAGTCAGACCTTCCTGCTAGGACTGTGAGTTTCGCTCTTCAAAAGTTAATGAAACAGCAACTCTGTAGGAAAATCCCAAATCTACTAGATATGCGACAGCCAACATACCATCTCAATGATGAACGAATCAAAGACCTCAGGCAGCACATTAGCAAATTGAAGGTGGAGATGGGCATTCAACTCAAGAGCTTCTAGTATTTTGGGCCTCTATCGACCAGACGTTCGCCCTACCCTCAAGCAGAGTCTGAATCTTCAAGAACATCTTAAAAGGCTTCAATAAAATGGATAGATAGAGGAATGGGCACCTTGTTTTCAAATCGGGAGAGTAGGAGAAAGGATGATTTCAAAGACATCACACAGAGATGTGATTGGTGTGGTAGATATGTAAGCAAGCCTCGCAAGTACTACAGGCCGAACCATAGAGAAACTGGTATTTGGTGTTCGAGTGATTGCAGAGCGGCAGGTCAATACTACATGAATTGGGGTATAGAGATAATTATTCTCATCTTTGGGATATTCGTTGTTTCATTATACCTCCTCCCCACAAGTTCAGTGTGGACTGGTGATATCTTCAATGGTCTTTTTGGACTCATCTTCATGCTGCTTTTCTTTGGGGCAATTCTTTGGGGGTTCTACCGAGAGATAAGTCGAGGTAATAGAATTAGAAATGGAGAGAGTAGGGTCATCCCAGGAGAGAAGGTACCTCGGACATACATGGAACTTGACAGAATCCATGAGATGATCCTTCACTTCATTGAAACATTCCCCGCCAACAATGGCGTTTCTCGTCGTCAGATTGAATTACATCTGAAGGAAAACGGTATTCTAATGGCCCATACGAATCTAGCCCTCAACGAACTGATAGAACATGGATATATTGCAATGACAAGGAAAATGCGCTATGTCCTGCAATAGATCTCATTTATGCCAATCTAACAGCCTTTGCTCTCCTTCAAGACTCCGTATTTCAGTGACATCCTGTGACACTTCCAAGGTGCCCATGAATTCACCTTTCTCATCTCTAATGGCATAGTAGGAGATGATTATGAAGCGCCCACCTAATTGGATCCAGAACATCGCTTTATTCTGCGTGCCTTCCTTGAAAGCATTCATGATAGCTTGAACCTTATCGTAGCTTTTGTGAGGGTGACAATTGATTACGCTTCGTCCAATAACACCAGGGCTTCGAGGGAAGATGCGATCATCGGTGGCGGAGTAATAGGCTACCTTCTCATCAGTGCCTACAAAGGATATGTCGATAGGAAGGTGCCGAAGGAGCAAGTCAATCTCTTTTAGACTCAAGCTACCCGTGTTAAGCTTAATCTTAGGTGACTCGGGCTCATGATCCGCTTGATGGATATCTAGTGGTGTGATTGGTTTCCATTCATCACCAGGAGTGACCCAAGCATAACCTATTTCCTCTCCGCCAATACGAACTCGGACCCAATCGTATTCGGAAAGATTCTCTAGTGACATGGGAAAGAGGATATTTTCCTCCTTGTATATCATATCTTCAACTGCTGCCATGAGCTCTTTGAGATTCGATTGATCGACCTTGCTGAGCATCTCACGAATCTCATCCTGCTTCGCCCACATCACCGTTGAAGGTCCTGTGATACCTGCTTTCTCTAGGATTGGGAATAGCTGATTCTGCAATCGTTTGTAATGGATTGTGATCTTCCGAAGGTCTTCCAGGGTTTCTTTGTCACTAGGGTTTTCCTTGAGGATGTTGACCAATCGTTGGGCTTCTTTATTCTCACTCATCATGGTATGTATAGGATGTCCCGGTGTGGATTCAGGCTTTTCTTGCACATCTAAGGACTCCTTGAAAACTTGAACATGCAAGTCACACAAGGCAGTAACTTGCTGCGCTGTGAGTTCACCAGACGATATCAGGGATTGTTCCATCTCTGCGATCTCAGTTGCACTGACATCCACCAGAATCTCCTTGAACTCTTTTTGTAGAGGTTCTAGTTCTTCCCCTGCATGTAACTCCAAAACTAGATCTTTGAGCTTCCTCTGTCTTTTCTGAAGCTCCTCTTGCCATTCTCCTTTCTCGATGTCACCCTTATCTATGGTTACTTCTTCCTTTGCATTCTTTTTGATGGATTCGGCAAGTAGTATAAACAGACGATTTAGTGGTACATTCGACATCTTCGATACATCTGTCAAAGTTGCACGCTTCCCAATAGTCTTCTGAAGAATGGGATTTTGCAATCGCTTAAGCTTTGGAGAGATATCAACCAAAGTGTCGAATAGGAATGGAAATTGACTAGCTAAGTCAAGTATTTTTGTTGAAGCCATTAGAGTTACCGACATAATGAACCCTCTGGGATAACTATGGTTAATACTTATTAATAAATTGAATCATCTGACAGAAAACGCATTAACAGCGGAAGGATGTGTCTGCATGGTCAACTTCATTTTGTAGCGAGTCGACGTAGGATGCGTTGACGTGGAACTACGCACCTAGAAACTGGCAGATTAGCTATAGGTCTTCACAATGTCATCAATTTCATCAATCTTCAGACCCGTTCGCCGATAGACCATATCCTGCATGGTCAAGAGGAGATGTATTCCCTCCTTAATC
>JBHLQH010000035.1:0-34585 GCA_048884965.1 Candidatus Thorarchaeota archaeon | reverse complement strand
AGCGTTCTGTTCGTTTCATCTTCTATAGCTGTGAACTCACCCTTTTGGAGACCCTCTACTTTCCCGTAAAGCCATCTCAAAGCCGTGGTTTTACCACCGAGTGATGGTCCGTAGAAGACCAGCTTCAGATGAATACGTCCCTTGTCATCTTTGCGCACGTTATAGCACCTCTTTGAATCGCAGTTACTATCGGTTCATTCTCACAGCACACCGGGGCAGCGAGCTGCTCTGGGTCCCAGCCCTGCATAGGGAGGTTGAGAGTCTTAGAAGTCCAATCTCATAAAAGCCTTGCTTGAGCATACACAGGTATTGTTAGAGGGAGTTTTGTAGAGTATGAGGACTCTACACTCTCTCGAGCTCTTCGAGCGCAGACTTCAGGTCCTCTTCGTCAAGCTCGTCTTTACCAGGTGAAGGCTCAACTGCGAGAAACTTGTCAAGTTCATCCGCAAGCTGTACACCCTGCTTCTTCATGACGAGGCGGATCATACCAATATTGACCTCAGCCTCAGACACGACACAGAGCACACCCTTTCCGCAAGCAGATGCAAAGATCTTTCCTTCAGAGAACTCAGAGGTCACTATCTCAAGCTCACCTATCTGAAGGTTCTTGCCCTGCTCTTCACTTGCACAGAACACAGCACTCGCGATCGCACCAATGCTGTCCGTATCAACGACGAAGGCAGAAAGCTTACTGACGTTAGCGATGGTCAGGCCAGTCTTGTCGACGAGGATGACTTTCTTAATTCCTCGATCCTGCCTGATTATTTCAGTCAATATTTTATCAAATACCTTGGGTTCCGACATTTTCGTTTCTCCTTCATTCGTTATCCTTTAAGACTACCAGGATTACTCCCTCTTTGGGTTCCGGTGCGATGTTTATCTGTCCCTTGGTTGTGTCCAGGGTCAGGAACGATAGCGAACCTTCCTTGAGTTCACGCACGGCATCAAGCGCCTTGCCGACCAAGGAGGTTATGATCGCAGCAACAGATTCTGTGGTGTCTGGGTCTATGTCACTACTGAGAGGCAATCCTTCCATTGTTGTAACTACGACTCCTCGGACACCTTCTTGTGCCCTAAGCCTCTGAAGAATCGCTTGAAGTTTATCTTGACTTATCAAACTAGGGAATCCCCGCTGCAATCTTGTGCAATTCGCAAACTCTACGCCTCGCGTGACTATTTTAGAGTTGCGGATATGAATTCAGCACAAGTATACGTTTTTGCGCATTCTGTTATAACCTTGTATTACGTGCAATCGTGATTGAAAGACTGGAAAATAACAAAAAATGAAATGAGTGACGTTATGTACGTCACTCAAGTAGAGAACTATTACTCGTCCTCTTCTTCTTCTTCGAACATTTGTTTGGAGCTCTTTCGCATCTGTGCCAAGCCCTTGGTGAAGGCTTCATCAGCTGCAGCGGATGGTGCCATAGAAGGCTCAGCATCCATCATCTCTTCCAGACGATCCATCTCATTCTCTTCAGCTTCAAGGGCCTTTTCGGTCTTATCGTACATTGCCTGAGTTTCCTCAGGAGCGTCCTTGGCATACTCCTTCATGGCCGACCTGAAGGCAGCAATGCGCTTCTTGCCCTTCTTCCTATCACCTGAGAAGGATTCCTCGCCAGCCTTTTGGGTGACGAAAGTGGCTCCCAGAGTTGGGTCGAGGGTTTCTAGGACCTCATCCTCACTCTTGGATACCTTGAGCGTGGTCGTAACTGCACGAACTCTGCGGGCACCTTCCTCATCGGTATACTCGACCTGTACTTGAATGGGCACCTCAGATTCCTTGATCTCGCTCTCTGGTTCGACCTCGAAGTAGAGCTCATGGTCCGCTCCGACCACACCGATCTTACTCTCCTTATTCTTGGTAAGATCATCTATAACAGCACGGGATACTCCAGATGCGTCCTTGACCTTGATTCCCTTAGGAGTGATCAACTTGACCTGTACATCCCTGCCGAGAAGTCGAGCACCAGCAAGCTCTGAGATGCTTCTATCAAGCTCGTTGGGAGTGACATAGTACATCTGACCACCTGTGGCCTCAGCCAATAGTCCAAGGGTCTTCAGCTCCATGCCTGCTCCAGAAGCAATACCTACGACATCCACTGCAGAGCCGAGATCCATGAATCTCTTGCCTAAGTCCTCATAGAACGCATTGGCCGGAGTGACCTGATACCCTTCAAGGGCGCCAATTCCTTCATTCGCAAGACCATCAGTCAGAAGAACGACACGTCCGACATTTCTATGCTTGGCAATAACAGAAGCCATGGCTACTGCAGGGCCTAATGCTGTACCTCCTTGATCACGCAAGGTATCTACATGTTTCTTTAGCTTGTCAGAGTGCTTTCCTACTGGAACCAGCTTGATCTTGTCAAGCAGCTTCTTTGTCTCCTCAACGATCTTATCGTAGCTTGGAAATGATTCGTAGGGTAGCTGAACGCCACTCCCGCTTTCCAAGTCACGATAATGAACACTACTTTCGAACTCTATTAGTCCAAAGAAAGTGTCAGGTGAGTTGGCAGCCAAGCTGTCGATGGATGTGTTCAGACTCCTTTTCACAGCTGACAGATTGGCTCCAGCCATGGATCCAGAAACGTCGATCAATGCAAGGAATGATTTTCCTCCAACAGTAACCGTGTCTGTACCGGTTTGGGTCGTGTCTGGAGGGGATTTAATCACGAAGTCGGTGTCATTTCCAGCAAGAATGACCTCTCCCCCGATAATATTCAATGTTCCGCAAAACGCACAGGTAAAGTGCTTTCCGACTTTCTCATCATCATTTACCTGATCTACACTAATGAGGAAGCCACCACATTTTTGACATGCGATAGGCAATCCTACAATCTTCGTTACGTCGCTCCCAAGGTCACCAAAACCGACACGAAGGACGTACGGTATATCGCTCATCATCTTCTTTGATGCTGGAAAAGACTCTGAGCTAGTTCTCAACATAGGCATCTCTTGATACCCCCAAAATTGGTTGGGCGGTCTTCTACGTGAAAGGTATTAAGTAGTTCTATGATTTTCCCATACCACTAGGGATTATTCGTGATATCAAGCGGTTGCATGATAAAGAGCAATATTTAAACCGGTCAAGAGTATCACAATGATAGAGACCTCCAAGGGGTAAACGAAATGGTTGACACAGCTAAGATTGAACAGATCGTCAGTGAAACAATGGCGGCACACGCGGACATTCAAGGAATCGTTGTTTGTGACGCGAAAGGGGAAGTTATCTTCGCCCACACGATATCTGAAGGCATCAAGCATTCAGATGTTGCAAAACTAGTTGTGAAAATCTCAGCGAACTCATCCCAACTGACAGCAGGAATCGATATGGGAGGTCTGAAGGAGCTGACCATCGCAGCTGAGGAAGGTTATGTCTTCATTCTTGGAGATGTCAAGATGGTCCTAGCAGGTATAGCAGGAGAAGGTGCTCGAGAACAAGCCGGTCTTATCCGGATGGCGCTAAAGCGCGCCCTCGTTTCTATGGTCGGATAGGCAAAAAGGCCACCAGAGTTATCCTTTTTTAGCCTTCTCTGGTAAATTTTCAATACTGGGAGGTATATCTAGATATAGCTCTGGTATTACCTAGGTCATACCAACGATATTTAGGAGTCTGTATCCCCCAGATATGACAGACACGCCAAATGCTGTTAGTTGAGTAAACGGAAGGGAAAACATCTTGGTCCATATTGAGAAGCTAGTCTGCAGGGGCTTCAAGTCATTTGGACGAGATGCTGTAACTGTCAGGATGAACCGTGGTTTTACCTGTATAGTCGGACCCAACGGATCTGGCAAGTCGAATGTCATAGATGCAATTCTTTTCGTGCTAGGACAACTCAGTGCAAAGACTCTACGAGCCAATGTCTTCTCAGACCTCCTATACTCCCCTCCAAAACCAGACATGCCTCCGAAAGCCAAGTCCGCGATCGTCGAGCTACATTTCAATAACAAGGATAGGAAATTGCAAGTAGATGCTGACAAGGTTGTCGTCGAGAGAGAATTGGATGACTCGGGAAAATCGACCTGCAGAATAAATGGAAAGGTAGTAACTCGACAAGCAGTGCTTGACATCCTTGGAAGCATTGGTGTCGATCCAAACGGATACAATCTGGTACTACAGGGCGAGATTGCTCAGATGGTCAAGGTCAGTCCGGTTGACAGAAGGAAGCTTATCGAAGAGATAGCAGGTATCTCAGCTTACGACGAGCAAAAGGAACGTGCTCTCAAAAAGCTTGCCGAGAGTGAGACCAATCTTGGAAAGGTCGAAACACAACTAATTGAAAGACGCCGACAGTTGGAGAAGCTCGAGCTTGAGAGAGAGGACGCCCTCAGATACATGGGCGCGAAGAATGAGATTCAGCGTATCGAGATTGACCGCCTCGCTTGGACGATACTCAAAGGTCGCAATAGAATTGTCACAATTAATGAGACCCTTGCTGAACGCGCACAAGAGGTGGAACAGCTCGCCAGAGAACTGGCGGAAGTCGAGAGCAAACAAGACCAGACTGAGGCGGACATTGAGAATATTGACGCGGAGATCGATAGGATAACTGGTGGTGATTCCGCAAGAATATCTGAGGAGTACGGACAGGCATCCGCTGCTGTCAGTCATGTTGAATCAGAGATGATGCGTGCTAAGGATGAGCTTGAACGGATCCTTGCACAAAAAGAGGTCATTGACGAGGAGAAGGAACTCGTACAGACTCAGACTACGAGTGCGGAAGCGAAGGTGAGCGAGAAAGAAAGTGAGCTTGCCAAGCTTGACAAAGAGATAGAGGAATGTCAACAAGATATTCAGAAACTTGATGAGCAATTCGAGAGAGAGCAAGCTAACTACTACGAAACCGCGCAGCGATTACAAGATTTGAATAATCAAATGATAGCACTTGACGAGGGCGTTTCTGAGGTCCGGTCAGCGATAAAGACCGATGGTAGAGAGTTGGGAATGGCGTATGAGGAAGTGCAGGACTCCCAGCAGAACCTCGAAGAAACCCAGAAGGGCATTGAGGAACTCCGTGCCAGCCTACCTGAGAAGAAGAAGGCTTTGGAAGTAAGTGATAAACTCGAGGAAACAAAACGAGCTGAACTAGAGGACCTTGAGGCGCGCCAAGTGCGGGTGGATGGGGAAGCGAGTGAAGCAGCTCGTATCGTTAGTGAAACAAGAGAAGAACTCATTCGAATCCAGGCGCGTCAAGACGCTTTGAAGGATGCAGAGGAAGCTTTTCTCAAAAGAAGGAGAGCAATCTCACGAGTCCTAGAACTTCGCGACTCAGGAGAGATCGCAGGCATCTATGGTACAGTAGCAGAACTCGGAAAGATCGATCCTGAGTATATCATCGCAATGGAGGTTGCCGGAGGCAATAGACTGTCGCATGTCGTCGTGGACGATGAGGAAGTCGCCACCAAGTGCATCAATGTACTCAAGCGAGAGCGTGCGGGAAGAGTTTCATTCATTCCGCTGAACAAAATCAAATCTCGAGCCACAGGAAAGCTCCCATCGGATATGCGGGTACTTGGATTTGCAATAGATTTAGTCGATTATGACTTGAAATTCGAACCAGCATTTCAATATGTCTTTCAGGATACAGTAGTAACAGAGGATTTTGAAACTGCCAAAAAGATAGGTTTTAGCAAGTACAGGGCAGTATCACTGGATGGTGACCTAGTAGAAACGACAGGTCTTGTCACAGGAGGCTATTTCCAGAAGAGTGGCGCAGGCCTCTCACTGCAGGTCGAGGATAACAGCCCAGAGATCGCAAAACGCCTTGAAGGACTAGAAGAGATACTTGCAGACGTGAGGGAGCAACAGAAAGAGATCGCACTCCGACGAAAGGACCTTGAACGGGAGATCGAGAAGCTATCCCAAGCTAACTATCGAACGCGATTAGAAGTCGAGAAGCTCGATGAGCAGTTCAATGAAAAGGAATCGCGAATCAATGCACTGCAACAGAAGATTACCATAGCGCAGAAGACTATCGAAGCCCTAGAAACCCAAGTAAGCAGTCTTCGCGAGAGAAACACTGAGCTGAGCGAGCACCGTGAGACTGTGAGGTCATTGCGCGATGAAGCCAATGAAGCCCTCGTGAAGTCTGATGCGAATCAGCTCAATCAAGAGATCAAGGATCTGAAAGAGGTCCTTGAACACCATAAACGTGAACGAGAAACTCTAACAGGAGAACTTACAGGTCTCAAGGTCGCACTTGAGGAAAGACTCAATCCCAAGTCCGTTGAGTTGGAAACACGCTATCAATCGATACTGACTGTCCTTCCTGGACAAGAAGCTGAAGTTAACAGACTTGAGGAACTCTTCAATGAAAAACAAGAAAGTCTGGATGGACTCAAGTCAAAGCGGGACAGGATCGAGGATGAAGTCAAGGACAAGAGGGTAAAGCAACTTCAGCTGAAGGAAGAGATGAGAAACCTTCGTCTACGCCATGAGGAGATTCGTGAGGCACAGACTTCGAATGAGAAATCAGTCTATAGGCTTCAAACCGAACAGTCACGCCTCGAAACAGATCTTGTCGCTTTTACTGCAGAACTCTCCATTATGACGGAGGTCGAGGATGAGATTGCGAACCGTGTCAATAGAGAGGAATTGACCTATAAACAGATAGAGGACCTTGAGGAGAAAATCAGGGAGCTTGAGCGAGAGCAAGAAGCGATTGGTGCGGTCAATCTCAAGTCGCTTGATGATTATGATGCAGAGAAACTGAGATATGATGAGATTGTCGACAAGAAGACAAAGCTCGAGGAAGAGCATAAGGAAATCCTTGCATTCATGGAAGAACTGGAGAGAGAGAAGACTAGGAAGTTCCTCATCGTTTACAACGAGATAGCTGACAATTTCGCCCGGGTCTTCGCAAAGCTATCCCCAGGAGGGGAGGCAACATTGATGCTTGAGAACCCTGAGCATCCGCTCATGGGAGGCATTACTGTCCGGTCCAAGCCAAGAGGAAAAGAGCTTGTCAGCTTGGATTCGATGAGTGGCGGGGAGAAGACCTTGACAGGTCTGGCTCTGATATTCGCCATTCAGATGTATAGTCCTGCAAGCTTCTATGTCTTCGATGAGATTGATGCAGCCCTCGATGATGTTAATGCACATAATGTAGCTAATCTTATCTCCGAACTATCAAAGTCATCGCAATTCATCGTCGTTTCGCTAAGACAGCCGACATTCAGAAAGGCAGATCTCCTCTTGGGGGTATCAAGTCATGATGGGTTGTCAAAGATTCTTTCTGTTGACTTGGAGGAGGTAGCAGAATCAGCATGAACGATGATGACTCTCCATTCTGGGCTACACCTCCGTATATCTTGTTGACGGATGTCCTGCAGCTTGACAAGGTAGAACCATGGAACATCGACGTAGGCAAGCTAGTAGCCGCGTTCCTTAGAGAGATGAAGCGTATCGGGGATATTGATTTCCGAGTTTCGGGTAATGCATTGTACTCGGCTTCGGTCATCTTCATGAAGAAGACTAGAGACCTAGTTGAGCTTGGAATTCTTCCACCAGAGGAGGTCAGTGACGATGATGATTTTGAGATCCCGATGATTCATCCTCCATTCAGACTTACGAATAGACGTGTGACTCTCCAAGAGCTTCTCATTGCAATGGACAGAGTATTGACCAAAGGTGTTCGTTCACGAGCCAGCCCAACACGGCAGAAAGTACGGTCTCGAGCGGATCCTCTCACCTTTAAGATGGAAGTTGAGAGGGCAGACGTTGAGGAGAACATCGAAGAGGTACTTGACGACCTTCGAAGCCTAATGAAGGTCGGAGAGATCGCTAAATTCATGGATATCCTGATGAATCGAACTAGGCGAGAGATCGTTCGCGTCTTCTTCGCATTGCTGCATCTCTATGCAAGAAGGTTCATTGATATATGGGAGGATGAGGAAGGAATCATTCAGGTTCAGCTTCTTAAGCCACCACTTATCAATGATGACGACGACTCTCTTGAGGCTCAAGCTCAACTGGAGCTGTGATGTAATGAGTGAAGATATGCTAACTATTGAAGCAGCCCTCTATGCAGCAGGGAGAGCATTGACCCTTCAGGAGCTTGCCGAACTTATCGGAAAAGCAGAGTCTACTGCGAGGAAAATCCTTGAGGACCTTAGCTTCACGTACAACAAGCGCAAGGGAGCCCTTGAGGTTATCGGCTTGCCACGTGACAGATATGTCATGCAACTCAAGCCGGAGTTGACTCCGAGAGTTGGAAAACTCATTCCTGGAGGTCTCTTATCATTTGCTACTCTGCAGACTCTTGTCTTCATCGCTTTGAAACAGCCAATCATCCAATCAGATCTTGTCGCTCAACGAGGCACACATTGTTATGACCATGTCAAGGAACTCGAAGAGAAGAAGTTCATCGAGGCGATTCCGGAAGGCAGGAGCAAGATGCTCAAGACCACCCCGCTCTTCGCGGACTATTTTGGCCTGGATCAGGATAGAATTCGATTAAAGGCACAGCTCAAGCACAAACTAAAGGGCATTTTGGCTGAGCAAAAAGAGAGAGAGGACAGAGCCCTTAATGAGGCACTGTAGGTATCTATCCAGTTCGTTTGAATCTCGGATGACCAAGCTCAGTAAGACGTTCGGATATCTCTCGTAGGACCTCTGTTAGCTGAGAGGCCTCGCGTGTCAATGCAACCATCTTCTGATGGGTTTGAGCAGTGGTCAGTTCCCCTGAATCCACCTTCCGTGTCAACTCATCCTTCTGGGCATTGATATCGTTACGCTCTTCCACTAGGTGTCTGTATTTGTTGTAGAGCTGGTGCATCTTAGAACGAGATTGTGCAGGTTGCTCCACAGAAGGCTCTCGTGTTTGAGGACTGACCTCTTTTTTCTTGACGTCTGTCACCGGATGAGCCAATGTATCAAATGAATGTGTATCACGAGCAATGGTAACATTGCTCTCCGTGTCATCTTTTGCTAGTAGACTACCCAGACGCTCCTTTATCCTAGTAAAGAGCCCTGAGGGGTGGGATTCTTTTGATATCAATGAGTTCCTAGAAACTTCGTCACACAAATGGAAAACCCATGTTGTATACTCCAAAGCTATCTTAAGCGTACCTTGCTTGTATTTCGTCTGGCGGGTGTCGCTAACAGACCCGGGGGACCGGTTCACCATAGGGTACCTGTATGAGTTTATGACCGCCAATTTGGGTCTTCATTATTACCCGAGGTTCCCCATCTGCTACTTTTCCAACAACTTGCGCGTCTTTGGTAGAACCATGCGGTCTCAAGACTTTCAAGAGATCCTCTGTGTACTCAGAATCAACAGTCATGAGCGCAGTCCCTTCGTTACTCATATGTAGAGGATTCAGACCAAGTATCTCGCATAACGATCTCACGCCTTGCCGTACAGGAATGAGGGATTCATCAATCACGAATTCGACCTTGGATTTGGATGCGATCTCATTGAGTGCGACAGCAGTACCGCCACGAGTTGGATCCTTCATGGCATGCACACCGCCCACATCCAGACATGCCTTGATAGGCTCCCAAAGCGGAGCGACATCACTGACTAGGTCGGTGTCGAACTCGAGACCTTCTCTATGAGCCAAAAGCGTGGTCCCATGGTCTCCAATAGGACCGGTAAGGATGATGTCATCGCCAACTTGGGCACCTGCATCAGAAATGGGTGCGTCCCCGTAGACTCTTCCAATGCCTGTTGTTGACATCACGATGCCATCTAGGGTTCCACTTGGCATTACCTTGGTGTCCCCTGCAATCATCGCTACTCCAAGTGGTTCAATGACATCATTCAATGAATGAAGTATTTTCTTCAGTGTATCAATCTCTGTACCTTCCTCAACCAAGATCGTATTCGTCATAGCAATAGGTTGAGCACCCATTACAGACAGATCATTGATCGTACCACAGGCGGTGAGCGTCCCGAGGTTCCCCCCTGGAAAGAAAATGGGGTGAACGGTATGCGCATCTGCACATACGATAAGCTTCTGCCCATCTATCACCAGTGTGGCACCATCATCCATCTCGTCAAGACCTATTGTACCAATTTTCCTGCGTCCAAAGGATGGAATAACCACTTCTTCTAGCAGACGCTGCATGATCTTTCCGCCAGCGCCATGAGCTGTTTCGATCTTGGTCATGAGATTATCTCCGGAGGGGATAGTTCTGAGGGGACATTCACCATATATGAAATGGACGCTGTGTCCCTCAAACGAGTATGGTCGATGAGCAACATTTAAAACATCTCCACGCTGAGCGACACTGACCAAACTACGAGGTAGTCTAAAATGGGAATCTGGCACGGAAGATCCGGACGTACTAAGACTGGTTCCAGAGTGAAAAAATTCAGAAGCAAGCGGAAACACCAGATGGGTAGGGTTCCAACTGAAACACTGATGGGAGCGCCAAAGCGAAAAGTCATAGACAGTAAAGGAAAATCAAAGAAAGTTCTTGCTCTTACTGTCAAATATGCCAATATAACTGATCCAAAGAAGAACGAAACCTACCGTGCAGATATTGAGGATGTCGAGAACAATCCCGCAAATATGGACTACCAACGAAGGAAGGTCATCACACGAGGAACAATCATCAAGACCTCTAAGGGCCGTGCGAAGGTAACGAGCAGACCAGGTCAAGATGGTATTGTTAATGCTGTACTAGTGTAGTACTTCTTTATTCTCTCAGGGGTCCAGAACCCCTCTATCAGAATGAGTGGAAACTAGGTTTCTTCGACCTCAGCGCGGATATCTTTTATTATGAATTCCTTGCCACCAACGATCTCAGTTGCGCTGCTACTGCAATTGGGACATTTCATGGGTGAGAAGGACGCTATTTGAGGAGGAATATCAGGATCAACGATAGACTCCCCTTCGAATCCACATTCACTGCACTTGAGCACGCCTCTCTTCTTCGTAATCTTCAACTCCGCACCCTCAAGCACCGTATTCTTACTGGCAATCTCAAAATTGAAGGCCAGCTGCTCAGGTATGAGAAAGGTGAACTCACCTATCTCTACATTGACCTCGGTTACTCGTTTCACCTTGTTCTGAACAGCAGCTTGAACTGCTGTTTCTACAATTGATAGTGCTGCTGAGAATTCGTGCAGTTTTCGCCACCTGTTGCGAGAGAGATGTGCCGCTGTTAAGGGATTTCCGCTATGGTCATGCTGCCTATTTCAATCGCCATATATTCATTAATGAAACAAGATTTGTTGAAACCTAGGAGATTATGTAGATGGAAGATGGGACCAATAGTGAAGTAAGACGGATTGAAGCAGCCATCAAGGATTTGGACCTAGACTATATGCGAGGCTGGGTATCCGAAGAAGAGTACAATATGAAGATGGAGGACTTACGAAACAAGCTCCAAGCTGCAGGAGGTTCTCTGCCTGTTAGAGTACCAGAGCCTCGAATCGATTCTGAGGAAATAGCAGCGGCCAAACTGACACCCGCGACGCCGGTAAAGAAAGCACTAATTGATCCTGTTAGCGCGGTAAAGAGAACCGTCCAAGGAATGAGGAAGATTCCAATTGAGAAGATATCACAGGAGTCAGGCGTTCCAGCACATGAAGTCGCTAAGATCCTAACAGACCTGCTTGATGGAAGAGAATTGTCAGGAAGGGTCGATCATGACTCGGGGGATTTCATTCTAGGTACAGGAACTGGTCCAGCACCGAAAACAGTACATGGATGTCCCTATTGTCGAGCTGAGCTAGAACGCGTTGCGGTTCGGGGTGAAACCGTTACCTGTACCGTGTGCAGACAATCATTCATCATCTCGTAGCCAAAGCGTATAGATCAATGCAAAACCATCGTTCTCAACAAATATATTCATCCGAAGTGCTATGTTAATTGAAATAGTCAGAGATAGGTGTTAGAATGAATCTGGTCGAATCATGCTTGAAGGGGGACGAGTCAGAAACTGTCAAGGCATTAGGTGAG
Source organism: Candidatus Thorarchaeota archaeon (assembly GCA_048884965.1). Taxonomy (GTDB): domain Archaea; phylum Asgardarchaeota; class Thorarchaeia; order Thorarchaeales; family Thorarchaeaceae; genus MP5-2226. The sequence continues at coordinate 22,669 of JBHLQH010000035.1, read as the reverse complement.
ATGCTATCAAGGGCACAGCCCTCTGCAATCTGGGCGATTCTAATGCATGCGGCATCATGGCATGAGCAGAAGACCTACGATACTCCGCATTCAACTATTCTTACGTTCGCGATCCACAGGATGATAGAGGATGTGGGTTTCAACGATAAGATGCTGGAAAAGGAACTTGATACTTCACCCATAAACACTCCAGAGGACCTGAAGAAGTCAATCCAATTGGCGCTCGTTCAACGTCTTGCGCAACACCTAGCATCTGTCGATCATTGGCTTCCAGAAAAAGGGCCGATGTATGACGCACGCTCTGGGGTTGATTCTCCGGGAAATTTGCTAAGAAAATTCACCCAATCGATTAGAGAGAAGAGTGTACTGGGAGCAATGGAAGGTTGTATCGGTCTCTCTTCGATGGACCAGACGATAGGATTGACACGAATGGTATTGTCTATGTCGGCTGAGGAACCAGACAGTCTCGGACATGGTTTTATCATGCCGTTATCATTGCTTACAGAATTGCCAATTTCCAAGTATCGTCATCCACATATTGCTGCACTGTGGCATCTGGCAGAATATATGGTACGGAAAGTACCTGGCAAAAGACCTGAGAAGTACATAGAGGATGAGCAATTCAAGCAACTGGCAAAACCTACGAACCTGACAGGAGAAAGCGATCTTATTGGATCTTCACTGGTGCATTATGGAATTCTAGGACACAATGGAATCTTTGCACATCGGATTGCATATGCAGCACATAAGGGTCTGGTTCATGATAAGACCGTGGATTGGCTACTTAGGGCATTGAAGAAGAACATGGGAGTGAAGGTACCTACGAAGACCCAACTTGATGTCAAGAAAGTGATGACAGCAAAGCCCGGAACTGATTGGGAATGCCTTCCAAGTAGAATTGATCTTCCGCATTCTGAATCTACCCGTGAGTGGTTTGCTCAAAACCTCTCAGATATCTGGGATGCGATGACGGACCTGCAATCCGAATCATTTGAGTCGCTGATCCCCAAGCTGAAAAGAAAAGACTGGGGAATGGTCAGAGCTGCGCAATATGCCTTCTCCGCATTATACGGGCAGCCTAAGTCATCACATATCATAATCTTCACGCAAGCGGCTTGGAACCTTGTAGATATGGGCTTGGTATCTGAAGCACTTGTTGCTTTGCAGATTCATCGAATGGTAAGAGAGTACCTGAAAGGAAAGTAGTCAGCTATACACGTAGGTAGTATAAGACATTCCCGTCCTGTTTCGCTAGCCTGAACTGACCCGTCTTATCTACAATTGTCTTACACTCGTCAGGAGAGGCGTGGTCAATAAGAACTACCAATTGACCTGACGGCTTCAATACTCTGTGAAACTCATTCAGGAGTGCGACCTTATCCTCAATCCAGGTAAAGACATCAATCAGAAGTACGATATCGACGTATTGATCGGGTAATCCATTCTCAAGGCCAGATAGGATGGTCTCTAGGTTTCTGAGCCCTTCCTTTTCTGCGCGCTTTTGTGTTTTCTCTATGCCAATAGGGTGAATGTCGAGAGCGTACACTTTGCCAGTAACACCCACCATCTTAGCTGCAGGTATGGAATAGCTCCCTATACCACATCCATGATCAAGGATCACATCGCCCCGCTTTATCCCAAGACTTCGTAGGAAATCTTCTGGTTTTCGAAATCGTTCGCGGAATTTCAGGTAAGATGCCATAATCCGATAGCCAAAGCCAGATGTACGTTGGAGATTTTGAGTTGTCATTGTTTTTCACCATTACTTTAGTTTCTAAAGCATTTAAGTTTCCAAGAGTGAAACGGGATAGTAACTTCATTCCTCTAAAGTATCGTAGAGAAGCTGAAGTGAGAATAAAGAATGAAAGAGAGGCCGAAGCCTCTCTTGCGGCTACTCGTCGCCCTTTCTGTAAGACTCTGCTAACAAGTCTGGGATATAACGTACCTGCATACCCGTTGCTGAGTCCTTCATCATGTCATTGATTTGTATCGTGCAGAATGGACATTCCGTAGTGACCATGTCTGCTCCGGTAGCTTCGATGTACTCCTTCTTTGTAAGAGCAATCTTCTGTGATAGATCACGCTTACCGGCACGAACTCCACCACCAGCACCACAGCATCGATTCTTCATCGGATCCTCAATGTACTCAACACCTGGAATCATCTTGAGAAGGTCGATTGGTTGTCCATAGACATGCTGTCCTCGACCCAAGTGGCAAGGCTCATGATAAGTGACCTTGAGGTTGATCTTACCCTTAGGCATGACCAGATTCTCTCTGCCAATGACATCAATCATGTACTTTGAGAGGTCATAGACCTTGAACTTGGGTGGTGAACCTCGTTTCTCTTCTATATAGGGTCGGTGGTCCTCTGTCAGGGTCTTTCCACACCCAGCACAGGCGACGACAACGGTATCGAAGTTGTATTTCTCCATTGCATTCTCGAAAATCTCTGTGACTCGCTCGACTGCAGCGTGTGCTGTCTTCAGGTCACCAGTTCTGAATGCAGGACTTGCACAACACCATTGCTCCTTTGGAACGATGACATCCACGTTGTTGCGGTTCAAGACTTCAATGAGTGCCTTTCCAGTGCTTTGCATTCGATAGTCAATAAGGCACCCGGTGAAGAAGCCAACTCTGCCTCGTGGATTGTCTACAAGGAACTCCTCGGTATCAAGCCCATGGAGGAGGCCTGTATCCTTCTCAGGTACTGCACGACCAGTCTGGTTGACTTGGTCCAAGAATGCTTGTTGTCCCTCCGCTAATGGATAACCTGCTTCGACAGCCTTGTGACGCAAGAGCTCAACTGCGAGTGCGGGGATGTCGATCTTCTTTGGACAGATATCGGTACACATCTTACAAGTCGTGCAGCTGTAAACAGACTCGTTCATTGCCATCGCAACGCGATCCTCCACATCTCGAGGATCAAGCTCAAGTCGTGCAATCTGACGAATAATCATTGGACCTGGATATTCCCATGTTTCATGGACTATAGGACAATTCGATAGACAGGCACTACACTCGATACACTTACGAATCTCACGGAGTTTCTCAATCTCTTCGGAGTGTATGATCTCTGGTCGCTGTGCAGGCTTATCGCGTGCGACATATGGTCGAATTCGTCGAATTCTATAGGTTGTCTGAGCCATATCGCAGACTAGATCCTTGATGACAGGCATCTTCTCAAGAGGCTCTAAGACGAGCTTCTCATCAGGATTGACCTTGGTCCTGCAGGCAATTCTTGCGGTTCCATTAACCTTCACTGCGCAGGATCCACATTGACCACCTCTGCACTCCCAACGGAATGCAAGGCTTGAATCGTGCTTGTCTTGGATGTACAGGAGAGCATCGAGAGCTGTCATGCCAGGCTCGTACTCAACGTCAAATTCTTGGTGGTAGGGGGCATCATCCTTGTCAGGATTGTATCGCTCTACGCTTGTTTTGATCATCTTTGCCATTTTCGTGTCCTCCTCATGGTAATTGCATCTTGGTGACTACCACATCTTCCTTTCGCAGTTCGATCTCGCCATCTTTGCCCTTTCGGATGACGATATTGTAATAGCCCTTATCATTGGGGTCAGCGTCAGTTCGGAAATGCGCACCTCTGTTTCCCTTCCTCATGAGTGCGGCCTCTGCGACCATCCGGGCGGTCTTTACCATGTGCTCGAACTCAAGAGCCTGGTGCCATCCTGGATTGAATCGTTTCTCATTGACATCCACTTTGATCTTGGGAACAATCTCCTTCTCGATACGTCTGAGCTCCTTCACCGCATATGCCATGTCCTCTTCGTTCCTGAAGATCTGGACCTTGTCCCACATGAGATTAGTGAGCTCCTCACGTGCATCAGAGGGTGAGATTCCCTCCTTTCGGGTCAACATTGCCTCAAGGTGAGCGAATTCCTCTTGGACTTCTGCACGATTGACTGCCAATCGTTCATTCGCCTTAGCATATTTTGCAGCATTCTCACCCGCAAGTGCTCCAAATACTTGGGTGTCTGCAAGAGCGTTTCCGCCTAGTCTATTACCACCGTGAACACCACCAGTGCACTCACCAGCTGCATAGACACCAGGAATAGAAGATTGAGCGTTCGAGTCAATCTTGATACCGCCCATAAAGTGGTGGGCAGTCGGAGAAACCTGCATGGGTTCATGACGTATATCGACGCCAGCATCTTCGAACTGCTCGATCATGCTCTCCAATCTGAACTCGATTATTGAAGCAGGAAGGTGTGCGATACTTAGATAGGCGCCACCATCAGGGGAGCCACGACCTTCGAGCACCTCGGTCATGATAGACCGTGCGACTTGGTCACGACCAGCTAGTTCCATTACCTCGGGATAGTACCTGTTCATGAAACGCTCACCTTCGCTGTTTAGAAGGATACCACCCTCTCCACGCACAGCCTCTGTAACGAGCTTGCCTCGTGCGCTTTCTGGTGCAACCATTCCAGTTGGATGGAATTGGACCATTTCCATATCGATGAGCTCAGCACCTGCTTCATATGCCATACCATAGCCATCGCCGACATCAAGCTGAGCGTTGCTTGTGACCTTGTAGATACGACCAGCGCCACCAGTCGCCATGACCACAGCCTTGGGTCGGAACACGAGATAGTCACCATACTTCAAATCGACTGCTGTTACTGCTGCAATCGTTCCATCTTTGAGGATCAGTTTGGTAGCAAACACCTCATCGAATACTCTCACGGAGGTCTTTCGAATAGCCTCAGTGAGTGTGACCATGATCTCAGACCCAGTCCTATCAGATGCATATGCGGTCCTTCGCCAAGACTGCTTACCAAAGGGTCTCTGTGCAATCTTCCCTTCAGGAGTCCTATCGAATACAGCACCCATGTCCTCCAAGTCGTAGATGCGCTCAGCTGCATTCTCAACAAGGATCTGAGCAAGTTCTTGATTGTTGAGATAGTTACCACCTACGATTGTGTCCTTGAAGTGAGTCTCTACATCGTCATTGGGGTCTACGTTTCCAAGTGATACATTATAGCCGCCCTCAGCCATGGCAGTATGTGCCTTGCCGACGAGCTCTTTACTAATCATAATAACGTCAAGATTGTGGTTTGCCGCCTCGATGGCTGCTCGGCAACCTGCACCGCCTGCACCAACGACGAGAACATCACACAATATTGTCTTGTACGGAAGTTCGTCCAACAGCTGTCCTCCAATGGAGTTGTTCCTCTTATGACTCGCGGGACTCGGCCTCCTTTTAGGAGTTACTGTTCAGGGACATTTCATAAGAACCTCTCCAAAAGTAGTCACTCTTCCAGATTGGCGCGAAAAAATACGGAAATAGATAGGATTTTTTAGGTTTCAAGAGAAGGGATTCTTGGTGTTTGACTCGGTAAATAGTTGAACAATGGGGTTAGTCGTGATGGGCAAAGAAGATTTGATGCTTGCAATGGTGATTTTTGTGCTCTTAGTGATGGTCGCATATGGCATGACGCTCCAGATGATGACATCTCTTGTAGGGTAAGGCTAGTATGAATCATTGATAGGGGCAGATGAAAGTATTTCAGTATGTTCTCTGATTGGCACGATCATGGTTTGTCACCATGTCCAGAAAATGTGATAGATGTGGGGGAAACAGATCCTCCGAAACGAACTGGAAAGAAGGCAACGAGCAATTATGCAGTGGTTGTGTGCAACTACAGCTACTCCAATCGTACTTCACTGTATTCCCGAGCCAAGCAAGTGAGGAAATGACAGAACTAGGTCGAGAGATTGAAAGATTGCTGGATAAGCAACAAGAAGAAGAAACCCTGTCACTCGTGAAAAAAGGATTGTCGTATCTCAACGGGTTCATCATCCGTGAGAGGGACTTGCTCATGATCAGTCATGGCATTCACTACTACAATGAAGCGATGAAGGAAGCCAATCGCATAGATAGCTCTAGATTCGTTATTGAACGTACGAATGTGACAATGAATGTGACCTTTGTTATGGTCGTGTATCTAAAGAAAGGTGAAGAACCAGAAACATGGAAATTCTTCATAGGCCATATGGCAGGATTAGAGCGCGTATAATAGGAGAGAGTATATTGACGGAAGAGCAACCGATGATACGCTGGGAACTTTCAGCTTTGCAAGGGGAGTATGATCAGCATTGGAATCATTTTCGTCATGCTATTGATAAGTCCTATCAGGCATTCAATATCCATATGGTAATGATCGCACTTCTCTTCTCAGCAATCTCGTTGGCAAGTGAACAATCGACAGACTCTGCAGCAGTTTCCCTGTATCTTGTCGTAGGAGTCGTGTCCTTCTTCATAAGTATCGGCACTATCTCAACCCTAGTCATCCAACGCGCTAGCTATGTATGGTATCAGAAGATCATTGATGTTCTACGAGAGAGGATCTCAAAGAAGACCTCTGATGTTCTCAAACCAGAGGTCGACTTAGTGTATGATAGAAAGATCTTCAACCCGGGTTCAGCTTGGTTCGGTCGCGTAAATTTCGTAATCCTGACTGGAAGCTCGGTGGTTATTCTCTGTGCTTTTCTCATACTCAGAAATCCCCTGCTGGGGGGCTTTGGATTCCTATTGGATGGCACAACATCATTCATTCTGGCACTAACTGTTTTCATTCTGTCAATTCAGAAGCTATACCATTCAGTTATCTCACGGTCAATAGATAGAGCTTGGAAGCTCTTCTGTCAGTTCCAGAACTATCCAAATCCACCGAAAGAGAGTAGGGATATGAAGCAACTCAGGAGATATACTAAGTATCTCCTCATCTCAGAGATGATTCTCATCCCATGCACAGCGATATTCATAATGGAGTCTTCACTGTTCATCCTAGCTGTTGTTGTAGGTCTAGTAATTCTCATACTAACACTACGATGTTGGATGAAGGTCAACAAGAAGATAGTTTGCTAAAAGAAAGATGACAGAAGCTCATGCCAGTTCGATGACATGAGACTTCTAATAGGACTCTATTCGGTAATGCCAATCTTTGCATATACCTTGGACTTATTCTCGGCTACACGCTTGTCCATCTCTTCATGAAGGCTACCACCATGAGAGTCCATGGTAACCAGTAGAGGACCGAATTCCTCTGCTGTTATGACCCAGAGGGCTTCTGGCATTCCCAGGTCCTGCCATTCATAGGCTCTAACTTCCTTGAGGCCTTTTGCGGCTAATGCACCGCAACCGCCCGTATAGCTGGTATAGACTGCACCTACTTCTTTCAGAGCTCCAAGAGTCTTCTTACCCATACCACCCTTTCCAACGATGATTCGAGCCTTATATTTCCGAAGGAACTCATCCTCGAAGAGCTCCATTCTTGAGCTAGTTGTTGGGCCTGCGGAAACTATCTTCCACTTCCCATCCTTTTGCCATGCTACAGGACCGACATGGTAGACGACACTTCCCTCAAAATCTACGGGAGGCTTCTCGCCCTTCTCATACATATGTAATGCTCGTTCATGTGCTTCATCCCGAGCAGTGTACACATGCTCACCACTGACGTAGACGACATCGCCAACCTTTAGCTTCCGCACATCTTCCTCAGAGATTGGTGTTGTGAGATGATATTCTGCCATTCTAGCGACCCTCCAACGGATGTGTAACATATGTGACCTCTAGGTCTTTCGTGATGATAGCTGTGCTCCTTCTCGCTGCCCAGCATTGTACTGCAACGCCTACAGGAAGGCTCGCAGGATGCCGCATAGCATAGTCGACCTTGACTCCAAGAACTGTTGTCTTCCCTCCCAGACCCATCGGTCCGATTTCTGTGGAGTTGATTGCTTCGAATAGCTCCTTCTCGATCTGTGCCACTTCTGGCTCAGGATGAGAGTCGTTCAGAGGCCTCTGGAGTTGCTGCTTTGCGATCTTGATGGCGATATCAGCGCCGCCACCAATGCCAACTCCGATTATATTAGGAGAGCAGGCCTGACCCATGTATTTCATGGCGTTGTCTACGACGAGCTTCTTTACGCCAGCAAGACCCACTCCTGGTTTAAGCATACCAACGATGCTAACATTCTCACTTCCTCCACCTTTTGGAAATGCGGTAATCTCAAGTGAATTTCCAGAAACAATCTCCCAGTTTATCCATGGGATCTTCTTCCCAGTGTTATCACCGGAGTTCCCACCAACTATTGGGTTGACCGCATTGGGTCTGAGTGGCACCTCAGCCGTCGCCTTTCTTGTACCTCTCTCAAGAGCATCCTTGATCTCGCCAATGAATGGGAATTTATCACCCACTTTGATGTAGAATATCATAATGCCAGTATCTTGGCACATCGGAATGCCCTCATCAGCAATTTCGAGATTGGTCAAGATTGCCGCTAGTTGGGTCTTGGCTGTTTCGTTGTCCTCATTAGCATGTGCTGTCCGTATAGCTTCCTCTACGTCCTTGGGAAGCTTTGTTGCAGCCATCTTGAGAAGACGGTAGGTCGTATCCTGAATGACATTTCCTGGATCCTTCATTCTATCAACTTCTATGATTTTGAAACTCGGGGGGTCCGGAACCTACCCCTCGCACAGGCTTCTCACGTTAAGATGCCCTTAATCTGTCTTGCCGTCAATACCTATTAGAGGGGTTGAATAGTGAATACCAAGACAGGTGATTGAAATACCATGTCTCTAGAAGTGACACTAGCAGGATTGATTGCCTTCTCGTTTACAACATTGGTATTACTACTCTATAGTCTCTTGGACATCAGGACCCGCAGAATCTCGAACGAGATTATGGCGCTTGGGATCACCGTGGCACTAGTCATTGGGGTGCTCACGAACCACCTTTTGGAGATGCCATTTCTTCATCTTGGGGGGTTCATAGTTTCGGTGATACTAGGATATAGCTTGTTCAGACTGAAATCAATAGGAGGAGCGGATGCGAAGGCTCTGATACTAATTGCAATCTCTAGTCCAGGAGTCGAATTTACTTCATTCGAGAGCATTGTTTTCGAATCAATTCTGGGTAGTCTATTTCCTGTTCTGATCATGCTTCTGTTCGGGTATCTTGCCTACAGATGGAAGCCCGCAGATGAACACAAAAAGACCCCTCTCATGCCTTTTCTTCTGTGTGGATATCTCATTCTTCAGGTCCTTGCCTTTGTCTGAAGCATGTTATTTTGAAGTCTTTGCGCTCGTCTTTGAGACCTTGATACCAGCTTTGCCAATCTCGAATCCATGGCGCTTCATACTATGAGATGTGAATCGCATTTTTCGAATGAGTAGACTTCTTTCAAGATGGTCATCTATCTCAGAAATGCTGAATGCTACAAAGCCTTGTGTGATGAATTGTTCAACGCCGATTCTACTGTGCAGCCCTGAATCATCAGTTTCACCAATGAAGAGAGATGTCACTTTCAGTTCGTTAAGAAAGGAGCTGATGCGATAGAGTTCTCTGCGTATCTCTGCAATCTCGCCGAATCTTAGCATGAGCCCGGAGATGCTATCTAAGACGAGTCGCTTGGCCTTTGATGTTTCGACGGCGTTGTAGATGATTTCAGCAAGAGCTTCCATATCAAAACCCCGCTTTAGAGCGTAGGTCTCAGATGTAGGGAGTTGTGCCTTACTTGATGCCGCATCGATGATAGCTAATTTTCCCTTCTTCTCAAGTTCAGAAAAGTTCCATCCAAACTGAAGTGCTTCCTGTCTCAGATCATTTGGCCTTGTTTCTAGGGTGACATAGATGCCAGACTCATCGAATTGGGTCGCCCCATTATAGAGATACTGAAGCGCAAAGATGGTCTTGCCAGCCCCAGTTGGACCGGAGATTAAGGTGGTCGTTCCCCGAGGTAGACCTCCTTCAATGAGGGAATCAAAACCAGAAATACCAGTTTGAAGTCTATCCATTGATCATCAATCCTCATTCAGGGTTCCCACTCAATTCCCATCCTTTCACCATCGTAGCAAGAGGGATCAGTACTATGTTTACAACATCAGGCGACTTGCTCAATCCATCACGAAGATCCCTGATGGACTCCTCATCTTCAGCCAAAAGGATAGTATGGATGGTATTGGGTTCCTCGATTGCCACCCACAGAACGTGGTCCTTTTCAGCAAGCTCATCGGCAAAGGTAGTCGTCCGTTCTTTGCTGATATCAGGTAGGATGTGACCTCCTATCTCAATCTTGAATAATGCAGCAACATGATAGCCAAATGCTTCAGGGCGAACCAATGCGGCAAACCTGCTTACAACATTGTTCTTGACCAATTTCTTCGTCCTGAAATGGATCGTCGTATCAGGAACCTTCTCCTCGCTTTTCTCACTGAGTTCTGAGGCGATATGCGTGAATGGAGTTCTCGCATCACGTTGGAGAATGCGAATAAGTTGACGGTCCAGTTCATCGAGTGCTTTTGGCATAATAGATGTATAGACACACTGGATATTATTAAAACTTGTGTGATTCGCAATAATTTTGAGTTTGATTGAGATAATCAAAGAGTTCTGACCTTGTGTTTGAGATTACTTTCAAATATTCGGAATGAAATCAATCCGAAGATAGCCTTACGTGTGAAAATCACAATAGCTTGGATAGGAACCCAGTCGAGAGGTTCTCAAGTATCTCAGGAGACAATGTGAAACCATAGAGAATCGTCCATAGTACAACCCAAAGCAAAAGGAACGATGGCAGGGAATTTGTAATGAGCTTCTGGCGACCGCCTATCTCCTCAGGATCTATCTCCAAGAGGTAGACAATGATGTAGAGCGTCAAGCCATACATTAGAAGACCAAACATCAAACCTCTAATCCCAGCGAATGCTTGTCCTCCTAATGCACAGATGATACCGCTGAGAAGCGCGAAGAGAATCTTGACGTAGTACTGCTGGTCATTTGGCTTTGAAGCCCACTTGCCAAACATTCGTTGAAAGATATTACGAAGCACTTCCATCAGTCATCACCAAAGCATATGTAGGTGTTTGACGGCAATCGACATGTTATAAAACGCTCGGTCTGTGGGGTATGTGCCATGAAGACAGCAATGAGCAACATCGATATACGAATGATAATGCCTGAGTTGAAAGAATCAGTAGAAGGCGCATTCATCAAGAACATCTATCAATATGGAGACATCTTCGTACTCAAGCTATACCTGCCTTCAGGTGGTACATCTCAGCTCCTGATCCAGCTTGGACAAAGGATACACTTCACTGATTATCGTCGAGTTGCTCCTCGCGTGCCACCAAAGTTCGCAGCAGTGCTTCGGAAATACCTCAGAGATAAGAAAGTGTATTCCATTAGACAACATGAATTGGATAGAATCGTAGTTATTGAGGTTGGAGATGAAGAAAGCTCGTATAAGCTTGTAGCAGAGCTCTTTGGGAATGGCAATCTCTTGTTGCTTGATCCTGAAGACACGATCTTTGTGGCTATGCACTATCGACGAATGAAGGATAGGGATCTGATTCCAAAGGCTAAGTATGAGTTTCCCCCTCCCAGAGGTGTGGATATTCTTACAAATGATGACTATTCACTGGCGGACCTTATCGCAGATTCTAATGCGAATATAGTAAGGACTCTTGCATCACGTTTGAACTTGGATTCTCAGAGCTGTGAAGAGATATGTGCATTGGCAGGAATGTCCGGTACCCTTAAGGTCCAAGATCTTGGCGAGAAGGAACTAAAGGAACTTGAAGCAGGAGTTACAAAGTTCGTGCAAAAAGTCAGACATGGAATATCGAATCCCTGCATCGTAGAGGAACTCGAGCTTGAAGAAGAGGATAATGAGGAAATAGAGAGTGGCTATGAAGTGGAACCTGTGGCCTATATTCCATTTGAGCACGAGATTTTCCAGAGTCTGGATTGTAGACCCTTTGAGCAGTTTAGCAGAGCTATTGACGAGTATTTTGGAGTGTCTGAAACAGAACTTGAGGATGAAGTTGCCCAAAGTGCATTGGACAAGGAAAAGAACCGATTACAGAAGATAATCGATAAACAGCAGGAAGGAATTGATATACTCGCAGAGAAAGGCGAGCATGAGCGAATCAGAGGTGAGATGATCTATGCGAGCTTCCAAACGGTGCAAGAGGTCTTGGATACTATCAATACTGCTCGTACGAATGGTCGTTCATGGTCTGAAATTATCAACATTATCGAAAATGGGAAAGCTCAAGGAAATGCTACAGCCTTGTTGATATCGAGGATTACTCCGAGCCAAGGTGAGATAGTTGTAGACTTGCATGATGTGGAAGTCACGCTTGATATCAGATTGAGTGCTCAAGAGAATGCTTCACGAGCCTATGATTATTCCAAGAAAGCTCGTTCAAAGATAGAAGGTGCGAAGAAACAGATCGAGAAGACAAAATTGAAGATGGACAAGCTTGAAGCGGATAGTCTGGATACTACCACGGTGAAGAAGGCACCAGTGAGAGTCAGAAAGAAGAGATGGTATGAGAAGTTCAGATGGTTCATCTCATCGCAGGGATACCTAATTTTGGGCGGAAGGGATGCAAAGAGCAATGAGAGACTTGCCAAGCGGCATATGACTGCCAACGATATCTTTCTGCATGCATCCGTCCATGGCGCACCGTATGTCATTGTGAAGGTTCCAGATGAACCTCCTGACGAGAAGACTCTGGAAGAAGCAGCTCAGTTTGCAGTAACCTTCTCAAGAGCTTGGCAGGATGGAATGTCAAGTGGTGATGCATACTGGCTGTCACCAGAACAGGTCAGCTTCACTCCGCCTTCTGGAGAGTATCTTCCTTCTGGAGGAGTGATGATGTATGGAAATAAGAACTACATCAACAATGTCCCAGTCGAGCTGGCAGTAGGTATCATTCTCGAAGATGATAATATGATACCGATGTCAGGACCTTCTACGGCAGTAGAAACCCATTGTAATGTCCAGGTCAGGATTAAGCCATCGGAGGATAAGAAAGGGCAATTAGTCAAGGAAATCATAAACGCTCTACGTAGATCATTGCCAGAGGAGCAGCAATCCCTTATCGATCAGATACCTCAGGAGGACATTATGAGAGTACTGCCGCCCGGTGGAGGACGATTGGTTAAGTAGAATGAAACAGATATCTACAGACACACTTAAGAACAAACTCAGAGTTGCTCACGACGTATCAACGCACAAGGGTACGGGAACAAAAATGTCGACACCAACTCATACAATGGCTGTGAAGGACATTATGTCTGTCAATGTGGTTACTATGCCACCAGATGCCTCAGTTCTTGATGTCGCTAAGTCTATGTCTGAAATGGACTTGGGCTCTATAGTAGTCACAGAAGGACAGAGTCCTGTAGGTATCATCACCGAATCGGACATTGTAAGAAGAGTCGTGGCAGAAGGGAAGGATGTTAAGAAGACCTGTGCGAAGGACATCATGACCTCTCCTTTGGTGTATGTAAGTCCGAATACAGCTCTGACTGAAGCTATGCGGATAATGGCAAGAAGTAATATCCGGAGGGTCGTCGTCTTGAAGAACGACTCACTTGCTGGTATAATTACATCCCGGGACATTCTCAAGTGGTCCCCAGAACTCATCGATATCTTGGTAGAAGCCCTCAGACTAAGAAATGGGGATGACGAGCCAGAAGATTTGGATGATGATGAACTGATAGAACATGGAGGGACATGCGACAGCTGCGGAGAGTATTCGACAGACCTGATCTTTGAGGACGGTCGATATCTCTGTGAGGCATGTCGAGAATAAAACTACCCTTTCCAAATTATATTATATCAACGGTTACAACAATTATATCGTAAAGGAGGCTATGTTTTGGAAATAAGTCAGATTATGGTCGAACCAATAACAATCGATAAAGATCAGAGACTATCCTATGCCATGGAACTGATGGAGAAGAAGAATTATGATAGGCTTGTCGTCGTTCAAGGCACAGAAGTGATCGGGATTCTCACCTATGCAGATATTGCGGACAGACTCGGTGTAGGTAAGGTTGTGGCCGTATCAATCGGAAGACTTCATGTGTCAAGTGCTATGAGTGATACAGTGATTTCAGTTTCAGAAAGCGATGAAGTGACCCAAGTCGCCAGTCTTATGGTAGAACGAGGAATGAGTGGATGTCCTGTCTTGAACAAGGAAGGGAAGCTAGTTGGTCTAGTTACCAAGAAACAGATTACTGAACTTGTAGAGAAGTTCACTGACATCAAAGTCGATACAATAATGACTACTGAAGGGCTAATGACGGTCAATCCTGCAGAGCGCCTGATAAAGGCTCGACTTGAGATGCTCAATGGCGGGTACTCAGGATTACCTGTTACTGATGGTCGTCGAGTCCTCGGAGTCCTTACAGAACGAACTGTTGCAGAGGCTATGGCGCGCTTTAGCTCTGAGGTTCCTGATAAGCACAGATCAAATCAGATTAGATTACTACGAGTTGTGGATGCCATGATCCAACAGCCCCCTTTGGTGCAACTAGGTACTTCCATCTCCGAAGCGGCAAAAATGATGCTTGAGTCTGGTCTCAATGCCCTTCCTGTCGTAGGAGAAGGAAATATGCTCATCGGAGTCATAAGCGCAACAGACTTCACACGCTTTGCATCTAATAAGTTTAGGATTCCTGAAAAAGGTGATTGACTCTCCTAAGAGTCACATCGCCCTAAGGCGATGATTGCTGTGTCTGTAGACCTCTTACTAAGAAATGGCATTGTGATACTCCAAGGAAAAGAGGCGATTCGATCAATTGCGATAAAGACAGGAAAAATCGAAGGACTCTATGAACGAGGCTTGGAACCTCAATCTGAAATCGTGATAGATTGCGAGGGGAAATATGTTCTTCCAGGAGCTATTGATATCCATGTGCATCTACGAGATCTAAAGCAATCAGTAAAAGAAGACTACTCAAGTGGGACCAAGGCTGCAGCAGTGGGAGGAGTCACGACAGTTGTTGATATGCCCAACTCGCAGCCGCCAACGATAAGCCGTGAGGTCTTGGATGAGAAGATTGAGAGCGCTAGGCGAAAACGCTATGTCAATGTCGGATTCTATTCAGGGCTCCCAAAGGATCTATCGACGGTAACGGAAACGATTGCAAAGGACATAGTGGGATTGAAAGCCTATCCACATTCGCCACTTGTGGAAGGTGTGAGATATGATGAGGACAGAATCCGATCATCACTAAAGCTAGCAAAAGCCTTGAAAGTGCCACTCTTGTTCCATCCTGATGCCACACATCCGAAAACAAAGACGAACAGTGTAAGCGATTTCTTCGAGATTCATTCATGCGAGAGCGAGGTCGTTTCAATATCCAAGTTCATAGAGGCTCATCGTCAAATCGGGGGAAGACTGCATGTCTGCCATGTAAGCTGTGCAGCAGCAGTGCGGCTCATTATCAATAATAGAGCAGAAGAACGACTGACAGCGGAAGTGACACCTCATCATCTATTCCTGTCTGGAGAGAACTTTGGCAATGAGGATGGTCTTGCGAAGGTGCTGCCTCCCCTTCGCTCACCATATGATACGCAGGTGTTGAAGGATGCTCTCTGTAAGTGTGGGATTGATATTGTAGCATCGGATCACGCCCCACATACATCCGAGGAGAAGAAAGCCCCCTTTCTGTCTGCTAGCTCTGGGATCCCAGGTCTAGAGACCACATTACCCCTCATCCTCACTGAGGTCTTTGAAGGGCGAATACCATGGGTGGAGTATCTGCGGATGTGCAGTTCAGGGCCTGCGAATATCTTGGGATTGGTAGGGAAGGGAGTGCTGAGCAAGGGCTTTGATGCGGATATTGTCGTAATCTCAAAAGAATCATGGACGATAAAGGGCGACAAATTTCACTCTAAAGCCAAATACACTCCTTTCGAAGGATGGGAGGTCAAGGCGCGACCGATGATGACGATCGTCGGCGGAAATATCGTCCAGACAGAAGGACGTTTCATGGTTGGTCCGGGACATGTGGGAACCGTACCTGTAAGAGCTCTTATCCAACCACGAAACACATAACCTAGAATGACCTATTGTGAGGTTGTTGATTGCGTTGGTGCATGTATATTCAGACGAAGATGGAATCTTCCTTGTGAAATTAGCTAGGTCCACTGTCGATTCGTTTGTGACGAGTAAGGAAAAGCCCGATGTACCAGAAGACACTCCTGAGCATCTCAAGAGGGACTCTGGAGTCTTTGTGACCCTTAACTCCATGGTGAGGGACCATGTCAGTCTCAGAGGCTGTATAGGGCGGCCGTACCCAAGACAGCCCCTCGTCGAAGCTGTTATCGATTCTGCTGTAGACGCAGCAGTGAATGACCCACGTTTTCGAAGAGTTTCAAAAGAGGAGCTTGACTCGATACTAGTCGAATTGAGCGTTCTGACACCTCCTGAGAAGCTTGACTATTCGAATCCAAATGACCTTCTGCGCATGATAGAGATTGGGAGAGATGGCCTTATTGTATCACGAGGGATGTTCCGGGGTCTGTTGCTTCCACAGGTACCTGTAGAGTGGAAATGGAATGTGAAAGAGTTCCTAGAACATACCTGCAATAAGGCAGGATTGCCACTCAATGCATGGAAGGACCTTGACACAGAGTTTATGGCGTTCCAAGCTGAGATATTTGGTGAGGAAGTACCTCGAGGGAATGTTATTCGTAATCCAAGTCATCCAAGGTGTTGAGCGAAATGCGAAAAATAAATCGACCACCTCCAGAGGTTATCAAACAACTAGAAGGATTCCTAGAAGAGGATATTCGTTCAGGGGACATCACAACTAATGCCATGGAACCACTAAGTGGAGACGCAACAGCAACGATATTCTCAAAGAGCAAGTCGATATTGGCAGGCATCGAAGAGGTCATTGCGATTGCGGACCTCCAAGGTCTTACATATGAGGTCTTGGTCTATGAGGGCAATTGGGTTGAGCCAGGGCAGCCGGTGATGCGTATCTTTGGAGCTGCTAAGATCCTTCTCGTCATTGAAAGGGTCTGTCTGAATATTGTTCAACGTATGAGCGGAATAGCTACAAAGACCTACAATATGGTGAAGAAGGCCCGAGAGAAGAATCCTCATGTGATCGTGGCTGCGACTCGCAAGACGACCCCAGGCTTCAGATATTTCGAGAAAAGGGCGGTTCAGATTGGAGGTGGAGACCCTCATAGATACGCACTCGATGACATGGTACTAATCAAGAACAATCATGTCGATGTAGTGGGAAGCGTCACGACAGCCATTCAAATGGCAAAGAGGGCTGTTTCATTCTCGAAGAAGATCTCTTGCGAGGCGAGGAACATGAGTGAAGGAATGGAGGCGGTTAGCGCTGGAGCTGATATCATCTTACTTGACAATTTCAAGCCTGATGCTATGAGAGAGTTCGTTCAGAAACTTAAGGATAAGGGACTACGAGAGAAAGTCCTGTTGGAAGCGTCAGGGGGGATGGATGAGAACAATGCAGCAGACTATGCGGCCTGTGGTATAGACATCATCTCATCAGGTTCTCTTACTCATTCCTACAAGGCTGCAGACTTCAATATGCGAATAAGCCTGAATTGAGAGCCTGTTCGGATAGTCAGAAGTAGACAAAGATGGTGCCCCGGCCGGGATTCGAACCCGGGTCAAGGAATCGAAAGTCCCTTATGCTGGGCCGGACTACACTACCGGGGCTTAGTTCGTGAGAACCAGACAGACCAGTTATTAAGATTGCGCAGGAGTCCTTTTTTGAAAATCAGTTCTTGAGCGGTGACACCATTCGCTGTTCCAATTCCTCTCGTTGCTCCTTCATCATCTTCTGCATCTTGTGAAGCACCTTTCTTCGACTCTTCTCACTATCAGATTCGGTAAAGCCAGGGAAAGATTGCATGAGGAATGTCCTCAGATCGGAGGCGGTAGGTAGCCCAGATATCGAGTGTCCGCCAGCTACGAGGGTTGGAACTACCATGACACCGTAGGCTTCGGCGATGTGTTTGTATCTCTCAATATCGACCTCGTAAATATCAGATGGTAAAATGAAAGATTCAATCTCTTCCTCTAACATCCTCTTGACTACATCACACCAAGTGCATTTCTCAGAGGTGAAGAGGAAGATCACTATTCTCGCAACTCCGGTCGTCTAAGGGTCGTCGTAAGATGGTAATTTAAAGTCAGAACAAAAGAGTGAGTATGACGCAGATGAGTTGCAGGCTAGATACGATATTTGAAGGGAACTCTGAACATAGACGATTTCAGAGGAGGTTCCGATTCAAAGGATTGCTAGCTAATTGTACTTGACGTAACTTTAATAACTCAAATACAAAGCAAGTCGTCTGTCCTTTCATAGACAAAGGGCCCGTAGCTCAGCTTGGTAGAGCAGCAGGCTCATAACCTGTATGCCTAATGATTTCCATTGGGCAGGGGAACGGTCCGGAGTTCAAATCTCCGCGGGCCCACCATTCCTTGCTAACATGTGTAGATTCTGTGATTTGACAAGACCTAAATGCTCAGCATTGGAAATAGGTCATGATGCGACTATGTTTACATCACTACAGATTCCTACATCTCCTCAACCACAAGTCATACTGAATTACCCTCTTATTATCCTCTTGGCTATCGTGCTATTGGTGTGTATCCTATATCTCAGAAACAGAAGGAGTGTTGGAATGGATACAGACAGTGAATGGCTTGAAAAATAGTGTCAGAAGCAATCCAGAACCTACTTTCGATACGCTTCACGTATCTTCTCAACATCAGATGCAATGCTCTCATAATGCTGAACTAATTGAGATTCATCTATTTGGATCGCTTGAGCCTTTGCTCGATCTAGCAAAGCGAGCAACGTTGTGGCTTCTTCCACGATTTGAACTCCAATCTTATCCTGTTTCTTTGGCTTCTCCTCATACTTGGAGATCAGCTTGGCGATATTCTGTCGCTCCTTGGCAATTTTCTTGTCCAGATCCAAGAGAATCATCTTGTCCAGTTTATCCAGAGGCTCTTCTTCGACATCCATTGGAGGTGTCGACTCTCTATGTTGTGATGCCAGACCAAGCGCTCGTTTCAAATCATCTCTGAAGAAGCTAAGTAGAAAACCTATGAATAGTACAATTACACCAGCAAGAAAGCTCTCGATACTTGACAGCACAAATGCAACAACACTCACTATAATGAGAATGACGATGAGTGCTACTAACCCTTTCCATGAGAAGCTACTTGATTCTGAAGTCATTGTGAACATCGAGTAGGTAATGGGTATTCTATTTTGTGTCTTTTGTATATTTGATGTTATTATCGATTCGGGATGTGAAGGTTTATTCAATCTCGTTTTTGGTTCTACAACAGGAGAAACGTGCCATGGTACGATATGGAAGTCCTGAGTGGCAAAGAAGACGCTATATCCATTTCATGATGTTCTTAGGAGTATTCATGGTTATCTTGAATGGACAGGTATCTGCAACTAGTGGTAGATTGTGGGGAGATGTCTGGATAGTGGGAGGTGTTGTGATCTTTGTCGTGGGACTATTGCTCCTCATGCGGGAGAGAGTTCAAGAGGTCAATAATCTTCGAGTTGAGATGCCTTCATAGCAGGAAAATGATGACTTCTCTCACATGGGTTTGTAGACATTCCATTCCTCTGGATTGGAGAAGCCAAGTTTCAGTGCCATATCACGTGAACCGTCATGAGCGGCATCGACATAGACCTTCACATCGTTCCTGATGCAATACTCTATGAGGGCTGCAGAAGAAGAGAGTGCGAATCCTTGACGACGGTATTCAGGATGCGTCTTTACCTGAATTTCCAGTTCAGTGGTAAATGGATATACTGATGATGCAATGCTGATGATCTTGCTATCTTCAGTATCCTTGACGACACAGAAAGCCAAGCCTTCTTTTTCGAAATTCTTGAAGGACTCAAAATCAATGATGGCATCATAAAGGAGGTCCATATGGATGTTCAAGATATGCTGTTTTCCGAATCTCTGGAGTGAATATCCTTCAGGGACTTCTGTATATTTCATCAAATGGGATAGTTCAAGTCTATCAGAGGCTAGCTCTATACGCTTGATGGTTTCAAATCCATGCTTCCAATACTTGGTGAGAAGGGGGATCCATTCCTCATTTGGAATCATTAGCCCCCAGATATTCCTGGGAATATTCGACAGAGCTGGCTCTAGGAATCCATGGTTCGTGATGTCTCCTGCGATCACATGAGCGGACCTGTAGACCAGTAGGGCTGATGTGGGAGATTCAGTGGAATCGACTAGCATCCGACCCTTGGATTGACGTAGACAGAAATCAATCATCGGTTTCCTTCGGCGGTGTTCAGTAAAGAGCACTGTAAGTCTTGAAAAGTCGCCTGTGTACTCTGTTATCGTCATCGTAATCATCCGATGTTCTTTTTCTAATTTAAAAGCGGGTCACAATTTGAGAACACCGATTTGATATTTAGAACACGTGTTCTAACATATTACTTACGTGTGAAGCTTTAATTTCGTTCAGGCAGACCTTTTCATAGAATAGTAGTTGAGGGAACAACAATTCCAATCGAAATGCGAGCTAGAAGTCATAGTCTACAATCGCTTCTAAATTTCCTACATAGAGGCTTTGCCAACAAGATGGCCAAAACTTGGGAATTCGAAGATGGATCACTATCTGTATTCTTGCGTGACAAGTATATGCTACGTAATGGTCAGACACTCACAGTGACTGTCACTGTTGAATCTAGGATTGACCTACAAGACATTGTGATTACGATTGTGGCCGCAGGAGGACGAGAGGGATTCCTCCGACTTGACATCCTTGGAGCGGAGAACGCTGCAGAGAACTGGGCGAAGCGAGAGATTGAGCAAGCACTGATGAAGGCTGATGGTGCCTCCTTCACAACGCGCAAATCACCCAGCGAACGACCCTATGGGTGAAATGGAACCCAAGCAAACAGCAAGTATGATAAGGAACGGATAGTATTCGCTCAGAAAGCTCTGAGGAGTGTTCGAGATGCAGCTATTCACTGATCCTGTTTCACTTGGTATCATGGCCAGCCTAATTGCTGGAGGAGCTACCGGTCTTGGAGCCATACCTGTTCTACTAGGCGGAGATTTCTCAAGACGAACTTTGGACATCATGCTTGGATTCGCAGCAGGTGTTATGCTTGCTGCATCAGCTTTCAG
Source organism: Candidatus Thorarchaeota archaeon (assembly GCA_048884965.1). Taxonomy (GTDB): domain Archaea; phylum Asgardarchaeota; class Thorarchaeia; order Thorarchaeales; family Thorarchaeaceae; genus MP5-2226. Next base: position 1,667 of record JBHLQH010000035.1, on the reverse strand, counting down.
TCTGCTCGTGCCAGCGCTTGAGATGGTTGTGGATTGGGTCGGTGTCATTACAGTGGTTTCGTTGGGCTTTGTTCTCGGAGGGCTGTTCATACACATTGCTGACAAGTATATTCCGCACGAACACTTCAAGAAAGGGCCTGAAGGTCCTTCATCCTCGATGGCTAAGGTGTGGCTTCTCGTTTTGGCCATTACGATACACAACTTTCCTGAAGGATTAGCAGTTGGGGTTTCTTTTGGTGTAGGAGATATTGCGGAAGGACTTGCTGTAGCTGTTGCAATAGGTCTCCAGAATATCCCCGAGGGGCTTGCAGTGGCAGCACCATTAGTGAGAGAGGGATACTCAAAGAGATATGCTGCTGGTTTGGCACTTGTGACGGGATTGGTTGAGCCCATCGGAGGGCTACTTGGGGTTTCAATTGTCGTTGTGGCAGCATTCCTCCTTCCGTATGGTCTAGCATTTGCCGCAGGTGCAATGATTTTTGTAGTAGGAGAGGAAATGGTACCTGAAAGCCATGCGGCAGGCAACTCACGAGCCGCTACATGGGGAACCATGATTGGCTTCGTGATTATGATGATGCTTGACAATATCTTTGAGTTCATATTCGGATGACGTTGAATCAAGAGGGTTTCTAGATCGATGATGGAGTTCGATTTCATACTGGCTAGTGGGGCGGTACACCTCAAAGAGAAGCTGGAAAGTCATGGATATCGTGTTTGTACATCTGATACGAATCATGATGGCAAGAGGTTCTTTCCCAATACCGATCTCTATGTCCGATTGTCCGAGGTGTCACAATTCTCAGATAGACGTGTCGTGGTGGTCCAAAACTGCACAGGTTCTTCACCACAGGAAGAAGAGCAGTTCACTACGGCAGACCGGATCCAAGAGCTAATGCTTCTGTTGAATATCCTCAGGCAGCCTGTCAATGTCGAAAAGACAGGGCATAAGAAATACGAATACGCTGACATCAAGCCTCCGTCAAAGGTGGAAGTCGTACTGACGATGCAACCATACGCGTTGCAGGATAAGGCATTCAAGACTGGCGAAACGGCTGCTGCATATCATGCGATCAAGGCGATTTCAGGGGTATGTGATAGGCTCTGGCTCGTGGCCCCAGTCGTCACAACGGATACCAAATGGGCTGCTGAGATGGTTAAGTGTGGTCTGTACTATGAGATTCCTATCACGAAGCAGATAGTTGGCTTTGGAGCTGGGACCTTTGGTTTCGATGACTTCATACTCGTAGGACCAGATGAGGGAGCTCAGAGCAGATTCGGCGTACCAGGCCTACAGAAGCAACGAGCGGACTCCTTCACGATAGAGCTGTCAGGAGAGCTTGATGTCAAAGGAAAGAACGTGATTGTCATAGATGACCTTACGAAAAGTGGGAGCACACTCCTAAAATCTAGAGATATCCTCATAGAACAAGGAGCCAAGGATGTAGGTCTTGTCGTATTGCATGTGACTCCTGTGTCGGAGAATGGAGAGGAACTCTTTGATAGTCTTGTGCAGAAGAGCCTTCGCAAGGTAGTGACATCCAATACGGTATTTACCAGTACCTTCTGTGAGAAATATCCGCATCTGGCCTATGATATTGTAGACCTGCTCATCAAACATCTACAGGAATAGAGGAGGTATATTTCATACCTTCTTCTTTGAATCTCTC
>JBHLQH010000034.1:0-37638 GCA_048884965.1 Candidatus Thorarchaeota archaeon | reverse complement strand
CCTCTGAAATGAGCATTATCGTTACATTCGATAGGCATTAGACTGGGGGATCACAGATTCCTGCTCTCGATGCTTCACTATATACTCCATTATGTAAGAAGTGATGAAGAACGCGAGAGAAACAAGGAGCCCAAAAACACCATACCAAGGAATGGGGAAAGTCAATGGTGTCATACCTGTGAACACAAAGAAGATGACTCCAGATACGGCTCCAAATCTCCTGAATTTGTCAATCATACCTTTCAATGCCCTGTCATGGATGCCACTGTGTGCTCGATGCAATCCCCATGATAGCACCAGTGACACAGGTATCAATGCCAAGCCAAGGAAAATAGGTATCCAATCGCATATGATGATATCCGGAAAAGGTGTGGGATGGAAGTCCCAGACAACCCAAATATTCGGTGTGTCTGGTTCCATTGGGTAGATTCTACTGTATCCTGCAATGACTAACTCTCCATCTTGGTCGAAAGCTGCACCACAAGGTGATGAATGGTCGCCATGAACATAGAAGTCATACCACTCTACTTCTCCATCCTTGTTCAAACTCACGATCAAAGTTTGAGGGATGATAGCAGGAGTGAATGCCAAAGAGAAGCTAGATTTCACTGGACTCTGTCCTGCGCCTGTGACGCAGCCAAAGGCAATGATATTCTCAGTTCCATTGACAGTAAAGCCATTGATAGTAGGATGATAATCGCAATGTAGTGTTACATCAGTTGCCCAGAGAAGCTCGCGATTGGAGCTATATTCTGCAACAGAAGAAGTTCCAGAGCAAAGAAATGCCCCATCGTCTAGCTCGTAGAGTGCTTCATAGCCCGTCTGGAGGGACCAAAGTTCAGTCCCATTGGAGGAGAATGCTACCGTTCGCTCAGCAAGAGATGAGAAATAGTAAACAGGAGGACCAGTGCTCACTCCTAATAGGAACCCTTTCGAATAGGGGTGAAGACTACATGTGGTATAGGATCTGCCCAAATACCCTTCTTCATACCATATATCGGACCACTGGATGGTTCCTGTGGTGTTGACCATGCAAAGAAAGATACCCTCAGGATTTAGAGTGGTGCATACAAAGAAGACCTCATCAGTTGTACGATTCATCTCGATTCCAATATAGCTCATGGGATCGATGTTTGGAAACTCAAGTGACCACATGACCTCTCCATCTTGAGCTATCTTGATCAAGTATGCGGATTGATTTCCTTCGCGCATGCCTCCTTTTCCTGCCAGTAGAATGCAACCATCAGAATCCAATGCGACATCAGTGAAGGAATTCACTTCATGGGTATCCATGACATATATCTCTGAAACTTCACCTTCACTGGTCACCCTAAGGAGCATTCCGTCCAGCTCAAAGGAATTGTCTGCATCGGCAGGATTACGATCCCCAACAAGCAGGAGTGTGTTCTGCTCATCAATGACCATAGAATAGACAGCATCGCCAAGGGCTGAATCAAGAATGTACTCCTGATTTGAAGGCTCGTTTGATTGTGCAGCTACTGGTCTGCCAGCAATTCCCATGAGTATTATGAGAATGCAGAGGGTACTGACTTTCCTCCCTTCCACTAGAACACCCACACATACTTGATTCGATATCAAATCAAGATTTTGGATAGAATGCTCCTTGGGTTTTCTGGTCGCTCCTTTCAGTCATCATCTCCGATACCGAAATAGGGCAAGCAGTACAATCACGCCAATCGTTATTGATACCACTATCACCGTTGCTTGAAGCCAAATATCACCCACGTCAGTGGGAATACTCGGCGATGGTTGTCCGAGAGGATGCTCATCGAGAGCTGTGATATGTACATTCATCTCATCCAGATTCATTGTGGCCTGCATTCCCCCATGGTTAAGCACGGTCATTGTTCGGTTTAGGTAGTTGTGGAATGACTCATCCATAGGTTCGTATCCATAGTATTGGTCACTGAGTGGTGCATAATCAGGGTCAAGTGATGAGTATTCAGTATAATTGAGATATTCTGCCGTTGGACAGAGAACATTCTTAGATGCCCAGTAATCTAAGGCTACGGGATCTTGACTCGCACCAATAATATCTGTGAACCTGGCATTTGAATAGGTGGACCAAGGACCCCTGCGTGTGGAGCTTTCCATTGGATGTGCATTTATCCATATCATATCCAAGATGTTTAGGATAGGCGCACGAGTTTCAAGCATCAACGTACCCATTCCACCCAATGCAATAGAGAAGTGCTCGTGAGGGATGCTGTAGCTGACATCTGGCACGATATGACCCTTAGGCAATCCCATATAGTTCTTCACGGACCCCGTCACACCATAGCGAAAGTGAGATTTCATTACGGGCATGTTGATGACTTTCAATCTATCAGAATCAAAGCCTGTATCGTCATTCCAGATGCCGTTCTTGAAGCTAAGATAGGTCCCATGAGCAGTCCTGAATTTGGGATATGATACGTAGATGTTAGTGTCTGAGTTCCAAGTGTCGCTTAGAACATAACCATCTGTGAAGTCACCCTCGTCATAATCGTCCACAGTGGTTCCTCGTAGGTCATCCCAAAGGAAAGTTGACACATTGTAAGATGTAAAAGAGCCTGCGACCATTTCCATGGATTGGTTGTGATAGAATGCATTGCAACTTGTGAAATCCATATCACCCAAGCCTTGTCCATTGTCTACAATAACGACTTCCCCAGTGAATCCGTCAGGGTGATTGACTATTGCATCTATCACGCTCTTGACTAGGTCAGTGTTTGTCCCACCTCTGTAGTTCCATTGTCCATTGATCTTGAGCAGAATCACATCATTACTTCCAATCAGTCCTGATGGTGTTGAAGAATTCTGATAGAAATCAAGACCATTGGAATGCATCAGTTCTAGTAATGCGTGGATAGCACCATCAGTATTGCCTTCAACTCCAGAAGCATTCTCCACAAAGAAGAGATCAGAAGCACTCTCAGGGAATAATGCGGTATTGGACATCAGGTCTATCGGAACGCGAGAATAATCATCCTCAGCTAGAACAAAAGTGTCGCTAGGTGCCACAGAATTGCTTGTCACTAGCAGAGAACCTGTGACAATTGCCACAAGCACGGCGATGGGCTTGATAGAATCCCAATGTGATTTCAAGCTAGCAATTGAGGGCGTAGCTGCGAGTAGCGCTATTTTGAAGGTCTCAATATTGGATAAGGCGGCTTGTTGACAAGGATAGGATAAACGTGAGGGATTGGTCCCAGTTCTATATGTGAACCAAATCGCACTAATTGCGGCAACGAACCCAACTTTCCAGATCAAACTGAGTTTTGAATGACTCTTGATGTCTTCTTGTTCACCATGATGCATTTGTATCGCCTCTCTAGAAGCAAAAGGACTTGCAATCTATATTATGAGTATAGTTCACAGCAGATGCGTCTATTTTTTCATAGGGGCTGTGAGTTCAAGAAACGAGCTTGCTATAACAAGTCATGGGAACCACGTGGTTCCGAATGTGGAAACTGGAGAGTGGAACAAAGAAGTCATCATCTCGAACGAGGATGAATAATCATTGAAACGATTCATAAATCCTCTACCAAGAATTAGAGGGCTATGAGCGCCGTTTCTTGTAGGATAATGGTGACCTTTTCTAAGAGTCATTATATTAACTAAATTCACAGGGATTTCTTGGTGATAATGTGAATAATCATACAAAGATCCTACTTTCAATGTTGGCGGTAGTTATGCTGGGCATAGGAGTTCCAGCAGTAGCCGCGCAGAGCACTGCCTTGCAATACAACTACTCCGCAGGGATTGTTACCCTAAGCACGGATAGTTTGGAGGTCAAGGTCACTGGAGCCAATCAGTCACCTAACTTCCTCTGGTATGACCCAAACAATGAATCAATTGACTATCATATGCGATTTGTGAGCCTCTTCGAGGTCAATGACACCGATTCCGATGGCGTCTTCACTCGAGGACTTGATACTGTAGTCGGTCCTCGCTTCATGCTTCCAACAGCAGGATGGGATTTCAGTGGCTTCGAAACAGACATGGAAGGTGAGAATGTGACAGCAGTTCATTTCAACTTCACGACGACCGCAGCCTTTGATCCAAGACCTGGTGGTCCAATGGGAAGCTATGGTCACCTACCTGATGTTGAGGAGTTTGATCTCATGGTTCAGATTCGCGTACACCTGCACATGGACAACCCAGATGAGGTGAAATTCGATGTTGTCATCGATGGTTGGAACTGGACATATGATGATTCGATTCTCGTATTGCAGTTTACAATCACTGAGAGCAACCACGGCAACGGAATGCCTGAAACCTCCCCTGGCGGATTCCACAAGACCGGTACCAAGTTCAACTTCAACAATGCATACATGCACTATGAGGAGGAGGCTCTTTCCCTAGAGGCTCAGAACGCACTACAGGTCAAGGCAAGCTACGGCGAAGGCGTCGGCAGTGAGAACGGAGAGTCCGTTTATCTTGCCTTCGAGTACTTTGGGAACGACACCATGGTCTATGACCCCATTCTCGGCATCTCATCTGCAGATACTCTGCCCTTGGATTCGACAACACTGTTGATCATTGGTGGAGTTGCACTGGTGGCAATCATCGCTATCGCATTGAAGCTCAAGAAATAGTATAGTATACCTTCAAGGAGGCGCATCGACGCCTCCTACCCTTCTTTTCAGTCCCCAGTCGCTCTTACCCCACTACCTTCAACCATGAGGATCGAGGTCCTCCTTGGCGCCCTTGTTCTATGTTGGATACCCTTTGGCACCATAAAACCTTGACCTGGGTTCACTTCGACGGACACGTCCTCGAAGTCTATAAGCAACTGCCCATCTATCACATAGAAGAACTCATCCTCTTTGTCATGCTTATGCCAATGGAACTCTCCATGTATCACTCCAATACGGACTACACAATCATTTACCACGCACAGGGAGTGATTTTGCCAATCTTTTGTACAAGACTCAATGACCTTTGGAATATCGATGAGGGTCAATGAATCGAATAGGATCTCTCGGTTGATTGAGTACTTTTCCTCTAGGTCCATAGCAATCACTCGGGTTGATTGTCTGTGAAGCTCGAATTTCAATTTACCTCTATTTCAGGATGATGTCAACTATGGACCTTTTTCCCACAGTTCGTTATATAGAAAGTAGTCATTATCTCAGTTGGTGATAATATTCATGAGAAAAATTGAGAAGGCATATTTCCTTCTTGGGATTACATTAGCACTTGTTTCGGCAGTTCTGATGTTCAATGGACGCCTCCTAGGAGAAGATGTCACAGGATTTGCAAGAGTGCTCGGTATCGTAGCTATTTGCTTGATAGCTTCAGGACCTGGAGTCCTCAGACGGAAAAAGGAAATCTCTCAGGAGCTCTCTTGCTAGCTGATTTCTGGAGAGAGTGTACTATTCGTAGCTGGAGGTTATTCCTCAATCTCCTTCCGAGTTATTTTGTAGACGACTTGATGATGATAGTCAGAGCAACCTAGAGTGATGCTGTCATCCTCCATGAATGAGAACTTCCCACCTGATTGCAAGACTAGAATCCACGGATATAGAATATGATAGGAACTAGGGCAGAGCTTCCCTCTATCCTCGGGATACTTGTAGATAGTGCCGATCTTCTGACCTATAGAGCACTTACCTGTACCTAGAATGTCCAAAACTTCGATTGTGATTATTGTAGTCATTGAAAGCACGAATCTAAATGATGAATAGAACTATCTAAATTGTCCTAACGAAGCATGGGAAATGGTGCTTGAATTACAGGCAAGCTATTTTCAAAAGGAAACCTTTCTGGAATACGCCAAGAAACGATACAAAAGGAGCTAGATTAGAGAATGCATTCCAAGGATACCGGAGATGATATGTTACAGGTCTGGTGTCCTCTGATCCCTGCGAGTAAAATCAGTACACTATCACATCATATCGTCGAGCTTGAACGAGTGAATGATAGGTATGATGATTGGAGAGCATCAATGCGAACGAAGAAAGTAGTGAATACCCATATCGGGGTGCTTCTAGATAGAATCCGGATTCTCCTTATGGGAATAGGGATTGCATGTGCATCAAATCGACAACTTGCCGATACTATCCAAGGTGTCATATCGGAATGCTTGAGGAAGAGCTGTCTAAGTTCCTTGGACAAGATTAAGGAAGGAAAACAGCAAGAAGTAGTTAGAACGACCGAGAGATTCTTGGGCGCGCTTAGATTTACACGTGACATATATCCGGAGGAAGAGATCGCCAAAGCCTATAGATCCGTTGGACTATCAGGGAACGAGGCGAGTGTAGTCTCAGGAACACTGGAATTGGCTGGCACCATCGTCATGGCAGTCTACCTTCGTCTATTGAGCCCTGACCCTTGGCAATCTATGGATGAGTGCTAAGACGACAACTATGCAGCACGGATGATGTCATCTTCTTTGACAAACTCGATTTCTGAGGTCTTGAATACATCCCAGTTGCTCCGATGAAGCCTTACCATTAGTTTGAGTGTATCAATCTCGATCTCCAGGAAGCTAGCTTCTTGCCGACCGCTCCATCCACCTGTTGCGCCGGTAATGGTGCCGGGATTCAGGAAGAGCTTGTCATTGTACAGGTCAACTGTTGCATTATGGGTGTGTCCATGGACTCCAATATCTGCACCGATGTTCGTTGCTATCTCCCAGAGCTGGTGGATATTGCCACGTGGTCGAAGCTGGGTACCATGAAGAAGCAATATGTTGAATTCTCCAAGCTGGATCTGCTCATGATGATTATGTTCACTTAAGGAGTAGTCCATATTCCCTCGAACGATGAATGTTCGAGGAAGAGGGGGGAGTGCCTTGCGCATCTCATGCTCCCTAACAAGATCGCCAGTCACCAGAGCCATATCATATTTCTGACCGGCGATATGCTCGTGAAACGCCTTTGGAATGGCATCACGTCTGTTAGGTATATGGGTATCCCCGAAGACAAGTACTCTCAAGGAGCGCACATCCATTTGATGTTCATTTGTCCCGTTCTTTGCTTAGATTCTCAAGAATCTTATCATAGACCTCTTTCTTCCTGCCTTTCGCAAGCTTTGATAGTCGTTCAACAATGAGCTCGGGTGTGCTCCTTGCCAGAACGCCAAAACGGGGAGTACGGTCCACAATAAGTTCAAGGTTCTCATCAAGTCCTCGCGCTTCGATACCATCGATTCGGACTTGAACATCGGTTGCTTCCTCGATTTCCTTTGCCAGATGGCTACAGAGAACTGTACAGCTCTTGGGGTCTCGTTGAAGGATCTCAATCAGACCAGCAATGACATTGGCGGCACTTCCAGGCTCAGTGATTGCCTCGACCTCATCGAATAGTGCTAATTTTGCCTTCTCTGATACAACAATATCTGCGAACTGCTTGAGGGTAGTTTCAAACGCTCCAGCGCTCACCATTCCCCTGCTCTTGTAGAAGAAGTAGATCTCTTCGAAGGGACTGAGATTGGTTTCTGTGGAGGGGACTGGAAAACCCGCCTGTGCCAAAGTTACGACTTGAGCGAGGGTTTGAATGGTCGTCGTCTTTCCACCACTATTCGCACCTGAAAGAATCGCGCAGTTCTCACCATTGGTTCCTGAGGGTTGCAATGGAGTGTTCCCTATCGAGTAATCGATTGGCTGTACTTTGGAATGACGACCCCTTAGCATGCTCTCCACAAGGAATATGTTCCGTGCACCTCTAACACCGACTCCTGAATATTCTCTCGATAGTGCGGGTCGCTTTAGCTCATAATCTGTTGAGAAAAGGCCAACTGCAAGGAATAGATCGAATTCGAGAAGGGTCTGAACAGCCTTGCTGACCGAGTCTCGTAGCTTCTCCAAATCGCCAGCATACTTCTTGATCAGCTTGAATTGACGGTCTGCGAATTTCCGTCTGAGCTTATCCTCCAAGTCATTGACTTGGGTGAGTACCAGTTTGACTGGTAAAGCGATTTCCTCGCTAACGATACCAGTCGCCCAGTCAGCTTCTCGGGGTGTGAGGCCTAGCTCCTTGACCAGCTTTTCCTCTGATTCTTGGACGGTATTAGTGAAAGTTTCAATGATTTCAGCAGGCAGCATATTGCGCATAGCACCGGTTTCTGCACCTTCCATGTCAGCGGATTGCAAGATGCTGATGATCTGCTGCCCACCAAGAGTTATCTGGCTCTTCGCGATGCGAGAGGTGATTTCTTCGTTGAGCCATGCCTCTGTTTCCGCGATAGCGGTTGGGTATGCCTTTACTGCCTTTCTGAAGCGATCGAGCTCTGGATCGACACCTGAGGCGATGTCACCTTCCTCATTCAGGTTCCCCAGAATCTGACCAACCTTCAATAGCTCATCAAAGTCAATATCCTGAATGAATTGATCAACAGCATCATTGGTGGGAATCTTCTTGAATTCATCAGCGAGCTTGCATGCAGCATCGATCACTCGATAGTTCCGTGAATAGAATCCTACCGTTAGCTCTGGAAGGACATCTGCGATTGTCCAATCTTTGCCCAATGGCTCGACATTGTCTAGCATGTCGATTGAACTATCATAGAGACCAAAGGGAGAGATGAAGAAGACAAGATCATATCCTTGGGCATAGTCAGCTGCGTTCTCTCCTTCTGAGAGGACATAGACAGGGCACCATTTCTCGACTCCCTCGTCAATCAGCGCATCGAAGACCTTGTCATCGTTGGTGATCACTACTCTTCCTTCGATTCTTCGAGGTTTGATCTTTCTGAAGAGACCGCGTATTTGGGATAGATTACTTCGAAGAGCCTCTCGTTGTTCAGCTGTCAAACCACTAGCCATAGCGGAGGCGTGGGCAAAATAGCCTTGGCGCTTCTCTATCTCATCCAATCTGTCCGGAGGTAATGGAAAGTAGAGGAAAAGCTTGTCCTTGGCATATCCCGTGTTGGCGTATGTCCGGATGATGTCAACTACCTCTTCGAATATCTTTCGGACATCAGGACTCCGGAGAATCATATTCGAGCTTACACCGAACTGTGATTCATATGCTGCTTTCACGATATTGACTGCTTGCCTTGCTCCAATCCCCGGAACAGCAGCGACAAGGTCCACTCTAGAATCAAGGATCACCTTTAGCGCAACTGGCTCAGACCCAAAATGGCTGATCAAAGCGCCTCGTACTTTTTCACCGACTCCTGGGATATCAGAGATGTTTTCTATGCTCACTTTAGCTTCCTCAGAGTAGCAATCTGGTGTTTCGTCAATCGGCTGCCCTAAAAGGTTTGACTCTCGGACGAAATGAGATATTTCACCTGCCTCCTTGTAGATTCTTAGAGAGGGTCATAATGACTCCTATAGTACAGTAATGTGTGAGGAATACCCCTGAAAAACCCCTTCAGAAAATCACAAAGGGCGCGAAACTAGTATCCAAGGTCTGTATCTATGATGTTAAGCAGCTGTTCGCCATGAATATACCGCAGAATGTTCTCACCAACAAAACGAAGCTGATCCTGTACGATATTCTCAGAATACGCAGCTCGATGTGGAGATAGAACAACATTGTCGAGCTCATGAAAAGGATAGTTCTCCGATGGAAGCTTTCCAGAACCTCCCCAGGTAGCGGGGTAGTCCCACCAGACATCCAGTGCAGCTCCTGCAATCTTCCTCTCCTTCAGAGCGTCAAAAAGTGCACTTTCATCTACGATCGAACCCCGGGAGATATTCACGAGAATGGCATTCTCGCTCATGAGAGAGAGGAATTCTCTGTCTACTAGATTCTCAGATTCCTTTGTCAAAGGAAGAGACAGGACAATAAAGTCAGCTTCTTTTACAAAAGGGGCCACAGTATCGATATGCGTCACAGTATCGACAAGATGAGATGCCTCCGAGGCTCCAGACCTTGTTGCTGCGACCAGATTCATATCAAAAGCCCTTAGTCGCTGGGCAATTTCTCTTCCGATATGCCCCAAACCGATAATCAAGCCGGTCTTCTTTCTAAGCTCATGGTTTGGACGAGGGCCGCCCCAGGTCATGCTCCAATCACCAGATCGAATCCCTCGATCCGAGTGAAGAATATGCTTGGCTGCCGCTAGAAGGAGCATAATTGCGTATTCGGCGACCTCTGCCGCATTGACATGATTGTTGCAGACAACCACATCACCGCGTTCGATAACTGCATCCATACCGATTTTATCGATTCCAGCACCAAAGGATTGTATCATCCTGAGTGCCTTTGCCTTTCGAATGAACTCGTCAGGAACTCTTCCGGAAGCAATGATTTCAGCATCATGCCCTACCGCAAGCATGTCCTCTACGCTTCTGTCTGATCTAGCAACCTCAGCCTCACTGCCTACAAGTTTCCTAATACTCTCAACAGTTTCTTCAGGATAGGGAACAAGGATCTTCATCTGGCTACGACTCCGAAAGTAGTTCTCAGTAGTCACTCTGACGTATCAAGAAAAAGATATGGTCAGAGCGATAGCTCTCATCTCTGACCGACAGATACGACTAATAGGAGCGTGCGATGTAGACGATTTCTTTTGCGACCTTTCCACAGACAGGACATACACCCGAGGCCGTTTCTTCCACATCTATTCGTGTGCCGCGTACCTCTCCACCTGTCTTTTCCTTGAGCTCCTCATCACATGCAAGACCATCCATCTGTGTAGTACAGAAGGGCACTCGTGCGATCTTGCCCTTGCTAAGGGCATCGTCAATGGTACCAATGGAATCAGCGTCGACTATCAAGCCTTCGAACTTCGATTCAGCAATCGCTCGCAGATTGGCATCGATATCCTCACCCAACTTGGGAATGCTCTTCTTGATGGATGCTAGCTCAAGGCTCTGGCGTTCAAGGGTGTCCCTTCTCATCGCTACGACCTTCTGATCCTTGATGTCACGTGGACCAGCCTCAATTCTGATAGGAACTCCTTTCATCTCCCAGTAGTTGAACTTCCAGCCAGGAGTTTGATCACGGTCGTCTAGATGAACTCGGACTCCTTCCTTCCGCAGGGTCTTCTCTAGATTCCTACAATATCCTAATACCTCGGTCTTGGTCTTCTCCTTGTAGATAGGCACGATGACGACCTGATAAGGAGCGATCTTGTAGGGTATCCGAAGCCCTTTATCATCTCCATGGACAGATATCAATGCTCCATAGATTCTTGAGATGGCAGGACCATAGCAGGTCTGCCAAGCATAGACCGTTTCATTAGCTTCGTTGAGATACTTGACATCGAAGGCCTTTGCGAAATTATCTCCAAGATCATGGGTCGAAGGAAGCTGAATCACTTTTCCATCAGGCATCAAGGTATCAGCTGCATAGGTATTGAACCCACCAGGGAACTTGTCCCATTGGGTCCTCTTGAATACCATGACAGGAATACCGAAATCCCCTGTGACAACCTCCTTGGTGATCTCAAGATCTTCCATGACCTGATCCAGAGCCTCTTGATGAGTGGCATAGACATTATGACTCTCAATCCAGAGGAACTCCCGACCTCGGAGGAAGGGGCGAGTGCTCTTGATCTCTGACCTGAACACAGAGCAACGCTGGTACCTCTTCATGGGAAGGTCACGCCAGCTTCGCACCCACAAAGAGTACATAGGATATATCGCAGTTTCACTTGTAGGCCTCAGTGCCAATGCTTCCTCAAGTTGCTGTCCATCGCCAATCTCCCTAATCCAGAAGACCTGAGGTGTGAATCCTTCGACATGTTCAGCCTCTTTAGTCAAGTTGCTCTCAGGAATCACCGTTGGAAATAGCATGGGCAGATGCCCCTTCGCTTGGAGGTTGACCTCAAGATAGTCAAACATGAGGTTCATTGACATGACACTCCAAGGTAGGAACGGCGTGAATCCCTTGACATTGTACCGAATATCTGCTAGCTCAGCGACCTTGCAGATCTCACTGTACCATTCTGGGAAGTCATTTTCCTTACTGATATTGAAAATGGCTTGTTTCGCATCGTTATTCGTTTCACTACCGTTCATGATATCATCTCATTATGTTTATTCTGGATTATATAGCATTGGCTAGGACATAGAATCAGACTGTTAATTGTTCGGAACGCAGTCACCTAGCATTATCGTTCACCAAGATACTGTCCTAGTCAGTTCTTATTTAAAGTCTGCTGTAAGCGTTTATCGCTTGGTTGTATTGTTACCGACTGCCTTGATCCTCTTATCAAGCTCGTATTTTTCCATCAGCTCGACCACTCCAGGAGGGACTAAGGTCTTCCATTCATCATTGCCCCATCGAATCAGATCACGGATATGATTCGCACTATATGATGTGCGTTCAAGCAAGGCTGTTTCGTCAAGTTGGATACCTGCATCCCTGAATAGCCGTTGAACTAGAGCATTATGAGAGTAGGCTTTGTCAAAATAGGGAACAAAGCTCTTGAGATGGGCAATCCACAAGGGATTGATGTTGATATCTGTGATAGGGACAATATCGATCCTATCCAGAGGAAGACCTTCGTCGATTAGAACTCGCTTGATTAGCATAACGCGCTCTCCGCCGGTGAAAGGATTATTGGGGGTATGCGAGTACTGGGAACTTCCGACCGCAATAATGAGGTCTTCTTCCTTGTCAAGGATCTGCTTGATGGTGTGTAGGTGTCCCAAGTGAATGGGTTGGAACCTTCCAATGAATATTGAGCGCATCGTTATCATCTGAAAATGAAAAGTAGCTGGTAAATAAGGATTGGGCAAGGACAAAAATGAGAGAGGTTCTTAACATAGTGATGATTCTTAGTGATAGGGTCGGACTATGATAGAAATCGATGGCTCTTATGGAGAAGGAGGAGGACAGATCCTCAGGACTGCAGTATCCCTCTCAGCTCTAACTCTACAACCCATTCGAATCACAAAAATCCGCGCAGGAAGACCAAAGCCAGGTCTCAAGAGGCAGCATATAGCAGGTATAGAACTCACTGGGCGGCTGGTGAACGCAGAGATCAAGGGGCTTGAGATTGGTAGTGAAACAATCGAGTTCAAGCCTGGTGAGAGAGGAGCAGGAATCTTTGATTATGATATAGGAACGGCTGGCTCAGTTTCCTTGGTCCTGCAAGCAGTCTTGCCTCCAGCAATACTATCAGATGAGCCCGTCGGATTCCGCCTTCGGGGAGGAACGGACGTTTCTTGGAGCCCTCCGGTGGACTATTTGCGAGAAGTCTTTGTTCCAATCCTTGCAAGGATGGGACCAAGGCTAGCCATCATCCAAGAACGAAGAGGACACTATCCCAAAGGAGGAGGAAAAGTATCAGTAGATACCACCCCTTGTGAAAAGATATCACCTGCATCATTTGTGGATTTTGGGAATTTGAAGACCGTATCTGGTATCTCGCATTGCGTCAAACTGCCACCGCATGTCGCGGAACGTCAGGCAGAAAGCGCCGAAGACATCCTTTCTGAAAGAGGGCTATCGTTTCAGAGCATAGTTAGAGAATCATACCAAAGGCATAACGACCCGCATCTTGGTCCAGGAAGCGGAATCGTGCTCTGGGCAGAGTCTGACACAGGAAACAGGCTTGGAGCTGATGTCCTTGGTTCGAAGGGAAAACGTGCGGAGCTAGTTGGCTCTGAAGCGGCAAGACGGCTCGTGCAAGATCTGTCGACAACGAAAGCAATCGACTCGCATCTCTGTGACATGCTCATTCCATACATGGCACTCGCTAAGGGAGAAAGTCTGATGGGAGTGACAGAGGTCACATCACATCTCACAACGAATATCTGGGTTGCACATCATATCCTAGGCGCTGAGATAGATATTCAGGGGCAGGTTGGTAGTCCAGGTCTAGTCAGGATAAGAGGCGTCGGCCTTTCTTTGGCCCAGTGATTCCACATGCTCATCAATCTCATCCTGTAGAGATTTGAGGTCGACCTCATCAACTGCATCTTGAAGAAGCTCATCCACTCCTTTCCCTTCTACGGCAACGATCTCGTAGGCGTCTGGCACCATTTTTCTAGCCTCGACCATCTTCTCTGGCAGAGTTATGTCAATCTTGTTGAAGGCGACCAGGATTGGAATGATGGGGAACATCCTTTGAACTTCGCGAAGAAGGTTCATCTGGTCAGAAATGGACCATCCACATGCTTCAGACGGGTCAAGAATGAAGATAATTACATGTGCAAGATATTTCAATGCAGTGATAGCCTGCTTCTCAATGTCATTCCGCTTGCTCATAGGCCTATCAAGGATACCCGGAGTGTCTACGATCTGGACCCTATAATCTCGGATCTTGAGATGTCCCATAATCACATGCTTCGTTGTGAAGGGATAGTAGGCAATCTCTGGTTCTGCAGTTGAAACAGTTTTGACAAGAGTAGATTTGCCAACATTTGGAAAGCCAGCGCACACTATGGTAGGAGAGTTTGGAAGTATCCCTGGCAGTCTTTCGAGTTTTATCTTGGCATCAATGATGAAATCAAGGTTCTTTGAAGTGGACCGTACGATGGAAGCGATTCTTCCTTTGGCAGCACTTCGGGATCGTTTCATCTGTTTGTAGTCTTGCCCTAGCTTGAGAGCTTCCATGTGAGATTTGGTGACCTCATCAATAGGTGGGATACAGTTATACACCGCACCCAAGGATTGCTTCAGCTTGTCCAAGCCCACGAGGATATCTGTGAGTTCCATATAGAATGGATGCAATCGGTCGAGTGTTGGAAATCCTTCCACTGCTTCTTTGAGCTTGGTCTTTACCAATTTTGAGAATTCCATTAGTCGAGCTATTTCTCGTATGCGAGCTCGTTCTACTTTCTCAATCATCTTCGAACTTTTCATACTAACTTTCACTGATTTGCTGTGAGCGTACTCGATGATCTCTTCTGCTCTCATAATGGTCGAAATTCGTTTGAAAGGATTCAGAGCGCTCATAATAATATCACACCCAAGCTAACGATAGGACGTCAAAAGAATGCCTTTTAGCAACTATTGTATGGACGTTTCACTTCTCCCTAGCTATTCACTCGACAGGTGTACAGGTCATATCTTTTAAAAGGATTGAAGAATCTGGACCACTATAATATGAACATGCTCCACAGGAGGATGGGCCAAAAATGAGTCTTCCAACAGGTGCCACAGTAGTAGGAATCAAGTGTACAGATGGAACAGTAGTAGCTACTGACTCCCTCATCAGCTGGGGAACATTAGTCCTAAGCGAAAAGGGTGTCAAAGCATTCAAGCTCACTGATACGATCGTGCTTGCTTCAGCAGGTTTGACTTCTGATTATCAAATGCTGGTCAATAGGCTACAAGCTCAAATCAAGCTCTATGAACTAGATAACAAGAAACCCATCTCTGTAAAGGCCCTCTCAAAGATGGTAGCAAATACCCTCTATTCACGAAGGTTTGCGCCGCTCTATGTGCAAACTGTGATTATCGGCGTTGACAAGGATGGGCCTTCCTTATACACGCTGGATATGGGTGGCTCGCTTATTCCAGACGAGTTCACAGCAACTGGTACTGGCGTTAGAACTGCATATGGTGTCCTTGAGAAGGATTATGCTCCAGATCTAACCGTCAAAGCTGCTGAGGAAATCGCAATCAAAGCAGTTCGCGCAGGTATCGCAAGAGACGTTCAATCGGGCGGAGAGATACGTGTGATGACCGTCACTAAGGATGGCGTGACTGAACGAGTCATCGAGAACTAGTGCGCGTGCAATCGTTGGACATACATTCGCTAATCTTTCGTGCACACAGCTCTTCAAGATACAGTCTTGCTGCTCTTCTCGGGTCAATTGAAACAGATCCTAGACTTGAATCGATTCGAGTTCTTGCTCCATTAGACTCAATTGAGAAAGAACTAGAAGAAGGGATACAACATGGAAAGGTTGTGCTCGCACATTCTGTGATGAGTACGCAATTGGAGAGAGTGAGAGATGAGGTCAGAGCGGTCAGACAACGTTTTGGGAAGAGGGTCACTATAGTTGGGGGCGGACCTCATGCTAGCGCAAGACCCATGGACCTGATAGATATGGGATTCGACTATGTTGTCATTGGAGAGGGCGAGTCGAGTATTAGGGAGCTTCTTTGGAAATTGGGTAACGACAAAGATCCAACGTCCATCATGGGAATAGTAGGACCTGATAGCGATTCCATTCCGGTCCCTAGAAATACCGGCTATGTTGCCCTAGATGACTACCCCCCTTTTGCGATTGGCCTGAATGTCGTAGGGCCTGTAGAGGTGACGAGAGGCTGCCCATTCAAGTGTAAGTTCTGTGCAACTCCTTTTCTATCAGGAGGGATCGTTAGACATAGAGGAGTGGACTCTGTAGGTTATTGGCTTGAACAGGCAGTCGAACAACGGGGATTCGAAAGAACTTGGTTCTTGTCGCCCAATGCTCTTTGCTATGGGGGAAAAGGAAGAAGAGCTGAACCTGAGAAACTGGAAAAGCTCCTAATGCAGGTAACAAAGCGCACAGGAATTGACATCTTCTTTGGCTCATTCCCCTCCGAGGTTAGACCTGAGTTCGTCACTCCAGAGATACTAGAGATGTTCAGGCAGTACGTCGCGAACAGGACGCTCCAAATTGGCCTACAATCAGGTAGCGATGATATCCTAAAGGCTGCAAACAGACATCACTCTGTCCAAGAAGGAAAGGATGCAATTGCTATGGCGAAGGATGCAGGTTTCATACCCCACGTTGACATGATCTTCGGACTTCCTGAGGAAAGCGAAAAGGACATTGAAGCGAGCTTGGATGTGTGCGAGGAGCTTGTAGGACTTGGTGCAAAGATTCATGCGCATGTATTCATGCCACTCCCGGGTAGCGAATGGGAGTACATGCCAACAGGGAGATTGGATTCTAGGACTAGGAAGATACTAGGAGAGCTGGCAAGAAAGAAGAAAGTCACTGGTTCATGGGGATATCAAGAATCGCTTGGAGAAAGGCTCGAATCTAACTAATGTATCATTGCCAAATCCTGATAAGAGGATGCTCGGAGGGCATCCGTGATTAGTACCTTGCCAAATCCTTTGCCACTTGAACTTAAGTCAAAGCTCGAAAGACAGGGCTATCATCTCTTGGGATCTAGAGGTGGATACAAAGCCTGCCAGTGGCAAAAGAAGAGCCTGTTGTATGGAGATGTATGCTATAAGCAGAAGTTCTATGGAATCGAGTCGCATCGATGCCTACAGATGACTCCTGTAGTTGATAAATGCACACAGAATTGTGAGTTCTGCTGGCGAGTGACGCCAAGTGATATCGGTATCAGCTGGGACCAACTATCAGTGGATGTTGAGGATGTACTCCCACCATCAGACCTACTTGATGAAACACTAATGGCCAATCTACGTTCATTGGGAGGCTATAATCCAGATGCGGGAGCAAAGGTGAACAGAGAGAGGTATCTTGAGGCAAGGGAGCCAAAGCATGTGGCTATCTCATTAGCGGGAGAGCCAACTCTGTATCCACTTCTGAGTGACTTGGTAGATGAAGTGCATAATAGGGGAATGACTTCTTTTCTTGTGACCAATGGAACACGACCAGAAGTGCTTTCTAAGATGTCACTTCCCACTCAGCTGTACATAACATTGGCAGCTCCAGACGAGGAAACCCATTCCAAGCTACTAAGACCAGGGATAAAGGACGCGTGGGAGAAATTGATGGAATCACAGGAACTCCTGAGGTCCCTTGATTGTAGAACCGTCAACAGACTGACCATGGTCGCAGGACACAATATGCATGATATCAGGAATTATGCGCAAATGATTACAAGAGGCGAGCCAGACTTTGTTGAAGTGAAAGGGTATATGTACCTCGGATCGTCAAGAGGCCGACTTAATGCAGATAACGCGCCCTCGCAAATGGAGATTAGAGCCTTTGGCGAGAAGCTGGCAGCACTTACTGGGTACTACTTCATTGATGAACAAGCTGAAAGCCGAGTGATACTCTTGGCTCGTAGAAAACACATAAAGCGACTGAAATGATGAAGGAAGGCGAAAGATAATGGGATTTGAGAGAGTTCTGGATAGAATCAGAGAGGAGATTGAGGCAGATGATCTCGTTAGAGAGAAGGTCCTTCCATTGGCCAGGACTGCTGTTAGGAATTGCTCTGAATCGATCAAGATGTCGCACCGTGGAGATTTTGAAAAGGCAAAGAAGTCCCTTGCAGAAGCCAATTCAATCATCATCCAAGCAAAGGACGAGCTCTTGAAGAGCGAATTCCTGATGAAAACGCACATCTTGGATACTGCGTATCAGGAGCTTGCTGAAGCAGCTAACATCCTTTCGATTCTTGAACGGGGCGAGATAACGCCTCCGGTAGATTACGATATCCCATCAAGGCCCTATTTGACAGGATTAGGTGACACTGTCGGAGAGCTGAGAAGAGCCGTATTGGAGAGCTTGAGAGAGGATAATGTCACAAAGGCTGTGAATCTACTGTCCTCTATGGAAAACATACTAGAAAATCTGAACGACTTTGATTTCCCCAATGCACTGGTCCCAGACTTACGAAGGAAGTGTGACGTGGCGAGGAATTTAATTGAGAGAACTAGAGGAGATGTGACTAATGCAGTCCGTCAGACAAAGATGATACATGAGCTCAGGGAATTCGAAGAGCGGATGCAGGAGAAGGATTCATCGTAGGAGAATGATTCTGATGGTTCAGCCTGAAACTTGGTTCACCCTATTGTCACTTGCTCGACATGGAGCCCTCCATGAAGTCGTATTGCTGAAGACTAGCGATTTAGGTAAGAATCTCGGAATAAGTCAACAGACAGCGTCTCGCCGAATCGCAGAGTGCGTCGATAAGGGCTATGTCATTCGTGCACACACCGTCAATGGAATGCAATTGAAAATCACAAATCAAGGGAGAGATGAACTGCTACGGGTATTCAGCGCACTTGAGATTGCATTTGCACCTCCAAAGGATGAGATCAAGATTCATGGTGTGATAGTTGATGGGATCGGAGAAGGAGCATACTATGTCGAGGTGTATTCTGATCGCTTCAGGAAGGCTCTTGGATTTGAGCCCTATCCGGGTACTCTGAACGTGAGAGTGACAACCGATGATTCAAGAAAGGCTATCAATCGCATGAAACACACTCCTCCGCAGGTCGTTACTGGGTTCACCCATGAGGGAAGGACGTTTGGTGATGTGATATGCTATAGAGTCAAGGTCAATGATAAGGTCGAGGCGGCTGTCGTAATTGCACAACGTACGCATCATAGTGAGGATATCCTAGAGATCATTGCACCTGTGAATATTCGGAAGAAGCTCAAGCTCTCAGATTCGGATACAGTTACACTGACCATAATCCCGTTGCATCTCGCAACATAATCAATATCCATATTTGCCTGTCAAAGGCACAAAGGCAACTCCACCCCATCGCCTCTTGGTAATCTGACCTTCTTGGGACTTGAGAACGAGCATCAGTTCCTGATATAACCCCGGAGAACCAACTGGAATGAGCATAATCCCCCCGGGAGCCAATTGGTCAAGCAATGGCTCTGGGATAGATGGAGCAGCAGCAGCCACGAAAATCCTATCGAATGGTGCTTCTTGTACTAACCCGAGTCCGCCATCACCATGAACAAGCGTAACTCTATCGGAATATCCCGTCCGCTCTAGATTCATTTGGGCGAACTCGATTAGATTCTCAACGATTTCTATCGTGTATATGTGTCCGGGATTCTCAGCTCCAGAGGGTGCGATGATCTCCGCACATAGCGCGGCATGGTATCCGGAACCCGCACCGATCTCCAGAACCTTCATCCCAACGTCAAGATCAAGACCCTCACACATGATTACGCACATGTGCGGCGCAGATATTGTCTGTCCGTGCCTAATTGATAGAGGCGTGTCGCGGTAGGCATAGCTACGACTTTCAGGATGAACGAACTCTTCTCGTGGGACGACCCGAAGCGCATTCTCGACCTTCGTACTCACAAGATATCCTCTAGCCTTTAGACTCTCTATGAGCCGCTCCTTGTCTTGATGGAGACGATCATCGGACATTAGAACCGAATGTCTATATTACATGCAGTCATAAAAGCATTGAGAGGTCTGTCAGTTCATGCGCTCTGTTTCTTTCCGAGCATTTGGTCATGAGAATGTAGTTGGTGATCATAGGACTACATTAGAGGTGACGAGTGAGGGCTTCCTTACACCTCAAGGTACCTGCATCATTGGCATACGGTCAGAGCTAACCCTCGATAGGCTGGAAGAAGACATCAAAGCCATGGCACGCTTGGAAAAGACTGAGATCCGTTTTGTATTGACAATAGATGATATGAAGGAAGAAATCGTCGGGCATGGTAGTCCAGGGCTTACCTATTCAGATCGTACCAGTATGGTAGTTAGGACCAGTTCCTTCGAGTGTCCACGGACCCTCATGATCAATGCAGATAAGGCTGCCATAAACCTTGGACGAGATTTCATCGAGAAACTGCGAAATCCCAAGCAGGAGATAATCTGCCAGATTGTATTTACTATGAGATGATAGCATCGAGAACCATGTGATACTCATAAGGCGCGCTATCTCTGACCCGTCGTATCAGGAGTGTTTTCTTAATCGCTCGACCTGACTTTTCGATGAGCCTTTTGACTTTTTCATATAGTGCCTGTTCAGGATCTTCGCCGCCCATGAAATCATAGTAGTGCATCACACCATATTCTCTGAGCAACTTGCATGCTTCGCCAATGAAATTGAAGGCACCAGACGGGTGGTTCATTATGACGCGATCCGCGAAACCAGACTTGCTTGACTCTGTATAATCTCTAATGTCAGCCGTTATTGGAACTATCGTGCCCTCCAAGCGGTTCAGAGGGATGCTCTGTTTCAACAGGTTAGACGCGTCAGGATTGATATCTACTGCAGTGATGGTAGCCCTCGTCCGCTTTGCGATATGGAGTGCAAATGGACCTACGCCCGAGAACATATCGACGACGTGCTCATCCTCCACAACTTGCCGTGCGATTCTGTTGTGCTCCTCAAGCAGCCTAGGACTGAAATATGCCTTTGAGAGGTCTACTGCAATACGGCAACCATATTCGACATGAATTGTATCTCTCTTATCGGCTCCTGCCAAGAGCTCATACTCTCGGATTCTAAGAGTTCCAGATATCGCACTATTCTTGCCCAGAACTGTTGTGAAATTCGGGCGGAGTTTGAGAAACTCGTGGCCAATCTCGAACCTATGTTCCACGAGCTCCTCAGGAATCTCTAGTATAGCAATATCACCGATTAAATCGTATGCTCGAGGAAGAAGCTCTACCTCCTTCTCGGTCAATCTCCCCTTGAGGGCATCTGAAAGCGTCTTTGGTCCATCGAATGCTTCAGGAAAGTTCCTTCTTCCAACAGAGTACTCAGAAGTAGGTAGCTCTGGGAATGTTTGTTCGATATCGATGTGTTCTCTGAGGGGGAAGAAGAGGACCTTCTCCTCTGATACTATCTTGTAGTTCGTATCGAACAGGGCTAGCGCTAAGAGCCTTTTTCGGATCAATTCACCATATTTTGATGGAACGCTCAGGAAAGGGATCTCTTCAGACATCATTTCTGCTACTCTACTATCTGCCTAAGACAATTCCGATTCTCAAGGTGTCAAGTCAGGATTCGAATATACTCTATTCCCGCCCCATCCTTTGTACCTATCATGAGTTGATAGAAGTCCTCTCGATTGTCACTCATCGGATGTACCCGTTGTAGCATGCCAGTGACCTCAAGATGGTCGCCCACATTGAAGAGACCACTGTATATCCCCTCATATATCAGAAGACGAGATGCTTTGACTCCTTCGAATTGCTGTAAAGAGGGAGTCGTTCCCTCAACGATACTGGGACTGAAAAGGGAATAGCTTACATTCTCTACTTCAAATCGGACTTTGATTGGAGTTACTGACACCTGATGATAGGACTCAGATCCATACGGGATAGGACATTCCGCGGGTCGAAGCACGGGGGTTACCCCTATGCATTGATTATCATAATAGAAGGCGAATCTTCGCTCGAAGAGCTTGTCAATATCATCCTGGGTGAGGGCTGGGACACGTTCAAGTATCCTATTGGCTCCCCGTACCCACTCATCGGATGTCCTGAGCCGAACCTTCTCTGCAGCACTTACCGATTCGTAGCTTTCCTTCAGCGCCCAGGAGTTCTGGAATCCATAGATGTTCATGTTGATGTCTGAGAACTCTGGACTATGGCCTTTCCAGAGGATACTTCCTGCCACGCCCATGTCGGAATATGATACGCCCAATGTATCATGCAGAGCGTCTGCAAGTCCAGCTGCTAATGACTCCAGTCTGTCAGCAGGACCATCTTTCCTGATCTCATCAAGTCGACTCTCAGGGATGAAATGTCTTTGAATATGACTCAAAGGAACCTCAAGAAGCTCTGTGCCAAAGTGCAGGTCATCAGCCAGATATTCAGTAGGCACCTTCAGAAGCCCGTTGACGACTGAACCTACATCCCCCCAGAACGTGCGTCTATATCTCTGGCCTTCAGACAGCCATTTCCCATTCGGATCAGGCACATACTTCAGGAATGCTAGTACTCTATCATGAGGCTGAATGTGTCCCAGCACCACAAAGATGCGTCCATCGGTGTCTCTGATGATGTCCCTATCACGGAACTGCGAGGGTAGACTATCAGACATCTCTTTTCACCGGATGAGAATGGTAAGCATCCACAAGGTACAAGACGGAAAGATACAATCTGTACTTATGCGCATTCTGCATCTCTGTGATAGCCTTAACCCTGCCGGTCTTGGAGGCTATGAGTCCTACTTACACTATCTCTCAAGAGAGATGAGTCGACATGGACATGAGTCATTCATAGTCACGCAAGCATCAAGCAGGGAGTCATTGCCACGAGAGAACCGAGATGCATATGAGATATGGACGCTTCCGGGCAACTATCTCGAAGCGAGAAAATGGGAGTTTCTAGCTCTCACAGAAACGGAAAGATCCTCTCAAGTAAGCAAATTGTTCACCGATGACGACCTTGAAGAAAATGTGAGGGCGCTTTGTACCCAATTGTCCAAGGTCATTCAGAAGCTGCAACCTGACATCATCCACGCCCACAGCACATATATCGTCTTCAATCGGGTGCTTCAGTCTCTCCTGCATACAGGTGCTCTGGGAGATATTGCTATGGTAGCGACAATCCATGGCCTTTCAAAATCCTTGATTCTGCCAGGAGGTGCCAACACTACAGACTACGAGCAGCTCGCAGAGTTTTGTCCATTCGATAGAATTCTTGCAGTAAGTGAAACTGTCGCTATGGCGCTACGTGATTTGCTCAAAAATAGAGGAAAGGATGATTGCGTCCAACGCCTCTACATAGGAATAGACCTCGATGTGTTCAAACCAGAACCTAACATTGAGAAGAAGTGGGATATAGCCTTCCTTGGTAGGCTTGAACCAATGAAAGGAGTAGACATCTTCCCTGAGATGCTCAAGCTCCTACAAGTCAGTCACCCATCTCTCAAGATGGTATTGACAGGTGAAGGGTCTCTTAAGCAATCCATGCTACAGGACCTTGACACGTATGAAGTAGCAAACCTTGTCGAATACTTGGGAGTCATCGCTGCAGAGGTAGTGCCACACGTCATCAATGCTAGTAGGATATTCCTCTATCCTTCTCGTAGAGAGCCGTTTGGTCTCTCAGTCTTGGAAGGAATGGCTTGTGAGGTGCCCGTCATAACAGCAAATGTCTATGGACCAAGCGAAGTAGTGACGCATGAGCAGGATGGATACCTTATCACACCCGGCAATCCAAGAATTCTAGCTGACGCAGTCGATAGACTTCTCACAGACAGTGAGTTGTATGATAGGATTCGTCGGAACTCAAGAGCGACAGCCGAGAGATTCGATATCAGACTTCATGTCCCTCGATTGCTTGAGATCTATGCCGAACTACAAGATACTACTCACCGATTATCTTGATGAGCAATCGCTTGTTCCGGTGACCATCGAATTCGCCATAGAAGATACGTTCCCAAGTGCCAAGGTCCAATTTCCCGTTTGTTATGGCAACAACGACCTCGCGGCCCATGATCTGCCGTTTTAGATGGGCATCCCCGTTATCCTCTCCCGTACGATTGTGCTCATAGCGACTGGTAGGCTCATGCGGAGCTAAATCCTCTAGCCATCGCTTATAGTCTGAGTGGAGCCCGCTCTCGTTGTCGTTGATGAATACACTGGAGGTAATGTGCATGGAGTTGACGAGGCAGAGACCTTCTTTCACGCCACTCTCATTCACAGCTGCTTGAACTTGTGGAGTGATATGAACAAAGTCCATTCGCGAAGGAACATTGAGGGTTAGATATTTGGTATGACTTCTCATATTGTTCAGTGAAGTTGAAGTGATTGAAAAAAGATTGCCAAACATAGGAAACAGAAAGAAATGGGGAATAGACCCCATTTCATTCATCTATTCTGAAGACTCGATTTCTGCAGATGCGATTGCCTTCATCTTTTGCATGAATCCATACCAGAGCCTTGCCATTACGGGAGTAAGAAAGAGTAGAGTTGGTAAGCCCAAGGTGATAAGTGGAAGCATGCTAAAAGCTATCGCTGCCATGACCGAGTAGCCCTCAATGACTATCCCGACTACCACGCTCAGCAATACTGTGAACAGGAATCCAACTATAGACAGCACCGAGAGCTTTGCTAGCGATTTGCCATTCGTGAAGTCATAAGTCACAAGACCAGTGATAAGTCCAAGAATGCCATATGCAGCTGCGTGGAATGTCATTGCTACGACTACATTATAGACAAGTAGACCATAGAATATCTCTCCAAGATACCCGGCAAGGAAACCTGCGACTGGACCTCGGATTGCGCCAGTAAGTGCGACTATAACAACTCCAAGAAGCAGACCAAACTTGAGAATGCTAATCATCATATAGGGCATTGGAATCAGCGATGCTACTACATAGATGATTGCGCCAAGGATGCCAAAAAAGAGAGTCCCGAGCGCCTTAGGTCGATTTTCAAGATGAAGTCTATTCAGGATAGAGGTCTTTGGAATTTCTTCAATCTTTGTTTCGTGCTCTTCTGTCATAACTACACCTCACATGATCACTAATTGGTATACTCCTGGACTCAAGGTCATTGTATAGTCCTCGCCAGATGGCGTAAGGTCCCCTAGACTTATGCCGCTTGCATAGGCTGTTGGAGTGGATTCGAAGTTGCTAAAGACAAGGGTTGCGGTCTGATCCACCTTGATACTCAAGATGAATGCTTCATGGTGCTCATCCCATTCCGCCTGATAGACCCATATACGATCGTCATCTGCTGAGCCTATGTAAGGATAGTCCCAGAATTCAGCTGAACGTGGAGTCGCAAGATCCCTAATCGACACTTGCGATTCGGACCAGATTTTACCGAATGAAAGCACAGGTTGCAGGAACGGTTCAAGAGATGATGTATCATAGTATAACATACGTCCATCCGGACTCCATACCTTGTTGAACAGTGAATACATGAAGTTCTGCAGTCTATCTCTTGTGGCAAAGTCGCCCATTTGTTTGGCAAGTTGGATGGAAAACATAGTGCCCAAGATATCATAGGTGCCAAATCCCCCAGGATTGTTGTATGAGTCCATCATGTACATCATATCTTTGGAGATATCCTTTGAATAGTGTTGGAGGAATACTGGATAGTCTGTCGCACTTGCATTTGGCTGAGTGTATTCTAGGAATGCTAGAGACCATGCGGTGCCATAGGATGAAACCTTTGGTCGTCCATCTCTAACAATACGATCAATTGATTGTCCGGGGAATTGTTGGTGTGCACCTTCACCTGAATACTCGTAAGAAGCTGGTTGCATGACATAGTACCCATCAGTAAAGAGACCATAATCGTCCTGCATGTCATCATTGATAAAATCAAGTCCATAGTCCCACATGCCACCTTCCATGTAGGTTGTCCCATACATATTGTCATAGAGCTCTGTGAAGAAGATTGGAATTGAGTTACATTGGACAAATACGATGTATGGCTCACATGGTATCAGTCCAGTGCCCCAGATTCCACCATCTTTGGGATTACCATAGCCATCAGTCAATAGGGATGTGTTCCAGTCATTCATAAACCAACTCATCTCATCAGTTAACTCACCGGTATTGAAATTCCGCTCATAGAGAGCCTCCATGAGAGCAAAATGTCCGGTCCACATTATATTTGCAGGGCCTCTAAAGTCGCCCACGTACAGTTTGGAGGTGTCTGATGTACTCGCCGGATTAGCTGGATCATAGTAGTAGTCGACAAAGCCATAGTTCGGATTCGTCCACTCCTTGTACTGGATGCTATTCGTACCCCATTCTGTTTCAGATGTGTTCATTTTCTCTATCAAATCAAAGGCGAAATTTCGATAGAAGTCTGTTCTATATCCTGGAGTGGACTCGAACAGCTGTGCTGTGGCATATGCCATGAATGCAAGAACATAGTGATGAAGTCCTGCAAAGTGGTCTGCATTCCATCCATTCCATTCACCGTATCCTTGGTAATCGCTACTGACAATGGTATCCAAGTAATTAAAAATCGCTAGCATTTCATGATTGACGGACCGATACTGATCAAAATTGTACGTGATACCATCAATTACTTGGATGCCAGTGGGGGTTGTAGGCCCAGGAAGATTACCAAAGGTCAACCCAGCCAGAATGATTGTCATAACGAGCGAAACCAAGACAAACTTGTTTTTCTTAACTGTGCTCATTGTCGTGCCTCAAGAGGAAATTGATTTAGGAACATAGAGTGCAAGTTCAAAGCTTCCTTCCTTGAATGCATTCCTGCATATATACTTTGCAAATCAATTGGTCAAAGAATCGTCAAATGTCGACCAGCTACCTTGACAACCGAATTCTATTCACGATTTTGGAAATGATATACAAGCAAGTGATATCAACAGCCGCCACGTCGAGTGTGATGTTGGAGTGGTTCCAATGAAGACTAAGACTGCAATCGGTGGAACATTGTATCTTGTGTGTGCGATTCTTTCAGGACTAAGCCTAATCGTAAGTGATCCGAGCTCCTACTCATTGATTCCCTTTATGGGAGGACTGTTTGCACTGGTCTGGCTCTTTGCTTCAGTTTGGGCCTTTAGAGAACTTGGAAATGTGCATTTTACACAATATCACACCGAAGTGGATAGATATACAGACTATGATCTTATTATTGTCACAGCATCCAAACGCGTCGCAAACCAAAGCTCAATTGGTTTCCTCGCAGGTATTGGAATGATTATTCTCATATTCCTTCTAGAAGGAATGTACAATCCAATGGCAATCATCAGCGACTATACTAATTTGATGAATCTGATTGCAGGAGCTCTCTCAATCCTATCCAGTATGATTCTAAGGAGCGTTACAAAATAGAAATCGTGCAGACCTTCTAGTCTGCACATCTGGTTTTACAAGAAAATCATAGCTAGTATCATTCCGAATACATAGAGTATATGAAATGCCAAGAGTCCCATTCGGTTTACTCTGTAGCTACTTCTCTTTACTGCTCCACCTGCGATTGCACAGATGACGACTGACACAAGAAACAAGGTAAACCCTGAGAGAGGATCCATATTCCTAAATCTCCTTGTAATGTCGGATTATGAAGAAAGTAGTGACAGTGACAAAGTATACTAGATGTAAAATCACTGTGATTGGAAGAGGAATTACCAGTCCTAGTGCGGATACTACTTCTTGTGCGATCCAGCATACTAGTATTGAGAATACCAAAGTCATAGCAATTAGCTTCCATTGAGATTGACTCTGAACAGAATCAGGTTCCATTGGAATATTCAAAGTATTATTTTTCGTTGACATTGTAGGTCAAGCATGATTGATCATCGGAAATACTAGAAAGCTTGGCAGGAAGTAGGTGCAAAAACCTCACATATCTATAAGGAATGATTACTATTCTTGCACTCGCAGATTCAAAATTGGAAAAAGAAGGCGAAGATAGGTGGACTCTCTTGATCGAATCATCATTGGCGAACTGAGTGCGAATTGTCGGGCTTCATTCACAGAACTTGCTGAGAAATATGATGTTTCAGTCAACACTATCAAAAAACGAGTTGAGAAACTAGTTCAAGAGAATGTCATCGTAGCCTTCGATGTTCAAATCCCTCTTGAGGCGCTTGGTGCGAGTTTCGGAGTTATTTTTCTTGAGTTAGCACAGAAATGGTCCAAAGAGGAGATAAATCGACTTGGAAATCATCAGAATATCTTTGCCATGTCTATGGGGTTCCAATCAGAGGCAATAGCATTGATGGTCTACAGGAACAATGCGGAAATGATGGGAGTCATTGACTATGTCCGAACATTTCCTAGCATAACAAATCTGAGAATAGTTCCACTTCTTCCTCCATTGTCATACACAATGCCACCCAAATCGAAACCACTGGATAGTCTGAAGAAAATAGATTGGAGAATCCTACAAGCATTGCAAAGGAATGGAAGAATGCAATTGAGTGAGCTTTCTGAGAGAGTCAATGCATCAGTTCCAAGTGTACGAAAAAGACTTGACTATCTCAGATCAAACGGATTTGTTAGCGAAACTGTGCTCATCAATCCGGGGTCAGTAAGCCAAGGAATAGTTGTAATCTTCAATTTGAGAGTCGAAGAGATGTCAGATGGGACCCAGCTGTCCGTGGAGAGTCTACTCTTGGAGAAGTTTCCAGAGAGCTATTGGTTGAGTTGGCGAATAGCAGATAGACCCGAGTTGCTACTTGTGTTTCAGACTCCAAATGCGAAGGAGGTTGTCAATCTGCAAGAACGCATTCTTCAAATAATCCCAGACAGCGTGATAGCAGATCAGCTGATTTTGGGCGAATGGGAATACTTCCCTGATTTTCGCCAAGAGATAATCGATAGCCACCTAAAATGATTCCGTTGTGCAAAGCTCAAACTCTATATTCTTACAGACCAAGTCAAGAAGTATCAAATGGTGAGTGCCGTGCTAGATATCCATGAATTCTTCAAGGATGTTCCCTACAACAAGGACATCAAGTTCACCAAGAAACAGCTCCCAAAGCTTCCCGATTGCTTCGAACCATCTATCTGGGGACAACCAAAGCTAGGCATGAGGGGACAGTATCGATGTGCATGCATGGCACTACATGCCTATGACCTTGGAGAGCACTGGATTATCCACAAGGATAAGCGTAATCCACATACACACCCAGTAGAGCACCTAGTCGAAGACGCACCACATGTATTGGGTGCCATGATTGGAGTTGGAGCGCTTGCGGCAGGAGCCATAGCCTATCGACTTCTCAAGAAGAATGACGAAGAGTCTGAATGATGTGCTTGGATATCATGCCATAGACATTCGCAAAGGCTGCAACGAGTGCTGAGGATATCCATGACAGATATAGAAACCTCTAGTCATATCCTGCTTCATAAGATGAACGATGGTGATTGGCACTAGACTTGTACGCGAAGGAGAGCGCATGGCCAAGGAAGAGGGTTGTATCTCCTGCCAGACCTCAAGCTACTCCTTTCAAGCACCGGGATTCTACCAAAAACTCGGGTATGAAGTCTTTGGAGTATTCGAAGGGTATCCGAATGATATCAAGAAGTACTATCTTGGAAAAGCCCTGTGACACTCTTCTAGCTTAATTTGCTTACAGCTTGCTTGACTTCATCGAACGCGGGTAGTATTCCGGGATTTTCGCTTATCCAAATATATGCTATTGTACCATCAGTATCTACGACAAACACGGATCTCTTTGCTACTTCCTTCATCCCTGCGAGATCTGGAAATACAATATCATAGTCGCGAATGGTTGTCTTTTCCCAATCAGAAAGAAGGGGGAATTGTAGATCATTAGCTTTCTTGAATGCTGCATGACTGAATATGCCATCAACCGATATCCCAAGAACCTGTGCACCCATATCATTGAAGCCCGTGAGCATATCTCTGAAGGTACAGAGTTCCTTGGTGCAACCCGATGTGAAATCACCGGGATAGAATACAAGAACAACAGGACCGTTCTTGAGCTCTTCAGTCAATGTGACACTTTTTCCAGGGGCTTCCCAAAGTGTGAAGTCTGGAGCTTTGTCGCCTACATTTAGCTTGTTCGTCATACTTTCACCTTACTATTGTTAAGTCTGAAATATCTCTTAAGACTTGAGGTGGGTATACGTCTAAATACATCTTCGGTAAGTATGTATCAATGAGAGAAGTAGGCGAACTGAAAATGGATCCCAGAATCACTCAACATGCTGATGTTATCGTGAATTGGTCAACTCAAGTCACTGAAGGGGATATGGTGCTGATTCGTGCGGGTCAGGAATCAGATGATTTGATAATCGCCTTGGCCGGAGAGATAGCCAAGAAGAAAGCCCACTATATTGTGTTACTAGAAAGCGATGAAGCCCTTTGCACCTATCTCAAGTATGCAGACAATGAGACTCTCTCACTACTTCCAAGGCATTACAAGGCGGCTCTCGAAGCCAGTGATGTGATAATCTGGATTGATGCTCCTAGAAGAGAGAACGTTCTGGCTGAAGCTAGCTCCGAGAAACTTGCCTTACGAGCAAGGACAAGAGAGTCACTCTTTGAATTGAGCCTCAGCAAGAGATGGTGTGACACATTACATCCCTGTGAAATTCTCGCCCAACAGGCAGGAATGAGTCTCGAAGAGTACAGAGATTTCGTGTATGAGGCCATCCTCATCGATTGGAAGGAAATCGCGAGAGAGATGAAGATATTGAGTGAAAGACTCAATCAATACGATGATATTCGCCTTCTGGGACCTGATACTGATCTCTATGCAAAGACCTCTGGAAGAGTCTGGCTGATTGAGGATGGTAGATATAATATGCCAAGTGGGGAGGTGTATACCTCGCCTCTGGAGGATTCAGTGGAGGGAAGGATCTTCTTTGATGTTCCTTTCATGTATCAAGGTCGAATCATCAGGGACGTGAAACTGGAATTTGAGAAGGGCGCAGTTGTGAACTATGATGCCGAGCAAGGAGAAAGGAGTCTGAAATCGATCCTTGACACTGATAATGGCTCACGCCACCTTGGTGAGATCGCTATTGGGATGAATAGAGGCATTAAGAGATCCAGTATGAATATGCTATTCGATGAGAAGATGGGAGATACTATCCACTGTGCACTAGGAAAAGCTCTCAAGGCGTGCAATGGCACCAATGAAAGTGCCATTCATGTGGATATGATCAAGAGTATGTCGGAGGGAGAGATTGTAGTGGGGGAAGAAACCTTCTACAGATACGGTAAATTCGTCTGAGAATTCAGTATCGTTTCTATTTGGTAAGGATTGAATATCACAGATTATTCGTTGCTACGATAGGCTCAGAGTATGTATCTGCAAAGATGGCGTAGTTAGTAAGATATTAAGTAGGATGAACAGAGTGCCAAGCTAAGATATCAGAAAAGAAGGTAGTACAATGAAATTGCATGCCGATTCAGACCGATTTTCAGTTATAACTGACCCGACAAATGAAGAATTGGAGGACTTTGAGGCGGGTCTTGAATCGTATAATTTGAAACAGACAAATGAGGAGTTCAACAAGCCAGAAGAATGGCTAAATCTAATCCTCAAAGATCATGAAGGAAATATCGTTGGTGGTATTCAAACAAGCACTCTCTACTGGGCGCAATATCTTGAAACATTCTGGGTTGATACGAGATATAGAAGACAGGGATATGGAAGAGACCTCCTATTAGAAGCTGAAAGACTAGCAAAGAAGAATGGATGTGTAGTATCTCAGACCTACACCTTCTCGTTTCAAGGACCTGAGTTCTACCAAGCAGTAGGGTACAAGATCAAAGCCATCTATGATGGATATGTTGAGGGAATTACTGAGATCATCCTGATGAAACGATTAGATGAAACAGATATCGAACCCAAGAAGAAAGACCCAGCTCGTTTTTCGGTCCATAAGGTGACACCGGAAGAAGCTGAAGGACCAATCCACGAAGGAATGCGACTAGACAGCATAGATAAGCTAGGAGATCTCCGTCATATCTATCCCGAGATTGGAATCAGAATGGTCATCAAGAATGAGGAAGAACAAGTCATCGGCGGACTTCGTGGATATACTACTCTCGGAACCATGAACATAGAAGCGTTCTGGGTTCATGAAAAGTACCAGAACCAGGGATATGGAAAAGACCTTCTAACTACTGCTGAGTCGCTTGCTAAGGAAAAAGGGTGCATTGCAGGACAGACAGCTTGCTTTACATTCCAGAATCTAGACTTCTTCAGAAAGCAAGGCTACAATGAGTATGGATGTCTGGATGGCTATCCTAATGGAGTAAAGGAGTATATGCTCATCAAGAAGTTCTAAGGCCGATTGGTTCCTTAACGTGGGTGTTATACATATCGATTATCTCTTGTTTGGTTGGAAAACCAGTTAGGAATACCTCGCCGATTTCAATACGAGGAATCGGCTTTCCATTCACCATCTCCTTTAGCCGCTGAACTATTGACATACTACTGCTATCCACTAATTCAAGTTCCACATCAAGCGCTTCTGCAGCGAGCTGGACACAGAATATCAATGATGAAATCTCCTGAGGAATTGCCACAATCTTCTGAAAATCTCGTACTATGCCAAGTTGTCTGTCGCAGTTATGACAAACGGATTCCAGACCTGTTCGTCCTCGGATACTCCCTATCGACTTGGTGCTGTATACTACACGAATACTAGGACGATTTGTCATACTACATTCCTCCACTCGTATTAGTGGTGATTGATGCATATAAGAGAGAATTTCGAAGAATCTGACTTCAAAAAATAGGCTGCTTGTTGCGTAGTTCAGGTCTTCTTATGTCAGAAGAAGGGAATTCATGTTACTTGATCAGCCCTCCGGTTGCTAACTCCTCAATTACAGACATACAACTAATCTTCAGATTCAGGACACGGGAGAATACGATCCTTGCATACCAAGGTCTTCTGATATGCCGCTCGATTTGATGACGACATTTATCTGCTAGAACACATCAAGTGTGAAGAGATGCGGGTGAGTCAAATGATAAAGACCAGAGTAACAGAGATGTTGGGATGCAAGTACCCAATCATAACAGGTGCCATGGCGAGAATAACTACTCCTGAGTTTGTCGCAGCTGCTAGTAATGCTGGTTCATGTGCCGTGCTAGCCAGTGCGAATTTCAAATCTCCAGATGCACTTCGAGATGCGATCAAGAAGACACAATCCCTCACGAATCAACCATTTGCAGTTAACATCAACCTCTTTCCCGCATTGATGCCTCAAGACAAGCTAGAGGACTATGTTGATGCGACTCTAGATGAAGGCGTGAAGATCATTGAAACAAGTGGTCACAAGGCTCCTGAATATTTGGTCCCGAAATTCAAGAATAGTGGGGCACTCTGGATTCATAAATGTGCAGGAGTAAGATATGCAATCAAGGGCGCTTCTCTTGGAGCTGATATTGTCACTGTTGTTGGGTATGAAAATGGAGGTGCCACTGGAGTTCTGGATATTGGAACGATGGTGATGACTCCCTCAGTAGTCGATGCTCTTGATGTTCCTGTTATTGCTGGAGGTGGAGTGTCAGATGGTAGGGGTATTGCCGCAATCCTAGCATTAGGTGCTGAAGGAGTGATTATGGGCACACGAATGATGGCCACACAAGAATGCCCCATCCATGATAAGCTCAAACAGGCTTTTGTCGAGGCTGCGGAAACTGACACGTGTCTGGCTTTGCGTTCTGTTGGGAATACTCACAGAATATGGAACAATAAGGCTGCACAGCATGTACTTGAGCTAGAATCCCAAGGAGCAGCACTCTTCCAGCTGATTCAGGCTGCTTCAGGGGAAAAGGCGCAGAAGATGTACGATGAGGGAGATATCGACATCGGAGTTGTAAGCTGTGGACAGGGTGTAGGCTTGGTCAGGGACATACCTACCGTCAAGGATCTATTGGACAGGATCATGGGAGAAGCTGAAGAAGTGATCTCACGTCTTCAGAGGATAGCAAAGTAGCGCTTATTAGGATGGAGCAAGCTGGGAAAGTTTTGGTCCGAAAAATCCAAGTTTATCCAATTGGGAGAGAAGGGATTATGGAGGAACAGACTACTAGGCTAAGAAACGGTAGAGAAGTCGTGCTTCGCCTACTCAGACCTGATGACAGAGATTCACTCCTGAGCATGATGTCAGCTCTATCAAATGATGCATTGAGATGGAGCAATCCACCCTATGACAGTGCAAAGATTGATCGATGGATGAGTGGTGCCGAATCGGGGCTCTCAATCGTTGCGATATGCGAGGAGCAATTAGTAGGAATCTCAGCAATCTATGAGTTTACTCGTCCCAGAGAGAAAGGAATTGGAGGCATGATGATCTATATCCATCAAGACTTCCATGGAGTTGGATTGGGAACTGTGATGACAGAAAATCTTCTAGTTCTGGCAAAGAAGAAGAAACTGCATAGAGTTGGCCTTGAGGTGGTGGAAGATAACAAATCAGCAGTAGCACTCTATACGAAGCTCGGATTCAAAATAGAGGGCGTGTTGCATGATGCATACTTTGGTGAAGATGGAAGATATCACAATTTGCTTGTAATGGGGATACTATTTCAAGATAAGTAGAGGAACAAGATTGGATGAGTATTCAAGAGGGATTTGAGGTTGAACTACATTCAGGCGAAAGTAAAAGAGGCTTCCCACGAATGAGAGCGTGTGGTAAAATGCATCGGAAATCGAAGAGTGCAAAACGAAAGCGTCTATATTCACTTCGGCGCAGTAGCTGGTCAAGATTCACCAGCATCTGGCAAGGAAAGGAGCGTCCTGTGGCACCGTGGATATCAGATATAGATCAGCCGCCAAGGCCACTCAGAACGAACCGAAGAGCGCTGAAAGCCCTACGAAAGAATCATTATAGATAGTAACAGACACAGTCTGTGACCTGAGTGGATTCAAAAACGTAGATTGTATGCAAGATGGGATTTGGCTAGTACCCTAGTGATCGAGGATACTCGACCATACTTATCGCATTATCCTCACAGAAATCAGCACAGATACCACATCCATGACACTTCTCTGGGTCCGCAACTGCAATCAATCTCTCCGGATCTAAACTGATGACTTGAAAAGGACATTTCTCCTCACAGACTCCACATCCTATGCATTTTGTATCTTCTACTAATGCGGCATGGTGCCCTTTGTACCATGGGGAGGAGATACCTAGACGTTGGCGATGGATATACGGGCGACAAACCTGCATGTCACAGTTGCAAAGCATACCTATGTAGGGAACCCCCAATGCAGAAGCAGCATGAACTAGTGTATCCTTCTGTTTCCACTCGTCTAACAGATTACTAGCTTCTTCTGCGCTCACATACTGATGATTGCCACCCAAATATCTTGGAAACCTCCGAGTGTATGTATCAGAAAATGCGATTCCAAAGCAACGAAGATCTTTATCCCCTCCATATGCAACGTGTCGACAGATACATGGGAGTCGGACAACTGTACGTTCATGTTCATCTGTCTGTCTACTTGCTAGCTCTAGCACCTGCTTTGCTTCGTGCAGTGTGACAACTTGATGGTGAAGATACTTCCTGTACCTGGAATCAACGCGTTCTCGCTCATCTTGTTCAAAGGGTTGTGAGATTCTCTCCACAATAGATGTGAATCCATCAGGGCCAGCAGCAACATCTCTAGAGAAGTAGGATTCGCAAAAATCACGAATGTGAACGCTCGATGCTAGTTCCTTCGAGTAATTCCTGACATTTTGATACCATCGTGCTCCAGCGCCGTGTTTAGTGCAATAATCACACATTGTAATCCCTCTAGATTGTCTAGATTAATGACTGGAATATTCACTCAAAAGTCAATTGCCGTACTATGACGGTACCGATAGTTGAATGGATAAGGTGACTGAAGTTCAGAATCAAAGTTGGTGGACTAGGAGGGATTACATGAAAATGAGAGAGATGATTGCTTGCAAACTGAGAAGATAGAGGTGTTTGGATTAGTGTCTTCCTTTCCTCCAAGTCTTATTCTTCGAACTTGAAGTCTTTGTATTCAGTCACCTCTTCAGGAGGCCAGCCTCTCTCAGTTGGATATGTACGATAGAAGCGAAACATGCACGCCGTTCCACCAATCGCAAGATTCTGGCTACGATTGAAACCGATTTTGATTCCCCTGTACATTGGATAGTCGCACAAACAAAGGTAGGGAGCTAATTCTAGCGCATTCTGGTGTTTAAGGAAATGCAGACCTGCACAGTTTGTGTAGTCTATACCAAAGAGTAGATTCTCTTGGTCACCTTCAACAAAAGCGCAATGAGAGTCCTGAGGATCAACAGGAAGACGTCTGTTTTCTATCCGCTTCCTGATCTTCTTCTGAGTAGATGAAGAAAGGTAAACCCTGCGCATTATAAATTTCACAAATGGACTCATACTTGCATAGTACGCCTCGCCAATCTCAAAGATCATCTGCCCAATCGTGTGAAGCTCAAATCCTTCTTCTTTTAGGGTTCTATAAAACGCCAAAGAGAGAGCAGTCTTGATCATATCTGTTGAAAATTGGTTTATTTCCGTTCTACCGAAATCCGGGATTTGTGGCAGCAACTCTTCGAATCGCTGTTTCATGCTCAACTTCAGTTCCACTATTCTATCGGGAGTAAGATATTTTTGAAACACAGAGCGTTGAACTCTTTTATTCTCCATAATGTCGCGATAAAATTTCAGCCAGTGGTCCTTCTTTTGAACATAATAATTGTCTGTCGATACCATGACAATAATGTCAGAAATGCTAGCTTTTAACCCCTATAATTGAAGCAATAATCGTGTAGAGCGGAATCTCAGTTATGATTCCTGAAAAACAAGGTTTCAAAATCACCAAATGGTGGGTTCAGAGAGAATAGAAAAGTGGCAGGCTAGACGGGATGTGAACCCAAACTATTTCAGAATGTTGGAGGAAGTTAGGATACTTGGAGCGAGAGATGATGGATAAATGGAAGTACTTTGCTATCACACATAAACATCATTTGATATGCAATGTTCTAAACGAAGAGAAGATTGAACGTTTTTACCAGATTCTCAATCTACCTAGTGGTTCTCGAGTTCTTGATATCGCGTGTGGTAAGGGAGAGGTTTTGGTAAGGTTGGCAGAGAAATATGAGATATCAGGTGTGGGAGTCGATCTTTCTCCATATTGCATTGAGGATTGTAAGAAAAAGCACACTGAGAGAACTCCTGATACTGATTTGAGATTCATTGAGATGGATGGAGCGATGTATCAACCCGACTCCGGAGATCTGTTTGACGTTTCTATGTGTTTAGGAGCAAGCTGGGTCTTCGAGGATCATGTGGGAACTCTCCAAGCACTCATGAAAATGACCAAATCAGGAGGACTTGTTATCGTTGGAGAGCCATTTTGGCTGCAAGAACCGGATTCCGAATATCTCGAATTGACTGGTATGACTCGCGAGTCCTTTCGACCACACGAGGAGAATGTACGTCTGGGTGAGAACTTGGGACTTACTTGTATCTATACAATTGTATCCAACAAGGATGATTGGGACCATTATGAAACCCTCCAGTGGTGGGCTGTTGATGATTACATTCATTCCCATCGAGATGATCCAGACAATCAAGAATTACTTGAAAGAACCAGGAAAGCGAAAGAAATCTACTTGAAATGGGGGCGAAACACGATTAACTGGGCTATTTACATCTTCAGAAAATCAGAATGAAATAGCAAATATGGCTAACGCAAGTATAACATGGCGGGCCAGACGGGATTTGAACC
>JBHLQH010000033.1:0-39505 GCA_048884965.1 Candidatus Thorarchaeota archaeon | reverse complement strand
AGACTGAGTGATAAATATGGGCGGAGGTTGGACCATCAGATACATCATAGAACGTGTAGGGATTCAGTTGAGGAAAGCTAGTGGAGTCGCCAGACCCTGGGGAGTCGATTCCCATCACGATATAGCCCGTAGCTGCAATCTCATGCATCATGGGAAGCAATTCCAGCACATTACTCCCGTAGCCATGCAGAAGAAGGATAGCAGGAGCGTCGGTCAACAGGTCTACCCGTTGCATTAGATAGGAATTGATCCGGACGTTCACACTCTCATAGGTCTCACTCAGGAAGGTGAATTGAGTAATATTCAACTGAACGGAACCAATACCAGTCTGAACTGAACTGACTTCCGTAGAGATCAGCTGCACATTGAGAGGCAATGAGATTGCGTCTGAAAGGTCCCAGAAGGACGTATCATAGAATTCCTCTGACTTGACCTCTGTAGCTTGTGTTGGATAGCCAAAACCGATGGAAAAGAAGATGGACCCTACACTAGCTACAAAGATGAAAATCGCAAATACCAATGCAGTAGATTGGGTCCGATTCATGAAGTTGGCACCACAGTAGACTATACTGTGCTACCACAATTCGCGCATATGAATTTGCCCTGAGCAATCTCAGCACCGCAGACACGACAGGTGCGAACCTTTCGCTCACGCATCTCATCGACTACTCCACCAAGCTGTGGAACGAGGATGAAGCGGTCATTCTCATAAGAGATCCTGAACTCGCTTGGGTTCCCAGCCTTCTCAAGTAGATCGACAGGCATTGGAAGTCTGTAGTTGTTGTCAAGCTTGACAACACGAGTTCCTCCAAGCTCATCCAGGTCGATACCAGTCTGGTGGAATCCAGAAACGATACCATCGCGAATCTCCACAGTGACATCTGCCATAGATGCAACTTGTTGACTGTGAGTAACGATGAAGAATGAGGTGCCCAAGGATTCATTGAGCTCCTTGAAGAGCTCGAGGATCCTCTGTGCAGTCTCTGGGTCGAGGTCACCAGTAGGTTCGTCACAAAGCACGAGTCCCTTTCCCTCAGTATCAATTAGGTTCACGAGTGAGCTAGCAATAGCGACTCGGGAACGCTCACCACCAGAGAGGGTAGTTGCCTTGTTCCGTTTCCGTTCCTCAAGACCGACCAGTTTGATGAGTCTGTCCACACGATCTTGTCGGACCTTCTTTGGTACTCCAGCGATTCGAGCTGCAAGTTCCACATTCTGCCACGCATTCAGGTGAGGCAAGAGATTGTTCACTTGGAAGATGAATCCGATGAAGCTGCGTCTTGCTTCGGTCAGCACACGTTCACTAAGCTTTGTGATGTCTGAACGTAGATTCGCCCAGTACACCTTCCCAACGGTCGCTTTTGTGATACCACCAATGATGTTCGTAAGGGTTGTCTTTCCAGAACCACTGGGGCCGACAACGCACATGATCTTTCCTTCAAGAATCTGCATTGATACCCCGCTGAGAGCCACTACCTCAAGCTCATTGGTCTTGAATATCTTGTACACATTCTCGACGCTAACTACAACGTCATCTGGATATGCACCATACAAATCCAGAGAATCTTCAGCGCTGACCATTTTAGTCACTAACCTCCAAACTGTTCATGTCGCAAATAAGAGTATTGAGCTGCGCATAGGTCAATATCGTTTTCACTAGGCGCACCTCACAGGTTTCTGAGCGCAGTTGCTGGATCAACAGAGCCTGCGCGTCTTGCTGGGAGATAGCAGGATGCGATCATCACTGCACTCTCAGCTGCTATGGTAACGAGCATCATCAAGAAGGGATATGCGAGTATCTCTGGAAGGACCGGGGAGAATGGCGAGATGCCAAAAGTCATGATACTCATCGCAAACCCGAAGACAAAGCCCAGGATTACACTGATAGAGATCGCAGCTATAACTGAGCCAGCGAACTCTCCAAAGACCATGGATATCACTTGACGCTGTGTTCCACCAAGTGCACGAAATACGGCGTACTCAGACCTACGCTCAAGCACTGCAGACCCTAAGAAGAGGGCGATGGCCATGAGGCCCATTGCGGCACATAGCAAGTAGGAGATGGTGGTCAATCCTTGAATACCGGAAAGGAACAGCCTAATAGATGCGGATTGACTGTTCACATCAAAGGTTTCCAAGGTATACACGTGAGTGTTCTTATCTTCCTCCAGAACGTTGATTATTGGCACCATATCTGTGAAGCATGTCGTATCTACCAAGAATAGATCAGAATACTGAATCCCTGATACATAGGATAGGAAATCGAGATTGACCAATGCAAAGCCGCCTAGTCCGACTTGGAATCCAAATTGAGATGCAAAGGATGCTCCTGCAAGGTCGTCTGTTGAAGCAACACCGAATCCAGGGGCGCTCAAGGCGATTCCAACAACCCTGAATGCAACGATTCGGGTACCATTCAGACCTCCAAGGTAGATCAAGAGGCTGTCCCCAATGGTCTTGTTCCAAAGAGTAGAGTAGAATTTGCTAATCACAATTCCATTCGGATAATTGCTCAACTCGGTTAAGACAGAAAGGGAATCATTCCCATAGAAACTGTCAACTGAGAAGGCTCCTATATGAGCATATTTCAGGGCATCCACTCCCTCGAGGAAGAATCTATCTCCTGAAACCTGTCCCCAAGTTTCGATGACCGGGGTCGCATCAATGACTCCAGGATATTGAAGCAGAGACTCGTTGAAGTCAAAGGCCTTAGGATCACATTCAACACGCATGTCAGCACCTATCGAGTACCCAAGCTCACTATACATCGTGGCTTCAAAGCTTGCAGTCTGAACAAGCATCATCGTTGTTGTTGTAAGGGTAAGAGTAAGAATCACCAACAAGGGTATGAACTGGCCCTTTCTCTTCCGAAGGCTCTGACTTAGATACAAGGCCTTCTCTCCTAAGAGAAAGTTTGTTTCACTAGAGAGCTTTGCAGTCACTAATCGCATAGTTCGAGAACCAAGATAGGATGCAACGAATAGCATCACTGTAGCGATTAGAATCTCAACTACTGCAGTAGTCCCAGTTGGATTTACCAATGTCGGCAAGAGAATTAGAGACGAAAGCACCACCCCAAGACCAAGTCCATAGCGCCGGATACCTCCCATCTCAGCGCCTTCCTCTGCAGTTTCCGTCATTGGCTGACCGACCTCTGTCACATCGATTCTTCGAGCAACATGGAGTAGATAGGCAGCGGGAAGGTACATGGCAATCGCAGCTGCAATGATGATAGACAAAATTGGAATGGAGATATTCATCATGTACTTGTTGAATAAGCCAAAATCAAAGATGAATAGACTTGTTGTCGAACCTACTAATGGAGCTAGCATGAAGGAAACGAGGATTCCCACCCCAAGTCCGATCATACTGAGTACCAATGATTCCCACATGAAAGTAGCAAAGACTTGATTGAAGGAAGCTCCTTTGGAGCGGAGTGCGCTAATCTCACCTTTTCTCCGAGAAACAGAAGTTTCTGAAGTATAGACAGTCAGCATCAGGCTCATTATGAGGACAGGAAATGCCACTACCGTCAGGATCTGACTTTGGAGATAGGTATTGATCTTTGCTTCGAGTTGCCATATCTCCGAAAGTCCATCAATGTTGTACGTAGGATAGGTTTCCTCGAACTGCGATTTGAAAGTAACTAGATTATCAGCTATATTCGACGCACCTGCAGCAATAAGATTGGCTTCAGAGGTGCGAATCAGAAGGGATGGGCTCCAGTAGCTCCATTCCGCGATCTCAGCGACATTATCCTCACCGATATCGCTTTTCAAGATCATAATCGAGTCACGAATACCAAGGACAAGATCGTTGGATAGCTGCATAGGGTCCCAATTCTTCCTAGAAATTGAGGGAAAGGCTTCAGCGAACATATTCGCGTTGGGACCAATCTCGTAGATTCCTGCAATTGTGAAGTTCTCATATGGCAGGACATAGAGATTATCGATTAAATTACGACCCGTGTATCGCTGTTCATGGGCAATAATATCGAAATCAATCTCGTCACCAATCTGGAGTTCGATTCCATGAAGCTCTAGGGTGTAGTCAATAAAGCCTTGGGAAACTAGAATCTGTCCAGCTTCAAGATGAAAGTCGCCTTCATATGTGAAATCTCGGGACCAATTGCCCAGAAACTCATTATCGACGAAAATAGTTCGCATGTCCTTTATACCTAGAGGATAATTGAAGCCGTAGATGTCATACGAATTCCACTCAGGAAGAGTGTCATTTTGGAGTATCCCCACCGTTGATACCACTCGATGCAGGAAATCAACATAGGGGTGCGCTTCAGCTGTGTCAATTAGCTCCTGAGTCTGGCGCCAATCATACAACGCGGAGGGCTTGAGAGAGAGTGACAACTGGTAGGTGCTTTCATCAAAGTAATCATGGACCACCATCTGAGTTCCGGTATCTGCCCAAACGAATATTGTCGTAGGAAGGGCAATACCCACAGCGAGAACAAGGGCGATACCCATATTTCGAATAGGGTAGTTTCTAAGCGAGGTCACTGCATATGTAAGAGCCCATAACGAGCTCCCTTTGAGTTGATTCTGATTCTTCTTTGCCATCTTTGTTCCTCACAGGTTTCGTAGTACTATCGCAGGGTCTGTCTTTGATGCCTCTCTTGCAGGGAGATACGCACCAGCAATCATTGCAAATATCTCTAGTAGTAACACAG
Source organism: Candidatus Thorarchaeota archaeon (assembly GCA_048884965.1). GTDB lineage: Archaea > Asgardarchaeota > Thorarchaeia > Thorarchaeales > Thorarchaeaceae > MP5-2226. The sequence continues at coordinate 34,821 of JBHLQH010000033.1, read as the reverse complement.
CTGTTAGAAAGCCAATTGGAAATGTGATCAGGGCTGAAAGGGTCCGAGCAAAGGGACTCATTGAGAAAATCACCGTACTCATCACATAACCGAACAATGTCCCAAGCACGAGGCTTAGTGTCAATGAAGCGAGAACGATACCGGTGAACTCAGAGAGCACTACACGAATGATCTGATTCTTTGAGCCTCCAACTGCACGTAGGATCGCATAGTCACGCTTCCGCTCTCGAACGATGGAGCCTAGAAAGAGTGTGAGTGCGAACATACTCAGAAGAAGGGACATGGCAAAGCCAATTGAGAAGAGACCTTCTACTGTGCTCAGGAAAAGGGCTGTTCCGAAGGAGTAGCTCTCAAGGTCATATGATTCAGGAGTTGTTGCACTAACACCAGTTAGATCTTGAAGAGCTCGCAATACAAGCTCTTGGTCAGTGACACATACTAAGTCTGCGAAGAATAGATTTGCTGTAATAATGGAAGTCTGCGCGGATAGGAAATCGATATTCACTAGAGCAAACCCAGATAGACCAGCTTGATATCCAAATGCAGGTCCAAGTCGTGAGTACGGAATGTCCTCAGCGTTCGCGTATCCAAATCCGGGTGCGCTATGGACGATGCCAACTAATGTGAAAGTGGCCCATGAAGCTGAAAGCTGCCCTCCAACTTCAAGATTGATATTGTCGCCAATAGACTTGTTCCATCGATCGGCATGATATTGACTTAGGATGATACCATTTGGTATGGTCGCGAGACGGGACAGGAGGAAGTTTGAATCTTCATTTGGAAAGCTTGATTCATCAAAGTGGGCTATGAGAGAGTATTCTATCGCTTCTATCCCAATCATACTAATCCGTTCTACCCCAATACCACCCCAAGTTCTCATAACGGGAGTAGCTCTGTTAACTCCAGGATACTCCTCCAAGGTGTCATTGAAGCTGAAGGGACGAGCGGTGCAAGTAACACGTAAATCTGAACCTATTGCGTAATCCAGTTCCTTCTGTAGGTCAACTTGGAAGCTCTCAGCCTGCACAGTAAAGGCTATCGTTGAAGATAGTGTTAGTGCAAGAACGACCATGAGGGGAACGATACGACCCTTCCTCATTCGTAGATTTCCAGAGGCTATAAGGTTCTTCTCACCGAGAACAAAGGACAGCTTCCGAGTGACTCTCGCAAATCCAACGCGAGATATTCGGGAACCATTATAGGCCATGAAGAACCATGCGGCGGTACCAAGCCCTAATTCCAGCAATAGCATCATTGGATTGCTCGGAAGGAACATCACTGAGCCGATAACCATTGCAAGGAGAACCACAGATGCACCAATGGTGAACCCGTATGCCTCACTACCTTCAGAGAGGGGTTCTGAAACCTCCATCAACTGCATTCCAATCTCAGTCATGGCAGCCTTTCTAGCCGAGCCCAAGATGAAAAGAAGGGGAGGAACGATACAAAGTAGGGTTGAGATGAAAATGGTTTCCGGTTTGAGAACAGTGGCGTTAAGGAAGAATTGATACATCTCGAAATCAAAGACCATGAAGCCGACAGCGGAAGGTATCAGAGCTGAGAATAGTATGCTTAGTCCAATGCCTGTTGCAATGCTGAACAAGGCAATGATGATTGATTCTGAGAAGAAAATTCCATAGACTTGGCTTGAGCTGGCACCCTTGGAACGAAGCGCACTCACTTCGATGTTACGAGTCGCCATGAATGTGTCAGCAGCAAATACTGATAGGAATAGTGCAAGAATGAATATGGGGAGATTCAGTAGTGCCAGAGGCATCGTTTCGGTGTATGTGTCAACGAGTCCTTGTAGATAGTTTATTTCCTCGAGGCCATCGACGGTCACCTCGTAGGCCTCATCTACACGTGCCTTCAATGTGAGGAGTTTCTCATCCATTTCGTTGACCCCAGATGCGATCAGGTTCTCGCTAGATGCTCGGATGAAGGAATTTGCACCAAAGAAACCCACTTGTGATATGCTCGGAGCGACTATGGAATTGGATAGGACCATGATGCTATCGCGGATGCCTAGCACTGGGGTGTAGTAATGTAAGAAGTCGTAGTTCTTTCTCATGATGGAGGGAAACCCTCTTTCGATAATGGAGTTGTATCCTTCGATTTCATAGATGCCAACTATTGTCAGTCCATCGAGTGTGTTTCTCCCTAGATCGCCTATCTCACCAGTCAGCCCTGTTGGTCTTCGAGTAAGAACCTCAACATCAATAGTCGAATTGATTGTTAGAGTGATGCCAAAGACCTCGTATACGTAGTTCACGAACTGAGATGAGACCACAGTTTCGCCAGGTTGAAGAGATAGTCGACCCTCTATTTTGAATTGTCGTTCGATTATGTTCAAGAGAGCATTATTGACAAAGATGACCTCACAATCCTTCATCCCTTCTGTATATAGAGGCTCATTCAATCCATAGACCGTTTCATCAGGAAGTTGTGTTCCGTACACAAGTCCGACTGTAGAATTGACCCGATAGGATGACTCTATGAGGGGGCTATTCAGCATATAGGCTTCAGCCGCATCGACAGAATCTGTAAGGCCAGCTGGATTCTGCAGAAGCATCTGGAACGCATTATTATCAAAGTAATCATCGACACTTACCTGAACCCCAGTATCAGCCCATATTAGAACCCCACCAATGAGGGATACTCCCAGACTCAAAGTTAGCGCAAGGCTCAATGCTCTAAATGGATATGCCCTCATAGAACTGAGTGCATATGAGAATGCATAGAGCTTGTTTCCAGGTAGCATCTTAACATGATTCTCTTTTCGAGCCACTACATCACCCCGTGATGGAACTGTCACCCGATTCGGACCCTCGTTTATGTCTAGATTCTACCTCAACGCCACTTGCTCTGAAGAACTCTCCAATGAGCTCGTCAACAAGCTTTCCATCCCTAAGGAGTAGAATCCTATCAGCCATCTTCGCAGTTTCAGGGTCGTGCGTAACAGTAATGACAGCGCGGTTTTGCTTCTTGGCGAGATCACGCATCAAACGGATGACTTCAGCGCCGGTCTTGTGGTCCAAATCTCCTGTAGGCTCATCACAAAGTAGCACGATCGGGTCATTGGCAAGAGCCCTTGCAAGTGCAACTCGAGACCTCATACCACCAGAGAGTTCGTGAGGCATGTGATGTGCTCGATGGTCGACACCTACTGCAGCTAGGAGTTCCATGGACTTCGTATGGCGTTTCTCAGCCCGCACTTCATCGAGCAGCATGGGAACCTGTACGTTCTCAATGGCAGTAAAGATAGGTAGAAGGTGTTGGTCTTGGAACAGAACGCCAATCTTATGGCGTCGCATTTCGGACATCTGGTCATCATTGAGACCAGTGATATCAATTCCATCGACGAGAATCGTTCCGCTGGTAGGCTTGTCAAGCCCTCCAATGAGATTCAAGAGCGTTGTCTTCCCTGAACCTGAGGCTCCTACGATTGCTACGAACTCACCTCTGTTCACAGTAAGATCTGTGCCTCGAAGAACCTTGATGACTCTTGTTCCATCTTGAAATTCTCTGAATACTTCTTGGCAGACTACTGCAGCTTCTTTATCGGTGTCCAAGGGCGGTGTCTCCATCATTGTGTTCCCGTCATAGCCAATTTTTAAGGTTACTACAGGAGCAACTAGCTCAAAGCCGAATCCAAATCGCATGTAAGACTATCGAAAGTAGTAAAAACCTTCAAACTGACAACAGAAGTGAGTAAACGATGCAGGTTTTCGCGGTTTCAGGATTCTCATTCTCAGGAAAGACCTTCCTTTTGGAACAGCTCATTAGCAAGCTGAAGGAAGAAGGAAAGAGCGTCGCAAGTATCAAGAGCACTAAAGAGGATATCATCGCTCCGGAGGGAACGGATACTTGGAGACATGCACAAGCAGGCGCCAACCCCACTCTGCTGATCGGACCATCTACTGCCACAATGAGAGCGAGGGGAAAAACGGCAATCTCAAAGTTTGCAAAAATCATTGATGTGGACTACTTGCTTCTTGAAGGATTCAAGGAACTTGAGGTGCCACGATTCTGGTGCATAGGCGAAGAAATCGCGGAGGAACAGTTCAGCCCCTCAAACGTGAAAGCATATGTAGTCTGGGAAGGAGTAGATCTTGGAAGTTCGAAGGATGGAGTGCCCATCATTCCTAACTCTGACATCCAAAGGCTTGTCGCTATCCTAAAGGAGGAAGCGATCGACTATTTCAGTATCAATGGAATTTCATAGCGCCTTTCGCAAGATATAACTGGACTTCGTCTGCTCTCGGAGCCTATGAATTGGAGCCGGTTCTACGTAAGTGTGGCATTGATATTCGTTCTAGCTATCTCTTGCATACCATTTGCTGGAACAATGACAAACAGTGAAACCCATAGCGACCTTGTTATCGATCCAATTGTTCAACTGGCTCCAAGTGAGACCTTCTCACTTGAAAGCCTCTGGGATGATATCTATTCCAAGGTTAGCGAGAGCAACGCCTTGAGTATCGTTCGTACTCTCTCACAGAACTATGGGCAACGAGTCTGGTTCCCCTTGGACAAGAATGGATCGTTAGAGCTTCTAGGAGCATGGGAATGGGTCAACGACACCATTAAGACAGCGACAGGGAATGAACTGGAATTCCATTTCTTGACAGAATACTTGAACCTGGTTGCAATTAAAGAAGGCACTGAAGATAATTTGGCTCCGATCCTTATCGTTGGCACCATTGCAAGTCGCTATACCACTGGACCTGGAGCAAATACCTATGGCTCATCAGTCGCAGCTGTCATTGAAGCGGCACGGATACTCAATCAATATGACTTGACGAATGACATTTACTTTGTCCTGACAAACACAATCTCAGCAGGAAACTTCAATTTCGAGAATGGTAATCAAGGTCTTCAGAATCTCATTGGTGACCTTGAGAATCAGGGACGTAAGCCAGCAGGCATCATCTGGTTCAATCAACTTCTCTATTCTGATCCGGTGACGACCTACGGGGAGAACATCCGACTCGACTGGAACATACTCGCGACTCCATATGACCCGGTCGCCTATATCATACGGATGGCTCGAACAATCTCAGAAATCTCAGGTACGAATATCCTGACAGTAGCGAACCAAAGCTCGAGCTTGCCCTTCTGGTACTCCACCGGCGGCTATGAAGGGTGGCGGAATGGCATCCCGAGCATCAGCTTGGGTCAGTTCTATGGCGATCCCTACAGCTATAACTACGCTGATGAATGGGATGTCTGGGCATATGACTATGCAAAGATAGCAGAGGCGGTCGGACTTGCATCATCCATTGTCGCTACACTTGGTAGACTAGGATATGGTGAGGCTCCTGAGCTGACACGTTCCATTGGCGTTGGGGCGTACTCACAGGCCAGCGTTCCCCTGCCTATCACAGGTCTCTCCATAGTCAATGTTTCTCTTTCTTGGAACAAGAACTTCTCTGTCCGTGCTGAGATCCGGACACCCACTGGAGCCACGATTCTTTCCCGGAATGAATCTGATCAGGCTATCAATATGAGTTGCTTGAATCCTACAAGAGGCGAATACTCAATCAGGTTCACCAACTATGGGAATGAGTCCATTTCTATCCTCTACAACTATGCGCAGTTCCAAGACTTGGATTGGGACAACCTGGATGACTATGAGGAATACCTCTTCGGAACAGACAGCCTCTCGACAGATACAGACTCTGATTTGTTGTCAGATCCTGACGAACAGGTGTTCGGAACCAACCCGCGGCTTGCTGATTCTGACGCTGATGGTGCAATCGATGGTATCGAGATCATCTACGGTAGCAATCCCTTGGTACAGGATTCTGACGGAGACACACTTCTCGATGGATATGAGATCGACCACGGTTATGATCCGTCTTCAAATGACACTGACGGAGAAGGTTTGACTGATGACTTCGAGCTAGACTTTGGAACGGATCCTAGATTGGACGACACTGATCGAGACGGTATCGATGACTACCAAGAGTGGCTTATTGGCACGAATGCCCTCTCGCCGGACTCGGATCAAGATGGATTGAGTGATCTGTTCGAAGTGCTCAACGCTCTGAACCCTCTATCCGCAGATACGGATCTTGATGGGCTCTCTGATGCCTACGAAGTAGAGCACTGCCTTATGCCCTTTGATGCAGATACGGACCGAGACGGCATTCCTGACGGACAGGATTGGGCCCCTCGAGAGCACTGGATCATGCTAATACCGCCGGTGATACTCATTGCATTTACTCTGGCAATCCTTGGTATCCTATTCTCTAAACGCCGCGCATATATCAAGGGTGGCGAGAAGGTAGTGATTCCTAGCTACGCTAAGAACAACGCATTTAATGGGCTTCGGAGTCACGCTAAAGGTATGAAAGGCACAGGGTTTAAGCTGGGACTGTCACTCATTGTGCTCTCACTTTTCATCGGATCATCCGTTACTATGACAGGGACGATCGCGTCACATTCTATTGGAACAAGCATCGAGAGCCCTGTTCTTTCAGCAACCACATACTTCAACGCAACGAACCTCTTTCTCACTATCTGGGAGGAAACATCCATTGATAACATCGGTAATTATACCAAGTACCTCTCGGAAACGTATCCCAACAGGATATGGAATACAGATGATGGTGCGAATCAGAATCTGACGGATGCGTGGGAATGGGCCAACGAGGTGCTTCAGAACAACACCAATGATGAGCTCACCTTCGCTCAGGAAACCGACTTTGAACATCTCATTGCTATCAAGCAAGGTACTGCACCAGCTCCACGACCAGCCCTAGTCATCACAGGAATTATCGACTCTGAGTACACGCCAGGAGCAAATGATGCAGCAGTCACTGTAGCAGTAGTTCTAGAGGTCGCTCGTATTCTGCACGACTATGACCTTGCCTACGATGTCTACTATGTCCTGCTTAATGGCGTACACTTGGATGAAGACTATGACCTAGGAGGAGGTGCCTTTGTAGATTGGATTGTAGCCCAGGGAGTCCAATCCTTTACGACCATCTCCTACGATAGATTGATGTTCCAGCGCACGGGCTATCTCTATGGCTACAAAGTGAATATTCGAACGTACTCTTCAACAAGCAACTATCATGATGCAGGCTGGATTCCGGATATGATGATCCAGATATCTTCTCAGTATGGTAACGGCTTCTTCCAGCAGGTTTCAGACCTTTCGATAGCCCAAAGATCATGTGCCTACGAATTTTGGCAAGCGGGACGCCCAGCTCTCTACGTCACTCAGGGATATCTTCCAGACCCGCAATCCAATACAGAAGATGATACTTGGGACAACCCTGACTTCTCCCTTGTGAAGGCTGCCGAGGTAGCTTCAACTACTGCTTCCATTGTCAGCTACATGGGACTGCTAGGATCTGGCGAGGTGCCACAGAGATATCTGAATGGCTGGCTCAATATAACCTCTCAAGAGGAAATGCGACTCACAGCCTCGCTCAAAGGATTCTTGAATGGTACTGTGACCTGGGATAATGCGACTACCTTACAGGTCAGTATCGTGAACTCAGAAACTGGGGAAGTCGTCTATCAAAGAACCGAGAGTGATGGTACCGCGGTCCTCAAGTATCTTGTTCAAGATTTTGGTGCATACCACTTCAATGTCACGAACATTGGTGGTGGAGCAACGAACTTTACTCTTACAGTCACCCTGCATGAGGACATGGATGGTGACACTATCAATGACTATGATGAGGTCGCCCTCGGGACCTCACCCTATCTCAGAGACTCGGATCTGGATGGACTTAGTGATGACTTTGAGATCAATGCTGGAACGAATCCTACTTCCGATGATACCGATGGAGATGGAGCATCGGACTATGATGAGTACACATGGGGCTCAAGCCTTCTCTCCAACGATACCGATGGGGACTTAATCTCAGACGGTACAGAAGCACAGCTCGGAACCAATCCTACATCGGCCGACACTGATGGGGACGGTTTAAACGACTATCAGGAAGTGTACGTGATCTTCAGCAATCCTCTGAGCGCGGACACTGATCTTGACGGTTTGGAAGACGGCTTCGAGTACGAGATGGGCCTCAACCTTCTATCTCCTGACACAGACGGTGATTCGTTGAGCGACCTCTTTGAGGTGCTGAACAACCTCTCGCCCTTTACCGCGGACACTGACGGAGACGGCTGGTCAGATGCCTATGAGGTCGAGTACTGCATGCTACCCAACTCTGATGACACCGATGGAGATGGTATCCCAGATGGCATCGACTGGGACCCGCAGGAGCACTGGATCACGGTTGTATCGCCAGTAGCCCTGTTGAGTGTCATCCTGTTGATGATCATCTATTCCTTCCTCAAGATGCGAGTCTACAAGCGAGAATAGCAGGTGAAGATAGCTCCCAAGCCTATTAGACCTAGGTCTTCTGAGAGCTCGCGCTAGTCTTATTAGGACCTCTAGCAGCGACGACTTGATTTCGCCAAGGAGTGCTATCCATGGCAGTAAAAGAGTCAACACAGAAAGAACATGCTACAGACATCTGGATATTCTTCATCCTCACCTATGTGATCTCATGGATATTCTGGGCTCCTATAATCTTGGAGAGCCTTGGATTCCTGCCGGCATCTCCAATAACAGACTTTTTCATGAGCCCCTTCAATCCTGCGGCCTTTGGACCTCTCCTTGCTGCCCTTATCATGAGCTATAGAGCCGGAAAGCTGCAGGCGATCAAGGATCTCTTGAAGAGTGGTATCAACATCAAGTTCTCAAAGATCTGGCTCTTGCCAGTACTCTTCCTATTCCCAATCATTGTGGTGGTATCTGCAGTAATCGGGATGATAGCAGTGGACTTCACCTTCCCAGCACTGACAGCGGAGCTTGTCTTCGTCGTCCCAATCTCGTTCATCATCATCCTCTTGACGGCAGGACCGTTACAGGAAGAGTTTGGTTGGCGAGGTTATGCCCTTCCGCGTCTACAGGAACGATTCAGTGCACTCACTTCGAGCATCATTCTAGGGCTTCTGTGGTCCGCATGGCACCTACCTCTCTTCCTAGTCTATGCAGGCGCGACTGGGTCCATGTACTACCAGCATCCCATTTGGGTGATGTTCATCGCAGTGACCTTTAGCACAATCATCTTCACTTGGGTGTACAATAACGCAAACGGTAGCGTGCTTGCGACCCTTTTACTGCACACCTCACTGAACCTATCGCTATGGTTGTTCCCCATCCTCAATACGCAGGTAGCAACATATGCATCTCTTGTGCTGTTTGTGATAGTAGCAGTCGTGCTAGTTGTCGTGTATGGACAGAAGATGCTTCGAAAAGAAAAGTGATCGGAACAGTCTGGGACCTGCTTTGAAATAGGGCGGCTCAGATACCCCTTGGGACGATCATGTGTTCATACTCACAAATGGTGGTTCATCATCACCGCAGGTTCACCAAGGATGATAGAGGCTTTTACTCTTTCTAAATACTCACCTGCCTAGAGGATTCGTACCTATGACTTACCAAGTGTAGCGGAGAACGCGATGGTGATTGTGATAAGACATAGGAACCAATTTGCTAAGATATGACCTCGTGGTTTTGCAATACTCTAGCAATCAACAAAAAGCTAATTTGGTAATTACCTAAATATATCGTGGAATGAAGGAAATTCGATGGGTTCTCTATGGGATTATCATATGCATCCTATCTCTGACTCCATCAGCTACAAGCTGTCCACCTGATCGTGACATGATACTTCCAATCACAACTTTCTATATTCAGCAGGAGGAATATAACGAAACAGATCCAATCGTCGTGAGGTTTCTTTCTCCGCAGGAAGGAGACACAGTACCCTATGGTACAGTGGATATTTGCTTTGATATCAAATCAGAGCATGGTATCAGCTCTCTCAACCTACTAGTGGGCAATGAAGAACTGAAAATAGGCAACTATGAGATACCCTACAAGTGGAAACCCAGAAGAGATGGTGCATTCATACTAACCTTGGAATGTTCAGACTATCTGTCGAATTCGATATCAGAATCAGTACACATCAGAGTAGTTATGAGACAAGTGCCGATCTCAACAATCGTAGTGGGTGTGTTAGTTGGGTTCATTGCCTTGGGTGCTATTGTTTACAGGCATAAATTCGAAAGATCACCCGCTTTGACCAGATACTATGACCATCCCGATACCTTGGTAGTACCTCTTCACTATCTGATACGCTCTAGACTCAGACAGAGAGGAAGGCACGAATCGTGAACTTCAAGAGGAGTTCAAGAATCCTCTAATTGACTTATCATGAAGATAGAAAGGATAGGACAAAGGAATATCACGATTATTTATGACGAGCCTTTCCAGACAACAACGCATCTAATCCTAGGCGAAGAGCGAGTCTATGTTTGCGATACCTTCCTCGGTCCTGATTCCATGAGGAAGGTCGAAAAGGTCCTGAAGAAAGAAGGCGTTGGAGGAATGCGGGTAGTTGTTTTCAACTCCCATGCAGACTGGGATCATATCTGGGGCAACTGCTACTTCGAAGGTGCATCAATCATCGGTCATACGTTCTCTCGGAAGAGAGTCATTGAGGAAGGAGAATCTGAGCTAGAGAAGTGGAAAGACAGCAAGCAAGGAGAGGTCACCCTGGTACCACCGAATCTTCTCTTCGAGAACCGACTCTATTTTGCAGATGATCATATAGAGTTCTATCATTCACCAGGACATACCATCGACTCTTCATCATGCTACGATCACAAGGACAAGGTACTATTTGTAGGAGACAATGTAGAGACCGACATTCCCTATGTCAACAGCTTGAACTTTGATATCTATCTTGCCAGTCTGCAGGGTTACCTCGATAAGGAGTGGGTTGCCTTAGTGACAGGTCATGACCTTGTTCAATATGATGACAAGCTGGTCCGAAGCAACATTGAATACTTGAAGCAATTCAAGGAGTGGTCTGTGGACATCAAGGACTTGAGCGAGAAAGCACTAGGTGTACACCTCTATGCGTTAGCCAAACTAGTTGATCAAGTCGTAGAGAGGGGTGCTGATGACAGGATAATAGCCCATTATCACGATGCGCTAGATATTCTCAAGACCATGGAACAGACAGAGGCTACAAAGAAGTACATCGATAAGATATCTATGGTCCGTTAATGCCCTAGCACAATACTCTTGTTTCATCAATTATCCATATGTTCAGGATGAATGAGCTAGAGGTCACACTGTTTAGCCTGCGTGATACATTAGAGTGTGGACAGACGTTCTGTTGGGTCCCTGAAGGGAATGGATATGTCAATGCAGATGCAGGACAGGTTATCTACATCGAGCAGGAAGGCAACATCCTTCGGTGGGAATCCTCAACGGGGGAGGCGGCTATTGAGGATATGCTCAGACTGCGGGATCCACTCCAGAAGATCCAGAAGGAGATTAGTAAGGACGACTTCATAAGAGAGAGCGTTGCGTTCGCGCCAGGACTGCGGATAATAGAGGACCCTGTCTATCCATGTCTGGTTTCTTTCCTGTGTGCGACCTGGAAGAACATTCCAGCCATCAAGACAATGGTGCAACGAATTCGTGAAAGCTGTGGTCCGCAGTATGAATTGAACGGGAATACCTACTATGGAATGCCTACTCCTGAGCTGATGTGCGATATAGATATCCCCTTCCTGAAATCACTCGGACTCGCTTGGAGGGCTGAGTTCATCAAACACTCGACCGATATGATTGTAGAAGGGATTGTGGATCTGGATGCTCTCAAGGTGATGACATATGAAGAGGCACACAAGACATTGAAGACACTGCACGGTGTTGGCGATAAAGTTGCAGATTGTGTCAGTCTATTCTCTTTGGGACATCTTGAAGCGTTCCCGATAGACCTCTGGATAGAGAGGATAATTCAAGAAAGATATGGTCTCTTCACCTCGTCTGGCAAGTCCTACAAGAAAAAATCACAAGCAGCAAGAGAATACTTTGGAAGATATGCAGGATATGCGCAAGAGTATCTATACCATTACTCTCGCAATTTGGTGACCTGAGCTTCCGGGCCTAGTTAGAAGTTCTGCACCTTCTTCCTCTTTTTCGCGTACCAAGAGTGATTCTTGATACCCTTTGACATTTCCCACGCTCGTGTTTCATAGAAAGCTAGTGGGTGGACGATATACTCACAAAGGGGATCACTGGTTGAACCAAGATAGACTGGACAAAGACTATTCCCTTGGAGCTTTCGACATGAGGGTGGAGTGTATCCCTCTCCTCCGGACTTGGATGCAATATGCTTCACTTGGTACTCTGCGAGACCACGAACGAAATCAGGTGCGGCTCTGAATATCCCGAGTACTTCGTTATCGGACATCCCAATCTTCAGGAGGAAGGCAGCCAAGGTAAAACGCGCATCATGCGAGAGGTTACGACCTTCAAGTGCTGCTGCATGCATCTGAGAGATGCATGGAGGAAATGCAGTGACTGTCTGTTCTGTGAACTTGATAGGTTCTGTCCGCTTCAGCTTTACTTTGAGCTCGGACTCTATCTGTTGAACTGCAAGACTCAGATTTCGTGGTAGGGTAGGCACATTCAGACTACTATTGAGGATGAGTACCTTGAACTTCTCCGAGATCATTCTGTGCAGTTCGGATTTCCTTATGGGAACCTGACCATCCTCCACGATACGGTTAACCAATTTCCACTCATCAGCATGAAACCTTGGAGCAATCTCCAAGAATGTCACAAAGGGCATGAAGAAGTCAAAGCTTCGAAGATAGAGAGGAAGCTCAGATTTGGTACTCCTACCTCCAATGAGCTCAAGATTCCAATTGAAACTGGTCTGACAAAGATCCAATACGAAATCGTCAGGTTCATTTCCAAGATGCTTGTTCACGCTCTTGGATTCAGCTTCGGCTTGATATTGTTTCAACCGGTTGTCACCGAGCTTCTCGACGATTAGACGTGAAGCAGAATAAATCAAGAAGTCACGGTCATCATTCGTGTTGACTGTTGTGATTTCTTCTTGATTCAGTGCAGCGAACACACGATTCGAGGCCTCGCGTATGACGTAGTTCCCACCAGGTTCCTCTATGGTGTCTATCAAAGCGCCAATGTCCCGAGCTACGCCTTGAGATGCCTGTCTAGCCTGTGATGAGAATGGATACCTCAGAAGTTGGAGTCGCGTTACCATCTCAATCACCAGTATACTATGGTTTCTAACCTTTAATTCCCACAACTATTGCGCGGGTATGTCTAATCTTCTCGGACTGGATTGATGTAAAACCTGAATTTCTCATTTTCTCTTCGATATCTTCGATAGAGTGCTTACACATATGGGGGTAGCGGCTACGAGCTCGGTCTTCTGGCATACCTCGCTCGACCATCTGTCGTACGAATTCCTCTTCGCTCCCGGATACAAAATCGAAGATGACGCAGACTCCCTGTTCTTGTATGTGATTTGAAAGTGATTGTAGGAAGTCATCAGCACTGGTGACCTCATGTAGCATATATCCTCCAAAAGCAAGACCTAGCGTATCATGAGAGAGGGGGATCTCATCAGTGTCAAAATCGACTTGGTGAAGCTCATGGGGTGTTTTGGATACCATATTCTGTAGGATTTCCTCTGCGTATTCGAGCATTGCCTCACTTGCATCAAGCCCATACAATTTGGATGCGCGAAATCGTGTCGCAGCATCAGCGAGCCAGAGACCGGGACCACACCCGAAATCACCGATGGAAGGTGCAGAGAGTAGAGGGAGTAGCTGGCACAGGATCTGCCAGAATTCGTCCCCATACCTACTTTCGTAGGTTTTAGCGAATTCCTGAACCCTTTCGGGATCTGTCCAATTGCTTTTTGCAAGATTCTCCATATTAGCTGCGTCCTAGTAAGAGGTCCGCCCTGATCAACAAATGCTTTAGTTCACCAAAGAGCTGCCGGAGAATTTCGGGGTCACTATAGAGCTTCCGAAGGGTTCCCTTTCGGTCATCCATGGTGACGTTCTTCTCATTCACCACTTTATACACAACATTAGGACGTTCGATCCATCTGCAAAGCTCATTGAGCTCGGAGCTGAGGAAAAGTACAACGGGAGTCTTTCGCTTGCCATTCACACGATATTGCTGATGGAACTTGGCATATTTATCGCTATCAAGTACACGAAGCTCAAGATGCTTCGAGAGAGAAACCATCTTTGCCAGAACGGGGAGTACTCCTGCTGAGTCGTTGCATCTATCTGTACCTAACACAAGTATCTTGATCTCATTCTGTATACTCTTCACTTTTGATTCCTCTTCCTCTGTGAGGGGAAGGTCTGTGAATCTCGCTTTCATAATCTCTACATTCTCTCTAGCGTTTGCAAGGAACTCCTTGTATCCTATCGCATCGTTCCACTCAGCAATCTCAGTCATACTTACCACTTCTAATGATGAAAGATTTCCACTGGGCATCCCAGTAAAACATCACATACCATTCTCATTCATTGGGATAAAAACATTATCAAGAATACCAATCTGAGGGAAGAATTAAAGGGGTTTCAGAGAGATATTCGATGACAAATATGAAGAAAGATGATGTCCTGCGCGACTTGAAAGGAGCAGGGGATCCCGAGCAAGCCAAGATTATCGCAGGCTATCTCAAGACGTCGAGCTTGGAATTCCTTGGTGTGAAGATTCCGGAGATTGCGAAAATAGTCGGAAAGCATCTCAAAGGACTATCAGACGATGATATGATGGCACTTATGGAAGCTCTATGGAGCGAGCAAATCTTCGAAAGCCGCCGAGCTGCAGTGGATGTGATGAAGAAGTACTCGATGAAGGGAAACGTTGATTCCGCACTTCGGATAATTGATGGTTGGATCGATCAGATGGATACATGGGCATTGATGGATCCCATTGGATCCAATTGTCTTGGGACACTGTTGCTTCGCAAACCGGATTTGGAAAAGGTCTTCATTAAATGGTCCAAATCTGATAACTTTTGGAGAAGAAGAGCAAGCATTCTTCCCTATCTATTCCTCTCATTAAAACAGAATTACAAGCCTGAATATGCAGAACGCATCCTATCAGCAGTAAAGCCGCACATCGCTGATGAGGAGTTCTTTGTTGGAAAGGCTGCAGGATGGGTCATACGTGAGCTAAGTAAGCGAGAGCCAAAGAAGGCAACGAAGTTCATCTCAGAGCACAAAGGTTCGATGACCAAGCTGGTTTTGAAAGAAAGTAGCAAGAAGGTATGATACGAATCACTCGGGATGCCTGAGAATCTTTTTTATCAAAGGAGTGCCATTGCTCTATAGATATGAAGAAAGAGAAGATGGCATACTGTGGATTGGACTGTTCGAAGTGTGGTGCGTTTATCGCGAAGCAGAGTGATAGCTACGAACTGAGGAAGCAAACCGCAGAACTATGGTCATCTCCAGAGTACAAGGTCTTACCTGACGATGTTTTTTGTGATGGGTGTAAGACTATTGATGGTACCCATTTCAAGCACTGCGCCACCTGTGAGGTTCGTGAATGCGCGAACAGGCGTGGAGTAAAGACCTGCGCACATTGTGAGGACTACGGCTGTGAGAAGATCACGAAAAGTCTTGACATCCTAGGAGAATATGCACGAAGCACTCTGGAGTCCATCCGCGAGTCCCTACGGTAGAATAGTTTCGGGTAGCTGTTATGCTTATTATTACTTGTAAGTACATAGATGTAGGTCAGCGACTATGAAGAGAGGCGGTGTTGCAGATCTCAAGCTGCATCCTGGGAAGGCTCCACATTGGCTTGTTAAGCGTATGAAGCCCATGGCTAGTGCGCTCTGCGAGTTCATTGTAGATGAGTATGGCACGCAAGAACTTCTTAGCAGACTTGCGGACCCTGTGTACTTCCAAGCACTCTCAAATGTCCTCGGATATGATTGGGACTCGAGTGGAAGCACCACAGTCACATGTGGTGTTCTAAAATCCGTCCTTACGTGGGAACAACACAATATCGTTGCAGCTGGAGGTAAGGGACTTGCCTCCATGAAGACACCTGAACAGCTCCGAGCCTTAGAGGATTATGGTCTTGACGGGGCAGGTCTCGCGGAGATAAGTAGGAATGTCGCCAAGGTGGATAACGCAGCTATCCAAGACGGCTACAGCCTGTATCAGCATGTCTTCTTCGTTGACAATGAAGAGAACTGGACCGTTGTACAGCAGGGAATGGATAGCAAGACAGACGATGCCAGAAGGTATCATTGGACTTCAGAGGATATTCGTAGCTTCATCAATGAGCCACACTCAGGTATGATATCAGGAGAGATCAAACAGGCAGCACTTGATATGACTGCCAAGGAGTCTGACGAGTGTCGAAAGACCTCTCTGGACATTGTAAAGGAAGACCCAATTCGCGTGCGCCGGATGTTAGAGGATATCAAGGCATATGGTGAAACGACCCTAATCCCCTGGCTTGAAGGGAAGGAACCAGTTACAACTCTTCCATCATACAAGGTGATTCCAAGAAGGATGGATTGGAATGCTGTAAGAAAAGCCTACGAAACCCAACCTGCTGACTATGAAGGTCTATTATTCATTGAGGGCATCGGACCAGCTGCGATTAGAGGGTTGTCGCTGATATCTGAGATGGTCTATGGAAGTGCTCCTTCATGGTCTGATCCTGTGCGGATGACTTTTGCATTTGGGGGAAAGGATGGTGTGCCGTTTCCAGTCCCAAGAAAGGCCTATGATGAAGCTATCCAGTTCATGGAAACAGCGCTCCAAGAAGCCAAGCTCGGAAGAAAGGACAAGGTCGTTGGGCTACGAAGACTGAGGAAATTTGCACCTCCGACCCTCCATACGACAGCTAGCTAGGAGTCAATTCTTGGACGTCGTCTGAGGACAGCGTCCTCTCTATCAGAGATGTTTTCACCTGTCACGTCTTCTCGTCCTACCGCTCGAAGGCGAACCAGAGCATGGGGATATGGATCAAGGTACTCCTCTTCTACCTGCTGAGCTATTGAGGGATTGATAGCAGCCAATTTATCATGGATTTCTTGTCTCTCTTCAACTGTGGTGAAACGAGGGTCGACGACAACAGCAACATGGAAGGATACTCCTGCCTTCCACAGACGCTCAGCTGCAACAAAGGGAAGCTCCATGAACTCACGGGAGCAACCTGTCTTCTCTTCGAATGGATCTGGTAGTCCACCTCTAATAGATAGACGCACATGACCTACTGTTTCCTGCTTTCGACGCCTTGATGCATATTTCTCAAGTCGTTCCGCAAGTCCAGCTTCTTGGGAGAGAACTACGCCGTTGGTTTCAATCACGAACAGATCGAAATCGTCACGGTCCTGATGGACCAACTCAAGCACACCACAGAGGTGATCCGGACAGAGAGTCGGCTCGGCTCCACTTATCCGAGCTCGACGAAAGTTCCGTTCCTTCATTACTGCTCTGAGATTGCTATAGACCTGGGCGGGTGAGTAGAACTCACCATAGCTTTCTGGCCAGTCACGACTCCAATCGACCCAGCAGAAGACACATCGATAGTTACATCCTACAGAGTATGCAGTGGCAATCCCACCGTAGACTCCCACCCCATAGAAGCTTGTATATTTTCTCAGGTGAACTCCATCCATAGTGCGACAAACGGAAGCCCGAGTCGTTTCTGTCAAGGTAACGGGATCCACCGGAAAGGGAGGAATGAGGTTCCCTTCATCATCACGCATTGCATACCGAACTGGCGTATTCTTCTCAGGCATAATGGGAAGACCTAGAAATGAAAGGGTTTGAAGGTTCCGCTTTCATCGTCGTTTCAAGACAAAGACATAGTACACAGCGGCGATAGCCACTGGTGCAACTAGAACGACTGTCAGTATCGGTAGAATATCAAGTTGGGGATCCCCTATTCCTCCATCAGCCGCAACGACATAGTTCAGTACCAGATTCTCATGGGGTGCAGGATCGTTTATCCCAAGGTTTGAAGTGAACGCAACGACAATGTCATGCTCAGGGATGACGAAGATAAATTGACCATAGAGTCCGGCAGCGTAGTACAGCCCCACCTCAGGGTCTGTATGCCACTGATATCCGTAGCCATGGTACTGATTCAAAAGCGTATAACTTTCGATTGAGTCCTGAACCCATTCTTCAGAAAGGATTTGCTCTCCATCCCATGTGCCATTATTCAGGTAGAGATACCCGAACTTTGCCATACTCCTAGTCGAGAGGATTAGGTCGAAACCGCCTCGATACCATCCCGCGGCGTCGCGATACCACGACACATGATCGATTCCCAGAGGACCGAACAGATTCTCCTCAGCGAATGCCAAGGTGGACATACCAGTTGCCTTCCAGACTATCGCTGCGAGTAGATGAGATGCTCCGGTATTATAGAGGAACTCCGTACCGGGTTCAGAAACCATGTCCAAGTTGAGTGTGTAGTTCACTCCATCCCGAACCATCAAATGATAGATCCCATTAGCTGGACTTGTGAAGGGGGCACTGCTCTCATCCCAGAAGAGACCAGACCGCATGGTAAGTAGGTCCTCAATTGTTATGCGTTCTCTCCTTTCATCAACATTCGCAATCTCATACTCTGGAAAGAATGGGAGAACTAGCTGACTCACATTGTCGATATAGCCCTGATCCACTGCGATCCCCACTAGTGCAGAGGTGAAGCTCTTCGTGACTGAATAGAGGGCATAGGTGGAATTCTCATTCTGATAGGATCTGAAGTATTTCTCAAGAACGATGTAGCCATTCTTGACTACAACGACGGAATTGATAGCAATGTCCTCTTCCTCAATGTAATCAATCATTCCATTCAGTAGAGATGAGTCCATACCCTGCTCCTCAGGGGTCGTGTTCAACCATCCATTGGTGGGCCAATAATCCCTCTCACACAGATACAGGTGGGATTGTAATCCAGAGGATTGCATGTCACCGGAGGATATTGGACCAAGTAGGAGTAGCATCAAGAGGATTGAGAGCAGTTGCAAACCCTTCTTCATAGAATCACCAATCATTCATCATTTTCAGAGTGTTGAGTATCTCGATTTTTCATTCCTTACGCTTTGTATGCCTGTAATCGAATTTCTCGTACAATAGCAATGACATGTTCCTATCTAAGTAAGTATGATTGACGCAATGCGCGACAGGGAGAACCTTTATCCTCGTGTGCCTTAAAGCTGAAGGTGGTGCGCCCAATGGATCCAATAGATCGAGGAATCATCCTCGACCTGCAAAGGAACTATCGTGTTAGTCTGAGGGCTCTCGCAGATAAGCATGGTGTGACATCAAAGGTCATCAGAAGGAGAATCGCAGCACTTGAAGAAAAAGGAGTGATTCGAGACTACATCGTTCAAGTAAGTCGGGCTATGACGAACACTGAGATTCTATTTTCGCTTCTGTACACGGATAAGTCAATTGATGATGACTCATTCGCCGAGATGGCTTTTGCGCATCCAAATGTATTCCGTGTGCATTATGATTCATTCGGAACATGTATAGTATTGTCGGAGTATGAGAATCCTGAGCAGATGATGGACCTAACTTCTTTCTTTCGCCGTCTGGAGAGCGTTCATGACCTTGAAGTTCATTCCCTACCTCTTCCCCGTGGAGAGAAGAAAGAACTCTCCAGCATCGAATTGCGAGTCTTGGCTGTACTCATAGATAACCCGAGAATGCCAATTGCGGATATCGCGCGTCGTTCAGGATTGACCGTGAAGCGCGTTCGTCGAACACTTACGGACTTGATTGACAGTGAGGCAGTAACTTTCAGGATTTTCGTTTCTTTGACATCATCTGATGCCTCGTATATCTCCTACAGGGTGGCATGGGATCCCAAGAAAACCAATCCAGCTACAATAGATAGTATATTGCGCGAGCGCTTTCCTGATGCATATTGGACCAGCATGTACTCTGCAATGGAGCCATTGATGTGGTGTGATTTCCTCATAGATCATCCCAAGAAATCTGAAGAAGTCGTTAGGGAGTTGCGAAAAATCCCATCTGTGATCGTCAGGAATACCATTCTAGTCTACCCTCCGAAGAAGATTAGACATCTGCGCCAAGAAGCTCTGAGAAGAATGATTCAGGGTGCAGGCTTTCTCTAGAATTGGGATGGTGGTTTGCACCCGATATGATAGACCGAAGAATCCTTTTAGTAGACTTCACAGTTTGCTGATACCATGTTTGAGAAAGAGTCATTCAATGATGACATCATTGGTCTAAAGACTGCCACTGCAGGTCCTGATGGAAATGCGATAATGTGGGTCTACGCCTATCATATAGGGAATTCCATGTTCGATGCTTGTTGTGGTAATTCCAGAACTGAGCTCGAAACATATCTCTCAAAGCGGCAAATCAATGATGTCTATATCTCTCACGCTCATGAGGACCATTTTGGGTGTGTTGATCTATTCGCAGGAAAGGCAAATGTATACGCTTGGAAATCAGGAATTGATCTCCTTCGGGAACCAATTGAGATCGGAGAATTCTTCCAATATGTCTGGGGACAACCGAAGCCCATCAAAGATGTCAGGCCAATGCAGGAAACATTTGCTATTGGAGATTACAGATTCGAAGTCATTGAGGTTCCGGGACACATGAAGGATATGGTCGCATTCTTCGAGCCAGATAGGAAATGGCTGTTCTCCTCAGATGCCGTACCTCTGCCTTCGCGAAAATACATCGCAATGCCAGATGAGAATATCCCTCGCATGATCAAGTCTATGGAGCATATACAAACTCTTGGCATTGAGATTCTCTTCGACTCCCACAGAGGACCCATCGAATCACCTTCTGAGCACATCCAGAGAAGGATTGACTATCTCAAGGAAACTCAAGGGAAGGTGAAAGAGATGCATAATGATGGCTTGAGCTATTCCGATATGATAGAGAAGCTTGAAATCGAGCCACCTTGGTATATCGAGATGACTAAGGATAGATTCAGCGTGGAATTCTTTCTGAGGTCCCTGCTTGAGGATGACCCCTAGGACTAACGTTTCGTACTGCGACCCTTATGGCGATCAGAGAATGTTCGAGTTGCCTTCTCATGTTCCTTCTGGGCCTTTAGGGCCTTCTTCATCCTTGAGCAATTAATTCTAGCTGCGCGACCGAGCTCAGTGACTCGAGAAGCGTCAGCATTCTGCCCGTTCTTCTTGAAGAGCTTGCGAGCCATGTCCCAAGCATCTGCAGCACAACAGAAATCGTCTAATCGCGCACAGGAGGTTGCGAGCGCATCATATGCCTCAGCATCATTCTTAACCAGTTGGATGAATCGCTCCCAGGCATCCTTAGAAGCCTCCCATTCCTCAAGTTCCATGGACACCAATGCAATATTCCGATATCCGCGAGGGTTCTTTCGATCACGTATTATTGCTCGATTGAAATGCTTCACTGCGTCCTTTAGACGCCCAGACTTGTATTCCACCATGCCTAGTGTCAGCTCAACATGTGCATCCTCAGGATCTAGTCTGGCGGCTTTTTCAAGAGCTTTGAGCGCAGCTCGATTCCTTCCCGCACGTACATTGACATCCCCAAGGACTTTCCATGCTTCAACCTGATCTGGAGCGTGCTTGCACGCCTCTTCAGCACTCTTGATAGCATCGCCCCATTCTTCTAGCATAGACAATGCAATTGCTCGATGAATCAATGCGAACACATTCTCAGCTTCCAACTCAAGGACTCTTGAAAAGCTAGATTCTGCTTGTCTGAAATCACCAGACTCAAGCTGGATATCCCCGATTCGCATCCACGCTTTCCATTCCTGCGGTGCAAGATCGACGAATTTCAGAAGACATCTCATCTCTTCAGCCAATCTATCAAGGGCTCGCAGTGCTACAGCCTTGTCACGGAGCGCATCAAGATCATTCGGCTTCAAGCGAAGTGCAGTGTCAAACGACTTCAAAGCCTCCGAGGCCTTATCCGAGCCAAGAGCAAGCAGGACCCTTCCTTTGTTGGTGTGTGCTTGATGAAGGTCAGCATTCAACTTGATAGCTTCATTCAAAGCCCGTAATGCAGGACCAAAGTCCCCTAATGTTGCTAATAGGACTCCCTTTGTGTTCCAGGCCATAGCATCATCTGGATGTATCTTTAGGTATTCTTCCACTTCCTTCAGGGGTATTTCAGGAGAGCTCATCGCAACCATCATCCTGAAAGCCGTGACCATTCAAAAGGCTTCACATTGATGAGCTATGATTCCAAAACCTAATCAGTGATGATTCCTTTGGTAGAAAGGGAAGCAACGATGAGAGGAGAGATCGATACAATCATTTTCGACTTGGGAGGAACATTGTACAAGCCGCTGGATCAGCTCGTAAACATCGCAAGGAAGCATCTGATTGAAGCAGGAATCCATGAGTGTGAAATGATCACAAATGAGGAGATGGAGCGAGCCCTTGATTGGCAGAGAAATGATTTCCTCATCAAATACATGCTTGAGCATGATGTCGATCCATACTGGGAGCCAACTCGCGAGCTGTGGATCCAATATGATAGGATTCTCTTGGAGAACCTATGTATTGATGGCGATCTGGATACCTTGGCTGAGGCATACCAATCAAAATGGGACGAGTACATCCCTACCGCCAAGCCAGAGCTCGTTGATGGGTGCAAGGAGGGCCTCGAATACCTACACGCCCAAGGATACAAACTAGGGATTGCCTCCAATCGTTTTGGGGACCCTCGGAGCTATCTTGTTGCAGATGGAATACTAGAGCTCTTCGGCGCAATTGAATATACATCAGTTCCAGGATATGCGAAGCCCTCACCCTACATGCTTCTTGCAGTAGCAAAGGACTTGGGTTCGAATCCATTGCGATGCACATATGTTGGGAACCTTGTCAGTGACGATGTCATAGCAGCACAGAGAGCAAGTATGCTGCCAGTGCTCATTACTTGGTGTGATCCTGAGCAGAGAGCCCTTGCTCCAGATGGGACAATTATCATTGAGCATATAGACGAGCTTGAGGAGAAACTGAAACAGGCCACTTGAAGGGATATCTTCATTACTTTAAGAACTCCTAAAGCCTCATCATCCAAGGTGTAAATGGCAATGAGATTGAATCGTGGACACAGGTCTGTCGTACTACTTCTGATCACATTATTTCTCATCAATCCGAGTTTCGCGACCGCACACACCTTTGAGTGGGGAGTCGAGGTCGGAGATGAGTTCACATATGCATTGCAGAGAAAGGTGCTGGATTCAGCGTATATTTCGATCATTCCCTTCTGGATGAACTTCATCATCCCTATTGATGCTGGTACAAAGTTCATCGCGACTATCACAGAACTAGAAGTGATTCCGGCAGACATCACCCTTTCAGATGATTTGCCACTATCCCATGCAAGCTTGACCTTGGAGAATGATTCCTCGAATCTGCTGACAGATTCTACGGTAATTGCCATTCTGATAAATGACTGGGAGTTCCAAGGGGAATTCCTGAACTTCTCACTCGAAAGTCCCGATATGACAGTGACTGATACAGACACTGAGTGGGGGCTTGCTGAGGACTCATCCTTCTCCTTTGGAGGAAGGCTTTACAGCTATCACTATGAGTGGAGATACGAGAAGACACAGGGTACTCTTGTCTACAGTCGATATCGAGTGACTACAATGGGGACGGATGTGATAGACATCATCCTCTCTCAATGGGAGGAAGGAGACCCTACAATATTACCTCCTGAGCTACAATTGACAACAATCCTGATGTTGGCTGTCGGAGGTTCCATTGGAGTGATAGTTGCTTTTCTTGCCTACAGATGGGTAAGGACACCGAAGGGACTAGCAGCTGAGCTTGGGAGGTAAGAGTGTCATGAAACCACCAACAGATGAGATCATTGAAGTTGATTGGAAAGCTGAGAACCCGAAGGTCACGTTGGCACTAGGAGAGACCTTCAGATGTCGCTTCCATCGACATGGCTCTGTCGGGGAGGACGCGGAGTTCGAGATAGGAGATACATCGATCATCGCTCATGAGGATACGAAGGCGGAGTATACACACCCTGAGCATATGAAGAAACCCGGTTGGACTGGAGGCGATGCAGAGCGTGCCTACTGGGACTTCAAGGCGGTCGGGAAGGGAGAAACAATCCTAACGGTCAAGGTGCTATTCCGATTCGATGTCGAGAGCGAGCATAGCGTGAAGGTCATCGTGCGATAATGGTGACAGACTCCAAGATGTTGGCCAGATATTATCGGATGACTTTGGATACCCTTGGTAATTATCGTTCGGCCCACACAAAGGAGTATCCAGCAGCATAGTCTAATCGTGCACCTGTAGCCATCGCATCGCGCAGCTTTGAGAGACCCTCCTGATATGCATCATCTGATATCTTATGAAGCATCGAATAGCCACGCTTCTCGACAGTTTCTAGATACTCGTTCCCAAGTCGAACGGGAGTGAATTGAAAAGACTGAACATCGATCTGTGAGAATCCTATATCTAGCAATGATGCTTCGAGACTGGGAATAGAAGGGTATCTTGCCTGATCGATATCTATTGTCGCAGGAAAGAATCTGGAGGTCATGCGTCCTTCTATCTGCTTGTGAGATTGAGTCACGATGCATATTCTTCCACCCTTCGCAGTTACGCGATATATCTCAGCGAAGGCGCTTCTAATATCTGGAAGATGATGGACGACCTCGGTCATGAATATGAAGTCAAATGACGCATCGAGGAACGGGATGGAATCTGCAGGAGCCTGAACGAAGGAGAGCAATGGCGCCTTGGTACATGCCTCACACAGCATTCCGAACGAGAGGTCTAGTCCAGTGACGACAAGCCCCGAGGTCTTGGCGAAAAGAAGGGTATTGTTTGCTGTTCCACAGCCAACATCAAGTACTCTGGGTGCTTCTA
This sequence comes from Candidatus Thorarchaeota archaeon, assembly GCA_048884965.1. Classification (GTDB taxonomy): domain Archaea; phylum Asgardarchaeota; class Thorarchaeia; order Thorarchaeales; family Thorarchaeaceae; genus MP5-2226. The sequence goes on along the minus strand of JBHLQH010000033.1, from coordinate 10,063 downwards.
AGGAGGTGATTCCTTGGAGGAGATGAAGGATCATCTCAGGATCACCTGTTCGGACCTCGTCGTAGATCGCAGATACGCTGTCATAATCAATAGACTTGTTCATCCTGATACGTTGCTACCAAGGGAACATAAAACTCCTGCGGGTTCTTTCTGCGTTGTAGGGAACAGATAATACCGAATCAATCCTGCTCTGTAATCGGTAAAGTAGTGATGTCAACATTCAGAACGAACTCCATTGATACTGAGGACTACCAAATCGACCCCAATCGCCGAGCACAGGCAGACTGTATGAAGCAAACAAGCTACTGCCTTGGATCTGTGGCGCTATTCATCCTTGCAGGGATGTTAGGGACTCCGGAGATTGCCGCAACATTACCGGGGGGACCATTTACAGCTACCTTGGTTAGTATCGGTATAGTGATTGCAGTACTGATCCTTTGTGCTGTCCAGATGAAGCGATAGGATAGAGATGTATGTTCTTAAGGTTTCAATCAAAGAATCAAATGTACCATGACTTCAGAAGAGATTATCCTCACAGATCGGCCACCGTACGATCATGTATTCATTCGAGCTGTAGCATTCGCTTGTTTCTTTGTCATGTCACCTGTATTCCTGTTGATATTCTTGATGGAGCCTGAATGGGGATACTGGGGGCTTATCCTGTGGGTTATCGTGCCGCTCTTTGTCTATTCAATACCCTACCTCTTAGTCGTCCCCACAAAGGTAGTGGTGACCCGAAGACAAGTATGGATCCGTCATGGGAAACTTTGGACCATCAAGATTCCCCTTGAGAGAATCACCAATTCCGAGCTTGTGGACTATCCACCATGGTGGGCTAATTTCCAATATTTCTATCCAAACGCTCAATGGGTACATATCACCAAGACATCAGGTCGTCTGAACTGGTGGTATATCCCTACAACAAGTGCAACACAGCTTGTTTTGAGCATCATGCAAGCAAGAAAAGAGGGAGGATACACCTCCCAAATCTAGATTCCAAAGAAGCTATCATGGACAGCGGCAATAGAACCTTGCATATCCTTCTGAGCGACGATGAAATAGTACGCGACATGAGAAGCACCTGCTGCGAACATCTCCACGTTGATGGATTTTTGAGCGACTGCTGAGAAGACACGGGCTGCGAGACCTTCTCTATTCCCAAGACCTTGGCCAACGACCGCGATGAGGGCTACATCATTTCGTAGTTCAAGTCGTTCTATTACACCTCCGACATGCGGCCTAAGCGCGTCAATGCCACGTCCAGCATCCTTATTGTCCAAAAGGAGATTGATACAAGTCTGTGATGTCAATACGGAGAAGATGTTGATCCGAGCATCAGAAAGGGTCTTTCCTATCTCTCCAATGATACCAGGCTTATGCCCGACACCAGCTCCATGAATCCTAAGTACCGCAATCTTATCATTATAGGTCACGCTTTTGACTATGTCCTTCTCCTCATGGCCAGACTCCTCGATAAGGGTCACTGCATTCTTGGGCGAGTGTATGTTCTTGATGTAGATCCTCGTATTAGTGCCCATGAGGGGTTCTACAGTTCGGGGATGCAGAATCCTTGCTCCGAAATATGAGAGCTCAGCAGCTTCCATATATGAGAGATGCTTTATCCTTTTGGAACTCGGGACCAGACCAGGGTCTGCTGTCATGAATCCATCCACATCCTTCCAGATGTACACCTCACGAGCCTCAAGGGCATGAGCAATCACTGCAGCGCTATAGTCAGATCCATTGCGTCCAAAGGAGGAGGTTTTGCCATCCTCAGTACAGCCAAAGAATCCAGTGATGACAGGAATGATTCCTCGTCGAATCAAAGGCACTAGGTTTTCTTGAAGGTTGGTTCTAACCATTGAGAGGTTCGCTGTGGCGTTCTCACAGACTGTATCGGTCACGATACCGATCTTGTCTGCTTCGAAGCTACGAGCGTTCTTACCATGTTCGGATAGTACTGCAGCTAGAATTATGGCAGACAGACGCTCACCTTGGCTCAATACGATGACCCGGACAGTATCTGTTATCTCACCAGTGTAGGATATGCCATAGAGGAGTCGTTCTAATGCTCTGATCTTCGACTCAATGATCTTCATGATGTGCTCTTGGGTCTTGGGATCTTGAATGGCACTTTGAATGATGTTCTCATGCAGGGCCCGAATGTCCTCAATGAATCGAGAAATATTACCTTCAGACTCCAAGGCAGATAGGGTTGCTTGTTCAAGGGAATTCGTGACACCGTTGATGGCAGATACCACAATGACAGTCTGACCAAAAGGCTCGTCCCTAAGCAGTTTTGCAATCCTAATGAAGCTTTGACCATCACGAAGACAGCCTCCTCCGAATTTCATCACCTTCATGCTATCACCTCATCCAAGTACCCAGTATGAAAGGCGTATTCTGCATTCAGTACTGATGCGCCTGCAGCACCTCTCATCGTATTATGTACGAGTAATATGAACTGAATCGAGTCACCCTTCTTTCTGACTCGTCCTATCTTTATACTCATCCCTAATGGATCGTCTGTGGTGAAGAGATCTCTTGAGGGTTGTGGGTGGTCGTGTTCCAGAAACACAGTGATTGGTCGAATAGGAGCAGTTGACAATCCTAGTGATGGGATATCTCCAGCAAACTCCGAGAAGGCACTAATCGCATCCTCAGCGGATATATCCTCCTTCAACTTCACAGAAACACTTTCGAGATGACCATTCGCAACAGGGACTCGGGTACAAGTCGCAGTAATTCTGAAATCTGCTGACCTCACACGTCCGTCAACGAGAGAGCCCAGTATCTTCTGTGGCTCTGTTTCCATCTTCTGTTCCTCATTCTTGATGTGAGGAATGATGTTCCCGAGAATGTCCAAGGACGCCACACCTCTCCTCCCAGCACCGGAAACCGCTTGCATGGTCGTGACATTGACTTCTTCCAGACCAAATGCCATCAATGGCTTGAGGCCGAAGACGAGTCCAGAAGTAGAGCAATTCGAATTGGTGACGATGAATCCTGGGGCATATCTCTGTTCACTGACTAGCTGCAGATGCTGGGAATTTATCTCTGGTATAAGGATGGGAACATCAGGTCGCATCCTATGTGCCCCTGCGTTCGAGAAGACAGGGACTCCTATGGATGCAGCATCATCCTCCACAGGACCAGCGATCTGTGAGGGAAGCGCACTGAACACTACATCGACCTCCTCGATTTGCAGAGCAGTCGCGGTGGTTTCTTGGAGTATCAGGTCATGAACCGATTCAGGCATAGTGCTTCCAATCATCCAGTCAGTCGCATCTAGATATCTGATCCCTCGTGACCTCTCTGACGCGGTCACCATCACCAGTTCAAAGGCAGGATGGTCGTGAAGCAACCTAACGAAGTGTTGGCCAACCATACCCGTTGCGCCAAAGATGCCTACTCGTATCTTCCCCAAGATTCATACCTCCCAAGCCTTTGAGATCAAGTCGTAATCTACATTCGCCTTGACAACTTCAGGCAAATGACCGCAGGTTCCAATCGCATCCCCTAGAATGGTCATGACTCCCTCGATTCCATCAAACATGACAGCCCTCATTGAGGAAGTGAGGATCTCAGGGTCTCTTACGGTAATCTGGTTACCTAGCCTTGTCGCGACTGCATCAGCTAGCGCCACATCGGGGGAGTATACGATCGCTGCATCAGCCACGCCATAGCTGAACGAGTGCCCAACAGTCCCAGACGACGTGCAGAGGCCAAGGAGTGTCCCTAAAGATGAAATCCGAAGACCAAGACCATCGATCGCTGTGGGACCCGCATAGATACCTGCAATGACCGGTTGACTCAGATACATAGCGATATCTCCACCATTATCAAAGATAACATGGTCAGCGCCATCTGCAACCAAACCCTCAACGACGAACTGAGCGATAGCTCCTGCCACAGAGGCCATTGGTCCAACGTTAGCTATGGCACTTGCCTCCGCCATTCTTCGAATGAGAACAGGAGCATTCTTGGAAACGTCCACAGGACTGAGGCTGGACTCGAACTCAGGGTCTTCATTGATGTAACTCAGTATCAACTCCCGAGATTCTTGTACCAACTTCAGGGCAGGCGGAATTAGGTGCTCCTCCGCTGTGATGGTTGCAATCGTTTCATCGACTCTGATGCTTTGACGTTTCAATTGCCACCACCTCAGCTCCTTGTGCCAATGGCCAAGTGAGGACAAATATCTTGGCACTCGCCACACTCTACACAAAGGTCAGGATTATCGACAATGGTGCCATCCTTACTTCGCTGGAACACTCCTGCTTGACAGTAGGAAACACAGAGCCCACAGTGAATGCATCGATCTGCCATCCTAATCACAGATTGACCTTCAGGTACAGTAGGCGCAATCCTGAGCTGCAGTGGCTCACCGGACACAGCTCGTTGGGTCATAGGATTGCACACCTCTACCTGAAAGAGTTGCTCAACGGGAGAGGTGAGATAGAACTTGCCTAAGAGAATCTCCTGCCTCAGCTCCTCTCCTATTCTCTCAGCGACCTTGAAGCTAGAGATAGGTGCAGTACTAATCTCTCGACCACCTATCTCGAGAGCACCTGCCTTTAGCTCATCATATGTGACCTGTTTCAAGGACTGACGACTACGAGTGGGCTGCGAGTAATCGAAGACATTTGTTATTATCCTATCATCAGTTATCCCAGTTGCCTCAGCCATCCTTCTGTCCAGAATCGGAATAGGTACTCCAAGCCCAACAAAGAGCGTGGTTCCATATTTCGTCATGGTAGCACCCTTGAGATACTCGGATCTCATCTTTTTGAGGTCCCCTTGGACCATCAGTGTGCCAAAGCCAGTCGTTGGGCTATGCTGAGTCCCTCGTCCGATAATGTAACCTTGGGCACCACCTAGGAAAATTCGAGCCCCTATGCCAATTGCACGATAGGAAGGATCGTTCAGAATGGGAGCAATGGAACCTGCACCAGAAAATGTAGCATTCCCCAAATCAGGAAGAAGCTTCCCCATGTATGTGTAGAGAGTCCGTTCAGTTGTGTTCACTGCGACTGCATAGCGCTCATACCCGTTTCGGGGATTGGACAAGATCGCCTGATTCATCTCTTCAAGAGATATATCGATGGATAGTTCCTTTCTCGGATAGCAATCAGTGCCATATGCCTCAGCTCGCAAGTGTACTGCCTTTCCCCTCAGAAGGTCTTCGATAACGTGTCCTCCACCATAGTCCATGCCATGCGTTTCAGAGAGCTGGGTGGCTCCAACATAGGCATCAACTGCAGCTACTCCTGCATAGGCCTCCACATCGTTCAGCCAGACTCGCGACATTTTCATAGGAGGCTCAGAATGCCCGAAGTTCATCCACAATCCAGATGAGCACATCGCACCGAATGTACCGGTCGTAACGACATCAACCTCATAGGCGGCCTTTTCAGCACCGAGCTCTGCTACAATTCCCTTCATCTCAGATGCTGTAACTACGTGTGCATCACCATTCTTGATTCGCTCATTGATTTCCTCTACAGTTCTTATTTGTTCAACCATGTTCTTTTACCTCCTATTGACGCTTCGAAGGAATCCGAGAATCACAAAAGTAGTATCTGACGAATCGAGGTGCGAGATTCCTACCTATCCTAGTCCCAACTAGTTTGATGGTAATCTGCACTAAATCTAACAACCCATCTTCTCGATGAGCTGTCGCTTCCCCTACTCAAGCAATTACTGGATACTTTTCGATTCGTCTGGCGTGCGATTGCGATGCAAATTCCAATATAACCTATTCCCGAAGTTTCCGAGTATGAAATGGGTGGAAGGAGTATGAGAAAAAGGGGGCGACCCCAGCGTAGATAGAGGGGGATGTACGCCGGAAGAGCACATCTATTTTGAACCTTGAATACGGCCGCCGGGGTCATGGTTTTGGTCTAAGTATACTCCCTATGAATTACTTCAGCACTCTGAATACACCTGCCGGAGTGACTGAATTCACATCAGAAGCTCCAGCTTCTTGGACCCACCGGAAGAAGTCCTCCTTCTTTATGGAGCCATACGCTCCTTCATTTAGTAGAATGTACATCTCAACGTAGGAATCCATCGTTGGATGGAACGCCTCAGTTCCAAACATGAGTCCGTCTGGCTTCAAAACGCGCATCATCTCCTTAGTAGCTTTCTCAGCATCACACCAATGAATGACTTGAGAGGTATAGACCATATCGAAGAATTCGTCATCAAAGGGGAGTTCTTCTGCATTACCATGCACAAACGTCGGATGGTGCTCCTTAAGTGCATCAACAACATCACGATCTACATTTAGAAGACGAGCAGCAGAGTAAGAAAACTCCTCTTCTGCAATCCGTTTGAGGTTCGGATCGTATTCCAATCCGTAGATTTTCACAGGATTATTAGATTGGAATGAACCTTTCTTGTAGTAGTAACCCCAGATTGCTGCAGTTCCAACCCCGTTACCACAACCAACATCAATGAAGTTGCCGCCTCTTTTGAGTGCATCTGTATATTTGAATGCAGCCCTTCGAATAGAATCATACATCTTCATACGGAGAGAGTCATCCCAATTGAAGGTGCTCATCTCATCAGAGAACGTTATGTAGTGACCTCTCATGCGGTCGGGAATTCCTGCAGAAGCATCCGTGGTTACTTGCACAAAACCAGGACCAAAATCTTTAGGGGGTTCCAATGGAAATTCATTTACAGACCCATTTGTTCTAAATGTGCCATTCTCCTTGATGATTATATCGTCATTAGCAAACACCTCAAGATATTTGGTGAGATATTCTAAATCTGTATATCCGAAGTGGTCCGCAATATCTTGGATCTTTCGTGGGGATACCAAGAAATCAAATAGTCCTTCTTTCCGTAGGACATTTACAGAAAGCGCTCGATAATACTCTCGCAACACCTTTGCTATATCTCGAGCACCAATTGCTTTCATAATTTCAAGCCATGCACTTATTGTAGAGATCATTCTATTCACCTATCCCAAAACACGTCGTCGGTTTATGAAATCAACAAGCTCAAAGATTTCCTTGTATCTTGAGCAGTATTCTCCCTCAAGCATGTCAATCAATGTAAGGTATCCCCGTAGAAGGGGTCCAAGAATATCCTTGGCAATCGGGAGTCTTTCAGTCGTCCTCTCAACAATACTAGGTATCCTATCTTCATAGGGCGTATGAAATGTTGTGAAGAGCATATCCTCATTCATAATCTTAGAGAGCATTTGAGGAGATAGATTGGGATCCTTCTCAAGAATCTGGAACACGAGATTCAGCAATCTACGCCGTGGAATTATACTCTCATCATTTTCTGTCACTATTTGACGGGCAATAGATTCCATGGGTTTGAGCAACTTTGGATTATTGAAGCTGACACAAAGAACACGCTCATCCGAAGTCCATACATGGAAGTCCAAGTCCGCAAAATGGGTTTCCATAGGTTGAGGGATATCATTATAGATACGCCAAGCTTCTTCGACTCGGTCTAATACTAGTGTAGCAATCTCAGATGCGTTCATTCGTGTTGGACATACAATGTCTACGACCCACCTCTGGTTTCTGCTGATAAGAAGGGCAAGTCCAATTCCATTTGTTGGATCGCCAGTTTTCTCATCCTCATGATAGACCCAATATCTTCGCTCTGTCGATGGATCAAGAGCGTGTATCGGTTCAGAGTAGGCATCACGATGTCCTCTAAACAATCCCATGTGGTCAACAACAACAGAGTTGTAATGTCGTTCATTCTCATCATCATGGGACACGCGATAGGTCGTCAATTTCATTCCGAAGAAATCCTCATGCTCGGTCTTGGAGATGTAGGTCTTCTCCTTGGTGATATCAAACTCGATTGGCTTGCCACATACCTTGCAAATGAATTCAGTTGTACTAAGTAGTGTCATCTTTGAAGTCCCCTAAATCACTCTCTTGTTTCGTTGTTTCAACTAGCCATTGTTGCAGCTCATCCAGACCTTCGCCATTCCTACAGCTAATCTCAAAGTATCCTGCAGTCAAAGGCTCTGACTCCATGAATTGCTCCACCAGCCCTCGATCGATGCAATTGTCAAGGTCGCACTTGTTCATGATCAAGACAAATTGCAGCGGACGGTTTCCCTTATGCTGCGTCTTCACGATGGAAACCCAATCCTTCAGATCGAGCAGAGATTGCAGATTATCTGCTGAGAACATCAGCATCACAAGCTCCACACTGCCAAGTGCGAGATTACTGAAGTCACGTAGAGCATGAATGGGAAGGTCAAGCTGGCCAGCGACATCGACCATAAGGAAGATGCCCCTGGACCCAGTACCTCCAATACGCTCTACGCTGATGGTCTCAATGTTGAGAAATGGCGTCCGGTGATATTCTTGCGAGAGGGTGGTGATCTCAAGGGGTTTATTGTCCTTGAGTACCTGCAGTAGCGTCGTCTTCCCTACAGCTCCAGAGCCTGCGACGAGAATCTTCGTCACTCCACTCCGAAGCGAGATAGAGGAAGAACTCTTCACTTTGTCTTTTAGCTGAGGCGTATTCATGGAATTCGTCATTTTGCTGTCCTCGGTTAGTCAAGCCCTTCAGAAGGCAGATGGTCGTGCTGTGGTAGATTTGTAAAAAGCATTAATAAGAAGCTACATTTTATTCCATGCCTCTATTTCATATCTCCGGTGCTTCTATTGAGGTCTTATAGCATAAAGCGAGTGCAGTTGATAGAAGTGTATGGACTGAAGGATTTCGAGAAAGCATACAAAATCGTTAACTTAACAAATGGCCAGTGTCCATCTTTTAGAACGCAGAATGCCAATTTGTACAAAAAATAGAATCTAATCCATTTCTAGCGTATTTCACACATGAGAAAACTGCTAATCGTGATGGGACTAGTTCTTGTTCTGGGGATATCTCACCTTTATGGTACTGCTGATGCTCAAAGAATACAGGGAGCTTTGTTCTCGCTCTCAGACGATGGATGCGGCGAGCCTGTCATTGAGTGGTGGAATAGTACAGAAGGTGTAACTATCGCATGGGATGGCGCATATACTGGACAGACACAAGAAGTATGTAACTATGTTGCATGGGTGAATGACACTGATGGGGTTGACACGGTCCTGTTTCGATATCAATGGATTGGAGAAACAGAGTGGATGAATAGAACGGCGAGTCGAATCATTGGCAATGCAACAAATGGACAATATCGCGGTAATCTCACCTATGCAGTCTGGTGGAATTACACTAGTGGATATCCACAGACAGAAGGGAGTGGAGGTAATTTCCATTTCAAGATCTGGGCGAATGATACAATGGGTAATTGGGCTGAGACGAATCCGATGACATACACGGGGGGATACATGATTGTCAGTCCTCCTCCGGATAGCTTCTTTCTAAGTCCTATGGGTATATCCACTATTCTCATAGTATCCTGCGTATCAGTGGTTGTGATACTAATATGGGTAAAAAGACATGGTGGATGAGTGTCTGAGTAACTCTATTGAAATGGTCAAAAATGAAAGAAAGTACGGGAGTTGCATATCATTACTCCCGTAAGACTATGTCATGAGCTTCTGCGATGAAAATCAAACCGTATTAAAGAGAATAGGAAGAGTCTACTGGTGGATTACTGCTTTGACTTTCGCCATAGTTTCAGGGGGCAGAGTCTTCAGGTGGTGCGTCCGTTCAGCATGGATCGCTATTTTCTTCATCAGGTCTTTCATGGTCAAGGCGTCAGCCTTGTAACCACAAGGAAATCCGATATCTTTGCATTTGAAAGAAGGCACTTGCGTTGTATCCTCACCATACGCAATCGCACGAATTTATTAAAACATTTGTTAATGAACTAAGTATTTTATAATATAGTTCTGGAGAGGAGTTCCTTTTAGAGGCCAAAAGAAGGCGAAGAAATATATCTCAGATTCAATTCAAGCTTGGCGAGGCGTGCTAATAAGAAGTGACTAGCAATAATGAAAGATACCTCATCATGTTCTTCGCGTTGACATTCCTTTTCTCTTGGTTATTATGGCTACCTGGAGTGCTTGTGACACTCAATGTTGTTGATTGGGTCATTGATTATTCGGTATATGTCGTACTGAAT
>JBHLQH010000032.1:0-41456 GCA_048884965.1 Candidatus Thorarchaeota archaeon | reverse complement strand
TCTACTTCTTGTTTCAGAATGTTTGGAATTCAAATTACTTGTATCCTGATTGTAAATTCACAGAACAACCAAGAAGCCAAAAAGCTCTATTTTGAAACTAAGCTCTTAAACTTCCTATTTATTATTATATATATATGATTGTTTGTTTAACTATGGTATTGAGTTATATGTAAGCTTAAGCTATGTTATATATTCAACTAATCCCCTGAGAGAATCATAGACAAGTGTACCTTTTGTCCTAGATGCGTTCCTAGAGAATTTTCCTTGATTATCATAGCCTGATCGCATGAATGGCGTTTCAGGGAAACATGTAGGTGACATCAAGTGAGTGATTTGGATAAGGAACGAGTTCAGAAGGAAAACATCCCAATTCTTGATTCTGACATTGATGATCTATTCAAGTATGAAATCTCTTCAAGTGTCGGAGGAGAGGGATTGCTGAGATGCTTGAAATGCGGTGCGTGTAGCGGTGGATGCCCTGTAAGCGCAGTCACCGATTACAGACCGCGGAAAGTCTTGGGAAATGTGCTTCTTGGACTCCGCGATCAGGTATTGTTTTCTTCAGACATCTGGATGTGTGCTGCATGTTTTACCTGTGAGGAACGTTGTGTTCAAGAAGTGAACTTCACAGATGTTGTGACGATCCTGAGGAATAAGGCAGTTGAGGAGGGCTATGCCGCAGAAGGATATCTGAAAATGGCGCGGCAAATCGCAACGAATGGTCGAGTCGCCCCTAAAACGCACGCAGTGGATAAAATGCGGGAACGACTAGGACTCCCTGAGCTACAAGCTCCTTCACTAGAGGAGGTTCACAAGATCTTCGAGGCTTCAGGGTTCAATCGGATATTAGAGAAATATGCCAGAAAGGAGGCTGAGGAATGAAATACGCTATTGCTTGGGGATGTCTTGTCCCATCAAGGCGTTCACTCATCGGATATGAAGCTTCGACCAGAAGAGTGCTTGACAAGCTAAATGTAGAATTTGTCGATCTTCCGAACGAAACCTGTTGTGCGCCGTTCTGGATGCAATCCTTGGACCTAACGACAAGTATTGCCCTAGCGGCAAGAAACCTCGCCAAAGTGGAAGCGATGGGACTTGATTTGATTACTCCATGCAGCGGATGCTTTCATTCATACAAAAGGGTCAATCATACTCTAAGAGAATATCCTGAAATGAGGGAGAAAGTGAACGAGATTCTGCGGAGAGCAGGTCTTCGGTATAGAGGCACCGTTGAGGCTCATCATCTGATTGATTTTCTCTACAACCAGATTGGACTAGACACCATCACTGAACATGTGACTACGAGCATGGGTGGGTTGGAGATTGGACTCAGATACGGATGTCATATGTTGAAGCCGCATGAGTTGCTAAATATCGAGTACTCAGAAAGACCAACCTTTGCTGATGAGATTCTGGAAGCAATTGGACTGACAAGCAAGCAGTATACTGGAAGACATCGTTGTTGCGGAGGGCTCCTACGGGGTGCTGATGATGACCTCGCCGACAAGGTACTTAGAGCTCGTTTGAAAGATGCATCATTGGCCAAGGTTGATGCAATCGTCACAGTCTGTTCGCTATGTCACTTGCAGCACGATATGGGTCAGAAGATAGTCGCAAAGAAGTATAACGAAGATGACTTGGATATACCTGTGCTACACTATCCACAGGTCCTTGCTCTTGCTTTTGGGATTGATCCTTCGGAAATTGGATTGGATCTTCATACAATCAAGACGACGTCCTTTTTGGAGAAATTTACGGGAGGTGGGGTTTAATGGTCTCAAGTGAAGTTAGAACTGGTGTCTTTGTCTGCCATTGTGGTTTGAATATCCATGGCACAGTTGATTGTGAGGAAGTCGCTCACTATGCATCAGGATTGCAGGATGTTGCATATGCAATTGATTTGATGTTTGCGTGCTCTGACGACGGACAGGAGAATATTAAGAAAGCAATTACGGAGCACGAGCTCAATCGAATAGTAGTTGCATCTTGTACACCACGAACGCATGAGCCCGTCTTCAGAGAGTGTATAGAAAGTGTAGGACTCAATCCATTTCTGTATGATCAAGTCAATCTTCGAGAACATGTCAGCTGGTGTCACATGGCTGAGAAGGAGCTGGCAACGGAGAAGGCAAAGGTCCTAGTAGAGATGTCTGTTGAAAGAGTACGAAACTTGGAGGAGCTTGAGAAGCAAGTCGTACCAGTTACTAGAAGAACTGCTGTGATTGGTGGTGGCGTTGCAGGTATCTCCGCGGCTCTTGACCTTGCAAAAGCAGGATTTCAAACCTATCTTATCGAGAAGCGACCAACAATTGGCGGACAGATGGCTCTACTGGATAAGGTCTTTCCTCAGAATGATTGCTCGATATGTATCTTGGGACCTATCATGGCTGAAGTTGGTAGACATCCCAATATAGAACTGATGACCTATAGTGAAATTGACAAGGTGGATGGGTATGTTGGGAATTTCAATGTTAGAGTAAGAAGAAAGGCCAGGTACATAGATCCCAACTTATGCAATGCATGTACTGATTGTGAAAAGGTTTGTCCCTCCGAGGTGAAGAATGAATACGAATTCGGATTGGGTTTTAGAAAGGCGGTCCACATACCTTTTCCTCAAGCCACCCCCAACGCTCATACAATAACGAAGAGAGGTGATCCTGAATGTAGAATCACCTGTCCTGCCCATGTCAACGCTCAGGCATTCATTGCATTGATGAGGATAGGAGAGTATGCAGCGGCTCTGGAGGAAGTTCGAAAGGCTATTCCATTCCCTGGTGTTCTTGGTAGGGTGTGTCCCGGTATTTGTGAAACAGAATGTGCAAGGAATCTTGTCGACGAAAGTGTTGACATTCGAAATCTACATAGATGGCTAGCTGATTATGAGCGTGAGCAAAAAGCGTATGAACCTCATCCAATAGACATCGAAAAGGAGGAAGCAGTGGCGATTGTTGGTGCTGGGCCAGCTGGAATCGCTTGTGGAGAGAGACTTGCGCGACAAGGATATCCCGTGACCATTTTCGAAGCTCGGGAAGAACCTGGGGGATTGCTCAGATGGGGTATACCTGAACATAGACTGCCAAGGGAAATCCTCTCTGAAGAGATTCAGATGGTAAGGGATCTCGGAGTGAAGATCAAGTTAGGATCTCGAGTACATAGTTGTTCCAGCTTATTCGAGAAAGGTTTCAAAGCTGTCTTTCTAGCAATAGGGGCACTTGAGAGTAGAAAGCTTCTGATTCCCGGTGAGGATGCCTCAGGTGTACACTATGCGTTGGAGTTCCTGGATGAAGTCAACAGTGGTAATATGATAAAGCTAGGGAACCGCGTTATTGTCGTCGGTGGAGGGAATGCTGCAGTAGATGCAGCAAGAACTGCTAGACGACTTGGATCTAAATATGTAACAATTTTGTACCGGCGATCCCGTTCTGAGATGCCCGCAATATATCAGGAAATTCGAGATGCAGAAGAAGAAGGCATACAATTGGAAGTGCTAGCTAGTCCTATCGAGATACAGACTGATGGAACTAAGATCGTCGGTGTAAATTGCATAAGAATGCGTCTCGGGGAGCCTGACGAATCAGGAAGAAGAAGACCAATTCCAATCAAGAATTCTGAGTTCGAGATGAAAGCAACTGACATCATCATCGCAGTGGGTCAAGGTGTCAGTCCCAAAGGACCGCACTCAGAACTATCCCTCACAAAATGGGGAACCCCTGAGGTAGACCCAGAAACCTTGGAAACCAGCATGAAAGGAGTGTTTGCTGGTGGTGACCTGACTACAGGAGGTGGTCTTGTTATCGACGCAGTCAAAGCTGGACAGGAAGCTGCAGAATCAATCACCCGCTATCTACGAAGCCTTGGTCTAACCTTGGATAGGAAAATCCAATTCAATCCAATACCCCAAGCAGAACTTGGTCTGAAAGAGGTTTCAAAAGTACCTCGTTACCCAATAGTGAAGGTAGCCAGCAGTAAACGGACGAAATCATTCTCAGAAGTTGAACGAGGTTTTAGCGAAAAGACTGCGTTGCTTGAAGCGAATCGATGCATGTCATGTGGAGTATGTTCAGAGTGTATGCGTTGTGTCGATGCATGCCCGAAGGATGCAATAGATCACTCAATGACTGATTCCTATCAGACCCTCGAAGTTGGCACGATTGTGGTTGCAACAGGCTTCGACATATATGATCCTTCTGAAACTCGTGAGTTTGGTTATGGCGTATTTGAAAATGTCATCACAAATGCACAGCTGGAACGATTAACGAACGCCGCAGGTCATACTCATGGGAAAGTCAAGCGGCCATCAGATCAAGCAGTTCCAAAGAGTGTAGCCTTCGTCCAGTGCGTAGGATCTAGAGACCGAAGGACCAATCAGGATTACTGTTGCTACTATGGATGTGAGAACTCATTAAAACAAGCGACCCAGATAAAGGAGAAATATCCCGAAACAGAAGTGACAATATTCGCAATGGATATCCGAACACACGGTCTAGGATACGAGGGTCTCTATAGACGAGCAAGAGAGATGGGAGTCATCATCGTTAAAGGGCGACCATCTGAGATCGAGGAGAATGTGACTGATAAAACGTTGACCGTTCTCGCGGAAGACCTCTATACTGGTGAATTGCTGCAGAAGACTTTCGATATGGTCGTTCTCGTTTCGTCCATGATTCCTAACAAAGACACGCAGCAACTCTCTAGGAAAATCAATGTCTCTACAGGTGAGTATGGCTTCCTCACAGAAGCACATCCGAAACTACGTCCTGTGGATACGTTTAGAGAAGGTGTCTTTTTGGCAGGAGCCGTGTTAGGACCAATGGACATACCCAAGGCAGTAGCATATGGGAAAGCTGCAGCCGCTGGCGCACAGTCTCTGATGGCGCCTGGCGAATTCAAGGTGGAACCCATTTTTGCTGAGATTGACACTGGCCTGTGTATCGATTGCAATCTCTGTGCAGAGATCTGTCCCTTTGGAGCTATCTCTGGCGATAAAGATGAGCGAAAGGTAATGTTCGAGCTTTGTCAAGGTTGTGGGACTTGTGCAGCCGGATGCCCTCAGAATGCAATTGATGTTCAACATTACAGGTATGACCAGATAATGCCGCAAATACGAGCGGCTTCAAGACCTAGAGGAGGGATAGTAGAATGAGCAGAACGAAAGGGAAGAATAAGGACTTTGAGCCAAACATCGTTGCCTTCACCTGTAATTGGTGTAGCTATGGAGGGGCTGATTTTGCAGGAATATCAAGGATCCAATACCCTCCTAATGCGAAGGTCATACGCCTAATGTGTTCGGGTCGTGTTGATCCACTCATGGTTATCGAAGCGTTCAGGAATGGAGCAGACGGTGTAATGATCAGCGGCTGCCACATTGGCGACTGCCATTATTCAGATGGAAACTATCGTACAAGGATTCGTCATATGGCGCTCCAAGCCGCAATGGAACATATGGGGCTACACCCGGATAGACTCAAGCTTCTATGGGCTAGCGCTTCTGAGGGGCAGAAATGGGCGGACGGCATCACAACAATGACAGAGAGCCTCAAGGCTATCGGTCCCAATCCCGTCAAAACAGGAGGTGAAGCGAAATGACACATGCTGGAAATCATGTTAGCTTTGACTCATTCTTACCAAATGAAACTGCTTTGGTAGTCGGAGGTGGAGTTGCAGGAATGCAGGCTGCATTGGATTTGGCAAATCAGGATTTCAAGGTTATCCTAGTTGAGAAGACACCTTCAATAGGTGGTGTGATGGCGATGTTGGATAAGACCTTTCCAACTTTAGACTGCTCTGCATGTATCTTGACCCCTCGATTATCTGAAGTTGCTCGGCATCCGAATATCGAGTTGTTGACCTACTCTGAAGTTGAAGGGCTCTCGGGTTCAGCGGGTGATTTTAAAGCACGTGTCAGAAAGAAAGCCAGAAAGGTAAATGGTAATTGCTCTGGATGCGGAGAGTGCGTTCCGCACTGTCCTATCGAAGTTCCAAATGAGTTTGATCAGAATCTTGGAGTAAGAAAAGCCATTTACATCGGCTTCCCTCAGAATACTCCTTTGGTCTACACCATAGATGAGAGGAACTGCATCAAGTGTGAGATGTGCGTCAAGAATTGCGATCGAAAGGCGATAGATCTTGATATGTCAGAAGAAGTGGTGGACATTCCTGTTGGTGCAGTTGTGATTGCCACCGGGTACAACTTGGTAGATGTTCGTCCATTCCATCGCTTTGGATATGGAAAATTCAAGAACGTCATTACAGCTCTGGAATATGAGCGGCTCATCAATGCCGCAGGTCCAACTGGAGGAAGATTGCAGCGTCTTAGTGATGGTAAGGTTCCAAAGTCCATTGCTTTCATACAATGTGTAGGTGCAAGAGACCTTCGCCATGGTGTTCCCAACTGCTCTCGTATTTGCTGTATGTATGCGATCAAGAATGCTGTTATGGCGAAAGAGCTCCAACATGATGTCATAAAGAACGTGACTCTCTATTATGTGGACATTCGAGCGTTTGGCAAAGGATTCGAAGAATTCACAGAAATGGCCAAGAATCGTTTTGGTGTGCGATTCCTTCGCGGAAGAGTCGGTGAAGTGAACGAGGTTGCTAAGAACAAGAACCTGATTCTTTCAGTTGAGGATACAGAGATTGGAGCGCTCAGACAGGATGAACATGAGCTTGTTGTGCTTTGTCCCGGAGTCAAGGCGACTGCTGAGATGCGATCAATTGGGGAGATGTTTGGCATTGAACTCGATACAGAGGGCTTTGTGGAGGTATTGGATCCGCTGATTGCTCCTGTAGATACGAAAGTGCCAGGAATATTTGTATGCGGTTGTGCCGAGGGTGCCAAGGACATTCCAGATAGCGTTGCATCAGGCAGTGCAGCAGCGATGAGGGCGAGTATTGTTCTCTCAAATGGAGGTGAGCACTAGTGAAGGAAATTGCCACTCATGAGAAGATCGATGCCATGTACGATGTGTTCTCAAGTGAACGGCTAAGATGGTTGATAGGTAAGGGTGACTTGCTTATGCAGAAAGGTGAGCTAGAGATGGAGCATCTGCAAGAGCTGATCATCAAGACAGTTCAGGAAGAGCACGAGCGAAGCATGATTCTAAGGTCTCTAGGTAAAGAGGCCAAATCGATCACAGAAATCTCAAAAGACGTCCAACTGGATCCTTCTGATGTCTTTAGGAATATCATTGCATTGACTAAGTGGAATATGGTTGAGGTTTCTGAACAGAAGGGATGTGAGTATCTATATTCTGTTCGAGAGACTTCCGTTATGACCGCTGACTGATAGTGTTGATACTTGTCCTCTCATCTATCACTTATTTCACACCCGATTAAGGGTTGTCAAGAAGTAGAACTAGTTGTACTGAAACTAGATTGATAATATTTGACGTCAAGTATGTACTGTTTGTGTGATGAGGGTGAATACAATGAAATGCCTGACATTGGCTTTGGTAACTATGGTGCTTCTTACTTCCGGAGGAGTTCTGAGCATAGAAGTGAAATCAATTCAACCATCAACTGTCATGTTCGTCACAAGCTCAGTGTCATCTCCTCTAACGATCAATTGGACTTCTTATGAGAACCCATTTCCAACTGAGCTTGTCAATGACACACTTATTGTTGGTAATCGGATACAATTGAATATTACATCCGATACACCAGCTGCTCCTGAACTAGAAATATCGAACATCACGATAAAACTCAATGAAACTGGAACATTCCATAGCCAGACAACTATTGGTCACAATTCCACTTTTTCATTTCCATGGCTCGCATACAACTACACTTCACAAATCTATCTGACCGCCATAACATTGAATGGGACGAGATATACCGCGTACTATGAGAATGTAACAATCATCAACACATTCGCACCTGAGTTGTCCAAGGTTGAAGTATCTGGAGATGGTGCAGTATTAACGGTAACATGGGATGCGTCAGATGCGAACATTGATGATGCTCTGCGGGCGACTATCCTTCTTTCGGGTGATGGCGGTAATACATACCAGTTGATTGCCTCGAATCTGAACAGCACAAGCTATGACTGGGATTCGACGGGGTTCATCACAAGGAACTACAAAATCATGGTTCGGGTGATCGATAGTGTAGGATTGAAAGCAGAGATGGAGAGCTATGACTTTTGGAATGATCACATTAATCCTCCGCCAACCATTTCCATTACCTTTCAAGGTGCAAGCCCAGTTGAGGTGCTTGAAGGAACGAATGATACCATACTTCAATGGATTGTAGAGAATTCCTCTAGCGGAACCTATGCCGTATTACGTGATGGTGTCATTGTGAAGCAAGGTCCCTTCCTAGGATATGCTGCGAATTACAGAATCGAGAATTTGCCGCTTGGAACCTATCATTTTTCCCTTCGAATCTCCTCTGGACTATTCATCACCGAAAGTGACCCAGTGACTGTTATTGTGCTCAAGGACAATAGTATGGCCTTCACCAGAATTACAATTGGGGCTGCAATCGGGTGCACCCTTGGGCTCGTGATATTGTTTGCACTGAAACGCACCTCCCGAATTTGAGTAGCAACTCAGTACTGACTCAATCTAAAGGAAAAACTTTCGAATATCCTGTTCCAGAATTAGAATGATATCCTTTCTAGTACTTGTATGTGTTGAGCCGATTCTCTTCGTCTCGGGAACAGCGGCTATAAGTGAAGGATGAAACATGACTGCTCCGGTCAAAGTAATCCAATCTCTCTCACTTCTTTCCATGGGATGCCGCTGTTCCTGTCCCAAAGTCTTCTTCTTTCACCTATTGCCATAATAGCTGTTTGATTTGCTCAAGTAGAGAATTGACTTGTGTATCATCACGAGAGAAGACCGAAAGCTCCACAACAGACATTTCGGATCTCTTTGTTCCATAGATTCGTATTTTCACAATGACTCGCTCTTTTGGAGAGGGATCATAGCCACTGGCGTCAATACCTGCTGCATAGAGCGATCCCGTTATTGTTTCTTGTGCATCGATGATTGTCAATCCGAGTTTCGCTAACTCATCAAGTGCTTCTTTGTAAAGGAATGAACTTCGTTTGTCAACATTGAATGAATCTTTACGGGCATGCATCTTCTTGGTCCAGAGTTCTAGACCTAATGAAGTAAGCTTCTTGAAAGTGTATTGTGGAGGATCATATCGCCCAAACGGAAGTTCAGGTTCGGCGGTAGGATCGAGGGATGAATCATCTATTGCTTTTGAAGAGATTGCAATCTCTTCTGGAGTCGTCATTCGTATCTCGCTCTCGACATTATAATCCGATACATACCTAAGTTTGAGTCTTCTTGCAGAGCTCTCGAGTTGCTCTGTCCAAATGTATATTCTATCGGTTCTAGGAGCTTCATTCCTAAGACAATTAATAGCAAGAAAGACCAAGATAATGATTGGTAGGGCGAACACGAGCATCAAGAAGATTCCTCCAATCACATCTATTTGCACTCACTTACCACCTGTGTTACTTCCTACCTTGAAGCTATTTGAATGTTCCAAAAATTGAAGGTTTATTATGGGTAACGCTGGAAGTATATACTTAAAGCAAAGGGAAATGCGAATTATGTTGAACTATGGCGGTGCTTCGTGTTTGCTTCATCGCATTTCCGCTTTTTTTTTCAGATGCCAGACGTCCAGATAGCCTACGTTACAAGATTCTTCAAACTCATTCCGAACCTGTGAATTACGGTGATACTTGGAATAGCTATTGGTTCATCCATTGAGTTTTCTTCAACCTCATCTTCTGAAGTATGCTTCAGAGATAGCTCTTGTAGAAGAAATGCGTTTCGGCGTTCTTCGCTGCACTCTCTTTGGTACAGATGAAAAGGCCATTATATCACCTGCGAGTAAGATATGCATAGCATAGGGCTTCGGTTGAAAGCGCCAAGTTGTTCTTCATCACTGGGGTTGTTTGAATATCAATCATATTTGTCATTGTTGCTCAATATCTTATTATATGGTCACTGGATATGCTAATACTGGAAAAACGTGCTCACATCTATGGTCACAGTGTGACCATTGTCCTATTCGACACACTAATTTACTGTTTCGAGGTACGAAGAAGGGAGTGAAATGACAACTCGGACTGAATACTTTGAGGACCCCATTATCCGTATAGGTATTGAGGAAGCGAGATTCCCAAGGATGTGTCCAATTTGTGGGTGCCCCGCAAATAGACTTGCTAAGGTTTCAGCATCGCCCAATGGTGTTCAGAATCCACGATATCGAACATCAGCTAAAGCACGGCTTCTCGGTCCTGGGGTGAAGACTCTTCATGTCTATGTCTGTGACGAGCACTATCAAACTGATGAAGGGCGTGAGCGCAGCAAATTCATCTGTGCCCTCTCAAATGGCATCATAGTATCAATTTTGCTCATTGGTATAATGTCTACTGGCGGAGACCTGTGGTATGGTCGTCCTATCAACCCTCTTTTCTACGTGACAGTTGTTCTATTTCTCCTCGGATTGATTCTCAGTATCCCCACATTTGGTGCAGGGCCTCTCGAATCATCTGTTAAGATAATTGGCTTCGATGCCGGCTTTCGAAACATCTGGCTTCAGTTGAAGAACAAGCATTTTCGTGATCAGTTTATTCAGGAGAACGCAATGAAGGCTGAGCTCGTCAGATGGATTAAGAAGATATGAAGCTAAACCTCGAGATTTTCGAATCGCGCTGACCCAATTGCCTAAAAGTAATCTTGCATGTAAAGAATGAGATAGAGAAGGGACTGTCCCCCACTTGGAATGATGATTATGAAAGTGGTACGATATGCTTCCCTATTGATGATCATACTACTAGGCACAGTAACTCTAACCGGAAGTAGCTGCATGTACGTAGATCTCAGACCAGTTTCTGAGCTTCTCGCTGACGATGACATAGCGAGGGAACCCCAAATTATCTGGTGGTCCAATGACGATCCTGAACCGCAACCATTGAGTGATGACTCCATAATCGAAGGCGATCTTATAAGAGTCGAGGCAAGTTTTGAGGAGAATGAAGAGAATCCTGAAGCACAGATCAATACAATTTCATGGGTTGCTTCAAAGGGCCTTATTGTCAACCGGTCAGGTTCCTTATTAATTCCCGAAGAAGAATATGATCCCTTCTTCATGGGCGTTGACCTTCAACAGTTTCGCTGGGAATACATTGAGAATATACAGTTGGGTGATTTCGTCCAACTTGATCTCTTCCACTCAAATAACGATACTGATGTTCTTTTGTTTTGGAACAATACTGCAACTATCGGTTGGACCGCCGGTACCAGTATATTAGGGCTTGGTATGGCTACTGCAAATCTAGGCTTTGAATCTGGTTCTTTCTTCGCTGATAGAGATGGCGTACTCGCAGTTGGTATCTATAGCTATGACAAGCAAGCTGGTGAATACTTGCTGACAGTAGACACTCGGGAGTCCGAGACTGGCACCACACAAGGTAGCAGCATCAGATATGACACCTGGCGATGGGGGCGGAATATTACTATCGATTTTGAATTCACTGGAACGGCTGTCAATGGAATGATACGGAAGATGTCTCTTTCCAATGTGACGTTCCGTAACTTCTTCCAACCTGTGGTTATGAATGTCGATGTCCTCAGCCAAGGCAACATCAAGCAAGTTACATGGGATGTTTTGGACAGGAATAGGTTCGAATCTCATCACTACGAGGTTCTAGTATCACTCGATGGTGGTTTCTCCTTCCAGTTAGTTGCGGCAGGACTCCAAACACAGAGTTACGCTTGGAATATTGCTGGCTATGGACGGTTCGACAGATGTCAAATACAGGTTCGTGCCTATGATGATGTAGGCTTACAAGGAGTTGGCTATTCTCCACTCTTCGTTGTTTCATCCTCAAATGGTGCCGCAAACGAACGATGGTTTACGACATCTTCAACAGGAAATCTAACATATATATGGGGCTCATCTGGCAATGAAGTGACATGGAGTGTATGGATCATCGATAGTATGCCACTCCTCTATCAGATTCGTATTGATGATACAATCACTAGTACTGGCTGGACAAGCGGCGGTGAACTAGTAGTAGTTGTTGATGGACTAGAAATAGGGCTTCATGAGGTAATGCTGTCCATTGATACCGGGTCTGGTCTGTTCAATGAGTCAGTAATCGTAGAAGTTATCCCTGATTCGTCCCAATACCTAAGGCAGGCGCTAACGACCTTCGCTGCTGTGATGATACTTATTGCAGGTATATCAGCCATCGAGATTAAGCGAAGATTGTAATGATGTTACAAAAAGAGAAAGGTGGTATTCAGAAAAAACCTGAATACCAGCAACCACGATATCGCTCTAGAGGTATGGAATACCTCTCTCTTCCTTGATAGCTGCCTGAGCAGCAGCTAGTCGAGCGATTGGCAATCGATATGGAGAACAGGAAACATAATGAAGTCCAATCATGTGGAAGAATTCAACTGACCTGGCATCTCCTCCGTGTTCACCACAGACTCCCAATTTGATATCGGGTCTTGTGGCCTTGCCTCGTTCTATAGCTATCTCGATGAGCTGCCCAACTCCCCGCTTATCGATGCTTACGAATGGGTCATTCCTAAGAATATGATTCTCAAGGTAAGTTGGAAGGAACGTGTCGATGTCATCACGGCTAAATCCAAAGCCCATTTGACTTAGGTCATTTGTACCAAAACTGAAGAACTCAGCACTATGTGCCATATCTCCTGCCCGCATACATGCTCGAGGAATCTCTATCATAGTTCCATACATGAAATCAATGTCCAGTCCTTGCTCTTCATTGACTTCCTTATGCCAACGATCAACATGCAATTTCATAGCTTGCAGTTCAGATGAGCCGATGGTCACTGGAATCATGATCTCCAAGGAAACCTTCTTGCCATCCTTCATCAGTTCTGCAGCAGCTTCTAGTATTGCTCTAATCTGCATCTCATAGACTTCTGGTTGTGTGATTCCAAGTCGTACTCCTCGATTACCCATCATCGGATTCGACTCATGAAGGGCATCTCCGCGTTTCCGGACTTCATCGATGGGAATATCCAAAGCATGAGCTAGTCGTTCTTGACCTAACTTGCTCTTTGGTACAAACTCATGAAGTGGAGGATCGAGTAGTCGGATAGTGACAGGTTTCCCTGCCATAATCTCAAGAACAGATTTTACATCCGCCTTCATGTACGGCTTTAACTCCTCTAGAGCAGCTCTACGCTCGGCCTTGGTAGTACTCATGATCATTTTTCGAAGTAGAAAGAGCGGTTCATCAGAGCCTTCTCCATAGAACATGTGCTCCGTTCTAAAGAGTCCAATGCCTTCAGCACCAAACTCCAAAGCTATCTTTGCATCTTCTGGAGTTTCTGCATTTGCTCGAACGCCAAGTCTTCGATATTTATCTACAAGAGCCATGAATTCCTGAAGTCGTGGATTATGTGTTGAGTCGATCATGGGTACTGGTCCATCGTATACCAAACCCAGTGTTCCGTTGAGAGTAACAACATCTCCTTGTTTGAAGATCTTTCCACCGATGGACATCTTCTTCTCGAAGGGATCTATTTCAAGATCAGCAGCTCCTACTATACAGCACTTACCCCAACCTCGCGTAACAAGTGCAGCATGACTAGTCATTCCTCCCCGAGCGGTTAACAATCCAACGGCTGCGCGCATTCCTTCGATGTCCTCGGGACTTGTTTCCTCTCGTACAAGTATCACTTTCTTGCCTTTACTGGTCCATTGGACAGCATCTTCCTGAGTGAAGACTATCTCTCCAACAGCACCTCCTGGACCAGCTGGAAGTCCCTTGGCAATGGGAGTTTTCTTTGCTTCTTCTTCAGGGTCTAATATCGGAAATAACAGCTGTCCTAGCTGTTCTGAACCAACACGCAAGATGGCTGTCTTGTCGTCAATTTGCCCTTCCTTTAGCATATCCATTGCAATGTTTAAAGCAGCAGTTGCAGTCCTCTTACCTACTCTGTGTTGCACAAGGAATAGCTTCCCCTGCTCAATTGTGAACTCAATATCAAGCATATCCTTTGTTTCATCTTCTAGCTTTGCTCTAATCTTCTCTAGTTCTCCGTAGATCTCAGACATTCTCTCTTGTAAGGTTGGCAGATGGTTGTTCTGCTCATTCTTCGAATCTTCATTCATTGGATTTGGAGTTCGAATACCTGCAACGACATCTTCGCCCTGTGCATTGAAGAGCATCTCTCCGTAGAATCTATTCGCCCCCGTAGCAGGGTCCCTGGTAAATGCAACTCCAGTAGCGGAATTGTCGCCTAGATTACCAAATACCATGGTTTGCACAGTACATGCTGTACCCCATTCATCAGGAATATCTTCGATACGTCGATAGGCCACTGCTCGTGCACCGCCCCAGCTCTTGAAGACAGCACCAATGGCGCCCCATAATTGATTCATATGATCATCAGGAAATGGCTTACCCAATGTCTTCTCTACACGTTCCTTGAATAGGCTACAAATATCCTTGAGATCTTCTACTGAAAGATCTGTATCATTTTGTACGCCTACCTCTCGCTTCTTCTTCGACATGATCCATTCCAATTGCTGACGGATGCCCTGACCCTCTTCAGGTTGAAAACCTTCAGCCTTTTCCATGACCACGTCAGAGTACATCATGATGAGACGTCTGTATGAATCATAGACGAATCTCTCATTATGGGTAATCGCAATGAGACCTGGGATGGTCTTCGTTGTCAACCCCACGTTGAGAACGGTTTCCATCATGCCAGGCATGCTTTTTCGCGCACCAGATCGTGCAGAAACAAGTAGCGGATTAGTAGGGTCTCCGAATTTCTTACCCATGGTGCCCTCCACCCAGTGAAGTGCTTCAAGAACTTCTTTCTTGACTTCTTCAGGTAGTCCACCTTCTTTCAGATAGATGTTACAAACATCAGTAGAGATGGTTAGTCCGGGGGGCACGGGAAGTCCCATCAAAGTCGCATCTGCAAGGGATGCTCCCTTTCCTCCGAGGAGGTTCTTCATATCAGCTCGGCCATCAGCTTGACCAGCACCGAACTTGTAGACGTGTTTCTTTCCTTCTGCAGCCATTCATATCACTGCCTACGTATCATAAGTGTAAGTGTCACACACAAATGCCGATTTCCTAGAATCCTAGAAGTTGGTCCATAATACGGATTATCTCAGTCTGACAAGTGTGAACAAGAATATTCGTCATAGTCTTTGTTATTAAAATGGTGGTATGTGCGATTGTTGCTTAGAGTATGAATACGATTGATGTACGCATGAATTATGCCTAAACCAATCCATTCATGGCGATGTCAATATATGTCCGTTTTATTTTCTCCCAGTCAAGTTTTACGCCAGTTGTAACATTCAGAGTAGAAAGCCCATTAATTGAAGACACTAGAATCGTTGCTGCAAGGTCAGGATCTATTTCTGGTCTAAATTCACTGTTCTGTATGCCTTCTCGAATGATATTGGCGATGAAGTTCACTATTGTCATATATTGATTTTTCAACCTGTTTCTAATCTTTCTCAGTCTTGAAGAAGCCACTTGGAATTCAAGATCCATTCTGCATGATTCCTCTGAAACCTCGCACATTGTGCCAAAAACAATAGACGCTGCTTTTTCAAGCTTCGATCTTGATGACCTCTCATTGCTTAGAAGTGCCTCGAGATTCTGAAGCCCCAGTATTGATTGCTTTTCCTGTATCGCAAGGAAAAGGCTTTCTTTGCTATCGAAATATCCGTATATAGCTCCTTTACTTAGCCCACTTGCATTAACGATATCATCCATCGAAGTTTCATAATATCCTTGTTTTGAGAATTGATTTTCAGCGGCTTCTAAGATGCTGTTTCGTATCCTTTTCTTGTATTCTTGTGATACTTTCGGACTCATCTTCACATACTCCCTTTTAATTAGCAAAAACTGACTGGTCGGTTTATATAAATTTTGTGCTTGTATTAAAAAACGAGAACTCCGACTATCTTGATATTATCGGAGTTCATTAGCTGTATCTATTCTTCTATCTCGCCAGCATTCAGAATTGCAGGCGTAAGTGCTCCTACTATTGCAATGAGAATCAATACAATACTACTCACAATAAACCAGGATTGTATGCCAAGAACTTCGACAATGAATCCTGCAGAGAGAAGACCGACTGGTGCCATTGCAGGTCCCAAACTCATGAGCACTGTGAAAACTCTACCTTGCAAAACAGAAGGCACAACTGCTTGAACCAACGCCATTAAAGATCCACTTGCAATAGGAATCATGAAACCTGCAATGAATATTCCACAAAGAGCTAATGGCAAAAGGCTTGGTGGAGTTATTCCGACGACAAAGATACCTACTGCAGCAGAAACCAATGCAATCGCAGTTGTCAGCATTCTTCTTCTGAAGCCACCCCATATACCCAAGGAAATCCCGCCGAGAACCATTCCGATTCCCATCAGGGACTCCACCCATGCCAGCTCTATTATGGTGCCATTGAAATGGAGTAATACTAGGAGTGGGAGCAGGGAGAAGGTTGGAACGAGAATGAAGTTGGTTAGCATCAATGCAGCTGTGATATATCGCCCTGCAAGCCATTCCTTCATAAATCTGACACCCGTCATCACATCTGACAGTAGATTTGAAAATTGATTTGAGCCATCCTTGTCATTGAAATGTTGAGGAACTTGAACTGATAATAATGGAATGATTGCAATGGCTGCTGTTGCTACATCTATCAAGAGCACTAACTCGATTGGGATAAACGCCAGTAGTAATGCTCCTAGAGGTGGTGCCGCAATTTTGGACAAACCCGTTAAAGCTTGATACATTCCATTTACTCTAGATAGATGTTCCTTTGGAACCATAAGGGAGGCTGATGCTTGTAATGCAGGCCATTGAAAGCTAGCCATGGCTGATCGTATTGCCATTAGAATGTAGACATGGATCAAACCTGTTGCGTTTTGCGACCAGAGAATGGCCAGAGCAATAATTGCTGATGCAGTTATCATATCAGAAGCCATCATAACTTTCTTTCGATTCCATCTATCAATAAGAGGTCCAATGAATGGGCTAAGTATGATTTGGGGGAGCATCGCCATCAAGGATGCGATCACAAGTACAATTGCACTTCCTGTTGAAGCAGTCAACCACCATACGAGGGAGAACTGCACTAGTGCACTTCCCATAAGAGAGAATGATTGTCCGACGAATATCTTCAGGAATGATCTCATGTGCGGGTCCTTTTCTAGAACTCCGGAATCTTGAGATTGGGTGTGAGCTGATGAGCTTGAAGTATTGCTTTCATTAGTGAAGAGGGATGTTTCGTGTTCTTTGTTTGCTAACGTCATTATATATTCACCATATATTAAAACCGACTGGTCGGTCTTTATGTATTAAACCGACTGGTCAGTTTATATAAAGTTGTCGATTTGAGTCATCAATAACATGAACATTCTTCTGCTCTGAGATGTTTCCCAAAAAGAATCAAAGGAGATTTTGAAACCCCTCGAAATCCCATGGCACATTCAGAAACAGATAATCGAACCGAGTCTTTAACAAATTGATTTACCAAGCAGCCATACGTCCTAAGGAGATGCTACTAGAGCGTCTTGACCGGCTAGGGACAATAGCACGCGAAATCATTGCTGCATGTGTAACTGCTCCCAGAATAATCTTAGTACATGCAATTTCTATATGCCACTGGGTTGAGCTCTCTGATTCTTTGAGATAGGTTCAGAAAGAAACTGAACCGTATCATCATGAATCATCAACTAGCAATTTGTCAAGTGCCATTCTGCTTTCCCTAGAGTGTCTAGTCTTCCATCGATATACAAACGTTATTCCTATCAATCCAAGAATACATACCGTGACCCATACAGGTAGATAGACCATGTAATCTATCATAATGATTTGACCTGAAATGGCGAAGAGCGAAAGCCTTGTCACATGCACCCAGATATATCCTGCATAATGCTCGCCATAAATCTCAATGTCTGTTGTGTTCTGTCCGATAGAAATAACCCAATCGAGATCTTCTGTACATTTCACCCATTTCTCTTCTTGCTCATCATAGAAATAGAAACACAATGTGGTTTCATTGATATCCCCAATGTCTCCAAGGTATCCGTTGCCATTCAAATCTAGATCTTCTTGTCTGTAGTACATGAGGACTAAGGCTGACTCAAAGACATCAAGGTATGTATCAGAGATTGTAATGCTTACATCAAGGTATCTCCCAAGTGCTACATCTCCGTCTTCTAAACCTGTGGCGATCGATAGAACCTGCGGTGTTGTCGTTTCGTTATATCTCGCCAAAAGAATGCTTGGTGTTCCTTGACTGCTTAGTTGAATCACTACACTGGCATCCAATGTTTTTATTGTGTCAATTGTATTTACTCGGAAGGCGTATGAGATCGATGCATTGGACTCGATCTCAGGTACATTATATTCGACAAGGACAGAATCTGGATAGATACTGACATCCGCGAATCGCAATGTCTGAAGCACGACGAACGCATCTGAAACGTTAGCATGAGAAAGCATTACCACAGTCTGTGGATTCGTCCAAATGCCATGACGTACGCTGATATAGAATTCATTTTCTTCCTGCATTTCAGTCAGGATAGTTCCTGTATCTGAAAGAAGGTCGTATACAAATCCACCAACTCCATAGGTTCCATCCGAGGGTGCACCGATGAGTACAATATATCTCGAGTCCAGTTGGTTAGATATCAATTCAGTTAGAGACACCATAGTTACATTGCAGTACATACCAAGTAGGTAGGCGAACTCCAGAGTTGAATTTGAGGGATCGGCATCGTATACAAGTATGACCTCTTCGTTCCAATGAGTAGTTGTATCAGGGTCCTCAGAATCGCTGATTCCATCCCAGTCAGAATCAATGAGCCATGGATCTGTTCCAAGCTTGATCTCTTCTCCGTCAAGCACTCCATCCCCGTCGGTGTCATTGTTAAGGATATCCAACCAAAGAGACACCTCTGCTGCGTCAAGGATTCCATCACCGTCAGTGTCATTGCTAAATGGGTTTGAGCCATAGATTTGCTCAATCCCGTCAAGGATTCCATCGCCATCGTGGTCATTCCCTGTGGGATTAGTTCCTATCTGATACTCCACTCCATCAAAGATATAGTCCGAGTCTGAATCGGCATTTACAAGGCTTGAGTTCCACGTGAGCTCAAGAAGATCACTTGCACCATCCCCATCGCTATCGGCACTATTGGGGTTGGAGAGATAGAGAAACTCATTCAAGTCTGAAACTCCTTCCGCATCTGAATCAGGATTGATAGGTGAACTTCCGAAAGAAGCTTCTATTGAATCGCTTAATTGATCTCCGTCAGTATCCCAATTAGTTATCGAAGGTCCTGTTGGTGCCAAACTCGACAATCTTGGAAACAAGCTGGGGGAATTAATGCATACTCTCAAAGAAGGTGGACTGTATGTTTCTCCGGGATTATTTGCTACCCACCATTCTTTGTAATCAGAGTCACCATCCAGGTCTGAATCGGCGGAAGAAGGATTTGAGCCTAGGACATATTCCAAGGAATCACCGAGTCCATCCAAATCTGAGTCATTCATTAGAGGATTGGATGTTACCAAGAATGTCTGTTGCCCCGTGGTGAAGTTGATTGTAATTTCCCATCCGCTTAATTCCTGCAGGTTTGTCAACCCATCATTATCCCAATCCGAAATTGTATCTGGGAGTTGCTCACACTCTAATTCAGTAACTTGTGTGAATTTCCATATCCGTGATGTCGCTGGCCAAGTTCGGTCTATTGTATCCACGATATAGATCTCATCGTTTACTCCTATGCTGAGAGCTTCAGGAACCGTGAAATTCAGAGTTTCATTTCCGAAGAACTTGAATCCAATATCCTCTCGACCAATACTATCGAATTTTCTAACGCTGTAACCCTCTGAAGTGTTACCGAGAACGTAGAGATAGCCTGATGAATCAAGGTCGATATCAATAATATAATCGAAGGTCGCAGAGAAGGAATCAATGTAGGTTCCGCCAGTGGTCCATTTGGCAATCCGGGTAGTTCCGCCATGATCGCCATTATCACCTACGTAAACCCAATCGCGTGACTCATCAACCGCCACAGCCACTGGATTATCAAAATGTGTTTCTGTAGTACGGAAATATGTCCAGTTGGAAATTGACTCTCCACTAGAATTGAAGACCATGAATGAAGGCATATATTGGATGTCCCCTGTGGGATTGGTTGCCTGTCTAACATGTTGGTATTTTGGAATGTATACAATTCCATTCTCGTCCAAGTCAAGATTACATCTGTAAATAGGATAGCTTGGATATAGATCTGGTGTGGTAAAAGCTGGTGTAACTGGTTCGCTGTAGATGGTACCCAGAATTGCAGTTCCATCGAGACTGTATTTTACTAGAATCAGATTCCAATCCCATCTGTATGTCCATACCAATAGACAGTCGTTTACATCATCCACTTCAATCTCTAGAGTGATTCCATCGATTTCCGTCGAATCGTCAGGCGTGAAATAGGAACTCGAAGGAAGAGTAACTTCTGTAAGATTTGGATAGTACTTCTTTATTCCATGGTAGTAATTACGGCCTCCTGATGACACGTACACAAATCCTTCCTCATCAACAGCAACATCATCGACTATATCCGCTACCGGTATGGGTGGATCTCTATCCCAGATTTCTTGCATATCCCCGATATCAACGTATGACTCGTATATGGATTCAGAGAGAATTCTTACTTGAGCTTCAAAGTCAGTAATCCCATCTCCATTTGTATCATTGGAGGATGGATTTGTCATCCCAAGGTACTCATCAAAATCGCTGACTAAATCACCATCTGTATCATTGCTTTTTGGATTCGATGTGACAGGAATCTGAAACACAAGTGAATCATTGTTGAGATACTTGAAGTCGATAATCCATCCTGATATTTCCTTGTAATCACTGACTCCGTCTTCATCTGAATCCGTATTTGTAGCATTGGTTCCATAGACATGTTCATACCAATCAGAGATGCCATCCAAATCGCTATCAGATTGACTTGGATTCAAACCAGCATCAATCTCATATTTATCATTCAGATTATCTCCGTCCGAATCATATAGCCATTCTCCCAATCCGTATTGTACTTCCTCAACTTTTGTTAATTGATCCCCATCCGGATCATTTGGAGATATTATTCCCCAAGTGAGGAATTCAGCTAAAGAGTTGGGGAAAATATCGTAGCTATATGTAACGATGTTGTAGGTGGGTGTAATATTCAAAAACGGATCGAAGTGATAGCACCCATCAGCATTGATACCAAACCAAGGATATGGATAATGTTTCCATATGTGCCAAATGTAATATCCAGTGACTCCAATTGCATGGACTGGATAATTGATCATTGCGACCGATGGTGAGAGCCATGCCCCAAATGTATATCGAGTCGAGGATTTGTAGGTATAGGGGTTATCGCCAGTATGCTGTTCAATTGTTTCTTGTTGTAATGTGGGGTCATACCAAATCTGAGCCCCTGGGTCTGCAGTAATGAAACGGATTTCTGACAGTATGGCTGATGCAGATATCCAGAATTGCGCCAAGTATTGTTGTGTAAACAGGTATTCTGTAAGAATCATTAATCCTGTTTTGATTGTAGCCTCTATCTCATTCCATATTGAACCTGAAACATGCAAGGCATCTCCGACGTCTAGCCCATTCTTGTCAAAATCATATATCGACACATCCGGTGCATCGGTAAAGCGGATATTAGGCATCGTGGTTCCACACGTATATGGAGTGCCAAAGAAAAGTTTAGTGAGATACTCTACAAGACGTGCTGAGAATCCACCCGCAGCATCTACTATGCATGCAACTAATGCAATAATCCAGCCTACGAGAGGTATCTGTTCAATGATGAGAACGAGGGCAATAATGAGTAATCCCATTATCGAAGCTATTACTCCATAGTTTGTTCCTAGGTCTCTTCCTAGTTGACCACCTATTTGATCAGCTATTGCAAAGCCAGCCCAAATTGATAGGCCTATATCTACCAAAAGTCCGATAACAAAGAGAACTTTTTCAAAGCACTTAAAGAACCTTGAAAATCGAGTGTTAGTGTTCATGTTTAGTGTATCTATATGTTTAAGCCACGTACACCATCTCTTGCTCTTTCCAAGACTAAGAACATTGTCAAGAAAACCTACACCATCACCTAGACGTTTCTTTATGAGATTGAGTCGAGCGTTTATTTCATCTAGTCCAAGTCCAATTCGATTATAATTCCCAATGTAGCTAGCAAGAATTTCCCATGCTCTACAGGCAACGATTAGTCTGCCATTTAGATTTAAGAACTCTAAACCTCCATACAACACTCCTGAAACAATATCTAGTTCTTCTGATTCTGGTCCTTTGAATGATTGCAGAATTTCGTTTACCTTTGTCACCTGATAGATTCCCGTATTCCATCTCAATATCGCAGTCAAAAGATTTACAGAAGCCATTTCTGAAAGATCTAGAGTTGCGACAACGACACACAACTCCAGTGGTGATAGAACAATATTAGTAGTACTGTTGTACCAATTCGTTTTCATGGATTTTGTAGTGTAAAGGTCTGAAGCTACAAGATTGAAGTCGCACGATTGATCCATCATATACGTCCCACTCAGACTATTGGACAAATCTAACGTCTTGCATCGTTCCTCCAAGGCGATAATGATTGGCATAAACTCTGAATGTAAGTTACCAACAAGCGCACCCGGTATTAGCTCATTGCTCAGTACTACTAGTGCTTGGTATTTGTCTCTGGCCGTATCAAAACTGCTTGATATAGTGATATTGTATTCCTCTAGAATCGTTGGCATATCACTCATAGTTGTTGTAGCATTATTCATGAAGACATATGTCATCAACCAATTAGCTGACATTGTCTGATTGATGTCTGTACTATTATAGAAAATACCCATATCTGTACCATAGAACTCTTCTACCGTAATTCCAGTAATTCGACAAGGTTCTTTGTATTTGACCAGATCTGTATTGCTCACATGGACAGTTTCTACCAATTCAAAGGTTGGTCGTGGCGAATAGCGCAACACCATCGTTCCATCTGTATTGATAGAGAACACATCTCCATTGTATCCACTGATCCATCCGAGGTCATTCAAGAATAAGAAAGTCTCATACTGGCCAATCGATGAACCGGTGAACGCAAGAATTCCTGTAGCTGGATTCACACTGAGGAAAGGACCGCCGATTATTTTCAATGCGAATTTTGTTCTTAGTTCTGTATCACTAATTATAATCATCTCAAGAGGAATGGCATATGCTGGATCAGTAATATTGCAGATTGCTCGCATGTCCTTTCCATATGATAGGTATTTGTCATTGGATTTCAAGACATTAACGGTTGCATCAGAGGCTCCAAATATGTTCCATATGAGTTCTGCTCTCAAATTAATATCAAATGGTACTGGGTCTGTATAGAGAATTCTAGCGTTCAATGCAACGATAGTTTCATACTCAACGACAGGTGTTAGTTTGACATACATCTCTTGACCTGTTGCTTCGATGTTCATCTCTGCTAGTGCCGTTTCATTTGGTATCGAGGTGGTCGATATTTTTAGAAGTGGGTCAATACGAAGGTCATCCTTTGATTTATCGTGGTCTTGCATCAGACCTTCATCATCATCAGGCCAATCCCATGTTTGATAGAAGAGCTTCAGGTGCTCAAGTTTCTCAGGCACGAGCTGAATGTTAATGAATGTAGGTTCGCCATCTGTTTGGATGTGTATATCAAAATAGTCTTCAACAGTTGAGCAAGCGAATGGTGAAAGATCAGGGTCATCGTTTACACCATCGCCATCATTATCAAAATCCCATGCATTTGGTATATCATCATTATCTAAGTCAAGTACTACATTTATTTCATCGTAATCCGCAATCCCATCATCGTTTGAGTCTGGATTAAGAGGATCCAATCCGTTTAACACTTCATAATAATCTGTTACGTTATCGTGATCAGTATCATTACTACTTGGATTGGTTCCAATTACAGCCTCAACTGGATCATATAGCCCATCACCATCTGCATCTGTTCTATTTGCCTCAGGCGTCACCTCCGTGAGTTCCAGAACCAGATTCCTCAAATCCTTAGGAGTTCGAGGTGGTGTAGCTGTTTCTGATAGCTCATTTCTAATAAGTGAGGTTTCACCAGTCATCAGCTCTTCTGTTTCATCGTTCCTCATATATCTATGACTAACTGCTTGTTCAAAGTCAAGACTTACCAGTATCAATATAATTAGAACCGATATCAGGACGAATCGATTTCTCTTCATATGCCAGCCCCAAAAATGCTAAACCCGCGAATGAGATTGCTTAACATTTGTGAAAGCCGCTTTTATACTGTGTGAATATCACAATACAGTTCCTAAGGGATTTTAACGATGCATAGAATACTACCTACAGAATGTAAGCAAGCATTTATTGTATCTCTCCAATAGATGGAACTATCTATTATTGTCAATTTCTATCCACACTCAGTAACTTTATTCTTTCAGCTATCTTCCAAGGATGACTTCCGGTGTTTTGAATGATTAATGCATATGATTCATTTGTGATGAACTCATACAGGTGGATACTTAAAATATGGCCTTAGTAGGAACCTGCCGAAAGGCTTTTTCATGATTATATGTGCGTACTTGAATCGTGTCTTATGCAGAACGAGGAACTAAGAATGATTGATCTTACAAAGAATGAAGAACAACTCAAGCGCACTATTGAGAGGTGCAGAGAGAGGAACATTATCATTCCCACCTTTGAACAAATGAAGCACCCAGAGAGAAGTCCTGATGTAATCAAAGAGAAGCTCAAGCACATTGGGCTCTGGGATATTACTCCTGAGAATCTTTTCAGGATCACTTGGAAGAATGAACCTGCTGAGAAGGGAGGTCTCTTCCGTTCAACAGCGAATTATATAGAGCTACCCAAAGAAGTTACAGGTGTTGATGCTCGTATCATCACGATGATTGGGAAATGGTTTCCAACTGGTGCCCACAAGGTAGGAGCTGCTTTTGGATGTTTAGTACCTCCACTGGTCACTGGTCAGTTCGATCCAACAAAGCATAAAGCTGTCTGGCCTTCAACAGGCAACTATTGTAGAGGAGGAGCTTATGACTCAAAGTTGCTCGCTTGCGAAAGCATTGCAATACTCCCGGAGGAAATGTCGAAGGAACGATTTGAATGGCTAAGGACAGTTGCTAGTGAAGTGATTGCTACTCCCGGATGCGAGAGCAATGTAAAGGAGATCTATGATAAAGTATGGGAATTGCGTCGAACGCGCGATGACGTATTCATCTTCAACCAGTTTTCTGAATTCGGTAATTATCTGTTTCACTACGATGTTACAGGCAATGCCATGAAGGAAGTACTTGAGAAGGAGCTTGGAAATGATACCTATCAGGGTGTTTGTCTTACAACTGGTTCAGCTGGCACAATTGCGTCAGCGGACTTCATGAAACAGGCATATCCCTATTCACGTGTTGCAGCTGGGGAAGCTGTTCAATGTCCCACACTCTGGTTGAACGGATATGGTGGGCACAGAATCGAAGGAATTGGCGATAAGCATGTGCCTTGGATTCACAATGTCAAAAATACTGACATGATTATTGCCATTGATGATAATGATCCAATGAATATCATTCGTCTGTTCAATGAACCTGCAGGACAGAGATTCTTGATCGATGAGATTGGCGTTGACGAGGAACTTGTCTCTAAGCTCCCTCTACTTGGAATCTCGAGTATCGCGAACATTTTGATGAGCATTAAATACGCTAAATACTACGAGCTAACCAAGAATGATGTTGTCTTGACAGTAGCCACAGACTCAATGGAGATGTACCAGTCACGACTTGCTGAAGCTCGAGCGGCACATGGAGAGTATAACAAGGATCATGCAATTCGTGATTACTATAGCAGATTGTTGGGTCAGAAGACTGATGCAATGATAGAGTTGAACTACTATGATAGAAAGCGAGTTCATCATCTCAAGTATTTCACTTGGATTGAACAACAGGGATTCCATGTTGAGGAGCTCAATCGTCAATGGTATGACTATAGCAACTATTGGGGTTCAATTCAAAAGAGCACTCCAAAGATCGATGAGCTGATCGGTGAATTCAACGAGAAAGTTGGACTCATTTGAGGAATAGATACCTGGTGCCGCACATGGAAACATTCTCGATTCGGTATGAAAGCATCCATGGGCGGCAAGAGGAATCAGGAATCCCTTTAGATATCAAAAGGATTGATCTCTCGATGAGAGGTATCAAAAGGATAGATCTTTCGTCACTTCATGGATGTAGGTCATTAGAAACTATAGATCTATCCAAGAATAACCTAGAAGATATTGATCTTTTGCCATTGGCAAAGATAAAATCCATCAAGCATCTCAAAATACATCGCAATAGACTCTCCACCATTAGTCTCTGGCCATTATTTGATTCGCCACATCTAGAGGATATCGATCTTTCTCAGAATAAATTGGAACGGATCAATCTGACCCCAATTATACAGCATGTCTGTGTATTGCTAGATGAACACACAATTGTGGAGATCGACTATTCCTTGAGATATCTTCTTGGTGGGAAGGATTCAACACGAATCAATCTATGTAATTCATCTGGTGTCACACTTGGTAAGTCTCCACGAATGATTTGGAAGAAATATGATGAGATAATGCTATCAATGGATTGGGATAAACTCAAGAAGACTCTGGTTCACACGATAGAAAAAATGGATAGACGCCAATGGTTCAGATTTCAGAAGGGTGTATTGGAAGGCTTTGGAATTGATGAGCTTGCAGGATTCGATGGTAATCCAAAGGACCTGTTTGAAGAGCTCCCCACTGAGGGTGATTTTCAGTTAATACGGAATGCGATTTACGATAGAGCAATCTATTGTTTGGAAAAGCAACTGATGGAAAAAGGATCAACTCTATTCCTCGATGTTCAGCGAATGACAGGAACTCGTGCCTCAAAGTTGATCCCATTAGTCGTGGTGCTAAGAGAAGAAGAGATTCAAAACGTTTCTGTACATATAGGTGGCAGGCGAGCTAATCTCCTTCCATTATGGTTGACATATTATGGCTTTGAAATTCTCGCTGTGCTCAAGTTTGGACTTACCACGGATATGGATGGCTTAGATCTGATATCTCGAAACTTAGAGCAATTAGGGCACTCATTGAAGACAGAGCATGTCGATTTTGAAGGGACAAAGACTTCTGCTACTATTTCTGAGGGTCTTATAGATTATATCTATAGTATCGCGAGTATGAACTGAGTGGGACTTGAATGGAAAGACTACACCAGATACAAATGGCAATCGCTGTTGCCAAGTTACTTCGGAATAAATCATTCATCCTTCGTTATCCACACCAATCCATGTCTGTACGGAATTCCATAATTTAACCTAATTCTCCTTTAATAATTACATTATGTATTTGATTAAAAGATATATGCAAATAATAAGTTAAATAATGTAAGTACAAGTTGTGTTTATATTTACTATATTTCACTTCTAGATTTCGGTGTCAACAATGTCATCTCTAGGAAAAGAGGAATCAAAATCTATAGAAGCAAGTTCGGAAAAATCTTCTGAAGGTCTACTCAATTGCTGGGAAGCAAGAAATTGTGGACGAGAACCCGGTGGTATGAAAGCTGTTAAGGATGGTGTTTGTCCTGCAGCAGAAGCTGTTTGGTTAGATGGTGTGAACAGAGGGATAAACGGGGGTCGTGTGTGCTGGGTAGTAGCTGGTACTATGGGTAGCAAAGTTTGCAATCTAACCTTTTCAGAGAAGATAACTGACTGTATAATGTGTGACTTTTATCAGAAGGTTCTACTAGAAGAACCCTATTTCGAAATCTATCCAGTAGAGAAGATGAAATGATATAGGACTTTCTACATACATTGGACAAACATAAGAGATATGCTAATGAAGCATATCTCTCCTTTCCTTATATGATGCGACCTTTGCTATTGCCGTAACTGCCTCACTGATATTTCTCATCACAGGGATTCTATGCTCAACAAATACTTTCCATGCTGCAGTTCTTGCATGTGGATACGCGACTTCAGGAATCGCCACCACAACTGGCTTGCTTTGCCTGTCAATAATCCTTCTTGCTTCCTCTGCCATAGCTTTCCAGTAATCTACCAGGACATCTTGAGCATCCATTATCGAAGCGACTTGATGCATATTGTGAACATCCGCTTCAATTATGATGGAGTCGAAATTCGTTTCAGCACCAACCAAAGTGATGACTTCTCGCATCGTACTATCGTTGTAGTAGTCTGCTGCCAAGTCGATGGGGTTTCCCAATCCTGTACCAACATCTCGAATCAGCTCGTCTAACTTTTGAATTGTTCCATCTGAAGTTCGAGGAACTTTTAGTCCCTGCTCAATGCAGAGATCTGTATAGATGACGCTGGTTCCACCACTAATTGCGACGATACCAACATTAGCTGATTTTGGTGGAGGACAGAGTGAGAAAACGCTGAGTGTTGCAACCATTTCCTCAAGTGTTCTCACTGTTGGTATATTTGCTTGTTTGAACACTGCATCCCAGATTTCCCTACTACCTGCTAGGGCTCCTGTATGTGAGGAAGCGGCTCTTGAGCCCTCATCTGATCTTCCACCTTTGAGCACAACGATCGGCTTCTTCACAGCGAGTTCCTTGATAGAGGCATAGAACTCCTTTCCTTCTTTTGTTCCCTCGATATAGGCACCTACAACCTTTGTTTCTTTGTCGTCGTGATAGTACCGCAAAATCTCTGATGGTGTTATATCAATGGAATTACCAAAGCTGAATATCTTGCTAAATCCCAAACCTGATTCAACACCTGTTGTATAAGTCGCTATAGCAACGCCTCCGGATTGAGAAAGGAAACCTATATCGCCAATTCCTCTTTCAGCTGTCGGCATGAATGCAAAACCCAGTTTCGGATAGCAGAGTCCCATGCAATTTGGACCTAGTACTCTGGTGGTAGAGGTTAGGACAAGTTCCTTCAAACTTGCTTCTGCATCTCTGCCTTCAGCAGTACCCAGTTCAGAAAATCCACTTGTGAAGATTGTTGCACCTTTTGCTCCTTTTGCAGAGATTTGCTTGAATACTTCTGTCACATATTTCTTTGGAACCGCGATGATCGCATAATCGATGTCCTCAGGAATCTGATTCAAGTCAGTCAGGATTGATTTGCCAAGGACTT
The DNA here is from genome assembly GCA_048884965.1 of Candidatus Thorarchaeota archaeon. Taxonomy (GTDB): domain Archaea; phylum Asgardarchaeota; class Thorarchaeia; order Thorarchaeales; family Thorarchaeaceae; genus MP5-2226. The sequence continues at coordinate 12,246 of JBHLQH010000032.1, read as the reverse complement.
CTCCACCACTCTTCGATACAAGCCAGATATTCAGATCATGTTTCCATTGGAGCATTGAATGGACCCAATAGTATCCTAGCTTCTGTGACACACCAACGATCGCCACTGATTTTATGTCTAGCATGTCCTTCATTGAAGGGCGAGAGTTATGGGGGTTCATTCTATCGAGGTCTCCAAGGGATGCGGCTAGACATTGTGCTCCATTTAAGAATAGTGCAACAACGAAATCCAATCTCTTAAAAGAGCCTTACTTCATGCCAGAGGCCATGCCCCCCAAGATTTCTGTGAAGGAAGTAATTCTCAGATACAAGAATCTACTGATTCTATCTCTAGCCCTGTCACTATTCTTTATACCAATTACAGACTTCTTGGTCATTCAACGCGACTGCAATCGAAATATGCTTTATGGGGAACTTTTCCTTACAGAAGGTATAGAGGTCTATGATTTCACTGATAGATATCTCAATGAAACTTATGACATTCCTTCTGATCATCTACTTACTGATGTCCACAATGTTTCCTATGAATACCCGATTGTGACACTCCTCTTCTATGCCGGTCTTGCAGCACTTGAACCAGGTTGGTTCGGTCCCCATTATCTGGCAAATGTAGTGCTTGTCTTCATATTCACAATCAACATCATCTTACTACTATATGCTGGGCAGGAATACTGGTCTAGAAAGTGGTTCTGGTTATTTGGCGGCACCTACTACTTCTTTGGCTTCTTCATGTCAGTAGTATTTGGCAAGGCTGATCCTTTGGCTGATTTACTCTGGATGATTTCATTCCTTCTCTATAAGGAGGGGAAGATGTTTTCCGCAGGTGCTACGTTAGGAATCGCGTTCCAGACAAAAATCTATCCTGCAATGATTCTTCCAGTTCTAATCGCAGCAAGCCCCTTGGCACTGGTTGGATTTCTGATATCTAGTGGAGTACTTGCTGCACCTCTTCTACTTGCACAGATTCAATATAATGCCTTATTCGAGCATTTCTTTGCCACCAGTAGCTATGCCAATATCATTCCAAATCCATTCTACATAGGACACGTGTTTGCCAATCCTCTTGCAATCATCGCACCTGCAGCTTTCATGATTTCCGTGATTTATGGATTGTTCCAGACCAAACGAATCAGGAACGTTCCAGTACCAACCCTGTCACTACGAACAAGGGACTGGAGGACCATCTACATCTTTCTTTTACCATTAGCTTTGATTTTCATTCCTTGGGTTTTGATGTGGTATTATTATTGGTTCATCATCCCGTTTCTATACCTGGGAAGAGAGGAAGATATGAGGATGTATCAGAGTGTTGCCATTGGTATCTTTCTCGCTCATGCACTGGGTCTGTTAGTGAATTTCCAATATCTACTATCAGGACCAATTCAAGATTTCATCTCGCACTTCAAATGGACCTAGCTGAGATATCTAGTGACATACGGGAATCTTTTTACCACTATGATGAATATAACCGTCTTCGAGGCTCTCACAGCGAAAGCGCTTTATGGGCAATGAAAACCAAATCATAAGCTCATCTTGGACAAACCCTTTGGGCTGAGTTTGGCAAATATTAGTAGAATTGGAGACAAGATTAATGCGAGCGTACCTAGATGCAAACTTCTTCATCTCAGGCTTCAGTGAACGTCCCAAGGACGTTTTCCTCATAAAAGAAGCCGCTGAGAAGATAGGTATCGAACTCTGGATAACACGCCAAGTATTCCAAGAGCTTCGATGGTACCTACGGAGAGAAGTGGAACAGATTATTGAGATTGACGAGACCCTGAAGAAGGATATCAAAGAGTTAATAGAGAGTATCAAAAGACCAGAATCTTCATTGCCGCAGCCAAACGATATGTCTCTGATTCTTGCAGCAATGCGATCAAAGAACTCTAGGATCGTCACAAGCGATTTGAAACTGCTAAACACCATTCAGGATCTCAAGCTGAATGTTGAAGGAATTGTGGGCTCTGCTTTTGTACTTGAATTGATGGAGTCACAGGATGACGAATCTATCAAGAAGAAACTCCTACCAGTTCGTGAACGGATTTATGGTGAGGAAGTCAGATATAGTATCTCACGAAGCGAAGCCTACGACCCTGTCACCCGAATTAGAATCATTGAAGAACACGCGATGAGAGTACTTCGAGAAGTAAAGCGTCCAGCAGGTCAACTTGATAGCGATTTGACTCGTGGTCAACCCCTATTCGTTTTGGATTTCCTTGAAGACATTAAGGCTGGTATTCCTACGATGTTTGATGACTTCACCGAGGGCAAATATGATACACTAGCTCGAGAGATTGAAGCAGTGCAAACGGAGATAGAACGGCTCCTTATTGTATCGACCCTGACTGAGGATAGTGAAACACATGGGAAGCTTGTCAATCATGCTGCAGATCTTACATTGTTTCTATACTATCTGGAGATGATATGTCATCTCTACAGGGGTACACGCGAAGGAGTAGAGGATGCTCTAGCAATTAGCGATGAAGCATTTCGCTTGCTCATGTTTACTGGAGTCAAAGATGATGCATTGAAGGCGTCTGTCTTCTTTGTACGTATTGTGATAGCACTGATTCGAGAGGACTATGACGAAATCGATTATTATTACAGCCTTTATGACAGTCTCCTAAATCGGCTTGGTCTTGATGACATGAAAGAAACCTCTGAAGGGCTATATGTTACCATGCAGATTCTCCGAAAATTCATGGGAGGCTTCTCACTTACCAAGAACAAGCTTGACCACCCAGACGTTACCATCGCAATGTTGAACGATATCGCCAAGTATGCCATTCAATTTGATGATCATGAGAATGCTTGGCAGCTCGCAGAAACTGCTTACAAGATCGGCGTTGCTTATGGAAAGGAAGATGCTGCATTATCTTCATTCCTAATGCTCTACAAGGTTTCCTCATCTTCGCATGATAAACTCAAGGTGGGATTGGAGAAGTATGCTGAACATGCGCTCAAGTTCTTTGTAAAGAAAGGTTGGTCCACAGCAAGTATAACTCCTATTCTCAATGAGGTGCAAGGCAATATTACCCCCATTGATGTGAAAACCTCTGAGAGTCCTGTGTTGGTATCCAAGCTGCCTGTGGAATTCCAAGGCTGGATGGATGTACTTTCAATTGAGAACATCAATGGCATTGATATCCTTGTAGTAAGGAATGAGCAACTGCAGGTGAGGGTTGGCATAGACATCTCTCAACACCCTGCTTTGAAATCATTGAAGACTGGTCACAAGATAGCTTTGACGAAAGGGAAGTTTAGTTTGACAGAAACAAATGAAGCCATAAGAAAGAAATATGCTGTTCTTGTTATGATTACCCCTAGCAAGACATCTGAGATTTCATATGAGGGTGTATATGGATTCAGCTACCTTAAAGTGGCTGAACCCGAATAATATAACCAGAGTGTGTGATGACATGGATATTGGAACTGGAATAGTGATAGCCGTTGGTACACTTCTTGCTGCATTATTCAATTACTACTTGAATCGAGCTCCTGGATCCGATCCTGATGACTTCCAAGTTGGACCCCCAGAACTTGGGATTACATGTGATTGCTATCTGAACACTTTGATAGTTTCAGTTATTGGTGTAGTCGCAGTTCTTGCAACATCAAGTTCCTTTGGTTCAGTATGGGAATTGGTGATAGTAGGTGCTACTGTATTCTTTACTATAACCATTGCTGGAATACTTGGAAGGCATCATCGTTATCGTGAGTGGAAGACCATACAACGTGTATTGGTCCGAGCTGTGCCTTCAGTTTCTGAGACCCGACCTTCATCAACTGATCTATACTTTGATGAAGATGAAGAAGAGTAGAATTACCTGTTTCACTCAATCTTGTCATCTTTCAGGTTTGGTAGTTTCACGGCGATTATTCGGATGTCTTCATCTGGATAGCTTTCGAACCAGTGTTTCTCTCCCTTCTCGACAATGACGACATCTCCTGTTTCTATCTCGAAAATATCCTGTCCCACACCCATCCGTGTTCTGTTCAAGAATATAAATGCCTCATCCAACATTGTGTGTGAATGTGGTGAGGTCTTTGTTGCTTTGAGAACGTCTACCAGAATCACGCCAGCAGTTCCGATATGGTCGGGAAACTCGATATCTGCAATATAGGTGGCATGGTATCCTGCTCTAGCAGCAGTATCCGCGTCCTTTCTTCTGTATATCTTCATGTTTCTTCAAGAATCAAGCCACATTCCAATACATCAAAGTATTGCTAACTAATTCAAATAATTAGCAGTTGCTTTTGATTTATGAAATGTCAAATTATTGGACGAGTTTGACGATTTATTGAACATGGTGTGACGCAGTGTATTTATAGGCATGAATCTAGTGACGTAACACTTGTTGAGAGGATATTCCTCGAAAGGAGAGTCGAGGAATACTTTGGAGGTCCGCCACATGCATTCGAAGAAAGTGATTGTTCTCTTAGCTATCTTAGTGCCATTGCTATTCGGATTAATGATTACTCCTGGTAGCCTTAGCGCAGCAAACATTGGCGATTCCGATACACAACTATATGAAACAGATGCTGGGGACCTCATAGAAATCGGAATGGATGAAACTGTCTATGAATACCATCTCTCAGACACTCCAACTCAACAAACTGGTACTGGTGATTCGCTAATTACGTCAGAGTATGGTAATAGAACTGATTCGTTTTCTGACGAGTCACTTTTCTACGATTCAGGGACGCAGACTACTTCTGAAGCGTCATTGGAAGTTCCTCTGGGTGAGGACTGGGAAGGGTACCAAGTCTTTGCTAATGTCACGAGCATCACAGAAAACAGGACTTGGGTATCTAACTCTGGTTTTGATGCTGACACGGACTGGACATGGTTGACTCATGATGAGCCTTCATCACTCGGTTCCTATACGAACGTACTATCATCACAATGGATCTCGACTGGTGGTAATCCCGGAGGTGCAGCGCGTTTTGATCTTGATGGATACTATCATGATGCTGGCGGCGGCCTCTATGGTGATTGGTATGACATCGGGGATAAAGCATATGCTGTACAGAATCTCACGATTGATAGAGGTGATGTGACCTCTGTGGGAATATCCTTGGATTATTGGGCAGATATCAATTGGGGCTCTCTTACAGGCTTTTGCGAAATCTTCGTTTCAGTTGGTGATCCTGATAATGGTGGAACATATCTCTGGCATAAGGAATTCGACTCTATGGCAGGTTCTGCAACATGGTTCTCTTCAGGATATGTCACGGTTGACGTTGGCTCACTGAATCTACCTAACATCTCTCTCTGGGTAGGATTGAGAACCACCGCGCTTGAATGGTGGCGTCCAGATACTGAACCTCAAGCACGAGTGGATAATTTGGTTGTCTATATCACAGCAACGGCAGCTCCCTCGGATATCAATCTGCAGATGAATGGCATTGATGTGGACGATGTGCTTGATGGTCTTGATCCCATTTTCGGATTGGGAACTGCGTGGTACACTGGGTCTGTCTTCCAAAACGGTGCTGCATTTGCGAATTTCTCATGGACGCCTAGTCCTAATCCTCCGGACCCTGATCTTGATATCAATATTGCATTGGATGTTGATGTCACAGTCTGGGCTAGAAGATATGATGTACCTTCGATAAATGATACCGAACTCTTCACATTGGGAGAGAACTATTTCGTTCAGAATGCAACCGATGTCCTTTGGGAAACAAATCATTATGCTGCAGTCCCGGGAGGGTATTCGTCGCGCTACTTCTTCAATGTGTCATTACCATTAAATCGTGACATAGATTTTGTGGCGCAACCATATGCACGTACAGTCAACCTTACTGATGGATGGACATATGGTGACCCCGGCGATGGACTTGTGAACATTTCCGTTTTTGATATCACTCAGATTAACCAGAATGGTTTCTGGTTACTGAAGGGTAGCTCGCCTAATATGATTACAAACCTAGAAGTCTGGGATGACCTGCTATCACAGTGGGTTCCAACTCATACATTTCGAGCTGATGAAGACACTCGCTTCAGAGCAACACTGGCAACTGAATATGCTGGAGATGCTGTTTTCTTCACAGTGTACTCTCCAAATGGAAATGAATGGATAACAGTTCAAGGTGTAGTTGATGGCAGCGGATATGCCATTACTTCCGCTGTTAATCTCGAAGCATCAAATGCTTCTGTAGGATTATGGGAAGTACAAGCGTTCTGTACAGACTCAATATCACATTCTGAGGTTCATAACATTGGCTACTTCATAAGGAATTTTGATATCGAACATGCTACCTCAATGTCAGTCAAGTATCCGGGTAATGCTGCTACCACTTGGACAACTAATGTGACCTACGGTGAGCTCATTCTATTACAATTGAGAGTGAATGATACTGATAATGGTGATTTATTGCCTGGCGGGACACTAGGTTATGTATGGGATGCTGGTTCAGGCTTCATGAGCAATCTAGGTACTGGTGAATACAGTGTGACCCTGGACACCGCCGATCTTCCATCGAATGGTCAGTATGATGTTGACTTGACATGGACAAAGTCATATTATGATACAATCCTAGAAACTTTCACCATCAATGTGATTTACACAACTGACCTCTTCTCCTCTGATGCACCTGGTGTCGATGTTCCAAGAGGTTCGAATGCTGAGCTTTCTGTGGAATTCAAGGATCAAACCCTGACCGGGATTACTGGAGCCACAATTACATGTAATTGGACTCTAGATGATTTCACAATCACACCTGATGGTGGTACTCCTGGAAAGTATCTCCTAAGTTTGGAAACAGATGCTGTACCTTTGGGTACTTATGTTCTGCAAATCACTGCATCAAAAGACTTCTTTGAATCAAGATCGATCCTTCTTTCGGTCCAAGTTAGAGAATTATATACATCTGCAATTCCATCAACAAGTCTTCTTTCACTTCCCGTTGGATATTCTACTTCCTTCAAGATCACCTACAAAGACACAGATCATAATTTGCCCATTTCTGGGGCTGCAAATGCCATTACATGTAACTGGTCAGAAATTCATAGTTATGGAGATTTGAACTATACAGTGGCGGAGTCTACTACCGCTGGAGTATATGATATTGTCATCTACTCTTCAAATCTCGATGTTCTAGATTCCTATAATGTAGTCTTCAATGTTGAGCGATACGGGAATCAGAATCATACATTCTCTGTCACAGTTGAACTTAGAACGCACTTGACCTCATTCTACTTGGTAAATCCAATTGATCCAACACCCTATACTGGTGACATCGCTATCTATGTTCGCTACTTTGATACGGACGCGAATATTGGTATTGAGAATGGAAGTGTCATAGGGTATTTTGTTCAGATTGATGTTGTAAGTGAAGTATACCCGGGATTGTTATTCACCGTCAAGAATGGAACCGAAGCAGGTGAGTATATCGTTCTTATCCCAGCAGATCAATGGGGTTCAATAGGTATTCAACCTCTCAAAATCTATGCGAACTGGACTGGACCAACATTCAAGTACTCGAACAAGACAATCAATGTATCAGCCAGAATTATTGCAGCACCTACAGACATCTTCATTGGTGAAAGCCCCGTTATGACACCCTATGGCGAGAACGTTACGTTCTCCATTATCTACTATGATATAGGGAATGATACTGGAATAGTCAATGGAACTGGGACCTATTCTGGAAATGTCCACATCTATATCGAGGTACTCACTCTTGGTCAAACTCTTACTCAGCAGCATATGCTAATCAGTGAAATCGATTTCGTTAATAATCCGGGAGAATACAGAATCGAATTCAACACATCATATCTCAGTGGGCTAATCGGCTGTGAACTTCGAGTCTGGTTCAACTGGACAAAGGGTGTGCTTCCGTATTATGCTAACCAATCCTTGCAACTCATCGTATACTCAACATATCGACTTACTACAGTCGAATGGACTCCACCTCCTGTTACTGCTTATGATGAACTCCTAAACATCAGCCTTCTCTATAAGGATGTATTAAGTAGTACAACCATCCTTGATTCCAGTGCATTATCCATCACTATACCAACGTATGGTTTCAACGTGTACTATGATGGTGATACAACTGGCATCTTCTTCATTGAGGTTGACACATCCTCTTGGGCTCCAGGACAGAATTCGTTCACAGTTCTGATCAAATGGGGTGGTTCTCCGTTTTATCAGAATAGATCGATTTCAATCAAGATTACTACGCGCTATAGGTACACTGAACTTACACATGGGACATATGCGCCAGTACAATTCGGTAACAACATTAGCATTCTATTCTCCTATCGAGATCTTGATGACTATACTACTAGTGGGATGAACGGTGGCACTCTAACACTTGACTCATCTCTCTCTGGATATTATGATGTAATGGATAATGCTGATGGCACCTATACTGTCACGCTTAACACAACCGTTCTCCTGTATTTGGGTACATACTACATCAACGCATCTATCATCTATGGAGGCGCAAGATATTGCAGTAATGCAGTAGATTCGTTCTATCTCACTGTAACCCAGCGTAGGACACAATTGACCAGTGAACTGCCCGATCTCGCTCCTTACCTAACGCTTGCAAACATCTCTGTTACGTATTTGGATGATACTACAAGTTCTGGTATCATTGGTGCCAACGTGTATGCTATCTGTACTACGGCTCAGACTGCCTTAGAACTCGGAGTCAACTATTGGATTACTGATGTTGGTACTGGAGAGTATGAGATACACATCTCCACTATCGCTCTTGGAACGTTTGGCTCGTATTCAATCTCAATAACTGTCAATTGGACAGGAAGTCCATATTACACTCAAAAGATTCGAGCAGTCGCAATTGAGGTTTCAAGAAGAGAGGCACGTCTACTAGTTACCAAGTCCCCGCTGAATACTGCTTTCTTGGAGAATGTAACTTTTGAATTCACGGCAACTGATGGGTTGACAGAAACTAGTATATCATTTGATAAATCGCATCTGACGATTAGCTACGGCTCTGGCACACTGCTTCAGGATAACGAGTATTCATTGACATTTGATGGGGACACATACTATGTCTCATTTGAATCCTCATTAGTGACGACAACTTTGGCGTCATCGCTTGAGATCTTCCTTGAGTTTGCTTGGGGCGATGTTACTCCCTATTATTCGAATGCCTCAACAGCAACACAGGTAACCATTACTGGACGTACTACTCAAAGTTCTGTCATCTCGACACCACCTGCTTCATATGGTTTCAATATGAGTGCCATAGTTTCCTATTCTGACTATCTTACTGGTACATATCTACCTGGCGCGGTGATTTCTGTTAGATGCCTTAATGTCACACCAATTCAAAGCTGGTGGTCCGATAGGGGCGATGGCACGTACTCAGTACTTGTCAATTCAAGCGATTTCACACTCTTGGGTCGTTACTATTTCTCATTGAATATCACTTGGTCCGGAACTCCCTACTACAAGAACAGGACCAATATCGTCTATAGTATTCTGTTGACTCCTGTCGCGACGATTCTATCTTTGCAAATTACGGGTGGATCAACAAACTATCTCGGTGAACTCGTGGAGCTGAATGTGACTTTCAGAGAAGCAGTGTCTGGTATTGGCATCGAAGGAGCTAATGTCACCTCGAACTGGAACGCTCTTTACGGCACCTTCGCCAATGCTACGGAACTTGGAAATGGGTTCTATAGGCTGCTTATCAACACCTCTGGTTTGAATGCCCAGAGCTACTCCTTCAGCATCAGCGGATCGAAATTCAGGCATGTAAACAAGACTATAGACATCAGCATCCTGCTCGCAGCTATTCCGGTGAATATCGAGATAAGCACAGTACCAGAATCGCCGGTTTGGGGTGATATCATTCTCATTGAAGTTAACATCACGAACGCAAGAACCGGAGCCCCTATTGAGGGAGGAAATGTCAATGCGACGATTTCAGGTGATGTGTACTATCTTGTTGAGATTGGTAACGGCATTTATCAGATAACGATTGCATCTACACTATACACCGCAAATGAATACGCACTCACAATTGATTTCAAGAAAATTAACCACGAAACACTTCAGATCGATGGTCAGTTGAGAATATCCAAGGTTCCTGCCATTCTCTCTGCTGAACTGAATCCATTCGCTACTGTGAATGGTGATACTGTTACAATCACTGCCAATTACTTGATTCAGTCGAACAGCACAGCCATTGAAGTAGGTACTCTGACCTATTCTTGGACTGGTGGATCTGGAATACTGACTTGGAATGCAAGCGAGGGACGATACATCGGTCAATTTACTGTTTCAGGTGTTCTCGTTGGAACTCACAAGGTACTCGTACAAGCAATATCTGATAACTATAGGAGCGTCAATAAGCAGGTATCTCTTCAGATTAATGTAATCACAACTGAATTGACTGCCTTGAATGATAATACTGTAATTCAGGTGGTCGCAAATGATAACTTCACTATCACGGTGTATTTGAACAATACTGACCTCTCATTACCTGTTTCCGGTGCCAACCTTTCCTATAGTGTTGGAGAAATGATTGGAAACATGACTGACATCGGAGGCGGTTATTATTCTGTGCTTGTATCATCTATCAGCTTAGAGATTAGAAGCTGGATTCTTACTGTAACAAGCTCGAGAGATGGCTTTTCACCTTCATCGATTCAATTCACCATCGTGATCAATAATGCCCCTACAGAAGTCGTCATTCTCACCAGCACACAATTGAATATCTATTATGGGCAAACCGCGACATTCCGATTCGAGTATTGGGATATCTATTATAATGAGCCAATTCCTGATGCAGAAGGGAAATATACTCTGTCATCGATAGAGGGTAATCTGACAGATTATGCGAATGGCACCTATTCCATGATCTTCGATTCATCCCTGATATCATCAAGTTCGATTGCATACCAGATCGTTATAGCTTTCCAAAAGGATGGTTATGAATATGCCAATGTCATAGTTAGGCTTCTGGTGAATCCTATTCCAACCATGATAATTGGAGATGAGAATCCTATCATTCCTTGGGGTGATGATTACACTCAAGGATTTAGCTTCTATGATGAATTGAATGACGAATGGATTTTGGATGCGACGAGAACAGTCTTTTGGGAGTTTGGGACAGCACAGCTATTTGACATTGGAAATGGTACCTACTCCTTTGGTCCTGATATGACAGACCGTGATACACTCCTACTTGGATCCTATATTCTAAGAATTGTATTGACCAGAGAGAACTACGAACGAGCAGAGCTATTAGTCAATCTTACGATTCGGCCAATCAGAACAATGCTCATCTATGAGCGTCCCTCTGAGTCCGCATTCTCTGGCGATGTAATTATCATGAGTCTCACCTATTGGGACTTAGATCACAACATTCCTATTTACGGAGCAATAAATAGCACGGCAGGAACAGATGCTGTTCGTCTTGAGGATGAAGAGTATCAAGGGACAAATGGTACCTACTACTTCAACTTCAGATTGACAGATATCCGACAATATGTGATAATCATCACTTTATCTTCAAGTAATTATGATGATGCAGTTGCAAGAGCAGTCGTCTTTGCAGTGGCAACAGAGGAGCAGATCGCGATGCAGACCGCATTCACCTACAGCGCTGTAGGAATAGTCATATTGGCATTGTTTGGTGCTCTCTGGGTTCGTGTTCTTTCAGTACCAAAGATGCTACGATGGATTCGATCTATGATGTCTTCTCTAGCAAAGGGCCGGATCCCATCACCAAAACCAGTTAGATCTCGGCAAGAGATGCTCCAGAGTTGGATCAATGAGGAACTCAAATCTCTTCAAATTTGGAAGTCCCTCGACGATATCTCTCGTGATACTGTTATCGTGGATGCTCTCGATACTGAGAAACTGCTGGCTGAGCTTGCTGTCATTATTGGACTGACAGAGACCGATGTAGCCGCTCTAAGAAATGACTTGGATAAAATGAAACCCAGCGAACGAGGCGGATTCCTCAATGAAGTCATTCGACAGGAACGTGCAAGAAGAGCTAAGGAGCTGGCTGACACCTCTGATATTATGGAGAGTGTTGATGCTATACCTGAAGAGAAACTCTCCGAAAATGAACTATTGACGCTACGAGAGCGTTTGATCGATATGGGCATTGACCCCACAGAGGCTGACCTTATGGTCGAGCAGGCAAAGAACCTCTCAAAGGCAGAAATAGATGCTTTACTTGACCAAATAGGAGGGATGAAGGAGTGAGGAAAATGAAACTTATTCCAGTAGCAGCCATTGCAGCTATG
>JBHLQH010000031.1:0-42551 GCA_048884965.1 Candidatus Thorarchaeota archaeon | reverse complement strand
TGCTGACGAAGAACTTTCGTTCTTTCAATATCACGAGTACCTGTAGCCTGATCTGCGTCAATGAGAGCAATCTGCGCAAGACGATGCATTTCAGCCTCTCTAGGCTTTGCCATGTCTCTTAAGAATGAATCATTAACAACTGATACATCTACTAGCTCGACAGTAACGACTTTAAGACCCCATTCACTAACAATGTCAATTAGTTCCTTTTTGATAGCTTCAATAATGAGTTGACGTTCTTCCAGTACTTCTTCAACTGAAAGTTGTGCACATGCAGTTCTGATAACAGATTCAATGATAGCAGTTAATCGAGGTGGAATTTCACTCCACTTGACGTTGTTGATTGTAGCGATAGCATTCTCTGCTTGCCATTGTAAGACTGCACTCAGTTTGATCTTCTGTTTTTCCTTGGATAAAACCGACTCAGCCGAGATATCCAATTGTTGGACAGTTCTATCAACTGCAAGTATCCTATCCAGGAAAGGTATCCTAATTACCATTCCACCCTCGCCTTGCTTGATAGCTTTACCTTTTCGAAGGTGGACGTAGAAGATGTTAGGATCAAAGATTCGTATATACTTCTTAACGTATAAAGCCAATAGCAATACGATGAGAATTATCCCCAATCCCAGATAAAGACCCCAAACGTCTAGTATTCCTATTTGCATTTGATTTTCTACTCACACCGTTTTCTATGGTGCATTGTATGACTACTCCTTCGACTATCTGCATGCGCCCTCGAAGAACCAGTACCACGACTCTCCTATTGAGCCACATCCAGATATTTTCCGGAGATTATGCACTCATGTGAACCAACGTCTGAAGGAATATAAACCCTTTCAGAGAAAAAGGAAAATTATGGGGAAGGATTACGGATTCCTTCCCCTGTTCCCTGAGGAGAAAACGAGAAAGATGAGAACATGTGAGAATGTGTCTGATTTACTATTAATAGTGACTCTTCGCGCTGCTTGAAGAGTCAAGTTGAAAAGGCAAATTCTCTGGGTTGAAAATTACACTTCTTGGGTCTTACTCTGCTCCTGCACCCATTTCTTAGCGTCTTTTCGATGGTCGACATATACGAACTTCTCATCTGCTGATATGATCCAAAGTTCATTACCCCTCTTGTAGGTCATACCTTTTTCAAAGGGTCTTGCATGAAATCTTCGGAGTCCCATTTCTGTATCTGTACGTATCTCACCGAAGTTATCATGTATGGTTGATACGGCTTCAACATTTCTTCCTACAAGGTGCTTCGGTGTAATATGAAATCCAGACTCTACGAAGATCCTTCCAAGAACGTATCTTATCGAATAGACAATCGCGAAGACTGTTAGAAATTGAAATAGAACCTTTGAAAAGAACGGTAACGGGACTTCTTCCAAATAGACCAAGGTTCCAATGAATCCAAAGCTTACTAGTGATGTACCAATTGTGACACCAAGAGGTGCATCTCTTGAGAATTCGAAGAAACCTGAGTGTCCATCTGGGTCCAAGTCCGAGTCTATGTCAATATGATGATCATAGTCTTTCTCCACATGGTGATCATAATCCTTCTCAGCAACATGATCAATTTCCTTTTCCACATCATGGTCTATATGATGATCAATCTCTTTCTCTGCGTCATGTTCTACATGATGGTCATAATCATGATCTGCATCATAATCGTGGTCTACATCATGGTCAATGTCATGATCAACATCATAATCGTGATCCACATCGTGCTCTACATCATGCTCGACATCATGATCCACATCATGATCCACATCATGGTCAATCTCCTTCTCTACATCATGTTCCACGCCATGCTCTGAAATTGCGGCAAATAGTTTCCCTAAGAAGAACATCCCGAAAGTATAGAATAATCCAGCAATGAAGACCCCTATTGAAATATTCCACATAATTTCTCCTAACGCCACAAGATCTTGCATGCCTATCAACTACACTCCTTTGAGTTATTCACAGCCTTTGTTTATGAATTGCCATGAAACCAAATAAACATGAGCTACTGACTCCAAGTTATGATTGACCTTTTCTATATTGTAGGAAGACTATGACAATTGTGACAACAGATAGCCCTATGGTCGTTGAGATGAATGTCGTTGATGGTATTCCAAGAATTAGCGGTTCTGCACCAAAGACACTTACTGTGACTTCATAGTTCCAGTCATCATCCATTATTCTTCCAACGACATAGATAGAATTGTCTTCAGTTATGTGGATACGGCGAAAACGAGGTACATCTATTCCTGAGTACGCAATGTTCGAGAATGCAACGGTATAGTTCTCTAGTTGTTCACCTTCCATGTTGAAAACGACGATGATTGTAGAAGTATGATATCCATAAGTTGTATAGAGAGCATATAGTAAACTATCAGGACCTTCCGCAAACCAAGATGCATAGAATAATTCTCTCCACGTTGGCGTATATCTAAACTGGCTCTTGAACGACCATATGGAATCCCCATTTTCACTAACCATGGTAATATTTGTCGCCCATCCAGTTGATGAAGTTATAATAGAAGAACCGTCCTGACAAACGAACATCTCTTTATCAAAAGCGTCAATCTCCCATTCGAATGATCCGTTCTGACCAAACTTGGTTATGGTATGGTCTGTTCGGGTGTATGCATTTCCTTGAGAGTCTACTTGAAGCGACCTGATAGTATCATATTGGTAGGAACCGAAATTCTCTGTCCATTGTGGTATCAACGCACTATCGAGTTTCACCAGAAAATTCCTTTCCATCTGAACGCTTGTGTATGTTCCAAGATATATAGAATCATCAGGACCTACAGCGATTTCAGCCGCAAAGTCGAATGTCATAATATCAAGTGTGATCTGTTCTACGAATACCCCTTGCAAGGTATATGATTCAACTAGAATATCACTACCTGGAGATGCTTCGACCTCAGCTATCAGATATATTCGAGAACTCGAAACAGAAAGTCCTCTCCAAAAGATTGCCTCAGTTCCATTCCAGCTCTTTTGCCAGAGAATCTGAGATTGCCTATTCACTTTAGTGAGTGTCGTTCCCCAAGGTGCACCATTGTAGTCTTGAACTGTAAGGATATACAGATCTTGGTTTGAATCGAGCTCTGAATCTTGAAATCTATCTGAATCACCTAGCTTCCACGTATTATTGAAGATTGGTGCTCGTACATTTGGTTTCTCTTTACTTTCTCGATAAAGTGCATCCAAATGCACTTCTCTGAATCGTGCAATAACGGATCCATTATAGTATTGCCATGGCTGTTGACCAAAGTCGTCAAGAAAACGCCAAGAAGGTACTAGTGCAATAGCAAGCTGGGCTTGTGTCTCTTCAGAATTCACAAGAGGTGTGAATACCATATCAATTGAAGATAGATCGATGAGTGAGAAATGATGTTGATATCCTGTGTGGCCCCAATAGAATCTGTTTGCCACTCTTCTCGTACCATCTTCCATAATAAGCCAGACTTGAACCTCAAACATTCCCGGCCAATTATCTTGCAGGAAATTCCCCGAAGCTTCAACTTGATAGAATAAAGAAACATTCAGGGCAGTTGGAATTACTTCATGGTTCCAAGAAAAGTATTGAGAAAAATACACAAACTCTTGGCACACGGGCAGAGATGGAGTTGTATCATATTCTAAGTAGGTGCCTGCGAAATGAGTCCAGTTGAGAACAGCAATATTCGATAGATCTGTGTCCTCCTCAATTGAGAAGGAGAATTCGTTCGAACTTCCAACCTCAAGGTAATTTAGAGGGCCGGAAAGGTCTGGGTAGGGAAGTAGTTCATCAGAGTCATATAGTGAATCTATGACAAATGCATAACTCGATTGAGTCGAGACTGGGATGCTGCAAGATAGTACAATGAGTACTACTATTCCTGCTAGCATCCCACTCTTTCTTCTAATCATCCGTACACAATCCTGACCAACCAACTTACCTTATTCAAATAAAGATACAGGATTTAGTAATGCTTGTGTACCTAAAATCACTATTCAGGAACAATGATACTCAGTTGATAGGCAAATCAATCTCACCGTGACCAAGATCCTCGATCAAAGGTTCCTTCCTAGAACGAGGCAACTCTCTTGGGATTTCCATCATATGGAATTTCGATGTGATCGTTTGTAATATGATCGGTGCTGCTAAGAGGAGGATTAATCCAGTGAACCCGTAGACACTCGCTTGTAGAAAAGTCCCAAATCCTGAGTATGGTGTCATTCCAACAAGAATTCCTAAGAGTATAACATAGAAAGCGCCACTCGTCATGAGCGTATTTCTAGAGAATCTGTTATCTCCACCTACAAGTCCTCCAAGGTCTGAGAACACTCTGATCAATGGTGTCAAGAATAAAAGAGTCATGAATAGAGTTGATATGACAATCCCTATAGGGGTATGAGCCTCTGATAGTGATGTCAAATGGGATGCATATCCACGAGCAAGATTCAGAAATGTCATCTGGTTGCTCAGCACAAACCAGAAGGCATAGCCTGTAACCAGCAAGTCAATAGTAGCTTCGATTCTCCTTCTTTTGCCAATCACCCTTGGATTCATTTCTTTTGCGACTCCATTTCTTCGCCAAACGAAATAGAGTGTAGTTAGGACTAACCCTGCAAACAGAGTAATCCCAATAAGTATCCCGATTCCAGAGCCATAAGTAAATAGAATGAATACAGAGAGATCATCAAGCCCCATGAGGATAACGATGCCCATGACGATTCCGAGTACAGCACTCCATCCAGCAGCTTCACTCAGTGCATTGCCGTACTTCTCAGTTACCAACTTGCGAATCCGTGGTCGATCATAAGGAACTTCATCACTTATTTTCGTTCTTTCTGATCTAGGCTCTTCTGGTACACGGTCTTTCCAAAGGGTTTGTCCTCGAGCCACAGTACTAAAGAGTAGGTAAAGGCTGAGAAACGACCAAATTGCATAGAAGTAATTCTGTAATTCATACCTTGCCCAGAACCTAGACCACATATCGTCTGGCCGGAAGAACATCGAGAGTATAAACGTTCCAATAATCAAGATGGCGATATTCACAAAGAACTCTGCCCGATCAAAGCTCCGTTCTACCGGGTTCCTCCACCTATCATCAAGTAGAATGACTCTAATCCCCATGAATGTAGCGAATAACAATAAGGACAACTGGAGGTCCAATGGTATATTATAGGTAAGCATTACAGATAGTGACGCAACTGCTAAGATAAATGTGAAAAGAAGGTCTGCTCTAAGGATGGTTGTAGATTGCTCCAGATACGTTCCTTTTGGTAGTGTGAGAAACCTTCTCAATAACGACCACGAGGAATTACTCTCATCCCATAATATAGTTCCCTTTCTCTTGATACGCGCAATGTTACCCAGTTGAAGTCCCATTAACCCGGGGATTTGGAAGAAGATTACGAAGATCATGTAATATCCAATGAAACTTGCAGAACTCGTGAACGGGAAAATGAAAAGGGGAATCACGACTGTCCAGAATAGACTCAAGATAGCTGTTTTAGCAAAGACACCTTCATGACTTGTAGGCCTTCCACCTTTATCAGCAATTTCTATTGTGGTGATACTATGTGACTTGCTACTAAGGTCTTCACTTTGAATCCAGAGATCCGGAACTAGTGCAGTCAATCTGATTACCATAAAGACATCAAAGAATCCTGCTAGAATAGCAACAATTGGGAACAGTGGATTATACCAATAGAACGAACTAGTGAATGATAGGAAGAATCCCAGATTGATACTCAAAACGCTGATGAATTCAACAGCGAAATCAGCACGTGCATAACTAATCGGATCATTGTCTGACAGTCTTCTAGTAAGGATTAATATTCGAAATAGAAATGCTGGTACAATCACAAGCATTGGTGGAGATACTACTGTCGCGGCGACTGTACATAGCATTAAGGCAAGCTCGAACATGAGTCCTACCTTGCTTTGTAAAGGCAGGAATTTGTCAGGATATGATACTAAACGTTGTAGGAATGGCCAGTCATCATAACTGCGTTTTGTAGGCTTTATACCTAATATTGCATTCCGGAATGCAATCCATATAGCAAATCCAGTGATCAAAGCTAGCTGAATGGGAGCGATGATGAGTGCAGTAATCCAAGCAGGATAAGCAGTAAGACAGATCAGTATCCCAGCAACCAAGATGAAATGAAACATCGCTTCGATATTGCTAGATACTCGGTCAGGACTGATATCTGCGGTCCGAATTGATTTCTCATGAATGGCTGATTTTGGTGTAGTTATCGGTGGCGATGAGGACACAGAAACCTCGGCATCTTCTTCTTCCTCATCAAGCATCATGGACTCCTTGTATTCCTCTGCTACTTCTGAAGGTGCACCAAATCTAGCAACGGTTCGCTTTGCAGATTCGACAGTGAGAGATCCGCCACCTTCCTCCTCTGCTGCATCTATGATATACGCCCTCAGTTCCTCGATCACATCTATAGCGATGCTTTCGGGAAGATAGTCTCGGACCAACTTCAGATAGTTCTCAATTACAGTAAGTGCCTCCTCTATCATAGTAACTCCGCCTCCTGCAGGAGCTGCACCAACTGGTTGTTCAAGTCTTCCCATGATTCTACCATCCTATCAAGATATCTTCGTCCTTCACGGGTGATGTAGTAGTGGCGACGTATTCTTCCCTCATACTCGACTTCATGTCCTTCTAACATTCCTCTACGCTCCAAACGCTTGAGAAGAGGATATGTTGTACTTGGTTCGACCTGTAGAGAATTGAATTTCTCCTCACTGAGTTTCTTCATTATGTCATATCCATAGGATTGCCCACCAGAAATGACAGAGAGTATGGCCAAAGAGAGAGCCCCTCGCCTCACCTCAAGCTTCCATTTCTGGTACTCGAGTTCAGGATTTTGGGTTTCTTTTGCCATGCCTTACACCACGAATTTGATATATCGCATCACGATAGTATGTGGTACGATATATATAGTATGTGGCGCGTAATATATATAAAAATTTCCACTGACGCTAACACCCTCAAAATCGTATTGTACAAAGGGAAAAGATAAAATCGAGTTTGATGAAGTAGTTAATGGATTGTAACACAGACTCTCATAGCCCAATCTGAGAACCATAATTAGGAGCAATCATGATGAACGAGAAAGAGACCGATTCTAAGATTCCGCACGAGATACTAATAGCGAAATTTCATCCAAGACGGACATCTAGTCTCTTTTTCTACATCTTTGGTGTAGTGGTGTTTGTTGTTGGCTGGGTATTTATGATTGCAAGTTCAGCAGATTTTATCGAATTCACGTTAGTAGCTTGGATTTCTGGGATATGGGCAATGGTTGTTGGGATTCTCTCAATTATTTGGAGAGAGATTATCCGTCGGTATACTCTCTATATCATCACATCATGGAATCTCCGGGTTAGAAGAGGGTACAGAAGGAAACGAACGAAAAGGGTGTTCTATGACGAGATATCTGACGTCAAGATAATTGCCAATACTGAGGATCGAATGGTGAATCAGGGTGATATCCAGATCTTTGTCAAAGACGAGGCTGAACCAGTAATCACCTTCTATTCAATTGATAATCCTCGGGGTATATATGAATTAATTCAGAGAATGCTTCGCACTGTTCCTGAACCATATCCATGGAGTCACCTTGAGCGGTCCAGGATTGCACCTTACTAGTATGTCATACATGGGCAACACTCGCTCTAATTTGTTGTTTCTTCAGGATTACCTTGAATGAACATGAACAGTCCAGATGATAATGCAGCTAGGTTGACTTTGAAAATGGCTGGTGTCTTTCAAGAAGTTCGTGACACATGGGTTCGAAGACTTGAGAACTATTATGGGCAATTGGAATCGCTCATCAATGGTCAATGGATTGAATCCAGTGATATGATAGGAGTACTCCGTGAAGCCGTTTCGGCATCTCGTGAAGCTCTAGATGGCCTTGGGACCGATCTTAGTGCGGAGCTGGTTCATGAATCTCGTGGTGTTTTTGGACGGTTCGAATCAGAACGACAGGCATTGCTTGAAGAGATAAATGATCTCAGGAATTCACTAGCAGTTGCGACATCAGGTGATGAGGGATTCATTCGCAAAGAAAACTATAGACTTCGAGAAATCATTATGTCTGTTCCTGAGTATAGATTACTCGAGTTCATCCGGACGAAAGGTCGCGGGTCATACAATGAAATCGCGGAATTATCTAGACTTAAGGTCTCTGAAGTACGAAAGCTATCAAGAATCTTGATGAATAAGGGATTCATTACTATTGACAAGAAATCGAAACCACACGCAATAGTATTCATTAGTGCTCCTTGGAAGCAGGTACAGAATTCAGTTGATGCTGCTTTTGACACAGAACAGCTCCGCGTACAGCAAGTTTCTCATTGATGGGCTCCTATCCCCAAACTTTATATTCATCTCATCAGTTGTGCATTATATATACACAACCGATTCGGGGAATATCAATCATGGAACCTGAAAAGATGCTAGTGGCTATCGTACTCACATCTGTGGTTATAGTAGGACTTGTCATTGGAGTATCAGTTGCCTCCGCTCCAAGTGGCACTTCAAATAATGGATCAGGATCCTCACAATCATCGCTTTCACCAGATACAGATTTTGGCCAATCAAAAGAGGCTCCAGATTGGGGTCTTTTGATGTCTGATGGAAAGGTCATCCAATTGAGCAATCTTGAAGGTAAGTTTGCTATCGTCGACTTGATGTCTCTGACATGTCCTGCCTGTGAAACACAGAATGGTGAGATTGTTAGCTTGATATCAGCTATGGGTGATAGAATTCATGTAATATCACTAAGCGTGGATGTCAGCACAACTACAGAGCAGATGCAAAGCTACAAGGATGATGCTTCGCTAACTTGGGAACATGGACTTGATACAAATAGCGTCTTCACCTACTATTTCAAACTGAGATATACACCTACAGTGGTAATAATCGATAGTGATGGCTATATTCGAATGTATCATGAAGGAGTCTGGACCTCAAGTGAAATCCAGCAGACACTGTCCCTTCTAGATCAATAGCAGTAGTACCCTTTCAAAAGAATCATAATGAATCTCTAGAAGATAAGGAGGAGATTGAACATGAAATCCAAGGTCTTGATACAAGCTACAACAGTTGCAGTTCTAGTGATATTTGGGTTCCTCTTTGGAATCATGTACATGCAGAATACAGGAAATTGGCCAACAGACTCTCACAATATCCAACTTGAAACTGACTTGGGTGCCCAACAAATCGAGTTACCTGATTGGAGCATGACCTTGTCTGACAATAGTGAAATTAGTCTTCATGATCTACGTGGACAAACTGTAATAGTTGAGTTGATGGCGACTTGGTGTTCGTCGTGTGAAACTCAAATTGCATATCTTGAGGAGTTGCTCTCGATAAGAACTGAAGGGGTCATGATAATCGCGCTTTCAGTCGATATCTCTGAAACAACTCAGATGATGGCTGATTACAAGTCCGATCATGAGTTTGAATGGGACTGCGGAGTTGAAGTTCAGAGTAGTTTCTCTGAATATCTAAATGTAGAATATATCCCAACGATTGCCATAATCGATTCTAATGGATATCTTCGATGGGTTCATGTCGGGACTTGGTCTGCTTCTTCGATGGATAGTACTTTGAGTTCAATGGGTCTCTAGTCTTTCCATTCCAAGCGTTTCATTATAGCAGTGAATAAATCATTCACAACATCAACTGGTCCAGCATTGCGAGCTATTGGTACGGCCCATTCATTTGAAAGGCTACTGATAAGAGTCGCACATTCTCCAAAATCCGCACAACTATCGCAGTCTCCACGATGGTCAAACCAGACTTGTATGCCAATCTTAGGCGAATATGAAATGATGGTTTCGGATTTGTATGCTGCACAATAACCGACAGCGAGTCCATTTTCAGAACTCATATGGTGGAGCTTTACTCTGTTGATCTTTGCTGCGTGGTCCAAGAGAAGTTCGATTTTTCGTTCTGCTTTTCTAAGTGCCTTGCTGACATAGGCTCGAGTTACATCAAGCTCATCAGCTATTTCCGAAGGAGCAGTGCCTTGGCGTCGTTTTAGCCAGATCATTCCTTCCTGCTCTGATGGATATTTCAGGACTGTTGGTTGTTTTGCGAGACGTTTCCGTTTATTTGTCAGCATCATTAGTTTTCCTCAATATACAGCGTGCATACTTACTGAAACAGAACTACCTAATAAATTAACCTAGTAGTGGCAATCGTAAAAAATTATGCAATAATAAGGCAATTATTGCCATTATAGAGTTTTACAGTTAACCCAATATTGGCAATAATTTATAAGCAAATGTAGCTTAATAGATAGTATGGGTTGGTCCGTGGGAATCGTGGTCAACTGGAGATAGAGACGCGGGAAAGGTTGCCTTCATCCTGAACGTGAGTGGAACTCAATTTCCAATGATATCCTACAAACCCGGGGGAAACGGAGGCGAGCGGAAATCTCGCCTCTGAGAACTCCTTTTTTATTCTTCATCAAGTAGCAGGTCGCTGTTCGTGTTTCTTGCATCTAGTAAGAAGGAGAGCTTCAAATCATCAGGAATTAGTTGATAGAGAAACATGCCTGCTAATACATTGACGACAGACTGGAGAATGTTCCATGGGACCAGAACAATAGATGCTGTGATCGCAGCTTCTATCGAAAGTCCATAGAGAAATTGCAGAAGAGGAATATTGGTAAGGAACATTCCGATTGAACAAAATACTGCAGCAGAAATTGCATATAGAATCACTCGTCTTGCATAGGAAATATCCCTGTTCCTGATAAGCAACCAAACCATAAGAATCCCAAGTATCTTGTAGAACTCTGCAAATACCTTGAATGTTGCACCTACTATATTTCTATATCCAATTACAATCCCCATGAAACCTACGCCAAGAAAGGCAAACACGGGTCCAAAGAATAGGAACAGAAGTACTAAGGGGATTCCAGTCCAATCCAGAGTGAAATTGATTCCTGGAATCGGGATATCTGTAATGCCAATGATTGGATATACCTCAAGTGCAAAAACCATTGCCAGAAAAATCGCAAGCAGTGCGATTGTCTTTGAATCATATGTTTTTGGAATTCCTACTTTTGTTCCCATCTTCCATCCACTCGGCTCGATTATCGTGGATTGTGTAAAGATTGCCATTCAATAAAAAGTAGTTGCTATATTGGGTAGAGATAGACGCCTTTTGAATCCTCATCGTGGAGGAAGGTTTCTAAAAAATCAACGCAATGAAGGTGCTTCTCTAGACACAAGAATGGCTTTGTTCATTTGCGTATTCTAGTATCTTGACTGAAACCAGTCCTCCTCCGACTTGGGGCGAGCATTATGTATTTTCATGGTGCTTCTCCTCACACCATCCGTAAAACGCTACATCTCAATCAAAGCGAGGGAGTTCTCAAACGCGCACTCGCCCCAAGTCTACAATATCACTCTGCAATAGTACCTAGAGGAAATCCTTTTCATCAATTAGTGTCTACCAAATGGGAAAGGAGAGAACTGCATGTTCCTTACACGTACTGAAGAGTATCCACTTGATCAGATAATAGATGTCGCAGCTGGCAGGACCAGAGCTGAGCTTGTATTGAAGAATGCAAACGTTGTCAATGTCTTTACCAATGAGATTGTAAAAGGTGATGTCGCAATACATCGTGGATTCATCGCTGGTATTGGGAATTATGTTGGAAATGAGGTAATTGATGTTAAGGGAAAATATGTGTCCCCCAGCTTCATTGACGGACATGTCCATGTCGAATCATCCATGGTTATGCCTATCCAATATGCACGTGCAGTCGTACCTCATGGAACAGGTGCTGTAATAGCAGATCCTCATGAGATTGCCAATGTGCTTGGTATGGAAGGAATTATGTACATGAGTAAGAGTATGCGAGGAGGCCCAATGGAATTCTACATCATGCTTCCTTCCTGCGTACCAGCTACTGACATGGAAACGAATGGTGTAACACTGGATTTCCTTGATATCAAACCCCTAATGACCGAGCATTATGTTTTGGGTCTCGCTGAAGCCATGAACTATCCTGGCGTCATCTTCAAAGACCCTGCGATACTTGAGAAGATCAAAGTATCCTTGAAATTGGGAAAGAGGGTGGATGGACATGCTCCTGATATTTCATCCACAGATCTAAATGCTTATGCTGCTGCAAGAATTTCATCTGAGCACGAATGCACTACCTTAGAAGAAGCAAAGATGAAGCTTGGTGTGGGAATGCACATTCATATTCGAGAGGGCTCCACTGCAAAGAATCTCAAAGAGCTTGTTCCGCTGATCACTCCTGATACTGCTCTCTCATGCAGTTTTGTCACAGATGATCGTAATTCACTGGATCTGATAACCAAGGGTCACATAGACAGTATCATCAGGGATGCCATCAGATATGGCTTAGATCCAGTATTGGCAATCAAGGTCGCAACTCTTTCGACAGCACGTCATTATGGTCTACAATATCTAGGAGCTGTTGCCCCAGGGTATCATGCTGACCTCGTTGTCTTAGATTCTCTCGAGAAAGTCAATGTAAAGATGGTCTTCAAGCAAGGTGTGTTAGTAGCAAAGAATGGCAAGCTTGCCAACGATTTTGGTGTACAAGAGCAACCTCGATTAAGACGTTCTGTCAATGTTCACTGGCTTGAACCTGAGGATTTCCAAATTAAGGCTCGCGGCAAAAAGATGAACGTTATTGGTATGATACCTGATCAACTCATCACAGAAAGGTTGATTGAAAAGGTAACAGTTGAGGATGGACTTGCAGTCCCTGATGTTGAGCGAGATATCGCAAAGATAGTCATAGTAGAAAGGCATAACGCCACACCTCCTAACGGTATGGGTTTCGTGAAGGGATTGGGTATCAAAGAAGGTGCAATGGTTTCATCCATTGCGCATGATAGCCACAATATTGTCGCGGTTGGTACAAATGACATCGATATGATTCAAGCAGTTATTCAGGTCGTAAGGATGCAGGGCGGTATTGCTATCGTCAATAATGGTGAGGTCACTGCTTCTCTTCCGCTTCCGATTGCTGGGCTGATGTCTGATAAATCGGTGGAATGGGTCAGCGAGAAGATGATTATTCTAAAGGATGCTGCAAAGGAATTGGGGACCACATTGGCTGAACCGTTTATGGCAATGGCCTTCTTGTCGTTGCCAGTCATACCGAAGCTGAAACTGACAGACAAGGGTCTCGTTGATGTCGAGCGTTTCAGGTTCATAGATCTTTTTGATACTGAATAAAGAGGAGTGGAGAGGAAATCCTCTCCTAGCTCAATCCAAGCTTGATTTTTGCGTCTTCAAGCTGATTCCTCTTCTTCCATCCTATACGAATTGCGAACATAGCTCCAACAAATAGCAGAAGGGCTGAGAACACGAATGCACCTAGAAGGAATGCAAGATATACTGGATTGGGAAAGAATAGCAGATTGAATTGAAGACCTCTGTATATCAAGACAAGTACCTCTAGAACAAGGAAGGCAAAGAGCATGAGACCTGCCCCTAATTGTCTTTCATGCACATACACCTGTAATGAAGTCTGCAATATTAGTGCTGAGATGAAGTTTCCTAAAATACTCAGGACAACGACCTCGTCACCTCGAATGAACCAGAATGAAATAGTGGCAGGGTCTGCACGACCCCAATCAGTGAAAAATTGAATATAGAGCATTGAGATAAAGAAGAATAGCTCGAAGATCATCATCATCAATGCTCCAAGACCTGATACTCGTAGTATGCTATTGTCCACCTTATCCGCCCAATCCATATTCGTCAACTTCTCATACTCTGGGTTGATTGGACGTGCCCATTCACTCTGGTGAATGCATTCTGGTTTCATACAGTTGACAATTGTAAATAGCTTCCCTCCATAGTTCCCGACTCGTTTTTGCATATCCAACTCGCAGATAAGATCTCCACATATATTGCATACTGCCTTTGCTAGAGTGTCTTTATGATGGATGCAATTCCTACCTTGATTCCTACCAAGGACTGGACTCCCACAATAGGTGCATCTAGTAACAGTATCTTTTGTGTGAAATGATACCTCTCCTCCACAAACAGGGCATAGGATTCTTTCTAGTGTCATGATATCACTTCCTGAAGAACGCGTCTGGATCGGAGACCTTTCGAGACCTTGGATCAGAATATCTTCCTGAATCGTCCCATGTTCGCGTCGTTTCCCTCAGGACTGATTCGTTTTGTCGGACCGGCTTGTCCATTTTAATTCCTTTCTCACGAGCTTCCTGCAAAGATAGAAAATCGGTCCTTCTGATAATCTTCACGGCTTCGATTGCGACGCCAACAAGTCCAATATAGAATAGTAACGGGATTATCACGATTCCTGCAACCAGCAAAAGGATTGCAACTGCAATAGGGATGGCAATGATTATGATGACCATTATCAGGAGGAACGCAGCCGCATCGTCCTTTCCCCCTCCACCTTTCCCGCCAGCCTTGCCCATACTTGCTGCGATACGAAGTGAGAATTCAAGGACGTACTTCATGATTCCACCATAGGCTCTCAGGAATTTTCCATAGAGCTGCCCAAGTTTGGCAAATCGCCCTCCCGCCTTCCCAAAGAGTTGATCAATTGGAATCACTAAGGACGAGGTTGTCACTGCTGGCCGATATCTACCTTCGAAGCATTTTCGACAAAGGAACACGGTAGAACCTTCCCACCTTTCATCTACAGGAGGTTCTTGAGCAGTCAAACATTGCCTGCAATAGTGATCCCCGCAAACAGCACAACTTGTAGCAGCCAAATACTCCGGATGATTCTCACATGGAACGAACACGCTTGATACACCTAATCTAACTCCACAATAATCGCAATGGAGAGTGTTATCATCTTCGACTTTGGTGAGAGGTGTTGCTCCTCCACAGTTTGAGCAGAGGATCGCCATTCCTTCGTCCGTTGTGATTTTTCTGATATCAAGGATACGTTGCCCATCCTCGTAGCTGAGCTCAGTCTGTCCATCTGGTGCAAGAATATGAGTAGACAATGGTGAGGGTATCTCCCCTCGCTCGATTAATCGTGCCCGTCTTCGGTCACGAACTATCTTGATTCCTGGCGCTGGAGCTACACTACTCCATCTCACTACGAGATATGTTCCAAAGAAGAATTGAATTACGAGTATGGCAGCAGCTAGATTGCCTATGTAGATATCAAGAGTGGCATCAAACCATGGAAATGTCCAATGATATCCTATACCGTAGACTACCAAGAACAATGCCGTCAGTATGACCGCACTGTAGCTGTAGAAAATCTGGGCTGCGACTGCACCTCTTCGAAGGTCATCTACATAATTACCGATTACAAGCCCTGGTACTGCAACCCCCACAAAGATCAGGACTGAATATAGTGGAGTCATTGTAGGATCTGCTAAGCCCAATGTGTTGGCGACAAGCAAGCCAATCCCTGCAAGAAGTCCGAATGTGCCAAACAACATTTGGGTCAGGCCAATAAATCGTAATGACCTTGGTCTATCATGTATCGTATCCATAAGATTGTTTGAATCTGCCAATCCTCTCACCCATGACAATCAAAAGTATCTGTTCAGTCAAACGAAAGACCATGAGCCCTTTTACCCTTTGTGCATGTCTTCCTCTTTATGTCCCTCTATTGATTCGGTTGACCCATCAATAGTAGGATAGTTAATGATTGAAACACCTGCCACCACGAGTATTAGACCAACAAGAAAGGTCCAATAGATTGTCTCTGCAAGGATTAGTACTGAGAGAGTAGTACCAAAGACTGGAACGAAGTTAATGAATCCCCCAGTTCGAGTAGCTCCTAGTTTTTCGATGCTTATGAAGAACAACAAGAATCCCACAAAGGTTGTGAATACTCCTAGAAAGGTTACATTCCACCAGAAGTTAACATCATTGTATATCGTGAGAGTCCAAGGCTCCTCAAAGATTGCTCCTATTCCAAAAAGTGTCATCCCAATAACCGCTGCCCCTGCATTAGCTTCAAGTGGGGTCATGGTCTTCATAGCTTCTTTCGCGATTGAAGAATACAGTCCCCATAGGCACATCGCTCCCAAAATGATGAAATTACCAATCAGGTATTCTAACTGAAAGGCAAGCAATGATTGAACACCAACAACAAAGACTACTCCCAAAAATCCCAGACCAAATCCGATGTATTTCCAATTCCGATTTAGATGTTCTTTGTGGATGATATGAGCAAATATACTGATTGTAATTGGATTGAATCCCGCAATAATTGATCCTTGGGCAGCTGTTGTGAATTGCATCCCAATCAGAAACATGACACCATACCCGAATATCCCTGTAAGTCCCAAGAAGAATAGCCATTTGACACGTGCTCTAGTGAATAGATACCTTGGAGAGGAACCGGTGACTCCCAGTAGTCCCAAGAAGAGAACACTACCAATCAGAAATCTGAAGAATCCAATGGTGAATGGAGGTGCGATATCGACCAGAATCTTAGCTGCGACCCATGATCCGCCCCATGTAAAAGTGGCTATGATGAGAAGAATATAGTACTTGCTGTAATCCTCAGCCATCTTAATGATTCACCATTAGAACCGCTGAAATTCATACTCGGTATTAAATCGACGCATAACGCAAAGAATTCAGTTACTTATCGAAGGGTTCATAAACGGCTGTGCAATTAATCTGCACAAGCGAAGGAGGTCCTTCTGTGTCTTTAGATGATGAACTAGCTGAAATACGAAGAAAGAAGATGCAGCAATTGATGGAGCAAGCCCAAGCCCCTCCCAAACCGCAACTTTCTGAACCTATGGGGAATGGCAAAGTGAATCTCCTCGTTGATTCCACTTTTTGGAGTACTATCCAGAAGACAAATACTGCAATGATAGATTTCTATGGAGAATGGTGCAACCCTTGTAAGATGCTTGCGCCTATCTTCACAGAACTTGCACAAGACTACCAAGGAAAAGCATTCTTTGGAAAAATCGATATTGACCGGAATCCTAGGACGACCGCCCAATTTGGAGTTCAATCAGTTCCTATGATAATCGCATTCAAAAATGGAAAACCTGTTGGTCAATTACCTGGGTTGCGAACTTATACTGATTATGATATTCTTCTTCAGCGACTAACTACGGCGTAGCAAAGATGGAAGATATCGGTCCATACGTTGTATCGTTTCTTCAATTCTTTCTGTTGAAACAGCATAGCAGATTCTTATGAAACCCTCACCATTCTGACCAAACGCAGATCCGTGTACTGCTGCTACTCGAATGTCCTCTAGCATTTTAATTACAAGATCATATGATGACATACCGAATGCTGAGATATCTGGGAATGCATAGAATGCTCCACCGGGTGATTGCAATTCAACTCCTTCAATCGCGTTCAATCCTTTGGTGATGATGTCTCTTCGCTTTCTGAAAGTCGCAGTCATATCCTTGATGCAACTTTGGGGACCCATGACAGCTGCCTCAGCAGCCTTCTGGGCAATAGATGTTGGCGAAGCTAAGACATGCTCCTGAAGCTTGACCATTGAAGCAATCACATCTTTTGGACCTGCAACAGCTCCAATTCGCCATCCAGTCATTGCATAGGTTTTGGAAAGTGAGAATATCGATATTGTACGTTCAATCGCTTCATCGAATGAACCAATGAAGACGGGTTTTTCATTTTCGTATTGGAATTGCTCGTATGCCTCATCAGCTAGAATATAGAAATCATACTCGTTTGCCAATTCCGCAATGGCCTTCATCTCCTCTGGATCTGTTACTCCTCCGGTTGGATTATTGGGGCTATTCAGAACGATCATCTTCGTTCTGTCTGTGATCAATTCAGAAACTGACTCTGCAGACATCCCGAAATTATTCTCTTTCATCAAGGGAACGGGAATGGGTATTCCACCTGCAAGCCGGATATGGGAATAGTGACTCACAAAACCAGGATCAGGATATAGAACTTCATCTCCCGGATTAACGATAACAAGATTAGCAAGGAGAAGCGCTCCCATACCACCAGCTGTCATCATGATTTCGTTGATGGGATTCGCGTCAATACCATTGTCGCGCTTGAGCTTCAGAGACATGGCTTCCCGTGTTTCTATGTATCCTGCATTGTGGGTATACCTCGTAAAGCCGTTGTCAATTGCCTCTTTTCCAGCCTTCTTTATGAAATCGGGTGTATCAAAATCCGGAATTCCAACAGTCATGTCAAGAACATCGTTCTGGCCTTGAATCATGTTGAATATCTTACGAATCTCACTTGCTGGAACATAGGCATTTCTCTCTGCGAGCACGATTACATACCCAATATTCCGCAATTATTACCCTAATATATACTCTATCAAATGACCTCTCTAGTATGTCCATTATTCTACACGATAGCTGTCGACAATTCTTAGTCGTTTTCTAATGAGAATGAGTACCAATATTGCAACAATAGGTGGAGCCATTACAATCAAAGACAGTGAAAGCAATGATAGGTCAAGGGGTTGAGGTTCTTGTATCATACGACTTGGGTCAATGCATACAATATATGCATCGAAATCGAATCCGGGTCTATTCTTTGATGATTGAATAGCTGCCACTGGTATGATGTCGATAGAATTCGTACATCCTCCTAATACGATCCGATTATAGGAATCGACAGAGAAGTATGTCGTATTCTCATGATCATAGCCTCCCAAGAAAGTCGAGAAAGCAATCTCATCAAGGTTGGGTTTGAGAATGGTGAGAAATCCATCTGTCTTTCCTGAAAAGTCATCTGCACCTGGCGTTTGAGGATAATTCAAGCTATCTGTAATACCAGACACAAAGACATGGCCAGTGGAATTTACATACAGATCACTAGATGTATCATTTCTAAAGCCCTCCAATACAATCGTCTTATAGTCAGAGAAAGCTGTGTCTACTCGAGAAACAAATACACATGAAGCAATCGCCGGAACTGAATCTACCTGTCCCTCAGGTATTATCCTAATATCGTGATAGATAATTCCTGTGACAAAAAGAGTACCACTTTCATCCATATATAGAGATGTAGCAAAATCATCTTCTTCTGAAATCGCGGAAGTGTTCAGAAAATAACTGTCGACTAGAAATCCTGTTTCATTGAATTTTGACAGGAAGACATCCATACTTCTATTTGAAGGAGTTCTTAGTGAAGGGTATGAATAACTCTCTGTGGAAGCCGCAATGATCACATTGTCAAATGCATCTACGACAAGGATGTTTCCCTTCTGTGATATCACATCAGTTGTATTCGACCCCCAAAAAGTGGAGTAGATTAGTGCAGTTTTCTCTTGGTATAGCTTTGCAAGGAAGAGGTCGTCTTCTCCCTCCATCACCGAACGTGAAGCATTGGTAAGGGGAAGATTTCCGCTAGATGTGGTTCCTGCAATAATGGTGTTCCCCTCACTATCCTGTTCAATAGCAAGAATCTTGTCATTCCCACTACCACCAAAGTATGAGCAATATCCTAGAGTACCTGTGTTTGTAATCTCAAGAATGAAACCATCCTGCTCTCCCTCCAAACTTTGTTGAAAAGAAAGCGACGAAGTGGGAAGGTTGCTTGAGGTCGTATATCCTGCTAGAAGAAATGTATCGTCATCTACTTGACAGACATCTGTAAGGATGTCATCTTTTCTTCCTCCATAGAGAGCATAGAATACTAAATCCCCTGATGGGTCGACTTTTGCCAGAAAGATGTCTATATCTCCTATGCTAGGATTTGCAGGTTCGAAATACTCATACTCCTCTGAGTTTGTGTATCCGAAGAAGTAGGAATTACCTTGCTGATCGGACAGGACTTCAACCATTGTTTCCTCGAAGTCCCCTCCAAGGTAGCTTCGATAAACAACAATCTCTGCTTCATAGGGCACTCCCGCGGTAGCAAGAAGAGGAATTAATGTGCTGATGATTATGAGGACCAGCAAAAAAACTGAGGCTGTAGATCTCTCTCCGCACATCATAAGTTTCTCAGCTCCTGGATCATATTTGTCGAGCCAGCAATCCGTGCTGGATAGAGACATGCTAATAGCATGACCAACGTATCTGCTGTTGAAATCGCAAGAATCCAATGCCATTGGAATGATTGTACATACGGTAATAATACTTGGAACGGAGATATGGCAAATATTAGAATACTCATGAGGTAACCAAAAGAGATGCCCATTATGAGACTCAGCCCTATGATTGCTACGATTAGTCCAGCGAATTCCCCAAGTACCAGTGATCCCACTTGCTTGATGGTCCCGCCAAGTGCCTTTATTATGGCATACTCAGGTCTTCTTTCATTGATAGCTGCTCCAAAGAAGAGTCCTATAGATGTTAGTCCCATTGCGGTGCACAATAGTGTTCCGATAGTTGTGAAACCGTACATCCCTCTCAAGAATATACCCGCATCATTATGCTCTTGAAATATATTCGAGTAGTGATAGGTTTCAGCATTGATATCATATCTGTAATTCAGCTCGGAGCAGAATTCGGGTAGTGCGGGGTCAACATAGGTCTGAGCAAAGAAGTATTTTGCATTGGTAGTGTTTGCGAGTCTAATTAGGGTTCGACGATTGATAAAAGCAAACCCTCCTGGTCTTATCTGTATTCCAAGTTGCCATGGAATTGAAGCGGAATCTGCTTGTTCAATTGCGGCAAATCCGAAACCTGGAGCTGATTTCATGAATCCCACTATAGTAAATTGCTGTATGTAGTATTCTTCACCCCTCCAAACTGGAATGGCAATCTGTGAACCTTCAGTTCTATTCAAGATGTTTCCCAAGTACTCCGATAAGATGATCCCATCCGACCTAGAATCTAGATCTTCCAACATATCGATAGCATTTCCGTAATTGAATGAATCAGGTTGTATCGAACAGATATTTAGATAGTCCCTCGTTTCGATTCCTTCTAGCATGAGAGGTAGATTCCCAACCTTTCCTGATACCTGAACTACAGCAGTTGATTTAATGATCCACTCGTATGATTCTAGTTCTTGATTGAACTCTATGTAATGGGAATTCTCAGTTGTTGATACTCTGATGTCCGCACCATATGCATATTGTAGCTCATTCCTTGCTGTGGCTTCAACAGTTGCCGTTTCAATAAGCATCATTGTCGTCGTGGAAAGCGTCAGTGAAAGGATAATCATCAGGGGAATGAATTGACTTCTTCTACGTTTCAGACTTTGACTAACGTAAAGAAAACGTTCTCCAAGCATGGGTCTCATCATACCCGATACTCGCGATACCATCTGTTGCATCATATTTGATCCAAGATATGCTGCTGCGAACAACAGAATCGCAACAGAGATCACTTCAAGTGATGCGATCCATCCGCTGGGCTCATAGATTGAAGGAAGTAGGAATATCAGGATAATAACAATGACGAATGATCCCGTGAACCGCCAGATTTTTCCTTCTTCAATCTCTTCAGGAATTTCTTTTTGTGTAGGTTGTCCTATATCATAGACTCTCATATTTGATACAATGTGATACATATACAATCCTGGTAGATAGAAGGCTATCGTGATCCCGATTATCACTCCAATCCATGGAAACCGAACATTATAGAGAAAGTGGAAGAACGAGTCTAAATCGAATACGAAGGGTGCAGTAGCACTTCCCATCAATGACACCAAGATGGATGTAAGGAGGAAACCTGCTCCAATGCTGATTAATGAAAGAAGCAATGCCTCCCAGACAACTGAAGAGAGTATTTGATTATAGGATGCTCCCTTTGATCGCAGGATGCTAATCTCACTACCACGACGAGTTATCGAGGATTTGGATACATAAACCGCTAAGAACAAGCTCATCATTATAATTGGAAATCCTAGAAGCGTGAAAACCTGGCTTCGTAGAGTGGTTTCGATATATTCAGTGATATCTTCTAGCTCTCTCACTGCAATGACCCTAATCTCTGGAAATTGCTCCAACAGGATATCTCGCATTGCAGAAAGAGTCGATTCAAGGTTCTTTGCACCTTTTGACATAATAACCTGAAAATCCGCTCGTACTAGTAGTCTAGGTGGAAAATAGCCTGAGTATTCAATCTCATGCAAAAGATTCTCGTCTAAGTTATTGCGAATGATGAAGATTGAATCGGATATTCCCAAGACCGGCCATCGATCTTCAGGATGTCTCGTCCATGGATTGAGTCTCATTGTAGATGGGAATGCTTCACCTATGAATGTACTGAGTGATTTGATGTCGTATATTCCTGCAATAGTGAGGTTAGATATCCTTTCACTATCACACGTAAAAAACCGTCTGTTCTCAATAGTCAGAATATCGAACGATACAATATCACCAATCTGATATCTGATTCCCTGTGATAGAACGCAATGGTCAATGAATGTCTGAGAAACAAGAACTGAGTTATTGGTCAGTGTCGAATTACCTTTCCAGTTGAACTCCGCAGAAATCCTATCGAGTTGCGTGTTTGTAATGGGTATAACCCGAGTATCTTGAATGCCACCACGTTCGTTTGCAGCCTCGGTGCTATAATATGTCCTACTAGGAGCACCGTTTACAAGGATTGCACTGGTGGAAATATAATAATCTGCCACCTCGACTAGTTCATTACTCTGCAGGAGCTGTTGCGCATCTTTTATCTCCTGAAGCGAAGCACTATTTGGATCCTCAGTAAGAATCAGCATTTGGTAGATATTATCAGACCAATAGGATTCGAATGCAAGATACTCTACCGTGGCACTCCAAGAAAACACAGTCACGGGTAGGGCTATACCGATAGATAGCAAGAAAACGATTCCAAGGCTTTTTAGTCGTCTGTTCCTTATGGAGGTGAATGCATATGCAATTGACCAAGTTCTGTTTTGCACTTTCCATCCTCATCCGATCGAAGAATCTTGATTTCCTATTCAAAATGAGCTAGGCGTTATAAAAAAGAACGCTACAAAGCAACTAGTTTCTTGATACGAAAACCTCAAGTTGTTGAATCATTCTAGATTTGCTAGATATGGTTCGTATAGGACAGGAAGGATATGATATGTTGAATGAAGATGCTGTCAAAAAAGCTAAGCAACTCTTCTCGGAAGATTACAACTGCGCTCAATCTGTACTTAAGGCAACAATTGAAGCACGAGATATGAAGATACCATCTGTCACATACCTTGCAGCAGGCTTTGGAGGCGGAATGGGTATCTGCGGTGAAACATGTGGAGCTGTAAGTGGCGCTGTCATTGCAATTGGCCTTCTATTGGAACGAATCCATCCTGAACGAATCGATCACAAGAAGAAATCGTATGAATATGTTCGTGAGTTTATTCGTCTATTTAGAGAGAAACATCATAGTGTTAAATGCAATGACCTTGTTGGTGTGAATATAAGCACTGATGAAGGATATCAAAAAGGACATGAAGAGAAGATATTTGAAACGAAATGTCCTGGATTTGTTGAAACTGCCGTTCGATTAGTCTTGGACATGTTTCCCCCGTGTGATGCATGTTAGTTATGTCTCTCTTTTCTCGACAAGGTGTATAGAATTATCAATGCAACTATTGATGGAAGAGTTAGTGCAACTAATGTGATTGCTTCATATTCAGACAGAGTGATTTGAGCAATTGAAACTGCAGTCGTAGTAGTATCGGAAGTTTCAGTTTCACTATCTTTGGTTATATCGATACACCAAACATATCCATCAAATCCATACTTCCCGTCTGTTTTTGAAGATTGAAACGCGTGAACGGGAATCAGATCTATTGATGATGTAGATCCAACCAAGAATATCTTTCCTGAATCATCGAGGACAAAGTGATTTCCGATCTCGTCGTCTACTCCTCCTAAGTAAGTTGTAAATTGAGTTTGCAAAGTCTGAGGATTGAGAACTAGAAGAAAGGCATCTATTCCACCTGAATATTCTTCCATGGTATCCTTTCTCAAGAAATCTGGACTAGTCGTATTCCCTAGAATGAAGATATGTCCTGTTGCATTCACATCAATATCGGTTACTGTTTCATCGAACATCCCATCGAAGAAGACGATTCTTCGTGCTCCCTGGTTTTCATAATCCAATGTTGTGACAAAGATCTCGGGATCGATTTTCCAAACAAACCATGTGTACAATGTTCCGGAAACACAATATCTATCGCTATCATATTCTACGATTGATGATATTATGGTATCCTCATCATCCTCGGCTGTATTATTCACATACAAAGAAGACAGGTATTCACCTTGAAGACTAAATTTGATGAGAAATGGATCGAGGCTTTCCTTCTCCGAGTATCTTTTCTGTGGAAACTCTATGTTGTTGGTCGAGAACCCAATGACAAGTTCGTTCAGAGAATTCAAGATAATTGGATTTCCTTCAGTAAACACAACGTCAGTTGAATTTGAGCCCCACAGTATAGAAATGATAAGAACATCCAGTTCTTTCCCAAACCTAGCGATGAAGAAATCTTCACTTCCCAAGATTTCGTCACGTGGAGAATTGATTAGTGGAAAATCGTGGGATTGTGTCTTTCCCAATAAAACTACATCACCAGTATCTGTTTCAATGACATTAGAAATCTGATCCCTATTATTACCACCAAAATAGGAACAATAGACGATTTCGCCATTTGGTGATAGACGTATAATGAACCCAGTATCTTGCCCAAAAGTTCTGTTTTGAAAGGCATTATCTGTGGTCGGAAGGTCCAACGAATTAGTGGTACCCACAATCACCAAATTCTGTTCTCCATCCACGATGAAATCCTCAGGGATGTCATTCTTTGAACCTCCCAGTAGACTAACAAAAAGAAGTATGCCTTCACTACTGATTTTGGCAACTAGAATGTCAATTTGACCATGGTTTACAGATTCGAAATCTTGAATTTCAAATCGAGGAGAGGTAGTGTATCCTACGACATAGATACTATCTTGATCGTCTTTTTCTATGTCTACTATAATGTCGTCATCTTCACTGCCAAGATAGCTTCTGAATATTGTAGGACCCGGATCATGTTGATCTGTGATTTGGAATTGAGTGATAGTAGGCTGGAAGAACATCAGAAGAGCCAGTGCGAATATTAGAATGATTGATTGAGAAGTGAAGGTCATAGGTTTCTCAGCACCTCCACAATTTCTGTTCTTTGAGCTTTGTGTGCAGGGTATAAACAAGCCAAGAGCATAATCATGGTTTCTGATAACGCTATGAAAAGAATCAGGGAAACCTGATATTCTTGGACAATGGGAAGGAGTGTCTGAAATGGAGATATTGCAAATATCAAAATGCTAGTAAGATATCCAAAGGAGAATCCAATTCCTATACTTAGGAAAACCATCGCAAGAATAACTCCGGTGAACTCTCCCAGAACAATCACACGAATTTGATGTTTTGTTGCTCCTACGGCTCGCAATATTGCATATTCTGGTTTTCTCTCAGAAATTGCTGAGCCAAAAAACAAGCCTATTGCAATTATTGACATTGAAGTACAGATTATGATTGCTATTGTTGTGAATCCTTTCATTCCTCTGAGGAATAGGCTGATATCCATATCCTCCTGAATAACGGTGCAATAATGATATGTATCAACTTCCATGTCATATCTTTCCTGTAGTGCGTTACAGAACGATGTTAAAGCTGGATCGATTATTGCATTTGCAAAGAAGTACCTAGAGTATGTAACGTGCAGCTTTCTCAGAATATAGTCTTGATTTACAAATGCAAATCCTCCAGGAAGGATTTGAAAACCTAGCTGGTTGGGAAGCGACAAGGAGTCTGCTTCAGTTTCAGACGCCCATCCGAATCCCGGAGACATTCTCATAATACCCAGAACGAGAAATGCTATGGTTCTTGTTGTATTGTCAATCGTAGCTGTAATTGAGATACGGTCTCCAATTGAATGGTTGAGTAACTCAGATAGATATTCTGAGATTATAATACCGTCCGGGTGATCGCATAACCTCTCTAAGGAATCGATAGCATTGCCAACACCAAAAGAGTCTGATTGAATATTGCAAATCGCACTGAACTCCATTGGTTGAATCCCTTCGATTCTCAATGGAAGGGAACCTACTCTTGAATTCACTTCCATGACAGAAGTTGCTTCTGTTATCCAATCATAGCTCTCTAACTCGTCAACGAAATCCTCATAGTGCATACTGTTTGACTTTGCCTTCATCCGCAAGTCAGAACCATAGGCGTATAGTAATTCCTGTTCAGCTGTAGCATCTAGAGTTGCGCTTTGAACAAGTAACATTGTTGTTGTTGTCATTGTTAAAGTAAGAATTATCAATAGTGGAATGAATTGCTTCTGTCTTCTAATAAGACTTCGAGAAACATACTCAAACTTCTCACCGATCATCGGGATTGCTCGATTTGAAATCTTCGCAACGAGATATTGGATGATATGGGAAGCAAGATATGATGCAAAGAATAGTAGTAACGTAATGAGAAGCACTTCAAAAATCGCAGCACTACCTGTGGGCCGTATGTAGCTTGGTAATAAGAATAAAGAACAGATAATAGTGCAAAAAACTATAGTGTATTTCCAGAATCTACCTTCTTCTGATTTTGATGCACGCTCCTCTGTTTTTTGCGGACCAATTTCATACACCTGAACATTGACTTCAATATGATAGAGATATAATCCCGGTAAATAGAACGAAATAACCGCGCCTATCAAAATAGAAATGAATGGAAGCCTATAATTTTCCAGATAGATGGCGAATAGACCATAATCAATTGCAAATGTCCCTGTCGATGCTCCCATTATTGGAACAAAAATGGATGAAAGCATTATTCCAATGATTAGACCTGTAACTGAGAATAGTATTGATTCACTCATCATTGATGTCAGAATCTGATTATATGATGCTCCTTTGGACCGAAGAATACCAATTTCCTCTTCTCTCTTGGTAATTGACGTCCTTGAGGAAAAAATGGTCATAAAAAGACTCATCCCAATAATTGGAAATCCTAGAAGAGTGAAGACTTGATTCCTGAGTTTTACTTCCAAATATGCAGAGGCTCTCTCTATTTCTCGTATTGAACTAATTCTAAAATTATGATATTTCTCAAGAAGGACCGTGCGCAAACATGACATGTGCTCTTCGAAATCATCACTGCCCATATTGATGATCTCATCAATATCCGCTCTAAGTAAACTTGAAGGTTCAAAGTATCCATCGATATCAAGTTCTGATACAATATAGTGATCCATTATTTCTGATGGAATCAGGATCGAGTCTTTTATTCCTAAAACTGGTTCGAGGTCTTCTGGATATACAGTCCAATTGTTGGGTCGCATAGTCGATGGAAATGCTCTTCCAAAAATGGTATTGATGGATTTTATGTCAAAGATATTAGCGATCGTGAGATTCTCAATTCGGATAGCATATTCATCTTTGACCGGGAATATGTCAAGGCTTAGCGTGTCCCCAATATGATATATCACATCTAGTGACCTCTTACAGTGTTCAACAAAAACTTGAGAGACAAAAACACCATGAGGTGAATATACAGGATTACTCACCCAATCAAATTCTCCTGATACTATTTCGAAAATGTCATTAGATATGGGAATGATTCTGGTATCTTGAATCCCGTTGTAATCATTTGGAGATGAAGGATTAATAGATCTGAGATATTGTGTCAAAGGAGAGGCAACTGCTCCTATGGTTGAAGTAAAGAAATCAACTCGTTCCGTCAATCGCTGACCTCGCATGAAATCCTCACATTCTCGTAATTCTGCAAATCCCTCTCCTGATAAATTTCGAGGACAGAAGCTCATCTGATATGCATTCTCAGAGAAATAAGAATCGAAGACGATGTATTCAGCTGTAGCACTCCATGAGAAAATAGTAGTAGGTAATGCAACCCCAAAGGCAAGGAGAAGGATAATTCCAAGGCTCCTAATCTTCTGATTCCTTATTGAAGTCAGAGAATATTCTAGGGCCCAAAATCTCATGGTCTGAGAGACTCCTGCAAAGTACAATACTATAGAATATATGATAGAAAATATAAAGATTCGAAGGAGCGCAACATCGTTCTTCATTTCACGAGATGATATAGGTGCAATATGAGCGCGTGAAGGCCAAGTCTCTTCTTTCAAAACCTCTGGTGGCAGATAGTTGGTTCCATATTCATAGAGGTCTTAATTCCTATCGGGGTTGTGAATTCGCGTGTGTCTATTGTGATGGTTACTCTGAGAGCTACCATGTGGATAACTTCCAGACTCATATTCGTATCAAAGAGAATGCTCCTCAGATTTTGCGTAAGGAACTTGAGAAAGAAGGATATACTGCTAGATCAAGGCTAGAAACGGAAACACTTTGGTCTTTCCTTGATGATGAAGATGCTAAAAGACTTGCATTGAAGACTCCACGGAAACAAGTTATTGGGGTATGCGGTGGTGTTTCAGATGGATATCAGCATGCAGAAGAGGAAGAGAGAGTTACACGTGGGAACTTGGAGGTACTTCTTGATTTTGAGATGCCAGTCTTTGTTCTTACGAAATCAAATAGAGTCCTTCGAGACCTTGACTTGTTGAAATCAATTCATGAGGTTGCTTTTTCAAATGTAGCGTTTTCGATAACTCTAGCTGACCCTGAAATTAAGAAAGTATTCGAACCTAAGTCTTCGTCAACTCAACAAAGATTTGATGCTTTGAGAGAAATAAGGAACACTGGTTTGTTTGGAGGTGTAATGGGCACTCCTCTCATTCCAGGTATTGGCGATACATATGAAAATATGAGAGCATTAGCCAAGATGGCAAAGGAAGCTCACGCTGAGTTCATTCTATTTGGTGGAATGACATTGAAGCCAGGTAGACAAAAGGAATTGTTTCTCCGTGTTATTAAAAGTCAATTTCCTGAACATCATGAGTACCTAACAAGACTCTATGCAAATAACGACAAATATGGGGGACCTGACTACAGAGTGAAAACTGTTCGATCCATGCTACGAGGGTACGAAGTCTGTAGAGAGGTTGGGATAAGTGATAGGTCCGTACGGCATCGTCTTCCCTACGAATACGAGATGAATACTCTTGTTCTTGGGAAGATACTTGACATCCTATTCTATCAATCATACCTTCTTGGATTTAGCAGATCCAAGAACCAACAATTCTATGACTTGGCCGTAAGGCTAGAACGAGGTGTTGAGGACTTGACCTTGTTACGGGAAGATGGTTCGCTACAAGGAAGACTATTGCTTTCAGACGAACTCCACAATACTGTGGAGCAGATTATGGACACTGGGACTTGTGATAGACTGAAATGGATTCATGAAAGAATACAAGAAGAAATCGAGAAATCAAAATAGAAATCGCAAAGAATCTGTTTCACCATGAATTTGACATGGAGTTTGTAATTGAAGAAGCAGATGATTTGAGTGAGTTCCAACATGCTTGGAAGAATATCATGAGTCGATATTATTGGTACAAAAAGAATCGCATTTTTGACTGGAATAAGGACAACGAATTGAAAGATATGGAGAGGAGATTTAACGAGCCTGAATCATGTTATCTGATCGCCCGTATGAAAGAATCTTCAGATATAGTAGGTATTCTTCGAATATCCACTGGAGGTCGAAATGCACAACTTGAAAGATGGGAACCCACAGTACTTGATGAGCAGTCCCATCTTCACATCGCAGTTGCGTTAATAGAGGAAGCTATTGAGAAGGCTCGTCAGAGAGAAAAACTCTCAGTACGATGTACGATCAAGGTTCCCTCTGGGACCGATTATGCTCATTGGCATCAAGAGTTGTTAAATGAGATGGGATTTGTTGATATTTCCGGTGAAATGACCGAATTACTGCTGAAGTTACCTAATGATTCATATGTAATACCTACTTTCAAGGATGTAGTTCTGAGTGATGCGAATACGCATTCTGCGGAAGATATAGCTAGACTTACGGTTGACTGCTTTACAGGCACTGAAGAAGACCTGCGTATCCATGGATCAGATCAATCTGTTACAAATTATGAAGTAGCATTGCAGCGTGGTCGAATTATATTCGCAAACGAAGAATTTCACTCACCTCCAGAGTTTTGGCGATTCGCTGAATATGAGGGAATTCCTATTGGAGTGGTTGGAGGGTTAATCCCTTGCAGGAATGCAGATCCGTTAACTGGTAATCTATGCTTGGTAGGACTGTTGCCTGCTCATCGTAGAAGAGGAATTACAAGCATGTTGATACATTCCGTTCTTAATTCGTTGATCGAGCATGGATGCAAGTATGCTACTGTTGGCACACCAACCATCAACTATCCTGCGATATCAATGTATGAGAAGCTCGGATTTGTTGATCATAGTCGATTGAATTGGTTAATAAAAAGTCTCGATTGAAATTCCTACTTGATGCGGAAGAGTATTATTGTAAACGGGTATTTGCCAGATGTGGTGTTGTAAGGTTGAGGGACCTAACTCAGGTTGCATTGGATACATGTAGTAAAGCAGGTGCGTCCTATGCAGATATACGAATTGTTACCGTGAAGGATCAGGATATCACAGTACGAAAAGGCAGCATTGATGTTTTGAACTATTCAGCAGTAACCGGTTTCGGAATACGAACAATTGCTAATGGTGGGTGGGGCTTCGCAGGATCATTTGATGCTAACCGTGATGAGATACGAAGGGTCGCAGCGCTATCAGTACGAATCGCCAAGGCATCAGGGTCTACGAGAAAAGAGCCTGTAAGGTTGGTCGATGTTGATATTGTCGAGGATAAGTATGAAACATCTGTGAAAAAAGATCCTTTTGAAATCCCTATTGAAGAGAAGCTTGAGGTTCTTCAAGAAACAGAGAAGAGACTTCGAGAGGCTGGGTCACATATCAAGGTAAGTCAAGCTGACTATCGAGCTCACTCAGAGGATAAGATATTCGCCAGTCTAGAAGGTGCATATATTGAACAGAAGATAGTTTTCTGTGGAGGAGGAATGTCACTGGTAGCTACAGCGTCTGGAATCCCTCCTCAGACTCGTTCAATTCCTGGTTCTTTCAGGGGGGACTTTAGCACGCAAGGGCATGAGTATTTCGAGAAAATCGACTTACTAGGAAATGTAGATACAGCATTAGCAGAGGTAAAGGAATTGCTGGAAGCACCTACTTGTCCTTCCGGTAGAAAGACACTACTTCTCGATGGACATCAGCTGGAGTTGCAGATTCATGAGAGCTGTGGGCATCCTACGGAGCTTGATCGTGCGCTTGGTACTGAAGCAGCATATGCTGGTACTAGTTTCATGACACCTGATTTACTGGGAGGGTTGAAATACGGAAGTGAGCATGTGACCATGACAGCTGATTCCACCTTAGAGGGAGGTCTCGGCTCCTTTGGTTACGACGATGAGGGTGTCAAAGCAAAACGAGTAGAACTTGTGAAGAATGGTCTCTTCGTTGGTTATCAGAGCTCTCGAGAAACAGCTGCGTTAATTGGTTTGAACGAGAGCTCCGCTGGAATGAGAGCGGACGCTCCCCAAAGGATACCCCTTATCCGTATGGTCAACATAAATCTTGAGCCAAATGGTTGGAAGAGAAACGAAATCATTGAGGATACCAGAGATGGAATATTAATGTCTACCAACAAGAGCTGGAGTATTGATGATAAGCGGTTAAACTTCCAATTTGGAACAGAAATCGCATGGGAAATTAAAAATGGTGAGATAACTCGAGTACTCCGTAATCCGACCTACACAGGTATCACGCCAGAATTCTGGGGAAGTATGGATGCATCATCCGGGGATGATTGGAGACTATGGGGAACTCCTAATTGTGGGAAAGGTCAGCCTGGGCAGATCATGTATGTTGGACATGGATGTGGAACTGCACGGTTTCATAATGTCAGAGTCGGTATTGACAACGAAGGAGGTAACTAGAATGGATTCGAACAAGAATGTCCTTATGGAAAAAGCCTCCATTGTCATCAAGGAATCTGAGAATCTTGGTGCATCTCAAATACAGGTTTCCATGACCTTAGCCGATACAGCATTGACTCGCTTGGCCAACTCGATTATAGACCAGAATGTGGCTGATCGGAGATCAGTGGTTTCAATTTACCTTTACTATGGGAAAAAGCAGGGCTCAGTAAGATTCGAGGTGTTCGAGGATGATGCGCTAATTGAAGCTACTCGGGTTGCCGCAAAATTAGCCAAGGTTTCTCCAATAAGTGATGACATTGTATCGCTTCCGGAACCTCATCCCTATTCAAAGGCATTCGATGAATCTGATCTCATAGCTCTTTCAAGTATTAATGCGACACCAGAACAGAGGGCAGAATTTGCCATGAATGCGGTTGCTATTGCTCATGATACTGACCCACGAATAAAATCTGTCGCTGGTGCTATATCTCATGCTGTGTCAGAAAATGTGTTGGTAAATAACCTCGGCGTTGAAGCTTATGAGAAAGCTACTAGATCCAATATCAACTT
This sequence comes from Candidatus Thorarchaeota archaeon, assembly GCA_048884965.1. Taxonomy (GTDB): domain Archaea; phylum Asgardarchaeota; class Thorarchaeia; order Thorarchaeales; family Thorarchaeaceae; genus MP5-2226. The sequence continues at coordinate 10,221 of JBHLQH010000031.1, read as the reverse complement.
GACAGTTCTAGCTGAAGATGGCAGCGAAGAAACAGCTGGGTGGTGCGAGGACCGTAGAAGAGGCTTTGGTGATCTTATGGTAAAAGAGGTCGCAGAGATTGCAGCGCAGAAGGCTGCTGATGGATTTGGAATGAAATACATTGATCCTGGCGATTATGAAGTAGTTCTGGAACCAGCTGCAATGGGTGACTTCATGTTCTTCCTGTCATTCTTTGGATTCAGCGCAAGAGCATACCAAGACTACAGGAGTTTTCTTAGGGATCGGATTGGAGAAAAAATGTTCTCTGAGAAATTCACCCTTCTGGATGATGCTACTGACATTCGGTTCGTTGATGCAACAAAGTACGACTCAGAAGGATATCCTAAATCAAGAATTGAATTGGTCAATGCTGGAGTTGTGAAGAATATTGTATATGACAGTAAAACTGCTGCTGTTGACGGTGTCAAGAGCACTGGTCATAATGCACGTTCCATGGGTAGGTCTCTGCCCATAGCAAATCATATGATTCTAGAAGATGGTGATTCCTCAGTCGAAGAGATGATTGCAGAAACTGGCAATGGAATCCTTGTTACCCATTTCCATTATCAGAATGCAGTAGACCCAACACAAGGTACCTTCACTGGTCTGACACGGGATGGAGCTTGGTACATAAAGAATGGTGAGATACAATATCCCTTGAAGACCTTACGTTATACGGATGCAGCACCTCGATTTCTCGGAGATATTGACTTGATTGGAAAGTACACGGAGATTAATACTAGCGATGCAATAGTACCACCAGTGAAATTGCCATCTTTTAGAATAACCGGTAGTTCCAAAGAATGAGTCCATCAGAATGAATATTATTTGCAGATATTCTTCTTTTTTGAGGGAAATACCATGAGAATATCAACCTACAGTGGATCAACAATTGGCTATGTTGAAAGCGGACGAGTGATGAACTCCAGTAGAAGTACTCTTGGAAAGGTTTCTTCTGGGAATGTAAGCAACTCCTCAGGTAATACAATTGGAAAGGTACGAGGAGGATATGTAAGCAATTCGTCTGGGAATACCATAGGGCGTTATAGCAGCTCAGCTGTGATGACTAGCTCTGGATCAACTCGATTCCGTCTTAGCTCTAGTAGCATTATGAATTCTAGTGGTTCAACTCTTTTCAAAGTAGATGGAGATGTTTCTGACTATCTTGAAGAAGTAGTAGCATGGATAGTTTTCTTCTCTGATGAATGGGATTAGATTACTTACTTGCACCTGAACAAGAGGATTGAGTAATGCCCCAACTTGCTCAGTTCGTCAAATGAGAGAGACCTGTCTATCTCACGCATGCTATCGCTCTTTAGATCAAAATCGTACCCAATTGTGAACCGAAAACCATGCGATTCGAGAACTTTGATGTTATCAAGGGGAAATAACATACATGGTTGAGTAACCATCAGTAGCCCTCCATCCTGCATTGTGGATCGAATCCCTTGTAGACTCTTGCTTGCATCAGTATATTCCTTGTAGTACTCGTGTATGTATCCTACTACATCATTGTTAAGGATGCCAATGTGGAAGCAACCTCTTGGAAGTTTGTGGCTATCTACAATACTATCATCAATGACTGTTCTTGATTTCAAACCTCTCACGAAGTCCATTTGATTCGCTGGGTAGGTAGCATCTTCTGTCATCGTTTCAAACTTCGAGAGTACAACTCTTGTTCTGTCCTCTAGATGCAAAGAGACCAGCTTGTCAAAGAGGCTCTCTATTCTTAGACTGTGAACATCCGTGCAATAGACGTAGAAAGAAAAATCCCTTCTTCGGGAAGAAAAATGATTGCTCAGATATTGGTGGATGTAAACAGGTATCTCATCATTTTCTCCTGCTGCGAAATCTGCTATGTGGATTTGTGAATCATTGGTGATAATTGAATCGAGGTATCTTTCAAGTACGTGATGTAGGACTTTGCTTCTACTCAGTATAGATATTGGGATTCCTTCCTGCATGATCCTCAAGACCCTGAAACGTTGAGTTAATTCTCGACATCATTGAAGACTAAATCTGATATCATTTTCGAGAGATTATCAAAATTATCACCAGTTTTTGCGCTTACAACGATATAGGAAATCCCAAGTTCTTCTGCCTTTTCCTTGATATCCTCCTCAGACATCGTAGTAGCAGCATCAGCTTTATTGGCAATAAGCAACCACCTATCTTTTGGAATATGTCGGATGAGGTCAATCCACTCATCAACTTCATCCAAGCTTATCCATCGAGTCATATCTACTAGTATGAGAACGCATTCTGCTCCTGCTACAAACCTATCTTGGAAAAATCGAAATTGCTCCTGTCCTCCAAGATCAAAAGCCGCGATTTTGACATGACCTCCAGTGTCCTCATCGCTTAGTGACCAAGTGTCTATATCAAGACCTATAGTCATCATGGTTTCTCTAAATGCTCCATTAGCTAGTCTATAAGCTGTCGCACTCTTTCCAGCTCCTCCCGCCCCAACAAAGACGATTTTCACAACATTGGACGGCATCAAGTCTAGCTCCATTTGTTCTGATGTATCATTATACCGGGCAATACAGACCATTCATGATGTACAGACCGCGAGGATTTCGATTTCGTAGTGAATAATAATCTAGTGGTGATATCTCTAATCTTATGCCAGAGGTTGATGGTCAGAAAACGTATCTTCCCTTCTCAGGTACTGTACACTGAATATCTGGAAATCTCTCTGATATTCGTCTACAGAAAGACTTTGGATTTCGAAGTAACCAGTGCACTGGCACGATTCTTCTTGGATACTCCTTGAAATGAGCAAGCTCATCTATGATCCGTGTAGGAGACGCCGTGAAGACACCTCCAATAGGCACAGCGAGGATGTCAACTTTTCTGTGGTAGAAACCCTCCAAGTTTATTGTATCACCTGGATGCCCGAATGATTCTTCTCCTTCACTAATGATGACTCCGGTGTTCTCAACTCCTTTTGCTAAGCCATGTTTGCCCTCCACGAATCGTAAACTCCAAGGGGTCTTATGAAAAGTCTTCTCTGAATCGATCACAGTAATTCTTTCATTGAAGCTTTCAAATTTAGAAGCAACTTGAGCATTACATACAAGAATTGCATCATTGTTCTTCTCTAGAAAAGTACGCACTCCTCTGATGTGATCTGAGTGATGGTGAGTGCAATATACAATTTCGCCCTTTGCATCTCCATCTTCTTTCCTTGAAGGGTCGATAATCATGGTTGAGAATTCGGATTCAAGAGTAAAACCAGATTGACCTAGGTATTTTATTCTCATCATTTCCTCCTCACTTGATTCCAAGCTTGATTATTGCGTTTATCTCGCATACTAATATGGAGTAGGAATTCAATATCGTATTAGAAAATGAGGTTTGAGATAAATGTCTGCTGATAGTTCCCGATTCGTTTTCAAAGAGATTGATGAGATGCTTGTTGCTGGATATAGAGCTCCAGTTAAGCAGCGGTCTGAAATTCCTCCTAGATTCACATATCTTCGAGAGGTATGTAACGATATCATCACAGGACCCGGAATGGTAATCTTTCGATTCGATACTGGAATCGAAGAAGGATTTGATGCCGAAGTAGCGTTTCCTGTATCACAGGTCTATGAAGACGACGTCGTTAAATCGTATAAACTTGAGTCAGTAACTGCAATGAGCTATTCATGGAAGGGTCCAAAGACCGAGTTGTCAGCGGCACTAAGGGAAATTCGTGATTATGCCAACTCACGTGGGATGCCTCATGGCTTGAGTCCCAGAGAAATCTATCATAAAGATCCAATGGGTGATGACTTAGATGTCGAGATTTTAGCTACTTTTCACGATTGGAATCGCCGGTTCTCTGATGGCTTGGAATCGATTTTAGGACCTGAAATACGAGAAGAGGTCATGAAAGGATATGATAAAATCACACCCCATACTGAAGCTTGCGTTCGTGGTCAATGGGCAATCGATGCCATCATGAAATTGGACTCAATAGCTACAGAGGAGCAGAAGTATGAGGTCATTTCTGGTTGTGCTCATGTTAGACCTATTGAGGAGATACTGAAGCTGAAAGCTGTTTATGATAGAAACAAGAATGTAGATGAATTCCTTGAGGTATGGGGTAATAGTCTTCCCTTCATTGTCAAACCCTATCGTGAAGGAAATATCATCTATCAGACCAAACCGCCAGCAGATCCTGAAGCCTACAAGAAAGCTACAACTCAAGAGGAAATAATCAGGGCTGCATGCTTCTGTCCAATAGTCAAGGCAACATTGGATAGGATGCCACGGACATTCTGCTATTGTGGGGCAGGTTGGTCGCGTCAATTATATGAAACTGTGTTTGGGGAAAAACTGAAGATTGAAATTGCAGAAACTGTCATTGATGGCGGCAAGCTTTGCAAGTATGCAATTCACCTTCCATCCCATTTGACACCCGAATGATTGGATAGAGAAAGTCTACTTGCTCTTTCTGAAACCAGATTCTGCATTTAGTTAGTATATCCAACAAGTTTCTTGTCACGATTCCAAAGTACCGCCACACAGGTAATCACAATCAATGAAGAGGATGTGATGACCAGGCTAATGACTAAAGTCGTGTCAACCTCTGGCAATTCTCCATCTGAAGTTAGAGGCAATTCAGACCTATCAACACCATAGAAGTAATTTGGATTATATGTCAACTCAATATATTCAGATGGCATGTATTCAGAATAATTGAATGGACCTGAGGTAATTATTTCATCATATCGTGGGTCTGGTTCCCAGAGAGTCAAGTTAACATCCTTGAAGAAATGAGCTGGCAATATTGGCTTGCTACCAAAATCGTAAAGATGCCAATAGGACTCTCCATTGAACTCTACGACCAGTGTTTTGTTATCGATTGAATACGCAGAGGTCATTTGCAACATATCTGCCTTGAATGGATGATACCTTATGTCTCTGTAGTAATTCAGGGTGAATGCAGCATCAAAAGCTGTAACTTTCTCTCCATCTGTCCATGTTGCGTTATCAAGCATCTCGAAGTAAAACCTTGTACGACCTTCTGGAATACTTGGGTTGTCTTCATGATTCTCAATGAAGTATGACTTCGCAAGCCAAGGTATTAGATTTCCATTAGGATCCTCTCTTACTAGTGAGTCATAATAGTATCTTTGCATGTTAGCATGATAATCCCCACATGAGCAGATTGGAGAGAAGTAATCGATTCCAAGCCCAGCCGCAATGTTCAGTGTTCCTCCAAATGAAGCATGGAGTGGTTTTACATTGTACAATGTCCACCAATTGCCGATTCCTTCAGTACAGTCAACTGCAAAATTTGTGAATTTATCGCTTCTGTAAACACTTGGGTACAAGTTCTGGTATATGATTATTTCAGGGCATGCATAGGTACAGATCTTTTGCATCTCGATTGCTGCGTCATAGACCTCCTGAAATGAACATCCATGGAGTAGCTGATCTCTCCACGAATCAAATGTGGAATTTCTCCAACTCGGATAATTGCAGTAGGGTTCATCTGCGTATTCTGACCAGTATACATTTGCCAGCCAATCTACATTGAAGTTACTGAATGAGGAGCCAAGGAATCCAATATCAAAGTCGCCATGGAAGTATAACCGATTCAAATATTCGTAGAAATCAACATAACTACATGTCGCATTCAATCCTACAGAGATGAGATTCTCCTCCAAAATATCGCCAATCTCCCTTGCCCAAGCCGAAGATTGAGCGACCTCGATATTGATGTGAAAAGCAAGGCCATTGGGAGCTTCTCTGTAACTATCTCCATTAGTATCTATGAAGCCCGATCTATCAAGAAGTTGATTCGCAGTTTCAACGTCGGAATCATAATAATTGTAATCACGAAGGTTCTCAAGTGAGAATGGATTTTGTTGAGGAATGATACAGTCCTGAGGTACACCCAATCCGTCAAGCACTTCATCAGCAACTCGGTTCTTATCAAATGCAAATGCCATTGCTCTTCGTAGCTCAGTTATATTAAATGGGTATTTTCCTGTGTTAATGGAAAAATATCCAAAGCCATTCCTCAGACTTGTAACAATCTCGATGTATTGGGTATCATTTAGTGCATCAAGAAAAACTGGGTCGATCATCTCAAAGATTACATCAACATCTCCTTCCTGCAAAGCGTTGATAGCCTCATCTCCCCATAATGGTATACAACGGATGGAATCGATATAGGGTCCTGCTTTGGAGAACTTTGAATTTGAAGAAACTCCTGAAACAAAGTTCACGGGAAGATGAATGAAGGTGATGGTGGTGATGAGAAAGCAAAAAGCTAAGAATTTCCTATATCGTTTTAGCTGCATCTATAATATCCCTACCTAACGTAGATTCATTCCACTTATGAAGCAAAAGGCTGCTTGTGTATTTCAATGCATATTACGCCGCAAAAGTTGACTTCATATAACCAAAAGAGAAGTCTATCGAAAGAACGATTGGTGATGCACGATTCCAACAATTCTCAATGAAAACTGCTGCACTGGCTGTGGAAATTGCGTGAAAGAATGTAGATATGGAGTATATGAGAAATTAGATGAAACTCCTCAAGTAGTTAATGTGCAGTATTGCAAGGAATGCGGGGAATGTATCAAAGCATGTCTACAAGGATGTATATCATTCCGTAAGCCCTAGCCCCTAAACATCTCTGTTTCTGTAAAGCTTGAAGCGCTTAGAGGTTTAAAGTCATAGGTGAAGATAGCCTTTGAATAATCTAATGAGGTCGAAATAAGCTCAGTTTGTGGTATTTCGTCATTCTTATTGATGGGCTTTGCATGCCACACAGAGATAGGGACCCAAGGATCAAGTTTGAAATCTTGCTTCAGTTCATCCTTTTGTTCTGCTGAGAGTTCCAGTTTAGCTACTAGTTCATCTAAGCTGTAGTTAGATTTTAGTTGACCATAGAGTACTATTGGTAACTTCTTCTTCTCCCCTGTGCTTTCAAGATAGAATGATCTAAACGCATAGAGCTTTCCTTTCGGTCTGCTAGTTGCATCATCCAATACCGAGATCTTCAGGATCTTGCCTGGTCGGAGTTCTCCCAACTTATCAGCTGGCCAATCCTGCTTAAGCCACTGATTGAAATCTTTTTTAGAAACCCACGATTGTTTCCACTTCTTGAACAGGTTCCATTTATCTGGTACCGCGGACTCTAGAAAGACTTCTTCGCGAACTTTGCCTTTTGGTTCTAGGAATAGCTTTGTTTTCATGCGCTCAACACATGCTCCAATTTCCGATGTAATATGAGGTCTGATAAGGGTTTTTCTGAACGATATATGCCATGGTATTTGATCTATGGCCAAAAGAATAGCTTACCTACTGCCACCTGAAAATTATATTGGCAACGAAAAGACCTAGAGTGATTCGATGGCTTACTCCTAGTATTTTATCTGTAAGGGAGGAAATTGCGTTACAGTGCGTTTAAATCATTGATTGTCCCTTTTTTCGTTCGATTCATCGGAAAATAGAACGGATGATTACATGAGATACTTTATATTATTGGTATAAAAAATATTCAGTATATAAGACGTGCTTGCTTTTGTACCATGTTTTATATTGTCGAGGAGAACGTGTCATTTGCAAAACGAAATGCGAAATATCATTGTCAGCTTCATAGCTTTATTGATAGGCGTTGCTATCTTCTTTCTAAGCTCACCACCATGGACAACAGCTGGCTCAGCTTCAGTGTACTACTCGGTTCTCGCTTTTCTTTGCATAACCATTACAGTAGGCTCTAGGAACCGGATTCGCACAGATCCTTCTCCTGCTCATTCATTTTTCTCAGCTGGTACGTTGTATGCTTCCATTGTTTTTGGAGGGGCAGCAATTTTCTATGTATATGCAGAGAGCTCTCCAGTAACTCACTTGTACACAGCTGGAGTGTTTCTCAATCTTGTTGCCTTTGCTACCACAGGAATTTCCATGATACTCTATGCCTACCTCCAAAAGTATCCTCCTTCTGAGAAATCGATATGGAATAAGCGCTATATCACTTTGATATACGTCCTTGTCAGTATTACTGCATTCGTCATATTACTCATTCTAACCCGTAGTTACCTTAACCAGACGATCTTCCTCTCATGGGGATATTTCGTTGGACTGCTTGCACTCATGACCTACATAGGAGCTGCCTATCTTACATACACCTCTAGAGTTGAATATCGAGGAGGGTCTCATGAACCAGTTCGTCTCTCGATCTCATTTGGTTTACTTGCGGGAGCAAGCTTAATCCACCTCACGATTCTTCCTTCCCCAAATATCTTATGGATAATATCAATAGCATTGATGGCTATTGCCTTCATATACGCAATAGTTGCAACTGGATACGCGTTCCTTCTTGACATCGATGTTGAACGATCTGTGGCATATGGTATAGCGGTCGCGATTAGTGTATTGGTTGTCATTCCTTTTCTCCTCACTCAACTTGTTGAGGGATTTGTTACAACCTTGCCAGTAGAACAGACGGGTGCTGCAATGCTAATTCACTTGGGTGGATGTGTGTTTGCAGGTTCTTTGGCATATCTCCTCTACATCAAATCCCAGAATTACCGGAATACGTACGTGTTTCCGATTATTGCAATCTTTCTGTTTTGGACTATGGCGGAGGTAGTAGTGTTCTTTTCGCATTTGGTACCCTTCTATGAAACCATCTCAGAAACAAGAGTGCCTTATATCTCCGGCAGCATAGTATCCATCATCTTTCTTGTTTCAGCGGTTCGACAGATTTTGAATCCAAATCAAAGAACTATCAAATCGTATGAACTTAGCCGCTTCGGTTATCTCGCAGTAATCTTCGGGACAATGATGATACTTGGCGAAATCATTCAGAAAATGCTGTTTGATATATTTCCAGAGGTATTCACAGGGCAATTCGGGACTGCGCTTATGCTCGGACTAAGCTACATCTCTCTATTCATTCTTCTTGATTTCTTCCTTTTGCTTGCAGGATCATCTGGAGGCAGAATCACCTTTGACACACTTGCAGTTGGGTCTCTTTCAATTTGGCTTGTTATTACCATTATGAAAGCGAACTTCTCTGTTTGGACTGTTGGCTACTGGGCTGCCGAGAGTGTCCTTGCAATCTCGTTCTTGATCTTTCCAATCCTGCTGCTATACTATTTCTTGGCGGAATATAGACAGAATATAGTGATGGAAACCAACGCTACTATTTACTCCAAGTTTCTGACTCGGCGTATTGGCACACATCATGGTACCGCGATTGATGCACTTGAGAACATGACAAAGGAATCGACATTAAATGACAAGCGTCTGGAATCCATATCGTTTGCACTACAAGAGGTTTCATTTGCTGAAGAACTAACACAGACGATGGCTTCAGTTCTGGAAGAGAATAGATTTGACTCTCGGTCGATGGAAGCAATGGATTTGGTAGATATCATTATCGTCGCCGTTGACAGATTAATTGAGCATGACAAAGAGCTGCCGCAGATCAAGATCAACAAAGAGAGAGGCTCCTGTTATGTCATTGGAAATTCTTTGCTGGTAGATACATTCCAGAAGCTCTTTGAGGGTGTTATTCAACGAATAGGAAATGTACGGGGACTTGATATCCAAATAGCACAAGAGAAATTTGATATCAAACCATCATGGCATACTGACTTAACCATTGAAGTGACATCTCAAGATGCATCCAAATCAAAGCTCTTGTTTGATAGGTATACGAAGAGAGAATGGACCATGGTTCCGGAACTGGCTTTTTGCTATCGATTGATTCAACTCTTTGGAGGTAAAATATCTGCTGAGAGTATCCTGGGTGCATCTACCCAATTATGGCTGATAGTGAAGATAACACTTCCATCTACTCCTGCAATATAGCCAGCAAGAACCAAGTTGATTCCATTTCTTGTAGTTTAAAATTTTAAGGATAGCAATTTGAAGAAACTCATATGTATTGCTATTTTCATTCAGATGCAAGAGTTGGTTCAGGAACGAATCTTTGGAATGGAGATAAAAAACATCTCCACTCCATTTCAATTCCTATATCTTAGAATCGCATGTAGGATACGAAAATATCCTCTGGAAAAATTGCACTAAGGTTCATCGCGGTCTTTTTACTGCATTGAATTTCCCGTAATTCTCTTAGTAGAATTGCGGGGGAAATTCCAGAGATGATAGATGATAATTGATATGGATCAAGAAGAATCTCTGCAGATGTTGTTACTCGATCTACTTGGAGGGATCCGTTGGTG
>JBHLQH010000030.1:0-45899 GCA_048884965.1 Candidatus Thorarchaeota archaeon | reverse complement strand
CTTGGAGAAACTCTTGTTGAGAATGGTGCTGTAGGTACATTACTGACTCATTCAGAATGTAGGATGCAACTAGCTGATATTGAGGCTTCAGTTCGGATAGCTGAGAAACTTGGATTGTACACAATCGTATGCACTAACAATCCTCCTGTAAGTGTAGCCGCTGCGGGTGTGAAGCCTTCTGCAGTAGCAGTCGAGCCTCCCGAATTGATTGGTTCAGGCATCTCTGTTTCCCAGGCACAGCCTGAAATCATCACTGACACCGTAGATCTAATCCGTGCTGTCAACAAAGAGGTCGCGATCCTCTGTGGAGCAGGAATTGGGACTGGCACAGATGTCAAATCAGCAATCGAATTAGGCTCTCAAGGCGTTCTCCTTGCATCAGCGGTTGCCAAATCCGACAAACCTGAGCAAGTGCTGCTTGATTTAATCAAGCCTTTGATATGATACATCCAAACCAATACACTAGGAACAAGGTTGGTACTCTGAATGAAGGTCCGAATGCAGTGCGCTCATTGTCTGTTAGAACGTGCGATAAATCAGGTCAAGCTGGCTACGGACGATCCTGCACGACATATGGAAGTCACGTCAGCAATTCTGGAAATGCTAGGTGCAAATTTCTCCAAGGACTCGGTGCCTAGTCATATTGGCACCGATAGGGATCTGATAGTACAACGAATGACTGGAAAAGACCCCTATGAGGAGCTAAAGCGTCTGTCGAATTCCATGGCCCTCTCAATATTACCAGAATTGAACACTCTCATCGAGGAAGAACAGGATTCCTTCCATCGCTTTCGAAAAGCGACACTGATCGCAGCAGCGGCGAACGCGATTGAGTTCGATGTATCGGGGCGTGAATTCAATCTTGAGGAACTTCGCAATATCATAAGTAGGGTTGAAGCTGACTTAGCTATTGACCAAATTAGGGAGCTATTCGAATATTGCATACAAGCCTCAGAGGTGGTTTACCTCATGGATAATGCTGGTGAAATCGTCCTTGACACGATCTTAATCAGGGAGATTAAGCGACTTGGTCCGAAGGTATTCGCAGTCGTCAAGGGCGGCCCTGTTCTGAATGATGCCACTATGGTTGATGCAACGGAAGTCGGACTCGCTGATTATGCAGACAAAGTCCTAGATACAGGAGCTCCGGCAATAGGAGTGAATCTGGATAGAGATTCTCAGGAGTTCATCGAACTCTTAGAAGGTGCTGAATTGATTATCGCAAAAGGTATGGGCAACTATGAGTCTATGACAGAAATAACTTTGCAGGCACCTGTCGCACACATCATGAGGACAAAATGCATGCCTGTTGCAGACCATGTCGGGTGTGATCGTGACAAGAATGTAGTTTTGATTCGAAAATGACTCTAATTATGCCATTTCATCTGTATAGGGTCGCAATGTTTGCGTAATGGGATCCGTATCGCTGAATTCAATCTTCAATTCCGGAAATTCCAGACTAAGCTGATGCCTGAGTCGTTTCATCCCTGGAGCTTCTGTCACGAATGAACCAAGCTCTAGAATATTCAGTCCGAGATTGTTGGCGATCATTCTGTCCATTTGATTGAGTTGGCCCACAACAACTGTTCTGATTCCTTCCTGCAGCAGTCTATGAAGGGTTTCATTATCAATGATGCTGCCAGCACAAAGTAGAATCTCCTCTACCTCATCATCTATTGTGCCTGTAAACGTTATGTTAGATATTCCTAACTTGGAAGCAAGATAGTTCGCGAATCCAGAGTGGTTCATATCGCTTGGAGTTCTACAGATGCGACCAATCGGTATTAGATTCGCTTCCTTACCCCTTAGGTTGAATTTCCTTGTAACAGTCAGGTTCAGTGCGTCTGACAGAGCATCAGTCAAACCATCTTTTGCTGCGATCCACGAACTGCCTATGATATACATCGAGATGTAGTTCTTGGTTAGGAGACGTAGACGCACTAGGTCCAATCCAGCAATCTGTTTTGTGGATCCTGCGAGCATGGGCATGAAGGAAATGATAAGATTCGCTTTATCTTGAGAAGCCTTTGCGATGGTCTTTGATGAAGGATAAACTGTGACGAGAACCCTACTGATAGTGGTGTTGCTTTGTTCCTTTCTTGTGCTAGGACCTACTTCTATATAGCCCTCCTTTCCCGGTATCTCATAGTCCTTCGGAGAGATTACATCAAGATGCTTCAAGATTTCCAATAGAGTAGTCATCGTTCTCACCATGGAACCACTATCTGGTGTACATATATCTGGCTTACACAAACTTGCCTCTAAAGGATTCCTGTTGAAAGAAAAAGAAGGGGAGGGATATTGACCTCCTACTTCCTGATTCTTATGAATATGATGACTAGTACGACTATTCCAATACCCGCCCCTGCAATGATAAGCAGAGTTAGCGAGTCTGGTGGAGTGCCTGATCCCTCAAGAACAATGTACCCCTCTTCGAAAACGAAGGAATTCCCAAGTCTATCTGCGACCGTGATGACATAGGTGATATTCGTTCCAGCTGGATATGGTCCCACTGTTGCGCTATATCTATCACCAAGACTTCTCATTGATGTTGTCACCTCTCCTGTGCCATCATCATATGTTATCTTGACAGATTCGATGTAATCCGTATCTCCTCTATTGTAGAACACATCAATGGTCGCATTATATCCTCCAGCGACTTGTTCAACTGCTGCAGATACATTTGCGATGAAACCACCTACCATGAATAGAATGGGATCTATAAGGTCCTCTGAGTTATAGTCTCTAAAATTCAGCAGAGCCCTAGCATTCCCATATATGGCAGCAGTCCCAGATATCGTCGTAGAACCCGTATCATCTGCCTCCGCCTCTAGAGTTACCCTTGTTTGATCAAGAGTGATGCCTGACTCGAAGAACGGGATGATCTCAAGACTGACACTTGCTTCGAGGCTATTGGTCAGTGTTATTGTCACTGCTCCATCCTCTTCAGGATTCAGGAGTCCGAATCCACTATCTTCTATCTCAATATCAATGCCCAAGATATATTCTGATGAAGCCATCTCGGCTTTTGAGATTGCTGCAGCTGGATTCTGATTCTCCAATGCTGCAATCGCTTCATCAAGATAGGCATTGGCCAATGTGGCAGTAGCACCACCAGATATGGCTACATCAATTGCAGTTTCAGCATCTTCAATTGCAGTTTCAGCTTGGTCTCGAAGAGTCAGATATCTATTGACCCAGACCGATTCACCAATGACAGTGGCGATGTTCCTACATAAGCCGACAACTCGTCTGTCCAGAATAGCGTCAACAATATCGTCTTGAGAGAGTGTGCCATTTGGTCCACTTGGATTCTGTACAAAGATAGCAGTCAACGTTCTGCCTACCAAATTCGCAGCATGACTATCGCTTGCAGCGACAAAAGGTCTATGATACGCCGACTCTCCTTCACCATACATAAAGATGTCATTGATCACCTCAAATGCATCAAATCCATAATCATCGTAGTTCGTCCATGGTTCTATGTATCCTTGACCCAGTAAAGGATGCGCTAGGATGGCGATACCTCCTTGGCCATGAACACCATCCACCTTCTCATGCATGTCACCAGACCAGATATTCTCTGTAAGTGGGAATCCCACGACATGTGGTCCATTAGAGAGCTCTGCTCCCACTACAATTAATGTGTCCAACTCATAATTGAGCACATGGTCCTCACACTCCAGAGCTCCATAGATGCCAACTTGAGAGGGATTCTCCCATGAGTGGTCAGACATTACCATGAAATCAAGTTGAGCACGTATTGCAGCAAGGGTCATCTCCTTCGCGGTGCTTCTTCCATCGCTATAGGTAGTATGATCATGAATCAAACCAACGAACATTTGATACTCTTCCACCTCGGTGGGTGAAAGATCTGGTCCGTTGCCAACTGTAATGACATATTCATCTGGCATAGTTACTTTTCGCGGAGTTTCATCCGTCAACCAATCGATGATGTTCAGTGACAATTGGTGCATATCATCTCCACTTATCAGCCAGCTGTCAAGCTCGTAAAGGAGCAAGGGTGCTGCTGATCCAAGCGCCACGATCTTGGCATCCCCTACCTCCGCAACAGCTAGGAAATCATTTCCCTTCACAGTAGCCAGTGATTCAGCTGGACTTGCCAAGGTGAGTGAACATCCTTGAAGGAAGGTGCCAGTCCTCGTTACAATTGAGTCTACATCGTAGGTAATAGGATGGTCGACCAGCTCACCATCAGCTCGGACAGCTCGACCAAGAAGTGCATCATTATTGAATGTGATTCCATATGTTTCAGAGATAGCATTGAGAGGTTGAGCTGTGTAATTTGAAACGGATTCTCGATGGTCTATCCCGACTAGAACTAAGTGGCCTCCATTATCAACAAAGTCTTCTATAGCCGTTACTTCAGCAGCGCTCAACTCGACCTGTGGGAAGAATAGCATGAAGATGTCAAAGGTGTCAAGAATCCCTGAATCTAATGAGGCATCAAAGTTAGTCACTACCGTATGCCCATAATCCATCAAGAAGCTTCCAAACCTTGAGGCATTGGCGGGAGTCCAAAGCTCTGTGTCAGTTGCACAGTGTGACTCATCAACTAGTATTCTGGCTGCAGCCATGCTGCTTGCACTCATGTTTGAATTCACAGATACCTTAGAGTTATCAATGGGAACCGCCTGATTAGGTCCCATTGGTATCATCGATATCATCATCCACACTAAGAGAATTGCCATTTTCTTTGACATCATTGGTGGTACCTTCTATTCAGAATATGACCTATCCTAGCAATAAAGTCAACGGATTGAAACCAAGTAACAGGCTAATGGTGTTACTCTGAATCTTCATCGTCGAAATCTTCCAAGTCCTCATCGTCCAAGGAATAGATTTCTTCAAGCTCCTCATCTATGACATCCATTTCAGGTTCTTCGTCAATGACCTCGAGCTCGGGTTTCTTCTCTTTCTTTGGTTTCTCCTTGGTCTTTGATTTCTCTTTCTCCTTCCCTTTCGTCTTCTGGACAGCAGGTACACTAGCCGCCTTAGTTGCCGCCTTTATAGACCAAAACTTGGTTCTAAACATACGGGCCTTCCTCATCTTCCTGAAGTCGGTCTGCTGAGGATTTTGGCTTCTTCTGAGTCTTGTTCTTTCACGGAGGATTATCTTTCTTGTATTTACCATAGAAGATCGTCTCCTTTTGGTATCTCTCGGAGCCTCACTTCCCAATTGTTATAACTGTGTCGTTGAACTATTGTATCTGCCCTCAGAAGTCTCCCTCTATAGACGGTGGTGTGTAGCTTGTCCAAGAAGAAACAGGAACGTGATACAGTTAGTCTAAGAGTTCGATTGCCCTTTGAAGTCATTGATCGTATCGATCGATTAGTGGGTGAGGCTGGGCGACAGAAATACATCAGAGATTCCGTCATCGCTCGGTTGGAGGAAGAGTTGCCGCCTATCGTGAATGAGGTTCTTCTTGAGCTTGAGGATCTAAAGACACGAGTATCCTACCTCGAAAGAATCCGAGATACCAGTGTGTACAGAGGCGATTTGAATGAAAGCATAAAGACAAAGGTCTGTAGAGACGAATTGGATCGAAAAATAATCGCTCATATCATCAAGAGTAGAGGTTCTACAACACCTGAGCTAGCCGAACAGCTGCTTGGAGATTCCCAGAAACGAAGGACGATACACGACAGACTTGAGAAACTGAATAAACGAGCCGAAAAGGTTCTGGGCAATCCAATACTTCGCTATGAACGTGGAGAGCTTGATGGGAAACGTGGCGCTTGGTGGGCGATTGATCCGGACGATCTGATGACTTAAGGAAATTCTTTAAAGCTGATTAGATTTCTGGTTGATGGGGCCGTAGTCTAGCATGGATAAGGCGCCAGCCTCCGGAGTTGGTTCTCCCCGGTTCGAATCCGGGCGGTCCCGCCAGCTACTTTTGATTTGATGGTAGTTTAAAAGAAGCCATACTGACACATTATTGAGTCGAGGTCGGTCATCATGCCAACTACTGAGAACATCAGTGCATCCAAACATCCTGTTGTTATGCGATTTACCAAGTACTTGAATGGTCCAATGGGGGTACGAGTACTGGAAAATCTGGATGAGGGAGAAAGCTTTCTTCTCCAGACGTCAGAGCATACACTTAGAGTCACTAAACGACGAGGCAAGGCTGTCGTCAACCTACTTACGCTTTCATAGATATATCGCATTATCCTAGCAGCGATTCACACAGCGAAGACTCTATAAGTCGAATTTTCTTCCCCGAAATGGGGCCGTAGTCTAGCATGGTCTCACTGCAGTTTACTGCTCTGGGATGCACATAAGGCGCCAGCCTGCGGAGTTGGTTTTCCCCAGTTCGAATCTGGGCGGTCCCGCCACTTTTCATTTTATCACTCATAGAACAACTATTATGCGTCGTCGTGAAGCTTAAAAGAGAGAGAACTTCGGCAAATCGAGTATATTCCTCCTTAGTTCAAAATGAGCAGGAAAATAGATTCAAACCTGAGATGCACATCATGCAGTTCACACCCCAGAGAGTCGATAAGGTACATCGTGCGATGCAACGAGAAGATGTAGATTTACTTCTCATTACGAGGGCACAAGATGTACAATATCTTACTGGCTATCAAGCACCAAAATACTACCTTCCTACTGCATGTGTTATCTCGCAAGGGCAGACACCTCAGCTGTTGATCTCTGATCTGCAGCAGGAATTCCTTGGTCAAGACTCAGTCATGTCTGAAGTTCATCCGTTCATCAATGAAGATATGGATGCATGGCATCCAACTCATAGTTCCTCATTTTGGAATCACATCATTGAGAAACTGCTAGAATCAGGGAGGCAGTCTGGCATGATTGGTCTGCAACAAGATTGGCTTCCCGTGAAGGACTTTGACCGATTGAAGAACGCATTACCTAATGCAGGATTCAAGGATTTCTCCCCAATCCTATGGAGACTTCGTCAGATTAAGGACCCTGTAGAGATTGATATGATTACGCAAGCAGTGAAGATTGCCGAGATTGGGATTATGACTGCTTTAGAGATGGTTTCCACTGAGAAAACTGAGGCGGATGTATCGATCGAGGTCGAATCTGCGATGCGAAACGCTGGTGGACATCTACGCGGCATCCGCGCAGCTGTGATGTCGGGAGCGAATGCCCGTTTTCCATTTGCGTATCCTAGTCCTCAAAGGATTAGGGATGATGAACCGGTAGTGATTGATATCACCGTAAGTCACGGAGGTTACTTCGCCGAGGTTGCACGGACGATTCACCTAGGTTCGCCGACCAAACGGCACCGTGAGCTCTTTGATACTAACCTCCAGATTGCAGAGATCCTTCAAAAGAACATAGTACCTGGAATAACAATAGATGATTTAGTGAAAAAGGTAGTATCATCTGTTGGCAAGAGGTATACTGATTGCGGAATCATACAGCCTCTTGGCAGTTCTATCGGTCTGGACTTGAGAGAGCCGCCTCATATCCTACCTGGCAATACTAACGCTCTTCGACCGGGAATGGTTCTATCTCTTCATCCTTCTTGTCATGACTCTAAAATGGGAAGTACAAAGATTGCCGATGTCGTTGTGATCACTGAGAATGGATACGAGAATGTTAGCACTCTCGCCCGAGAGATTATGTAGACTAGATTGTCAATTGCCAGCCTTTTAGCTTCTGGAAAACATCCGCGGTCGTTTCCGCTTTTAGTCTGTGTTTCTCAACTTCCTCACGCGACAATTCCCTGATCTGTGCTGCTGGAGCTCCTGAGTTTAGACTTCTTGGTGGGATTACCACGTTACTCGGCACGATGCTGCCTGGAGCTAATAGCACACCTTCACCTAGAGTCGCTCCATCAAAAACGACACAGCCTTCTCCGATACTGACATGATCTCCAACATAGACGCCATGTAGCACTGCGGCAGTGCCTATTATTACCCCATTCCCCACAATTGCAGGATTATCCTCGTTGTGTGCGTGAATGACCACACTATCTTGTATGCATGATCCTTCACCAATGCGAACAGCTGCTTTATCCCCACGAATCACCGCGCCCGGCCAGATATTGGCACGTGCGCTGATTTCGACGTTCCCTACAATCGTTGCTTGAGTGCTGACATAGGCTCCAGGGTCGATTTTCGGGCTTTGGTCTCCAAATGGTAGAATAGGCATTTCTTACTAACACCTCACAATAGTTGCTCGATTACATTCTCATAATGCTCAATTGGCCTTAGTCCAATCAATCGGTCTGTCTTGATCTTTCCGCCCATTCGTGGATCGTCCATCTCGAAGGTCGCAGGCTGTCCATCCTTGTACACCAAAACACACGGGATGGCTGCAATATTGTACTGCATAGCGAACTCTCTATAATTCTGAGTGTTGATTTTAATGAAACCAATATCATCATTATCAGCATACCGTGAATCCAATTCTTCCATTGTAGGTGCCAAGGCAAGACAAGGGCCACACCAAGGTGCCCAACAGTCTACAAAGAGAACCTTAGTATTAGCGATTGCATCAGCTGCTTCTTCAGGAGAGACATCTCGCACCACGTTATCTCACAACCTTACTGGAGTTGACATGAAATTAGCCCTATGAATGTATCTACGAAATACGTAGTGGATGAAAAAGAAGATTCATACCCAAAGGGGATTTTTCCTTCCCCCTTGAGTAAGATGGAACCTATGCAGTTGCTTCTGCAAGTAGATTCTCTGCGATTTGATCGTAAACTTCAGGTGGCATTACACCAACAAGCTTGTCCATCTTTCGGCCGCTGCCATCATCAAAGACGACTCGTTTTCCCTCCGAGAAGACTAGGACACTAGGTACACCAGTAATCTGGTTCTCCATGCTGAACTGTCTATTATGATCGACATCGATCTTCACGACCTTAACGCCTTTGTCGCCGTACTTCTCAGCCAGCTCTTCCATAATTGGACTCAATGTCTTGCATGGACCACACCAGACGGCATGGCAGTCTACAAATACTACTTTGTTCTCTGACAGTACTTGATCCAGACTGTCAGCAGTAATCTCTTCAACCATTTGATTTATCTCCCTGTGCTTCAGGTTCGGTTGTGCGAAGTACATGCACAAACGACATCTAGTCCCACTCGTATGCTTATAAGAGTTGTGCAAGTGATATACACAACTGATGGTTGAACTAGGCGTTTTTTGATGCCTCATACTCACTTATACAATTGTGGATATGGAAATACATCCATATTTCAGGGTGACGTACTAGAATTCTATCCAGATTAAATCCCAGAGATGGATTCGTTACTGCCACTTGCTATTAGTGGGAATTAATTATCTTCTAACCCAGATACAATAGTGAAGCTCATGAAGATGGGATGATGTTCACAATACTTAGAATGAGGTCAGTGATAAAGTTTCATAAGCCCTTCCCAGAGAGAATGGAAGAAGATTAGGTGATATAATGCCAGTTCTACACTGTCCAAAATGTGGGTCGAAGCTTGACATAAGAAAAGGAGGCCATATTTGGACAGTTCGTTGCTATCAATGTAATGCAGAGATTATGGTCGATGGTCGAAGCAAGGATTTGTACGATGCATATGATGAGTACTTGACTGCAGTAAGGCAGGGAACTTTCACATCTTCTGCCAAGCAATCTCCCTCACAAAAAACACGAAAGCTCCCTGAGAAGGAATCAAGGCCTACAAGGAGAGCTACTTCCGTGGGAGACCGGGTTCAATCTGAATCGGAGATAGCAAGGGTGGTATCGCAAGGCGGTTTCGAAATAGATAAGCTTCCTGATGCGATTCGCGATATGGTAAGTAGAGGACGAGATTATCTTGTCAGTTACAGACATATTCCCGCTAGCGATGCAGATTATGGTATCGCAATGGATGATGTGAAACTTCCAACTCAGCTCAAGAAGTTACTCTCTAAGAAAGGATTCTCACACCTGTACAAATTTCAAGAGGAATCATTCAACGCGATATCCGAGGGAAAGGATGTCATCATCGCCGCTCCAACAGCACAAGGAAAGACAGAGGGCTTTGTACTCCCAATAATCCGGAACATACTCGTATCAGTTCACGAAACCGTAGGTAATCCAGGTATTCGAGCCCTTCTTCTCTATCCAACCAAAGCGCTTGCAAGAGATCAATATGAGAAGATCAAAATACTGTGCAAGGCTGCCAATCTGACTGTGGGTATCTTCGATGGTGATGTTGCGACAGCACAACGTCAGAAGATGTATGATTCCCCTCCTGACCTACTTCTAACGAATCCTGATGTGCTCCATTATCATCTGGGTTGGAGTCAATCGCAACTCGTCCCTCTTCTAAGAACCGTGAAATATGTAGTACTGGATGAGATACATCTCTATACTGGCTCAATGGGATCCAATATCTATTACATTCTGAAGCGCCTTGAGATGGATACTGGTCGGTACCAAAGGATAGGTGCCTCTGCTACAATAGCCAATCCGAAGGAGTACGCAGAGATGCTTTTTGACGGTGATGTCGAGCTGATTGAGTCAACTAGTGCGAAACGAGGTCCTATCCATTTTCTCATGTATTATCCTGGAAATAGAAGCAAGTACAGCATGATTGTCGATACGGTCAAAGCTTTGAACCGAGGTGAATTCCAGACTCTCGTCTTTGGCAATACTCACTCAGAGGCTGAGGTTCTAAATGTGCTCATTGGCGACACAGGTATCAAATCAATGGTCCATCGCGCAGGCCTCTCCAAGAGCTATCGGAATGATGTCGAGAACCAATTCCGTTCAGGAGCACTACCGGTCTTGGTATCCACACCCACACTTGAACTAGGGATTGACATCGGGGACTTGGACTCAGTCGTGAGTATGATTGTTTCCATTACTCGTCTAACTCAAAGAATCGGACGCGCAGGCCGCAAAGGGCAAGAGAGTGTCGCCATTCTCGCACTCCGAGAGAACGATCCTATATCTTCCTTCTATCGACATCAGCCTGAGAAATACTTCACCGATGTAGATGCAGCTTACATGGAACCTGAGAATGAAGTAGTCGGTCGGTATCAGTTGATTGCAGCAGCGATGAGTGGTAAGCTGAATACATCTGCCTTTCCAAAACAAAGGAAGATTCTTGACTCTCTGGTTGACGAGGGTATGATTCGCATAGATGACTCTGGCAAAGTTCGTGTGCTCGACTTCGATAGGGCTCAGAAGGAGTGGCGCAGCTATAGCATCAGAGGAATTGGTGACACAGTCGAAATCAAGCTAAAGCAACGTAAGTTAGGGGAACGTACGATGCCTATGGCAGCACAAGAACTACATCCTGGAGCTGTCTATCTCCATGGCGGTAAGAATTACATGTCTGTGGACTTTCGTTATACTCCTGGCCTTGGGAAAGCAACAGTTGTTCCAATAGACGATAGAAGTGCACATACAAAACCACTCTATGATACAATGCCACGAATTATCGAGGTGCACGAACGAAGACAAGCGTTCGGAATGGACATGATCTACTGCACATTGGAGATGACCCAAACTGTATTTGGTTATGTCAAGAAAGACACTAGAAGCGGCAGAGTCATTCAAAGGGCTGAGATTCCCACTCCCTTGATTTACAAGTACCTTACACGCGGATTTGCTTTCAAAGCTCCTGAACCAACGGTATCAATCAATGATTATCTAGCAGGGAAATTAAGGAATGCTCGAGGTCCGAAGATGAATCCTGCTGAATTGTTCGGTGGCTCCTTTCATGCCCTTGAGCATGTGGTTATTGAATCCAGTGACATGCTCACTGGTGGGAGTGCTCGAGAGATTGGTGGTGTTTCGATGGGCGATTCAGGAATCATCTTTGTCTATGATGGTAGTCCTGGAGGGAATGGAGCATCAAAGCTTCTCTTCACCAGATTTGAGGAGGCTCTGAAACGAGTAGAAACGATACTTGAGCGATGCGATTGTACTACTGTTGATGGATGTCCTCTTTGCACATACTCATATCAATGCGGTAACAACAATCAACCACTCTTTCGTTTTGGTGCTCTCGAAAGTGTTCGAAGGATTCAGGAAAGCGTAAAAACCGAAGTAGATTCGGAAGAATACCTTGGCTATCAGCCAGTAGTCTGATGAAGGAAAGATGGTGCTAATAATGGTACGATTCATGATAGGGAAAGGGCATGATGGTCCTGCTAGAAGAGGGAAGATACAATTTGAATCAGATGCCATTGAAACGCCAATACTTCTTGGTCCAAGCCAATCTGTCTATGCGCAGATGAAGTATTGTGACATACAAACCAATCAAGGACTCAACAGGGAATTCCTTCTTTGTTCCACTGGTACAATTCTGAAGGAAGAATCGCTTACTGGATTTTCATCTTTCGAGAAATCACTCTATCTCCTTCCCTCACTACTAGGTATTGCATCTCTGCCCTCTTCGACAGCAGTCAACATGATCAAATCTCAATTTGCTTCTCTCTCAGACAGCAAATTGGACCCTTCTGCAGCTGTCGTACGAATTCCTTCTAGTCTGAGTCTGGATGACCTTCCTGAGATTATCCAAGAGAGTCGAAAAGCAGGCGTTTCTATTGTGTCATTCACTTTCAATGGGCAACTTGGTCCTGCAGATATGAATAACCTTCTTATCCGTGCGCAATTACCTCGCAATTGGATTTGTATCGCGTTAGGTCGAATTCCTCCATCCATCATTCCTCTCTTGTACTATCTTGGATTTGATATCATTGACATGGGCCTTGCTTTCGAAGCAGCTAGTGTATCTGAACGACTCTGGGGACTAGACTCTGAAACTATGAATCCGAAGGGAAACCCCCGTTTTTGTCAGTGTGTTCACTGTCAGGATTTGCAAAAGGATTCTTCAGCAGGACATGTCCTTGATGTTCTACGGAACCATAATGCGGGCATTTACAAACAGATCCTTTCCTCTTCTATTCATTCGGCTTCTTTGGGTAGGTTGAGGTGGCTGGTCGAATCTATGACTCATGCTAGTCCGGAATCAGCTTCCTTCTTACGTAGAGTAGATACTATGCTCTATTCGTTCATTGAAGAGTTCACTCCCACTCATGCTGACACAAAGGTTCCCTTTATTGGTCCTGAATCATACTATGCTCCCGTAGTAAGTCGATATAGGGAAAATGTTGAGAAGAGGTATTTTCCTGATCCTGAGAAGAGGATCGTTTTGTTACTGCCTTGCTCCGCGCGAAAACCCTACTCAGACTCTAAATCGCATCGAAAGTTCTCGGATGTGTTGGAACGGACTCTAGGCAACAAACGGGACATAATAGCTGAAACCATAATCACCTCGCCTCTAGGCATAGTGCCTAGAGACCTAGAAAGAATCTATCCTCCTGGATATTATGACATCCCTGTAACTGGGCAATGGGATTTCGAAGAGACATCCATTGCTGCAGATGCTCTTGTGTCCTATCTTTCCAAGTTCGATGAAACTGTTGTTGTCATTGCTCATGTTTCTGGTGGCTATCTCGATGTGGTACGAATGGCTGAAGATCGTATTAGGCAGTCACTCATCTACACAACCCATGATGCACCTGCTACGAGTCGTGAATCTCTTGCAGCTCTAGGTGACACTCTTTCGGATCTAAGTGACCGCTTCGCCCCTCCTGCCAAACGCACTGCATTAGAGAGTACCTTGCGTTCAACAGCTGATTTCATGTTTGGGAAAGGAGCAGGACAGCTATTAGTGCCTGCTAATGCCAAGGTGGGCGGAAAGGTCTATGGCTCGATAATATGCCGCGTCGATAAAGAGCAGACTTGTCTGTACTCGGGAACGAACGGTAGTATCTCTTTGACCCTTGAGGGTGGAAAGCGTATTGCATCGCTAAATCGATACTGGGTGCGATTTGAAGGTGCTCAGATTGATGGAAGCTCGATTTTCGCAATCGGTGTGAAGTCCGCTGATCCTGCTATCCGTCCTGGAGATGAAGTTACGATACTAAGCAATGAAGGAGTTGTCATTGGTGTTGGACGGAGTGAGATGTCTGGAAACGAGATGTGCGACTTCACAAATGGTTTGGCAGTAAAGGTTCGACATAAGGAGCGGTCATAATATGGTTAATGAGTTCATCCCCTCACTTCATGAGTCCATTCTGAGAGAAACGAATAGAGCTAGAAGGGACTCTATAAAGCGAAGAAAAAGTAAGGACCTTTCAAGGCCTGCTGCAGCATGGGTCACTACTTCGATTATTGGCTCTTCCCAAGGCGCCGCACTTTCAATCGTTCTCACTACAGTGGGTTGTGGTCATGCAAGAGGTGATTCTGGAGGTTGCACGATGTGTTCCTATTTACTGGATGGAACAGAGAAAGCACCCAGCTCCGACCAACTGCTGAAGCAATTCCAATATGCTATGACAAAAATCGATGACAAGGAGAGCCCGCTCTCAGTGAAACTCTATACAAGCGGTAGTTTCCTGGATAAAGAAGAAGTTCCAGTAGAGGTACGAAACAGAATTCTTGACATCCTATCCAAAGATGATCGGATCGCCGAGGTTGTAATTGAATCCCGTCCAGAATATGTGACACCTGAGAATATGGGAAATCTACGCGAAAGTCTTGGGAATAGAAGAATCGAGATTGGGATTGGTCTTGAAAGCAGCAATGATTCGATTCGAGATCTCTGCATCAACAAGGGCTTTACGCTGCAGGAGTTTCAGAATGCCGTTTCAATCGCAAAGGAGTATGCTATCGGGATACGCGCATACATCCTGCTAAAGCCTCCATTTCTATCAGAGAAAAACGCCATTGAAGATGCTACGCGAACGATTCAGGAATGTGAGTTTCTAGGAGTTTCAACAGTATCCGTGAACCCTGTTAATGTACAGAAGTTCACGCTCGTCGAACGCCTATGGGAACGCGGCGACTACAGGCCTCCATGGCTCTGGAGCCTTGTTGAGGTTCTGAAACAAAGTCGCAATTCACTTTCCTCTGCGATCAATATAGTATGCGACCCTGTCGCCTCTGGGAAACAAAGAGGGGTACATAATTGTGGGAAATGCGACCCAGATATAACCAATGCAATCAGGAGATTCTCTCTCTCACAGAAACTAGACGAGTTCAACAATCTGAGCTGTGGCTGCAGACACCGGTGGGAACACATTTTGCAGCATGAGGAAATTTCATCTTTGATTCATGCTGATAGATAGGTTGATTATTAGAAAAGCCTTATAGCGTAAGCTTGAGGCGTCCCCTCAATCCGAAATGAGGTCTGCAATCATGTCATATGTGACTCGTGTATCAATTTGGTTTAACAGTGAAGGAGCATCTCCTGCTGTTGTCATCAATAAATTACTGGAAATGGGATTCACTCTTGTTATGGGAGCTTATGATTTCGTTTATCATCATGAATCTGATAGCGAAATGAGTGATTCAGATCTTACAAGTTCCATCCTAGAAATCGCTAATGCGCTTCATGAAACGCTTTCTGGTTTCAAGGTCATCTACGCACTTGCCACACATCCCGCTGATGAGATAGGCGATTATGTGCCATTAGAAGTAATTGATGAAGAATTGAAACAGATTTCTGAAGAACTTGAAGAAATTGAAAAAGAAGAGTAGTTTGTTTTATTGAATAAAAAGAGATGGCGAAGGGGTGAAATTCCCCTTCATCATTTACTAATCGGTTTCGACCTCTGGTTCTCTGCGCTCGTAATCGCCTTCACCACGTACGGAAACCCTCAGTTTCTTTTGATCACCTGGGTTCATTCTGGTCCACGACCAGACCATATTCGAACCATCTGATACAGCCCTAATTGTTGGTTCTTCTTCAGGAGGATCGGTTGAAACATACTCGAACCCGGAAGGAATCCAATCGGTAACCTTGACATTCTCAACAGTTACTTCTCCCTTGTTCTCAACCACGAGCATGATGACATAATCACCAGCTCCAGCTCCTTTGTTAATGGCTTTCTTGGCTGATATCCTTCGCTTCTTGTACATAATTCCAAGCTTGTGAGTATCTTCTTCGCTGATTGCATCAGCAGTATCGCCTTCTGGAAATGTATTGGCATAGATCTGTATAGGACTGGGATATTCCTTCTCTGGTCTATTCCTCCAAGCCATAATTGCGTAGTTAATCTTTATCACCTCACCGGGTGCAAGCTCTCCACCAGCATCCTTGAGATTTCTTATCTCAAAGGTCATTGTGTGAGCGGTTTCTGGATTTTGATCATCAGGATCCACAGTTACAGAAAACTCTCCTGTGTACTCTGATCCTCTTACCCATAACGAGATGTGTTCTGTTTTTGGAGGCATCACATCATCCGGCAGATTATCCACAATCTTGATTGAATTGAAACGAGCTGTACCTGCATTCTTCACCTCGATATTGACTTCTACTGGAGTCTTATCGAAGCTATTGACTTCAGGGGGGTCGAACTCCTTCACGTAGGTTATATGAGCTACAGGGATGGGTTGCCCAGCTTTCTCTATTGTTCCCAGAATGCGCGAAGCTATCTTATTCATTGGAGTATAGATGACTTCCTGAGTGCACTTGGGTGGTGATTTGCTGCTTACATCAAACTTCGAAGTCCATTCCTTTCCTGGAATCATCTCTAGTCCAGGGCTCTCATCGATTCTCTTCTCTTTCTCTCCACCCTCTTCTGGAATCAGATAGACCTCTGCGGAATCAAGGCGTACCATGAGATCACTCTCATTGGAGCACTCAAGTGTACACTCCCACTCGTTTGGTTCGGTTTCTGCAGTTTCAATGCCTGTCAGGAATTCTGTTAGAGCGGTCATATCTGGACTGAGAGAGGATCTTTGCTGATTTTCGCCTCTGTAGGTGACGACTATTTCTCCTGCATTTTTTATTTCAACATCTTCTACATTGCTAGTACCTGTAAGCACTAGAGTGGAATCCTCATGAGGATAGATGACTAGATCTTTCCACACTACTTGTCTGGTACCTTCATCGAACTCAGCAGTACCTGATTTCACACTATGAATTGATACGTTTGTGAGCTCTGGTGGAATCGTTTTATTGAGGATAACATTTTCTAGCTGTCCATCTGTTTCATTCTTCAATACAAGTGTGACTCTAACTTGGGTTTCCTTTCCATGGATATATGCCCAGTGGGGGGTATCAGTTGCATAATCCCCGCAAGTATCATAGGTTTCAGTGAGTGTGACTATTGGTGCGGCCACGTCGACTGTATAGGGATGCTCCCACTTGCCTCCTACTTCGACTTCGCCTGCGACAAGTGCATCCTCATGGAGGTTCGTACCTTCTCGTCCATCAGGAATCAGGACCTTTACATTCCAGATTCTACACCGTTCTGACACGTTATTAACACTCAATTTGCATGAGGTACTGACGTTCACCAGTTCCCCAAACTCATTGAGATTTGTCTTCTCAGATTCTTCCAGATCAATTACAATCGATTTGTGTTCGCTCAACAGCAGTCACCTTCTAATTCCAATGCTTTACCCAGTTGTCTTTCTCCAGGTCTTCGGGATATTGTGAGTTCATTCTATCTTGTATCTGAACTCGTTTCCAGCAGCCCATTCAGTCTGTAGCACTTGTCCTGTTTCTAGAATCAAGGGATTCGTACCACGGCCAAACTGATCAATATATCTAGCAAATTTGTTGGGTTGATCAGGTGATGACCATCGTATTGGTATCGCGATTCTCGGCTGTGCGTCAATGCACAGACTTGTAGCGTCCTTTACTTCGAAAACATCATTTCCTCCGATTGGAATGATCATGATGTCAGTTTCAAGTTGCCCAAATGGCCCTCTTACTACCGTGTCTCCAAGATATGCAACTTTCATCTTCCCCATTTCGATATAGAGACCAAGGTTCTCATATCGTCCACCCGTTTCAAGGTCTTTTCTTTGAAGCGAGAAGGGTGTAAGCCTCATTCCTGGAATTTCATATGGAACTTCGGAACGCAACGTGTGAAGGAGCCAAGCTTTTCCGCCCTGAGCACCTGCTTTCTGTATCGTTGCTTCATTTCCCAGTATCCATGCTTTTGCTTTCGTAGCAATGTCTGTAGCATTGCCTAGCGAGTCGCTGGCGTGATTCGTAGCTACAATGACTCGTACGTCATGATCCGCTGGAACAACTGGCTTATCGTCCCATATACCTGGGTTGATTAGCAGAGATACTTCGTTAGTTTCCAATCTAAATGTGGTATGACCCATGTAAGTCATCTTTAGCAATGAACCACTTCCCTTAGTCCCGTCTGACAACATTAAGTCAGATATGCGCTATTGGACACTTCCTTGATTCGTTTCTTAAAAACAAATTTGCCATTGATACCCCTGAGTTCCTTTTTGCTCACTATGAAGAAAACCAGAGAATATGGAGAAAACTGGCGCCGTTTCTCTGTTCCTTTCCTCTCTCTGCATAGCCGAGTGCTAGGTTTTTATTATACAATCTGTATGCAGATATGAAGCGCACCCTTGTTTGCAAACAAAGCCTGATAGAAGAGGGGTATAATGCTCGAAAAAATCCTCACAGAGAAGTTTCGAAGAAAACTTGAGTTTACTTTCAAGGACATTCAGAACCAACAGGATCGAAGAGACGAGGAGGAGTTTGCAAAAGACGAGCTCAGGATTAAAGAAGAGCTTCTTGAAAGGGTGGACTGCTATCCAGCCAATGTGGTACTTGAGAAAGATTTCAGTATTGCCGCAGTTGATGGTTCTGGAAACTCTAATTTGACGACTCTGGATGACATTCGCGTTCACTTACTTAGCTCTGCAACGATAATCCTGAATACAGGGACGCAAACTGGTCGGTTACTCGAGCCAGTAGAACGTTCTGTGATTGAGGCTGAGATTGGTGAACAACCAAATTTGGATCTTCATTGGCATTCGGGTGTTCGTGGGGATTCCAAGAAGAAGCTGGCAGAGTCCCTAGAGAATATCTATCCCCTTGCTGATATTTCCGAAATCGTCCTCCCTTTCTTTAGAGACCATACCAATGGAAGCATAAACACTACCTCTGATCTTGGGAAATCCATCGAGTATGGCAAATATGTAAAGGATTTGAAATCGGTTGAGGATTTGATATCCCGCGAACAGCTCCTCACAAATCCAATAGTGCATGATGAGTTACGTACCGTAAAGGAATATGCTGCAATAAAGGATGTACTAACCAGCGGACTGAAGCCAAAATTCGTTCTTATTGATGGTGCACTGTCAGTATTCCTGCATTTCGTGCGAAAATATCCCTCAATGCCAAGCGGATTCATGCTGAGGGAGCTATGCAGCATTGCTAGGAAGAATGGTATAATCCTAGCTGCAGTGAGTAAGAACCACACAATTCCATTCGCACATAGGATAGCGAAAATGGCTGAGGACAAGTTTGGGAAGAATGAGAAGTGGTTTTGCTTGCTCCCAAGCAAGCACGAACCTGGAGGAGGATTACACATTTATGAAGATCGGACCTACATCCCCCCTGTCTTAGCTGTGCCCTATCTGTTCAGCTTCTCGAGAGACAACCGACCTTCAAGGATTGATTTTGATAGGATATGGTGGAGAGAGAATATATTCGTTCCCAATGATCCTATTTCCACAAGAGAGAACGAAAAGCAACTCTTCGCCAATCTTGAGTTCATCTCTAGGGATGCACGATACTATGGATATCCAGTTGCTCTTGGATTGGCACATGAAGCATGCAAGATAAGCTATGAGGATATACGACTGGCTAGAGAGATTGTACGTGATGTACGACATCAATTGGGATTTGATCCGCGAAGAACTGAACCACTGAGAGACGATTTGGGTGTATAGCAATTGGAGGTACTGAAATGACGTTGAACAAGGACGAATTGGGAGAACACTATGGTAAAGTTGGAGTCGGGAACCAGACGATGCTTGGTATCATGGGAAGCAACCGTGATATCAGCGTTGGCGAGATATTCATGATATATTCATGCCGTGATGGGAAGGAGAGAGTGTTCTTCTTCAGGGTCTTGGGCCTTCAGAATTACCTTCGTCAAGTTGATGATATTGCCAGAGTCGCCAGTACACTCATGGTTGAAGGTGATTCATACCTATCAGGGATTGAACGTAATATGCTTCTCCAAGTTGATGGGAAGATGCTTGGGTACGCAGAGAAGACAAAGGGTGAGTGGAAGTTTCGGTCTCCGAGGAGACTTCCCGACCATCTAGCAGATGTATATCGTCCGCAAAAAGGAATATCGGACTCTCACGTAATGGAGATGCTTGAGGATCAAACAGATGGTGAGGTCTATGTTGGAGACCTCCAAATAGGTGAGGAATCTCTTGACGTTCCTGTTAAGATTCCATCAAAGTACCTGCCAATGCATGTCGGCATCTTCGGTTCGACTGGTGCAGGCAAGAGCAATTTAATGATGGTTTTAATCAAGTCCATGATTGATACCAATCTCGATATCAATCAAGGTTTGAAGGACGACACACTCAAGGTTTCTTCCTTTTGCATCGACCCACACGATGAGTTCGCAAAAGGTACTGACAAATATGGAATTCAAAACATTGTAGAGTCAATGGACGAATCCACACGGAAACAGGTTCTAGGTGATTTCTATTATCTCACAACCCATCTATCTGCCACACAACGTGAGGTGAGACGATATGGGAAAGAGATTCGTATTCTTTGGAATGAGATCCAGCCTCGCGATTTGTATTCAATAATGGAATTCACCCCTCAGATGTCTGCTTTCATTGATTCCGTATATGGCTCCAAAAAGGAGGATTGGATATCTGCAATCCAGGGCATGGATGAAGATCCTTCGGGTACGCCTCAAGGAACTCTCAAAGCAGTGCAACGACGTTTACGTTTCGTAGAGAGAAGTCCAATTTTTGAGGAAACTGGCACTTCAGTTCTAGATCATATCTTTGAGGCGATGGAAACAGGAAGAATTCTTGTTGTAAATACAAGCCTAATGAGCGATCAGGAGCAATTTCTTCTGACAACAATTGTTACTCGTACGCTGTCGGATATGCGACGAGCCCTAAAAAGTAGTGGTACGCTAGGTGATTTTGACCGACAGGCGGGAATGAGACTACCCAGTCCCTTCTACAGTCGGGTGCGAGCAAAGGCTCGAACTTACTATGGCAAATCTGGTTCGTCTGATGATACGCCAACGCGCGACCCTCGGGAGTTACCGGTTATTCAAATCACTGTAGAAGAGGCACCGTCGATTCTCAATCCCGAGCTAATGAAGGGACATTCCGTCTTCAAGGATATCTCACGACAAGGTAGAAAATTCAACATAGGACTACTAGTGGTTAGCCAACAAGTGAGTGTCCTAGATAACGTGATTCTTTCACAGATGAATACTGAAATCAATCTTCGTCTTGGAAATGAACGTGAGATCCGTGCTTGTATTGAAAATGCAAGTGTGAATATCACTGGTTTTGAGAACGAATTCAGAGTGATGTCTCGTGGAGAAGCCTTACTTACGGCATCATATCGAGAACTACCGCTACCTGTCAAGATCCCTCTTTTTGACGATGTCTTCAATCGTGATCGTGCAAAGTACAAGCCAAAAAGTACAAAGAAGAAAGAAGAGAAGCATGAAATCTGAGGTACTTGTGTATGTCCATTAGAATAGCCCACATCTCTGATACACATCTTGGAACTAGGCCTAGAGATGGAATCAAGCAAAATGCTTGGGGCGTTGAAATGAGGACACAGCTCCTCGAAAATGACTATTATGAGAGATTCAAAGAGCTATTCGAAACCATCGCTGCACTAGACCCCCCGGTTGATATCGTTGTCCACTCAGGTGATCTTTACAATTCTCCATGGGAAGGCAATCCGCTTCAGCCTCCAGTTGTTGCACAAGAGATTGCTATCTCTGTCCTAAAGAACTTCATTGAAACGACTGGCATACCTGTACTGATTCTCGAAGGTAATCATGGACTATATCGTTCTCTAGAAGTATCACTGCTCGATACCCTAAGAATTGCTGTTCCTGGCCTATTAGTTGCTACTCAACAGGAATTGAAACGAGCTTTTTCAGCTGGTCAACCTTTGGTCAAGAATTTGGAGAAACTAGACGTCTATTGTTTTCCCTTTCTGGAGAAGAACGTCCTTGATTCATCCAATCTAACAGAGAAGTATAACGACTGGATTCTCACCTATCAAAAGCCAATTGCCAAGCGTG
The DNA here is from genome assembly GCA_048884965.1 of Candidatus Thorarchaeota archaeon. Taxonomy (GTDB): domain Archaea; phylum Asgardarchaeota; class Thorarchaeia; order Thorarchaeales; family Thorarchaeaceae; genus MP5-2226. The sequence continues at coordinate 23,836 of JBHLQH010000030.1, read as the reverse complement.
CTTCTATAGCTGTAGCTCATGGCATGGAATTAGATGAAACTCTTTATCCTGCCATATTCTCATTACCTTACGATTATATCGCACTCGGCCATGACCATCATCAACATAGACATGCTAAGAATGCATGGTATGCAGGCTCTCCTGAGCGATGGCGGTTTGACGAGATTAGGCATCAGAAGGGGTTCCTTGTTGTTGATATATCTGAAAGTCAAGACGTCGAGGTTACCGAGATACATCTTGATTTTGTTCGCCCTGTCTTCAATGAGCGGTTGACGATTGAGTCCGATGATACCATTGAATCAGTGATGGAGAAATTGCATACTTTGCTTGAGGATTCAGGAGTAAAGACGCCATGGAATCCAGAAACTGCTGCTAGAATTAGAATTGTGATAGACGGTTCCTCTACGAAAGTAAATGGGGTCGATCTTAGCATTGCATTGGAGTCATTTCGGTTGAAGGCTCTTGGAAACGACTCTGATTATAACTTAGTACAGATGAAGTGGACTCTGAAGACTCCGGTAGTTGAGCATGATCCGGCTGCATATCCTGAGATAGAATCTGAATTCCTTATTGAAGATCCGGAAAGTGATTTCCTTGAATATCTTGATACAATCAAAATTGAAGAAAGTTTTGACTCATCCTTATTGACCAAGATTGCTGTTACAGCTTTGAAGAAGTCTGTATCTCAGGAGGATGATAAAATGACTCTTGAGTCAATCACTGAGGAGGGTTCTGATTGAAGATAATCTCTATCGAGATTCAAAACTTCAAACCATTCAGGAATCTTGTGGTACCTCAGGAAGGAGAGCTACCCGATGGATTGATTCTGATTAAGGGTCCAAACTCAACAGGAAAGTCATCACTCTTTGAGGCGATTCTATGGGCAATATGGGGACCTACTACTGTGGATCTTACGAACGATGAACTCGTAAGCTTCTCATCATCGTTCTGCAAGGTGAGCTTGATCTTCGAAGTAAGCGGCCATCGCTATAAGATTGAGCGATCCTATGATTCTGCCAGTGGCATGAATGTAATTCTTTACCATAAGACTGGTAGCTCCTGGAAAAGAGTGGCTGATAAAACTCGTACTGTGGAAACTGAGATCGAGTCAATTCTAAACATTAGTTCTAAGCAGGCTCTAAATACGCTACTCGTGCGTCAAGGTGAGGTGGCATTAATAGCAAATGCCACACCTTCAGTTCTACGCGGTATGCTAGTCGAGATATACAATCTGGATTTGCTCGATAAGATGGAGGATCAACTTCGTAATCTTGAGAATGATTTGACGAATCGCTATAATGCATTAGAATATGATTACACAAATCCAGAGTATATACGGCAGAAAATCGAAGAGGCAAAGGAGAAAATAGTTACCCAGAAAGCAGCTCTGAAGGAGAAAGCGAGCCGTGTGAAGGAAGCGGAAAAGACTCTGAAGAAGCTGCCTGATTCCAACATTCTTGAAACTCTATACAATCTTCAACAGCAATTTGACAGAATAAAGGTCGAACTGGAGGGAACCCTCAAGACACGAGATCTTGAACTAAGTAAGGACAAAGGATTGCTGTCTGCAGATGAACAACTTGTATTGGCAAGAATGGCCTCATTGAAAAAGCAATCCCAACAATACACTACCACAGAGGACCAATTGAAAGATGAGATCTCCGAGATCGATTTTGAGGTTGGTTCATTGTTAGGAGAAGGAAAACGTCTTCAAAAGGCGTCCGATACACTCCAATCCGATGAGGATGCTGTCAATTGTCCAACATGCCTAAAACCCCTGACAGTTGAGGAAAGGAATAGTATACTTGGTGAATATCGGCGGACAATAAAGAATGTCTTATCTCGTGCAGAGGAGTTGAAGCAAAAACGAGAAGAGCTCTCTGAGAATATGCAACATGCCAATAATAGGAAGCATGAGATCAGTAAACTCGTTGATTCAATTGGCAGAGTAATTGAGCTTCAAAAAGATGTGAACGCGTTGGAGAGCCAATCCAAAGAAATACAAAACAAGCTCTCTGAAACGCTAACGAACTTGGGTATCAAAAGCATTGATGCATTGCTCAAGAAGCACGATTCGAAGGATATTACAGATTTACATAGAACCCTTACTCGCTTGGAGGGAGATTTGCGTTCCTCTGAAGCTGAATACAAATCTCTGGAAGATGCCATTCAAGAAGAGGAGAACAGAATCACAAAACTAGGCGAGGATATTGCTACCATGAAGAGCATCGGGGCTGAAATGGAGAATCTCAAGTCCCTACGCGAACACACTCAATATGTCCGAAGAAAATTGGTGAGTGGATTCTTGGCAGATTATGTAATCCAAAAGAGATTGATTGGTATAGTACGAGGCGCAACAAATCCATATGTCCGGGCTTTCACAAATGATCAATACTCTGGGGTTGATCTCATCCCTACAAAGGCATCAGGTCGTGGTGGTGCAGGTCTTCTTCTCAAAATTCAGGATCAGCGAGATAATGCGACAAAGAAAACTTCACAACTCAGTTTTGGAGATAGAACAGCTGTCAGTCTTGCTCTGAGGCTAGGGATTAGTCGTACTATGAGTGCAATCCGTCCATTGAAAGACAGTCCCGCTATATCTCCACGAGTGCGATGTGTCCTTCTTGATGAACCATTAGGAGGTCTAGATAGACAAAGGCGTCTTTCAGTCGTTCAAAATCTCCTGAATGACCAATCATTCCAACAAATTTTCCTAATCACACATACAGATGTGCAATCTTGGGAGGGTGTTCCTGTAATCGATGTGAGCAAGACCGGAAGCTCAAGTATCGCAGTCCTTCAAGCTAGCTCCGACGAATAGTTACAACTTTCTTGAAAGGAAAGAGTTAATGAGTTGGGTTTTTCTACCCCTGATGTATGAGCCAATTACCAAAGATTGATCGAATTGTCAAGTTCATTCATGACAATCTGCTCTTCTTCTTGATAGTGATAATAGGTCTTCAAGTATGGATGCTGATATTCAATATCGCAGTAGAGGACTACTTAGACACTACCTTCTGGCGAACACGTGGAGTATGGCTTGGCAACGATACTATCGATCTCTTTGGCATATCTGTTTCATTTCAGTTTGAAGGCTATACGGATTATAGCTTCTACTATGTTCATTGGGGAAATAACCTGTTGCGAGGTGTTCTTCCATATGACCCTGATTTTGGATATATCATATTGAATGGGTATACCAATGAGAATGGATCATACATGTTCCCACCATTCTATGCCTACCTATATGCAGCTGGGATTGCACTGCCAGTCGATCAGTGGGGTATTGGTTTCCTGATTGCATCCTTTGGCTTTTTGACGGTGTTTCCTGTTTATGGTATTGTTCGCGAGCTGTCCAATAATCGTCATGTAGGCGAGGTTGCTGCACTTACTTATCTATTCAATCCGTTGACATTGTACTATAGCTTATTTATCTGGCTGAATCCCGCTCCCTTCATCTTTTTCTTCTTCTCAGGCTTCTACATGCTCATCAAGGGGCGTAGACACACTGGGACCATCCTCATCGTGTGTGCTGCTCTTTTCAAACAGACTGCATGGTTTCTTGGGATTCCACTAGTTGTCTATCTTCTAGTGCGTCCACAAAAGCCCTCTGAGGATAAGGATTCGACCATTATTGATGCCCAAAAGGAAAAGAAATCCAGCACGCTCAGCTTTCTCTCCAATTACTTCGATTTGAAAGGATTCGGGATAAGTACTCTACTTGTAGTAGGTTTTGTCGTCGCTGTGTTTCTTCCGTATATCATTGCGACTCCTTGGTTCATGGGGAATCTCTCACTTGCAGCAGGAGGGTTTGCTCTTGAGTCTTACACAGAACTACCTGGATATGGCAGCCCGATTCGTTTTCAAGTCCTTCCTGTTGCAGCTGGGTTGCCGGAAGTTGCCCAATTCCTTGATTTTGTAATATTCTATGGCTTTTTGCTTACGTTTGGTGTAATGGTGCTCTTTGGTCTCATGTTGCTTGAACGAAGGCCTGCAAACAGATCGAAATTCTATATGCGAAGACTCCTGTTCCTTACATTACTACTAATGCTGTGGGTACACTTGATGGGCCCTAGAGGGGTGTACAAGTATTACTTTGTGCTTTTTGCTCCCTTCTTCTCAATATTCTCCTCTGCAAAGATGGTGAATAGTGAAGAAGATACTGTACCTTTTTCATATTCAATGCTCTATCTGCCAGCTCTAATTTCCCTGGCAATAATCATCCCTAATCGATCAATCTACCTGTTCGCAGTTCTTTTGGTTCTCATTAGCTATTTCCTAACAGAGCAAATTGGTGCATTCTGGCATGTGGTAACGACTCCACACAGATGGTGTAAGAGGGTCGTTAGCAAGAAACTCAAACCAATCTCTGCTAGGCTAGCCAGTCTGCGAGAAGCTAGAGGCCCCTCCCAATGGCGAACCATTTCGATTGGATCCCATACCCTATCGATTTGCTTTGTAGGAGCCCTTGATCAGCTCTTCAAGAGAGAGAAAATCCTTCGCTCGAAGGTCTATCTGGATGGCGAGTTACTTTCTGAGAAGACAGCAAGAACTTGGACCGGAGATCTTGACGAAGACCTTTCTGCAATGAGTCATCATTTGACCTTACCAGAAGGAGATCAAATCGTGATAAACCATCTAAGTACAGTCATTCTTTCAATTGAGATATTGATGGAAGGGAACAAAGTCCCTCACAGAGAATAATCCTGAATGAAGTCAGTCATTCGTGAGTGCTTTGAGCTCATCCTTCTTCTTCTCAATTTTCTTTGCGAGACTCTCGATTCTTTCTCGTAGTTTCTGAGATTGCTCATCATAGGCTTCTCTTGGCATCGCACCAGAGGAGTGTCGTTGCTCAATATGATCTTGAAGCTGCTCCACTGAACGTAGCTCCGATTCGAGAGACTTGATATCCATCTCGATAGATGATGCCTTGTTCTCATCATCACTTTTGAATTGTCTGGCTGGTATCATTACTCCCAGTTGTTCCTGTGTCTTCTCGGCGAAGTCTTGGAACTGATTTCGTAGCAGTTCGATGTTTTCCTCTACATCCGTAATTTGTTTTGTCAGTTTTCCAATGTCCTTTTGCAAATCAAAGACCGCGTTCACTAATCTTCGTAATGTCTGTTCCATCTCTTTAGAAGCGGCTGCCTCTTTCTTTGATGCTTTCTCTGTTTCTGCTTCAGACACTGGTACTTCCTCCTCCTCTTCGACTGATGTTAATGCACCACCACTAAGCCACAAGAATGCATTTACCGCAAACTGCACATTTCCGGGATGCTTTAGACCCCCACCTCTCCTAAAGACCTCATAGCTTCCAGAGCAGACGACTTTGCCTTTGCCAAACTCTGCAGCTGCTATTATTGGTTTACTAGGGGGATCTGCAGTATCAGCGGTCTTTGCGACGATTGTTGCTTTCTCGGTAACCTTCAATGAGCAAGCGGATGGAACTAGGATATCTTTGATATCATTCGTTATTGGATGTCCTGTGAACTCCTTGATGAGCGGCATTGTGGGAAGACCTGCATTGTTTCTATCATCCTTGATAGCTGTATTCTCGAATTCGATACCAAAGGCTTCCGAGATACTGCTCATATTATTCATGAGTCCTCTATCTCCACCTGATAGAGAGAGAAGAAAGAGTCCTCCACCATTCCTTACAAACTTCTTCAAGGCATCGATTTCCGCTTGTCTTAGTTTGGAGCTATTTGGGCATCCCAGAACTAGAACCGCACAATTCTCCAAGTTTTTGGGCAGAATCATAAATTCGGTGTATGGCTCTACATCGTAGTCATTATCCTTGAGCAGCTTGCCTAGTTCTGAGTAGGTTGAGTCTAGGCGCCCCCTTTCATTCTGGGTCTGATCAAAGAATACAAGTTTTCTACGTCCGCTCAAATGGTACACCTTCTGAACCCAAGTATTCACCTTTTTGTGAGATGAACTAATGAGACTTGCGGGGATAGCTATTCTATCCGTCGAACGGTTTATCTAATAGCTTGTAAGGGTGTATATTATGACTGGTGCTGATTGTATCTTCTGCAAAATAGTGAGGGGCGAGATGCCTGCTACCAAAATCTATGAGGATGATGTTTGCCTCGCGTTCATGGATATCTTCCCTGTAACCGAAGGACATTGCCTTCTGATTCCTAAGGAACATTCTACAAATATGCTAGATGCTGATCCACAGGTCCTTCAACACTTGATTACGAAGCTTGCTTTACTAGATCGAAAAGTAGCTTCCATCTTTGAAGGTGCAGGAATATTGAACACTGTAGCTAGTGGAAGGAATGCAGGTCAGGAAGTACCTCATCTTCACTTTCATGTGATACCTAGAAAGGCAGGAGCTGACTTTGGGTTCAGATTTCCTGAAGGGTATCATGATGCTATGGCTCCACGTGAGGAACTCGAACGCGTTGCAGAGCTCATTCGGAATGCTAGCGAAGATTGAGTAGATTTAGACCAGATCGTGTATCCTTCGTGCGAAGAAGCCTTTGCTCAAGGACATTGATTAGTATCTCTATCGTGACTGAAACTATGCACCCTTTCATTAGATGTCCACTGAATGACTTGCCGCTCTCATCAGCAACTACGATATGAGCATGCACAATAGGTGTTCCATCCTCCAATCTTGAGATGTTGCCGATACCACTTGTCACCTCCAGGTCCTCCATAAGCGAGAAGCTCTTGTAGGTCCTCGAATTCAGGTCAAAGTAGCCTAATGTCGCACCAGCAATGGCTCCAATGAATGAAATCTGTGCCCCTTCAATTTCCTGTTCAAGAGTAAGGCTTTCCAATGATTCTAAGATATCCTCTCCTGGTACTAGACGTACTATGAGTGTGCGCTTGATTTTTGATTCCTGTAAAAGTACCATGGCTTCTAGATTGAATAACTCACTAATGAACAGCGCGTTTGAATGAAACATAATGTATAATGGGAAGTGCTTATCAGGGCAACTACAAGAAGTAATTTTGAGTGGAATCGTTGAAGGACGAGAAAGAGCAGAATAATCAATCTAATCTCGAGGATTTCTTTGGAAGTGAAGCTCCCGAACAGAAAGAAACCGAAACACCTCCTACGCGTCAGAAGGAAGTCCAGAAACCTGCTCCCGTATCTGATTCGCGGCCTCCTCAACGAAACTCCGATACGTCCTCACAAAATGATGAGATTGATTATGATGAAATCGAGGAAATTATCGACTCGGTTTATGAGGATGAAACTGCTATTCACAAAGCTGGATACCGTGAGGAGCCAAAGAATCTTGGTCCATCATATCTTCTATCGGTAGACTATGTCGGAGGAGACATAAAGAAAGCAATCGCACGTCTGTACAATCCTGAATCCAAGAAGATGTACATATGGTATGATAATACAGGTCACAAACCCTACTGCTACACCGACTTTCCTCCACAGGTCGTCCAAAGTAAGGTTTCTCGTAATCCTGGATATATAGGTACTCAACAGGTCACATTGCGCGATCTGCTTCAGGATAAACCTAGACCAATGACAAAGATCATCGCTGATGACCCCTTGGCTATCGGAGGAAAACGCGACTCCATTAGAGAGCAGTTGGTCGAACACACTCCGGATATGGCAACTCTCAGTCATGCTTGGGAAGCAAATATCAGGTATCGGAATTGTTACACCTACGATAACGATTTGGTGTTAGGGCTGCCGTATAAGATCAAGGATGGAGATCTCATAAGGTCAGAGCCTAAGGTCGATAGTAAATTGCTTGACGCTTTCAAAAAAACTATAGTCGATACTGAAGGGCTTGAACGGATAGTAGAACAATATGCACCCATGTTCTTTACTGAAGTACCAGATATCCGAAGGATTGCAATTGACATTGAAGTCTATGCCCCTCAAAAGAATCGAATCCCCGACCCTGTCATCGCAGAGCAACCTGTGACTGCAATCGGTCTATCTGATAATGAGAATCTGAACCTATGTTACGTCCTACACCGAAAGAATCATCCAAAAGGGGAAAAGTTCGACGAGTATCCTGATGAGCTCGAAGTCATCTTCTATCATGATGAGAAGGAGATGATTATCCAAGCCTTTCGGATGATCGACAAGTATCCTGTTGTTCTCACATTCGTTGGGGACACCTTCGACTTGAAGTATCTCTTCAACAGAGCTAAGCGTCTAGGTGTCGATATGGATAAGGACTGTCCAATACGGATGTCATTCAATCAGGACACTGCTCTCATGCTTGGCGGAATCCATGTCGATCTCTTCAGATTCCTCAAGAACCCCTCCATCAGGCTCTATGCGCTTTCAGGTGCGTACGAACAGAATAGCCTTGAAGCCATCGGACAGGGTCTCCTTGGAATTGGGAAGCTCGAATTGAGTGATGATATTAACAATCTACCCTACTATGAACTTGCACATTATTGCTGGCTGGACTCAAAGATAACTCAACAGATAACACAATATGATGACAACCTACTGCTTCGGCTCATCATCCTATTGATGCGTATCTCTCGACTATCCATGGAAGACGTCACACGGTTTGGGATATCCAGTTGGATTCAATCTCTCTTCAGGCAAGAACATAGACTACGTAACTTTCTCATTCCTCAGCAACATGAGATTCAGATGCTAAAGTCAAGCTCTGCACAGACTGAGGCAATGATCAAAGACAAAGCCTTCAAAGGGGCAATCGTGATTGAGCCAGTTACAGGTGTTCATTTTGATGCCACTGTCCTCGACTTTGCCAGTCTATATCCAACAATAATGAAGACCCACAATATTAGCTATGAAACCGTTGACTGTCCTCACGAGGAATGCAAGAATGCAACAGGAAATAGAGTGCCTGAAACGAATCATTGGACATGCACTCGAAATCGAGGAATGATTAGTGAAACGATAGGTTTCTTCCGTGATACACGCGTCAACTGGTTCAAGGGAAAAAGTAAGGATAAGTCCTTGGATGAGAAGACTCGCAATTGGAACACGGTCGTCGAGAAAGCTCTCAAAGTCTTCGTAAACGCGTCATACGGTGTCACAGGCGCACAGCATTTTGAGCTGTTCTGTATGCCCGCAGCTGAAAGTGTGACTGCCTACGGTCGAAACGCTATCCTTCGAACTAAGGAAAAGGCCGAGTCAATGGGTGTCAAGGTGATCTACGGGGATACAGATTCTGTATTCCTAGACAATCCTTCAAAGCAACAACAAGAAGAACTAGTTCGATGGTCTCGGAAAGAGCTTGGTATTGACTTGGAAGTCGAGAAGACCTACAAGTATGTAGCTCTATCTGATCGAAAGAAGAACTATATTGGGGTATACGATTCAGGCTACGTAGAGGTAAAGGGACTCAGTGGTAAGAAACGGAACACTCCAACATTCGTTCAGAATGCATTCAAGGAGATGCTTGAGGTTCTAGCAAAGGTGGACACCCCTCAAGGTTTCGAGACAGCCCGAGAAGAGATCAGCAACATCGTTCACTGTGTTCTTGATCGTCTTGAAGGTAAGGCAGAGCCCTACTCCCCTGACGAATTAGCATTTCGAGTTCAGCTCACAAAGAGTCTTTCCAGCTATGGTGATATCAAGCCACAGCATGTTCGTGCGGCGATGATGTCTCCGGAAGACCTAGGTCCAGGATCAATTGTTGAATATATCAAAACTAAGGATCGTGATGGAGTTCTTCCTGTATCGCTAGCAAAGGACCAATCTTATTGGATCGACAAAGAGAAATATATCGACACTCTGAAATCGGTCTTTGGTCAAGTATTGGATGCTGTAGGGCTCAATTTTGATAGTCTAATGGGCTTTACTACCCTTGACCAGTTTTTTTGAGTCTGAGTAGTCCAGCGAAGAAAGCCTTTTAGCGAATGCTGAGCTAACGGCTACCTAACATCCAAATGATTTGTACAATCTGGACGGGGCTCCTAAAGATGAAATTGAACTACCGTGAGTTCTTCATGCAGAAAATGGTCATTCTAATGAAACCTGAGGATGTTGAGATGTCCGCAAAGGATTTTCTCTCTACCTACGCTTCCTACATGGAAAGTGTGGGGATAGTTGGGAAGGGTCCTACTGGACATGCAACTTATCCAAGTCGAACCGCACCAGTCACTCAAGAGCATGTTCAGTTCTTCGAAGAATGGGTTGAACTTACTCACGCACTGGGTATCAATGGAGTCATAGGCATGGACCTCTATACCGACAGCTGGTTCGCCAAGGATCCGAAGTATCAGACAATGACCAGCAGTGGACAGAAAATGGAGCATCAGATTTGTCCCAACCGTCCGGAATTCTGGGAATACGGTGCTGAGATCATCAAGGAGATTGGCTCCTATCCAATTGAGGAGATTTTCCTATTTGGAACTGGTTTCATTCGGGATCATTTCTGTTTCTGTCAAAGGTGTAAGAACGAATTTGCGCCAATGGTGAATCAAGAACCCTCACGACTCACCTATCAATATGTGATAGAAACCCCCGAGTACCACGAGAAGTGGCATCAGTGGAGAGCCAGTAAGGTGCATGATGCACTTAGTGTCCTTCAAGCAGCTGCTAGAGAAGCTGATGAAGCCACTGAGCGTGAGAATCCACTGCGGCTCTCTGTTGAAGTTCTACTGGATCCTGAAACTGGGTTGGCTGAAGGTGCAAGAGATGAGTATGGATACGACTATGCAAAGATTGGAGAGATCACCGGCAATGTCCTGATCAATCTCTTTCCATGGTCTCCCTTATTACCACAGAAAGGAACCAGTGCCTATACGGATCTTGTTGAATCTCTCTACTTCACTAATGAATTCACTCGACGAGGTGGTACTGCCTCATTGTTCAGATGGGGTGTGACTTCGCTTGATCAGGTCCAAGAACTCAAGGGTCTCGCTCGAGATGCAGGTATTGATAGAATTGTTACCAGCTTCCATTATCCTGCAGATTATTCGCGTAGACGTGAAGCGGCTATTGGTAATTTCTAAAGTCGCTCTCTATTGAGGCGCTCCACAATACGGGCACACCTTGGTATCTGGATCAAAGGTCCTTCCACATGAGAAACAGAAGCTGAGGCGATCAGCATTACGCTGTGCATCTTCAGTGAATGGACTGAGCTCTCCTTGAGTGAATAAGGAGCCAATTCCTTCTGCACTCGCATCAGATCTTAGTCTACAAGATCCTCCAGTTTCCAGCTCTCGTGTGGCTGCCTTCATCTCCTTCATGAGGCTACCATCCATTCTGACATCAGTAAAGGGATTCCCAGAACGTGGCTCCTCGTATCTACTTTCTCTTGTCGAACGAGAAAAAGGATCCCAAGAGGACCTCTCAGGTCTTCTCTGGTCCCTTTGATGGCTTGAATCTAGAACTGATTCAAGACGGTCGAAGTCCCTTCGGTAGTCATCAGCTCCAAAGCCTCTATCAGTAGCAGGTCTGTTAATGGTGCGTTCCGAAGGACTCTGATCCCAATCATAGCCTCCTGATGGTGAAGATGTTCTTTTTGAAACATCTAGAAATCGATGATGAGCATCTCCTTTTAGCTGCTCATATTCCTCAGCGCTCAGTCCAAGAATTTCCAGTGCTCTCTCCCGCTCAGCGCACCTCTTTGAGAGTGGACAGCAATATGCGAGACTTCCGTGACACAGTGATGCCATTGCACGTTCCTTTGGGGATTTGAAAATTGGAGCAATTCGTTTTCTTCCAAGAATCAACGCATCTCCGCTGGATCGTATCTCAGAGTAGCCTGATTGAGCAAGTGCTTCTACTATCTCCTTCGCAGGATAGACCTTTCCTTCTATTATCACAGTACCTTCAGTCTTATCAAGTCGAACCGGTCTTTCCTGTCTTCTTTCATCGTAATCTGGATATCTCACTAGTGTCACCTTGGACTTTTGAATACATACGAACAGGTGAATCTAGCAATAGAATCCTATGTATTACGAGGGTAGTTCCACAAAGAATAACGAAGCTTATTTACTACGGATGATAGAGTGATTCTATACTCTTCGTGAGGTTATGACTATGGGTTGTAAAGCGGAAGGCGCTGCGCAAGGCTACACAGTGCTTGGTGGAATTGTTCTACTTGTGTATTCGTTGAACATGTTGATCACGTCTGTCAACGGTGTGATTGGTGGTGACTTGAATGCTTTAGTAGACTTTGTGCTTGGTATTGCATTACTACTAATGACGATACTCTCCTTTGATGCATGTGGGTTCGTGTATTGGAAAGTCCATCGTTCTGGACCTCTCCTTGCACTTTTCGGACTCATCGCTATCTTCATTGTAGGTCGAGGAATCTCCTTTGACATACTTGGGTGGATAATGAATCTTGGGACCCTTGCTGGATTTATGATAGTCCTAGCTGGTCTCTTACTCATCTTCAAGGGTTAATTTGGCAGGAGCGATTCAGGTGGCCCCTCCCAAGAAGTCTGATACCTTCTTTGTTGGGGAGGTATTGATTGTCTTTGGGGCCATCGTTTCCTTTATTTTTGGTTTGCTGTATTTTCTGAATCTTGGCGTGTCTGTTTCTTTCCTCCCCTTCTTGAACATCTGGGGCATACTGGGAGCAATTACGAACCTCTTCATAGGTATCGTTCTCATTCTCCTTTCACTCATAACCCTAGCAACTTTTGGAATTCTGAAGATTCCTCTTCTTCGTCTTCAACGTAACGTGTTGGCATTCCTCATCCTTGGATTCCTTACCTATATGTCAGGAGGGACATTGGGAGGTGTCTTCATTATCATTGGCGCACTCTTGATGCTTTTTTAGTTTCCACACAAGGCCTGCATCACAAATTAGATAATGGGGATATTCCCGGAATCACATGCCTTTCCATGGGACTGTGAATAGCATGGACGAAAAGCACTATCAAATTCTACGAGAACTTGGTTTTGATCTTACTCCAAAGAACATGACCAACAAATATTGGATTAATAGAGCAACTGACGCTTTGGCTCTCACTACACAAGATCGTGATATCTATGGCTGTCTTGACCACACGAGAGGAGAGGGAGTCAGACTTTACGATATTGAAGGTACAGAGTACTTGGATCTTACCGGGGGCGTTGCTGTTAGAGCATTTGGTCTCAGATACAAACCACAGCACGATTTCGAGGAACGAATTAGCGATGTCGTCCTTGAGTTGCCTGGAATGGACTTTGATGCCATCCCCCAGACGCTTCTTGCAGAGAAGCTTGCAGCAATAACTCCCGGAAGTCACAGGAAACGAGTCGTTTTTACAACTTCTGGCGGTCGCGCCGTTGAGGGTTGTATGAAGTCTGCAATGGATTTGACAAACAAACGTAGATTCGTTGGATTCAGACCAGCTTTCCATGGACGAACTGGATACGCTCTTTCATTGACTTCGACCAACTTCCGTCATAAGAACACCTTCCCGCAGGGAGTAGACGTTATTCGTGTGCCGTATCCATATATGTACAGAAAACCGAAGGGGATGACCGATGATGATTACAAGAATCATGTATTGGAAACTCTAGAGTATGCACTTCAGGTTGAAGGCAATGACATTGCAGCTGTTGTTATGGAACCTTTGGCTGGTGAAGGTGGACTCATCGTACCACCATCTGATGTTGTTCAAGGCATATACAAGATTGCCAAGGACAACGGAGCATTCTTCCATTCAGATGAGGTTCAGGCAGGAATGGGGCGTACCGGAAAGTGGTGCGCTATCGAGCATCATGGCGTAGTTCCTGACTACATCTCAATGGCAAAAGCTCTGGGCGGAGGATATCCAATGGGAGCTTCTATTGGTCCCGCACCGATGTATACTGGTGCATCCCGTCATTCTGAAACTTTCTCAGCCGAACCAAAGATGGCACTGCTATCTCTCTGGATTCTGAAGCACATAGAAGATCAGGGCTTTCTCAAGAGCAACACTGAGAAAGGGGCCTATATGATGAAGCAACTTGAGGAGCTCAAGGATAAACATGAGGTCATCGGTGATGTTAGAGGTCTTGGTTTAATGATTGGTATCGAGTTCGTAAAGGACAAAGCCAGTCGAGAGAAGGCGAAGACATTGCGTGATCGCATTGTGAAGAATGCCGTTCAGAAACAGAAGCTCTGGATGCTTGGCGCTGGTCAGAATGTCATCCGTTTCACACCTAGCTATATCATCACTAATGACGATATTGATGAAGCCATGCAGAGATTCGATAGGGCAATCTCTGAAGAAAGTCGATAGTTTCTAGACTTCAAAAAGAAAGAATCTAACACTCATGCAGCGGCTTTAGAGCATCTGCATGAGTGTCTAGTTCTATTTCAGGATTAATAGGATTGCACCGATTATGACCAATATTCCTGCAAGTTCTAAGTTTACTACCCACATTACTATTCCCAGTATGAGATAGACAACGAAGTTCTTTTCGAACTTGAGAGCTGGAATATTGACAATTCCACTTGTAGCTAGGACAATCAGGGATACCAAGATTTGGAGTATTCCATAAATCAAAGGTCCCAATATCCCAAGTAGACCCAAATCAATCAGTCCAAATCCGAAACCAGCAGCTGTCAGGATTCCAAGGAGCAATCCAAGGATGCCACCGATTACGATAAGCCATTTGCTTAATTCGCTGTATTTAGCCATTCTCTACACTCCGATCTTCGAAGATACCTTACAACACTGTTTGTTGATAGAGGTGAGATCCGTGCTCTGATTCACGGACTACCATCCTTTCCGATGAATGGTCCTCCAATAACCAGAAACCAGTCGTTTCCTTTGAGTACCAATCTCAACTCCTAAGGCACGGTTAACACAATGCTTCCGTGATATTTAAACTGGGGGGAATGTACCATAGTTAACTCGTCTTATGCCGAAGTACTGGCCGCCATATTATTATTGTCTATTGCACTCTCCATGGTCGTAGATATGTACAACCAAGTATGTGATGGGAATATATCGTGACATCCGAAGGCAATCATACTCCTCCAATAGAATACCATCAAGAATTCCTTGGGGATATCTCCCCTGATACCACCATTCCTGATAAGGCACGCATCCTAATCATAAGTAGGGATCAATCATATCTGACTCACGGGATACATAAGTTTCCAGCGAAATTCTTTCCAGAACTACCTCGCTACCTCATTCAGAAATACTCTGCGAAACGAAAGGTCATCTTAGATCCCATGTGTGGTAGTGGAACTGTTGTTCTTGAATCCCTCCTTGCGCAACGACAAGCAATAGGAATAGATATCGATCCAATGGCTAATCTAATCACACGGACAAAAACCACGCCAATTGAACAATCACTGCTCAAGAGAGTACGACAAGCACTTCAAACAAAGATGCAGGAGATTGAAGGACACCAATATGATGGTGTATCGATTCCTGAATTTCATTATAGAGATAACTGGTTCAAACCTTTCGTTCTTCAGGAATTGGGTGCCATAAAGGAATCAATAGCAGCAATCAGTCAATTATATGACTCGCGAGTAGTAGACTTCTTGCATGTAATATTCTCGTCCATTATTCGTGATGTGTCAAATGCTGACCCGCATTGTACGCGGACGGTGATTCGAAAAAATCAAGTGAAGAGAATCAATGTAGGGGATACGACTGCCAAGTTCTTCGATGCCCTTAAGTCTCAGATCGCCTCTATGAAGGAACTATCAGAAATAGTGGAGGACAATGATTGGATCGCTCCAAAGCTATACATGACTTCAGCTATAGACACGCGATTGGAAGATACGTCAGTGGATCTTGCTATCACATCTCCTCCCTACATCAATGCAGTCGACTATCCTCGGACACATCAATTGGAGATGTACTGGCTTGACTTGATCAATGACGCTCCTCTATCCGAGATGAAACGAAAATATATCGGCACTGAAACCGTCTACAAAGAAGAGTATTCAGCGCGTCAGATATCTAACTACCACACTCTTGATTCAATACTTGAGAGAATTTTTGAATTAGACCCTCGAAGATCCTTCATAGTCTACAAATTCTTCGAAGACATGAAAGCACAACTAGCAGAAACCTATCGTGTTCTTGTTCCTGGAGGTCATTACTGCTTGGCAGTGGGGAGTAATCTAATACGTGGCGTCTTGGTTGAGTCACACAAGATACTGGCTGAAATCGCATCAAGTGATGAGATAGGATTTAAACTTGAGCGGAGCTTTTTTTCAGGTTTGATTCGCCATTTCATTAGGATCCCAAGAAAAGAACGCATGCATGGCGAATGGGTACTCATTCTTCAAAAACCGCCGTGAATGACTACTTCGTGATGAAATTCCGCATCTCGCTCATGATATCAGTCAATGTCCTCATTGACTCCACAAGTCCAGTTGGAATATCAAGAGAGTGATTCCCCCTCTGAACTGCGTATACCTCACAATTACCTTCCTCAGCAACCCTTGCTACAATCTCATCATCGTAGTGTGTATCCTCAGTACCAATGACAACAAATGATTCTCCACGATGTTTCAGAAGAGGTGTCAACCACACCCTTCTGTTTCAGAAAACTGGTATGGATGTCTTTTCCTTCATAGCCTTTGATATCCAGAATCTCCAGACTGAATGGCATTCATTCACCCAGCAATGCTAGTACCGTTCATCACTTCTGAATTCGCATACTATTTTCCTCTGCGTTTCATCAAAAACCAACCTGAAATGACTACTGCGATACTTCCCCCCGAGATGATTACTATCTGTATAGGGTAAATATTCTGAAGTGAATCAGAAGGTCCAGTAATTGTAGATACGGTTTCTGTCATTGACGGCATGGTTCCTGTTGGGTCGATCCGATAAAGGAACGCATCATTTGAGCCAACTCGATGCAATTGGTATGCATTCGAACTAACAGGAAAGTCATCACTAGACGAGTATCCACTAGTCAGTATTGAGCCATCAGACTGTATCGCAATTCCTTCTCCCTTCTCATTCGCCGATCCACCTATGTATGTCGAAAGTATGATATCTTCGCCATCAGATGACAAGACAGTCACGCATGCATCATTACCATTCATACGCTCTTCCTGAACGGCATTGACAATCGGATAATCATCGGAGAATGTCGAACCTACGATAATGATGTTCTCATCAAGGTCTAGTAGTGCATCCCACATCAAATCAGTTCTGTTACCCCCCACCATCCTGAAAAAGATCAGTTCACAGTCTTTCGTGAATTTTGCTGCGAAAAAGTCCATCCCTCCGTGATGGGGTTCGTATGTGCTATCTAGATTTGCTAGTTCTGAGGAAGCGACGCCTGTGATGTAGAAGTCATCCTTTGAGTCAATATTAACTCCACCTCCAAAGTCGACCGAAGATCCTCCCAAATATGTTGCATAGACTAATTCGCTGCCATCACTGCTAATTTTCGCAAAGAACCCATCCGTTGACCCTGAGTATGTTCTGCATATCGCATCTGGTGTAGTTGGCAAGTCGGTTGATCGAGTTTCCCCACATATTATGAAATTGTATTCCGAATCAATATCAACTCGCCAACCATAGTCCTCACCTGAACCACCATAATATGTGAACATCAAAACTTCATCTAGGTCATTGCTAAGCTTTGCGATAAATGAGTCCGCACCTCCTGCACATGATGTCTGATATGCATTAGCAGTTGCAAGCCCAGTTGATGAGGTATAGCCCTCCAGATATATCGAACCATCCTCATGAAGCATTACTTGCTGGATACGATCTATCCCCGCGCTACCAAAATAGCTTGAATAGAGAAGTGTACCATTAGATGAGATTTTAGTGATATAGCCATCCTCGCTTCCTTGTTTCTCAGACTGAAGCGCATTTGCTGTGATAGGGAAATCTTCGCTATAGGTAGATCCTACGATGTAGATATTATCATCATCATCAACTACTGTTCGTACGATGTGGTCAGTGCTCGAACCTCCAAGATAGGTTGAGAACACCAAGGTTCCATCCGGAGAAAATTTAGCTATAAACCCATCATTGGTCCCTCCTGCATAATCTTGCTGAAAGGCAGTACTTGATGTTGGTAAATCCTCAGATGTCGTAACCAATTTTAGGATAATATTGTCTTCACTGTCTGTAGTAATCCGTGTGGATTCCTCTGATCCCAAACCTCCAAAGTAGGTGCCAAAATCAGAATTTGCTGAGAGAGCATTGATTCTAGCAGATTCCGAATCAAATCGTTCATTGAAATGAACGCAAGTTGGTTGTGAGATAAGCATCAGTGACAAGAAGAGGAAAATCAATGTTAGTTTCCTAGCGAACATCAGATTATCACACCTTATTGTGAAATCCTCACTGTGAATGTAATATAAGACGGCGTTTCGTAGTAAGCTAACGTTCATGTTACCAATTTGAGAATCACGGCTTCCATTCAATGATGCTAGACAATGAGGTCTATCTCCGATGTGGATCTCATTGGATAATCAAGTAGCAATCCATCTTGCTGAAGTAATTTGATTAGTTCCACTCTTGTAGGTGGATCCAGAGTCGTTGCAGAGTAACTTATCAGTGTTTCAACGGATTCAACAAAGTCCATCTCCTTGGCCAATTCAGTGATTCTGTAGGCATCAGATATGCTATCCACTAAGAAAACACTGAAAATAACAGACTCAGTTTCAGGGAGATAGGAATACCAAAACTCTGATGGAAACTTCTTTGCAATGAAATCGTTGAATGACATCACATCAATCTCCGAACCTGCATAGGTTATTCGGAGCATGAATGATATACTACGTTCCAAATTTGATTTCCACCGGACACTGAATATTACATTTCGATTCTTCTGCATCTGTTCGATGGCATCTTCGACTCTGCGTGTTGACACTCCTATCCGTCTAGCTATCTCATTACTAGAAATCCTTGCATCAGTAACGAGGCAACTCAATACTTTCTTTTGAATTACTGTCAGTGCGACCTTTCGTCCTTTTTGTACGCAGTTCTCTGAGCGATATATTGGAAAGAATTTTACATCTATCACACCATTCAGCGACTTGATGAATGATTCCATCTTATGATATCCTTCTTCTTCTGGATACATACTAACAACTAGAAAATTACCATTGAGCAATGAAAGGATTCGAAAAATCCCCTGATGTCTTGCAAGTGCTGTAGTTATTTTCTCTACAGAGATTGAAGATGCTGTTCGGACCAGGACGAGGGCCCGTTTCATATCTATCATGGCTTCACTTAGTACTACATAGAAGTCATAGATTGTACCAGACTCGAGCAAACGATCGACTCTTCTTTTTGCTGACGGTCCAGAAAGTCCCAATATCGACCCAAGTTTTCTGAATGAGATTCTACAATTCGCCCATAGTACTACCAGCATTTTCTTGTCTATCTGGTCCATCCTCTCCACCAACCCGATTGCTGCTTCTCTCTTTGTCCTGTTAAATGGATAATCTCAGTAGACGTTACTTAAGAATGCAGGAGAACGCAATGAATCTACAGAGTATCTTTGCGTTAGTGAAGGAAAGCGAATCCTTATCAGTAAAAGCTGCTCACCCAATCAAAACTTATGGAGGTAAATAGTACTATGGTAACAACATTCAGGTGGGATCGCGTTTGCCCAACGATCATTCCTAGCTTTACCTCCCTCTGCGAAGTTTCTCTACGTGCTTCTTAAGAATCGACGTCGGATATCCCGACAGGATCTGATAAGCAGCACATTTCTTCCTCCACGTACAGTCAACTATGGTCTTAGTCGACTGAAGGACCTTGGTCTAATTGAGGAAGAGGAACATGAGGATGACGCTAGGGAGAGAATCTATGTGCTGACATCAGCTCCAATGTAGCTAAGCGCACGCGGAGACCTCTCTAGGATCCTAATCTTAGAGTGGTCTCTCCCACAATCCAACGCCTTGGATACTTCACTATGAAACATGAATTCTTCTGCTGCGAAACCCTCATAATACAACGAATCCGGTAAGAGAACTCAGTTCTGATGGTGAGTCCAATGAACTTCTACGAGAAAGCAGGCATTGTACCTATTGGCGACGAACAACGTACGCACTTCAGTAGCGATATCAATTCATCCTTAGTGGATTCAGAAGTGGTCCTTTTGGGCTGGGTTCACATCCTTCGAGATAAGGGCAAGATAAAGTTCCTGATTCTTCGTGATGAACGTGGAACCGTCCAGGTCACACTCCCTCAAAAGAAGGTACCAGAGGATGCCTTTGAGGTAGCTGGACTTTTGAAACCTGAAATGGCTGTGGCGATCCATGGAAAAGTCGTTGCAACTTCACAGCTCGAGTCGGGTGCTGAGGTCATTCCTACGAAAATTCGAATCATCAATACTTCTGATCGTCTTCCTATTGACGTTGTTGAAGGCAAGGTGGATATCGATCTCGATACTAGGTTAAACTATCGAATACTTGATCTTCGAAAGCCAACCATCAATGCAGTCTTCAAGATCCAACACTCTCTCGTACGCTTTGCAAGAGAATATCTTGAGCAAAATAATTTTGTGGAAATTCATACCCCCAAGATAGTTGCTGAAGCTACTGAAGGAGGGGCAAACCTCTTTGAGATAAAGTACTTCGATCGGAAAGCATACCTCGCACAGAGCCCCCAGTTTTACAAGCAACTTATGTTACTAGCTGGATTTGGACGAGTCTTTGAGATAGCTCCAGTATTTAGGGCAGAGAAGCATAACACCCGACGTCACATCAACGAGTACACCTCATTTGACTTCGAGATGGCTTGGATTAGTGGTGTCGAAGATGTCATGAAAATGGAAGAGCAAATGCTCCATCATTCATTCAAGAAAACAAAGGAACATGTAGCACCTGAATTGGAACTTCTGGGTGTTGATTTGGTTGTTCCAAAACTTCCCTTCAAACGGGTCAAATACGCTGAAGCCATTGACCTATTGAATGCTGAAGGGAAAGAGCTCTCAGTCAATGATGACATCGACCCAGAGAGTGAGAAGCTGCTTGGTGAGATATTTCCTCAGAAATTCGGCACTGATATGGTCTTTCTAACGCACTACCCCCTTGAATTGAGACCTGCCTACACGATGCCTAGCTTGACAGACGAAGGAATGACAGAGAGCTTCGACTTGACATACAAAGGTATGGAGATCACTACGGGTGGGCAAAGAATACACATCTATGATTTACTAGTTGAAAGATTCAAGGCGAAGGGATTTGATCCTGAGGCATTCACTTTCTATCTTGACCCATTCAAGTATGGAGCCCCCCCACATGGTGGACTAGGTCTCGGTGTTGAACGATTGACAATGCAGCTCCTTGGAATTGATAATATCAGAGAAGCAACGCTATTGCCTCGTGACCGAGATAGGATCACACCTTAAGGAAAAGCAAAGTTTTGAGTGCCTGCAATAGGCACTCACTTTTCGGTATTTTATCTCATTCAGTTCGCCATGGATTTAATGTTTCTCCATGGCTCTTTGTCGGTCGATTATACTTCTGACTAGTAAAACGGTTCCTTCTCTCTGCGATGTCAATATAATCCCCAAAGGCATCCACACAACACCTTATCTCGTCTTTAATCATTTCACGTTTTACTTTACGTCTTCGTTTCGAAGAAGCATGACCTGACATTTTTCATTTACCTCCTATGAGGTTCACACAATCCTGAGGTCCTCTCCCCGTGAGGACCACACCAAGAAACAGCAGACATCACGAGGAGAGCATCTCGAATTAGTTTCCACTAATGTGGAGCCAATTCGGGAATGTGCAATAACCTCGTGACATTTTCGTCAAGAATAGTATGTGCTTGAGTTGATTTAAGGGTTAACTTTAGAGAAGGATTGTACTAGTTCATCTCTGTGAATAGGATGAAACAATGAATTCAACAAGTCCGGAACCATCGAGAATTCATTTTGAATAGCTACTCCATCTTTGGATGGATGTTGTCTCTACTAGGACTCAAAGACCTCACAATGAGTTCTACTGATCAGTTTCTACTATTACTGCAGTTCCGTAGGCTGAAAAAACGGTGGCAGTCCCAGCGAGGATATCACTTGTTTCAAAGTCCGCACCAATGACTGCGTTGGCTCCCATCTGTTGCGCATTCTCTCTCAGTCGCATTAACGCCTCAGCTTTGGACCTCTCACATTCCTCTGTGTAGGAGTGTACTTCGCCCCCGAATATTCCTGAAATGCTGGCAGAAAGCTTACCGCCTACACCTCGAGTTCTTACTGTTAATCCATGGACGATTCCTATTATCCTCACGACGCGATAACCTGGTAAATGTGGTAGGGTTACAACCATAATTCCTTCGTTCATATGTCATGTTGAAAAAGTACGGATATAAGGTTCAGCAATGTTCTATGAGGTCCTTTTGTTTGCAATGTATATGCCTCATAATACTCTCTCTTAAAGGAGAATCTGAGTCCTTTTACTTGCCAGTCAGTGGTATCTATACACCTTTGAAGGGTTTGCGGCAAATGTACGAGAACATACAATCTGAACTTTACGCATCGATTGCAACACTGGACCAGCTCAAGAAGATGTACGACTTAGGTGCCGTCGAAGTTGGGTCCTATCGCAGAGAGTCAGAAGCTTTAGTCCAAGAGGTACGAGTACAGATTGAGAATCTTCGCCGCATGGGTATGGATATTGCTTCGTTCATCAATGGAGAGCGTATTGTTGACAGGTTTCCTGATGCCTCTACATTACTCAATCTCTTCGAACGTCAACCTCAGCAATCGTTGAATGGATTGACTCTGGATGAGTATTATGATCAACTTGGATTGGCAGTTTTGGATATCGCAACGATTCACGCATCAAAGGGAATAATGGGTCTTGCTGAACTCATCGTTGAGGTTGTGAAACGGGTGCCTCAATTCCGGTCCGTAAGCTATAATGATGTGATCGAGGCCGTCAACAGAGTTGCTGAACACGGACTCATCCCTGGCATTCGAACATTACGTGGTGGCGTGAAAGTTGTTGAATTGCGACCTCTTGAATTGCGGCGCGACCAATCCGATGTAGTCAACCTAGCGGCAATGAAAGGCTACACCTCTGTTGAAGAACTCATGTTGCGTTTCAAGTGGTCCGAAGAGCAAGCGCGGCAAGTACTTACCAGCTTGGTCGATGTTGGCATGGCTGTAGCTGATATCAGATTCAGTACTGGTGGAAGGTATTACTTCCCTGGACTAAGGGCTCGCAATCCACAAGAGAATGAAGGAAATGGAAATCAGTCCCGAGAGTTCTTGGATAGTTCCTAGGCCATTGTCAGTGCTCTATCTTTATCGCATGCTTCTTTCTATCCACCCATACCGCAAGCTCCCTTTCTACAATCAATGAGAGTACAACGGCGATGTCTCGTTCAGGAAGCTTGGCGAAATCCTCGTCTGCTTCTTGGATGATGATGGATTTTAGATCCAGAAGAGTGGTTCCTGTCTTTATGGCCCATTCGTATACTATGTCAGCCCAATCCTCCAATGGCCTCCAATATATTCGAATCTGTCTTCGCCCTCTATCCAACCAATCTGCAACCTCTTTATCCACCAGTGTTTGCCCAATAAGTCGAAAAGCATCGACCTTCCCCGAAAGGTCATTGAATGGAGTTTCCTTGAGAAATGTGGACAAGGAGAAAACGTGTACGGAATTAGCCTGCGCCCATTCGAGTAAGAAATCCCCCCACTCTTCAGCCCACATTCTCCTATCATCGTCGCGAGAGGGTATCGCATACATCCACTCGGAGTCAGTGATATTCCCCCATTGGGGTAGTAAGACTCTCGACTCTGGAACGACAACGTCCTCTACGATTATTTCTTCCAGTGTCTCTGTGGTTTCTAGCTTTTCATCTTCAGATTCGATGATGACAACATCCGGTTTGTGTATCCTACGCTCTTGTTCGATAACATGCGTCTTCTCATCTTCGGTTGATGCTGGCTCGTCTTCAGCTTTTGCCTTGCTCTTTTTCTCTCTGCGCTTCTCTCGCATACCCACGGATTAGGAACCCTCCTCTG
>JBHLQH010000029.1:0-45947 GCA_048884965.1 Candidatus Thorarchaeota archaeon | reverse complement strand
AAACAGGTCGCTTCGACCAAGGCTGTAGGCTACGCTTACGCAACTGTTGTGAGGTAATCAACATGGCACTCGCGAAAGTATCCAAGTCACCCAAGACCCAGATCTCTACCAAGGCTATCACTCAAGCCTACTTCAGACGCTAGATTTAGCGTCTGCTCTTTCTCCTTTTCCTATTTTCCGGTAGGAGTATAAGGTCGATTGTATTGTAACAGCAAATTATGGCCATCCCTATCGAATCATCGAAAAGTCACTTCATTGCCTTTTCAGCTATTTTCGCTGCAATGGCTGCAGCCCTTGACCTTATCCTTACACCAGGCTTCTCTAGTGGAATCTGGGATTCATGGATATTCCTTCTAAGCCCCATAGTTGGCGTCTTGCTTGGACCGATTGGTGGATTTGCTGCAATTGGTATTGGTAGTCTGATTGGACATATCCTGTTCTTTCGTGATGTGTTCGAGCTTCTGTATATGATTGGAGCACCCATAGGAGCAGCAATGGCAGGATTAGTATATCAACGGAGATGGAAGCCAGTTCTCATCATCTATTCCGGATTACTTGCGGGGTATTTCCTATATCCGGTTTCATGGACACTCCCGCTATTTGGTATTTGGGACATCTTGGTGGGTTTTGGATTTGTTGTGCTTTTCTCTGTGCTTGTGAATCGACAATGGTGGAATGAGATGAGCAGAGAGAAGGACCTATTGCGACTGATATTCTGCACTGTGATAGGTCTAGAGAGTGATATTCTCACCAGAGTATTCCTACTCGTTCCTGGCCAGACATATTGGATTTTCTACGGGTTCACCCCAGAGGATCTTCAGCTATTATGGCTTGGTGCAGGAATCATAACGCCCATCAAAGTACTGCTGGCAGTGATAATGATGGTGACTATTGGCTATCAGGTGCTGCGCGTACTTCCATCTCATATAGTCCAATTATCAGAGACACAGGAGCTTGAATCTGAAGTATGAAAAATAACTGGTGAGAAGACGATAATGCCTTCTCCAAGGACTATTTAGTCCTGAATTAGGTTCACGCTTCCTTCTTCTCTGCAAGTATCTCTAGCTTCGCTATGAACTCGTCCACTGCTGCTTTGGTTTCTTTCACGAGATTTTCTGAATAGTCCTGTCGTAGGGTATCGAAAATCTTCCAACTAGTCTTTCGTATCTTGCGAAAGCTCCTGAACAATTCCCGAGCCTCATCGGGTAGTTTCTTGCCTCCTCTGAAACGAGGACCAACATCTTCCACGGTTTCATCAAACTCAGGATGCATGTCATCATGTTCCTTTAGGAACTCCTTCCCTGACTCTGTCAATTCATATCGTTTTATTCCCGATTCTTGATCATCAGCGATCCTAGTATATCCGGAATCATGAAGCCAAGAAAGCAATGGATACACTGAACCTGGACTTGGTTCCCATCGTTGTTCTGTGCGTTCTGCAATCGCACTCATTATCTCTGAGCCCGATCGAGGTTGTTCATCGAGCAGTTTCAGAACATAATGGCGCAGGAATCCCTTTGGGACCTTTGCCATTCTTCGTCTCCAAGGACTGTGGCCACCAGGACCATGATGCCCATAGCAAGGTGTTTTTTTTCTGTAATGCATTGTCGTTTCCTCAAATTGTCTTTATCTTCTGATGATAACGGAAAGGACAAGTTATATCGCTTCCGATATCAATACCGATATCGGTTCCGATATTTATAAGGTTTTGTAATTCGCCCCGTATTACAAGGGTTTTCGGAAGGGAATTCATCTGCTGAAAGAGTATAAGGAAAAAAAATCCAATTCCTAGAGGTGTCAGATATGTCACGAGGTGCTATAACCCTCATTGAGCAGACCGGGCTTGATCAGCACGTTGCCCCATTTCCCAAGCCCCATATGGAAGGATTCGAGAATCCTGATCGTATAAAGATGACACTTCAGTACCTAGAGGAGAATAATGCTCTCAATGACATTTTGACACTGAAGACGCCACGAGCCCATTGTGAAGAAGCTATGATCGTTCACTCACCATACTTGGTCCACTCGGTCCAATTGATGTCAGAGCTAGGCAGTGGGCAACTTGGCGAGTCAGCCTATGCCAGTGAGAATCTACTGTCATCCACCCTCTATGCTCTTGGTGGCGCACTAATTGCTGCAGAGCTGGTCCTTTCTGACTCTACAGACCATACCTTTGCCTTAATTCGGCCTCCAGGACATCATGCAACGAGTTCTGCATCCATGGGACTCTGTTTCTTCAACAATGTGGCCATTGCCGCTCGCACCATTCTAAAGGAAGACGATGTGAAGAGGGTCACAATACTGGATATCGATGACCACTTTGGGAATGGAACGGCAGAGATTTTCTATGACGACCCTAATGTCCAATTCATTTCCCTTCATGAGTATAATTACGCAAGCTTCGGTCTAGGACATTTCAAAGAGATAGGACGCGGAGAAGGGAAAGGCATGAATATCAATATCCCGTTGCATGAAGGAGCTCCTGATGCTTCCTATCAGTCTGCGATATCTAAGATTGTGGTTCCAGCAATTGAGAACTTCCAACCGGATGTGATTGCAGTTTCTGCAGGGTATGACGCACACTATACTGACCCGATTGGAGATATGGCAGTCGATTCGACGACCTATTGGTTCATAGCCAATACAATCAATGACCTAGTCAGATCACTTGGCTTGAAGGGGTCATTCTGGGTTCTTGAAGGAGGCTACAATCCATTGGTATTGGGACCCTGTGTTCGAGCGACCCTTGAAGGTCTAAGAGGGAACCCACTTCCCATGCTGGAGGATCAGGAAGAACGCATGATAGATGAGGACATTGTCAAGAAGAATGCGAGAATCCTGAATAAAATCCTGAAAGAAATCTCACCATTCTTCTGAATGCCTAAAGACCATTCCAATAGAACATGACCTCTGGATACTGAGTTGATGACTCGGTGAGCAGGGGGGAGTCTATGCTCTTGAATTGCGCATCGAAGAACGCCCGAACATAGTTGTTCTGCAACTCTATCATTCGATAGCCATCGATATTACCTGTCAATCCAATACTCTGTAGCACAGGGGACCAAATACACACATCAGCAAAATTGTAGTGTCTTGTTCCATTGACATAGAGCCCATAGCAGGTGTTCTCGGCTCGCAAATAGACCGTGTCATTGAGAGCAGGATTGCCATAGTCGGGACCGAATAGGAGCATGAAAGGCTTTGTCATGTTTTGCTCAAGGGACAGCCCAAAGTGAGGACTATCAAAGCTTATTCCGGTCTTGACCCGAGCGTCTATCAAACATAGTTCTTCTGCTGTGGTTCCTCCAAAGGAATGACCCATGGCCCCAATCCGATCGAAATCAAGACCACTCCAGAAGATATCTGGTATATTGTCGTTGTTTGAAATTGCTAGCTGATCAAGTAAGAACTGGGAATCATCAGCCCAGACTGCAAGGCTGTCGTTAATCTGATGTCCTGATGGGGGAGGGAGCTCGAAAATAACTGAGCCATCTGGAAAAATCGAAACGGCTGACTCATAGGGATGATTGATGCTGAAGACGATATATCCATGGCTAGCCATCTCTTCCATCAGAATAGTATTTTGCATGATAAGTCCACCATAGCCATGAGAGAACAGGACTACTGGGTAGTTGGTGGCCTGTGTCGATAAGGGTACCCCACGATACGAATGAGTCTTGATCAGCGGAAGATGACTCACCATGAACGAAGGGAATCCGAAGGAATATTCGATACCCATTCCAAAGAGCTGAGGATTCTCGATATAGGGTACTGGATCTAAATCAGTGACAGCATCTGCAGGATACCATGCTTGGACTAGTATGCGACGATGGTCACCTGATAATGCCGTGAAGACCTCCTCTCTGCCATCGTCAGTCAATTCGAAAGTTGCAGTGCCAACGGTATAGACCCCTGTGGGGTTAGGAAGAGTGAAGACTGGAAAGATAAGATCTAGAGACACCGTTGTTCCGACTACGATGACCAAAAGTGCCAAAGAAGTGAAAGCCAGTTTCCGGGTCTTACCAGATAGTGAAGGCATGTCAGGAGTCGATGGTTTATAATGATCCTTGAGTTGGAATACGCTGTAAACGAACACTACGCTTGATAAGAGGTATACTGGGATCATCTGCCACCGTGAACCTTCAATGAATGCATGTGCCAAGATTAGGAGTAGATCCAAGACCCCAAACCAGCCCATCAGTTCCCTCCTTGCCCGATTTGCGATTCTCTCAGGTAGGAAGAATTGAATGCCTAAGACACATAATAGTCCGATAATCACTAGCTCGAGTATTCGCATGTTCAGCACCCGCTAAGCAATTCGATGTATGAACGGTAGGGGAAATACCCTCCGGTTCGAACTGTTCGCAAGAATGAAATGGACTTTGCACGGTTCCTTAGGCATGGACAGCAAAAAGTCGCAAGTTGATTCAGTTCTATGGAGAAGCTTGAGGTTTCAAAAGATCAGGCGATTGGATCGAAATAGTCAGGGAAAGGAACAGAAATGAGAACGCCTAGGACCATCCAAGAGATACTGGAAGCATTCGAGGAGCATGCAGCACTATTTCTAGAAGCAGGAATCGAGAAAGGAGAGGTGTTACCTGGGGAGCTGATTGAGTACTTTGCTGGGGACACACCTACTGGAGATGTGACCACACTTGATGATGTGATTGCAAACCGCTGGCTTCTGCTTCACGAGGTGACGGAGCTAAAGCATCTGAAGCTGAAAGGGATAGAGATCACACGTGAAGTTGTCTGGGAGAGATTTGTAGATGTCCTGGAGGCACATTTTGCGGCTACAGCAGTTGAGCTGAAGATGGCCTTAAAGTATAATGACAAGGCTTGGATAAAGAAGCGGCTAAGCATGATGCCATTGTGGCTTGAAGATTCGAATATTCCGGATAGACTTAGGATTGCCTGCCGGAGCTTGATAGAGCATTATTCCATCTGATTGTCTCACTGCACTATTTGTCGAATCAATAGGCTCATTATTTCAACCCAGGCTTTTCGAACCTTTACAATATCACTACCGTAGAGAAGAGAATTATACAAGCCATCCCTTAATGCAATGATTCCTCGTGCGAAGGACTCTGAAGAGATATCGATTGAGTGTGAGTTCTCTTCCATAATCTTCTCAATCACCTCAGCAAGAGATCTCACCCACCTATCACTGCCACTCTGAATCCATTCTGTTACAGCCATATTTTCTGATAATTCTCGAGCTAAACTTGGAGTGATGATGGTCCCGGTCATCCTCATCTCAGCCATCCGGTCAAAGAATTCCTCAGTCGCGACAGATCTAAAGCCTTCTGCATTCAGGAACTTGCTGACTTCCTGTTCTCTCATTTGCGCATTTGCTTCAAACACTGCAAGAAGTAGATCTGTCTTGCTATTGAAGTACTGATAGAGTGCACCTTTACTTACCCCAACACTCTTTGCAATGTCAATCATCTTTGTTCGATGATAGCCTTTGTGTGAAAAGAGACGAGTTGCATGCTCTACTATTCTCTTTCTAGCGGCTTCTTTGTACTCGGGTACTACCTTTGGCATTATTGGATACCTGAAGATACGTAGGTAGATGCATATTTATAAATGACTGGGCAGTAATAATACTGACCTATGGGTCATTTTTATTGGTGGTGGTCTAATATGGACGATGAGCTCCTCTTTCGAGTCCTCTTTGTCGCTTCGTATGCCCTCTTTGCGGGAGTAAGGATCTATTACAGAGGAAAGACCATCGGCAGGGAGAGTGAGAAAGATTACGAAGTAATGGACAAGAGCACAGTCTTCCTCTCCATCGCAATTCTCGGATATCTAGCTCTCGTGATCATCTATGTGCTTCTTCCGGACTTCATCTCTTGGACCTACATTGGCCTGCCCACTATGATCAGATGGTTTGGGTTTGGATTGGCATTGATAGGCACAGGATTGACTCTTTTGACACATAAGACACTAGGAGCACAGTATTCTGCGAAACGCGAGATCCAGAAAGAGCATGTCATCATCTCAGAAGGGATCTATAGTCATGTACGCCATCCGATGTATACAAGTATGAATGCTTTCTCGATAGCAGTGGCTATAATGTCCTCAAACCTGCTACTCATCATCTTTGCCTTTCTTGTGGCACTGCCTTTTCCCTGGCTAGCAAGAAAAGAGGAGGCGATGCTGATAGACCAATTTGGCGATGACTATAGGGAGTATATGAAAGGGACAGGAAGATTTCTACCATTACTAAGAAAGCAGGTAGATGATGACGGGTTCAAGATAGACTCTCAATGACTCGTTGCTTTGCCGCTTGAAGTAAATCGTTAGGTACCTCTCGCGGAAAAGGTACGTTTTTGTCAATCTCCAAGCTCTCAACAATTGAATAGGCGAATTTTCCTAGTGTGCCCAAGGTGAATGGCGTAAGGAGGTCCACGGTGTCGATTTGACTATGACTGACCTTCCCAGTAGTGGTACCATAGCTCGCTAGATGAATGGTAGGTATCCCATTTGCTGCAAATACTATGTTATCGCCACCAGAAGTGGAATTGCGCCTACAATGTGCGGGGTAGGGGTTCTTCTTTGCTATCTCGGAAACCCAATCAATCATCTCTTTATTCCCAGCAGATAATGCCAGTAGCATGCCAGGGAGCTCACCAATGCTGTCGAGATTGATACATAATCTAACATCATCTAGATTCACCTTAGATGCATATGCCCATGAGCCTTTCAGACCAAGTTCCTCACCTCCAAAGGAAACGAAGTGATAGCTCAGATTGGGCTTTCTCTGTGCCAAAATGCGAGCGAGCTCTAGTATTATCGCTACACCAGAAGCATTGTCAGTCGCCCCCGGGGATAATGAATGTGTATCATGGTGAGCACATAATAGCACGGTTTGCGATGATTTGCCTTTCAATTTGCATTGAATACTTTGTATGTTCCCAGATCGCTTAGAGCCTTTGACAACTATCTTCAAACGTGAGCCGAACATCTTTTCATGCAGGATTCTCGTCTGTGAGGCAGACACGACCACAGATGGAATTCTTGAGAATGATGGAATCAACTCCTTGTTCAGGAAATCCCGTGGTGAGGCATCTCGTTCCATGTCGAGGAACACAACACCATCCGGATTCAATGCATAGAGCTTCTTCCAAGACTCTGTCGTTTCTTTCTGCCGATCATCGAATATTGTAATGATTATCTTATTCTTGACATCCTTTTCCCCCAGATTCTCAACCATCTCAAAAGAACCGATGTAGGTCGCCTCAGACTCGATTCCTCCGAGAATTGTTGGTGCGCTCATCCAACAGGGGACTCCGAATATCACTATACTATCATCAGGTAATCCCAAGGTTGCACTCTTGGCTTCATAGAACGTGTGCTCATGCCCAAGGATTTGTATCGTGGATAGTCCTGCACTCCTGAGTCTGTCCTCTATCAATAGGACCGCCCGAATCTCAGCCTCTGAACCACTCACTCGAGGACCGATCTTGCATAGGTCTTTCATGGTCTTATATGCAGCAGCTTGGTCAAAGTCCAGGTTTATTGGCACGAACTAACCCTCATCACAATACTGGTGATATGTTTCGCGACGTTTTAGACTTTATGACGCAAATCACTGCATGTTTGCTGACTGTCGTTCACGTCCTAATACACAGAGAGTGAGATGATAACTGAGTGATGTGTTAAGTGATACAAAGATAAAAATCGTAGATGAATTCCAATTAATTGTGGGCAGGAGAGTTGGACGAAGAGTATGATAAGCTCAAAAGAAATGTAACAGTGATGACAATTGGAAATACAGCAATTGTGTCAGTGAACTCTCTTTGGATTATGTTCATGCCCTATTTCTTCTCAGACATTGGACTTGATACAGTTACCATTGGCGTGTTCTATACTATTTTTGCTGGAGCAAGTGCAGCAAGCTCATTTTTTGGAGGTCGATCGGCGGATAGATTTGGTCGTAAATCTACAATGATTGGAGGGTATGCTATCTACTCAACTGGCCCATTCGTCATTCTAATCTCATTGTTATTCGCACGCCAGTCACTGATTCTTGCGATAGCTGTTTCGATCGTTGGATATACTACTATGATGGCTGCAAGGGGGTTCGTAAGACCAGCAGCATCAATGTTGCTTGTAGAGAGCAGCCAGAAACAGAAGAAAGGTCGGTCCTATATGATAGCGACACGTGTTATTCCATCAATCCCTGCTGCAATCCTTGTGTTGATTGGTAGCGAGCTTTATTTCTCGGGTACGACCCTGCTCACTGGATACTTCTCGCTAGCATTGATAATTGGATTTGAAGGACTAATCGCAGTAGTTGCGGTCTTTGGCATTCTATTACAGGAAAGCCTTCTATCGATTCCTAGTGATGCGCACCCCAAGAGTCACACGAACACCTGGAAGATGCATACCGGCTTCTTCTTGATAATGGTGGTCACATTCTCACTTGATGCTTTATCGAGCAGTGGGCTCAGTTGGTATGTATCAATTGCAGTTCGATCAATAGATGAGAAACTCTATGGTTATATGACCTCGATTTCGACCCTCATCATTGCCATTGCCGCATTAGGAGCAGGGGAGGTCGTGGACAGACTTGGAACAAAAGCTGCTCTTGCAGTTGGATGGGGATTGCTCGCACTCACCGTAGGGATATTTCCCCTTTTTCATGACCCACTATGGGTATTAGTTCTCTATGCAATCTGGACAGGGCTTGATATGATGGATGTGTCAATCCCACCACTGGTGTTCGAAGAGAGATATCCAAAAGAAGCACGGGCTACAGCATTGGGAACATTCTCAACAGCTGTGGAACTGGGGAGCATCATTGGTCCAGCGCTCATGTCATTCACTTTATTGTTCGGTGATGCGATGCCCTTCTTCATGAAAGCTGTAATGAACCTGATCGGGGTGTTCCTCTTCATGTATGGGATTCGAAAACTTGGAAATGTCACCGCCGATACTTCGCAAGAATCTCCCGCAGAATCATGGAGATCTTCAGACTAAAATCGTACGGCTCCCATTGAAGAATCTCATCGTCTAGTATGATATATACATCCTCATCATAGGTGACAACGAGGTTGATATGGGGAATCCGATAAAGTGGAGAGAGATTTATCTCCTCGAGCTTGTTCTGCTCTAAGGTAAGGAAATCGAATCTGGTCAAAGAGCTCAAAGGAGAGATATCAAGAGATTCAATCTCGTTTCTCTCTAGTAGTAAAGACCTCAAGTGTGTGCAGTGGCCAAGAGGGCTTAGGTTGAGATGACGTATCGCGTTACCGACAAGATCAATGACTCTAAGCTCAGGAAGAAGGCTCACGGAGGTCAGGTCAATCTCAGTGATTCCCCGATTGCGAAGGCGAATCTCGTCGGTATCTAATCCATAACGACTCTCGTTCGCTTCAGAATCGTGTGTCTTATAGTGGATAGCTACTTCGTCCATGGGTACATCAAGCCAACCTCTCAGTCGTTGCGGGTTATTAAGATACTCTAGATGAAGTTCTTTGCGTTGAATGGCCTGCTTATATCAAACCTAACCAAGATTGATTCTATGACTCCAGAGTATGAATACTACGGAACGTATGATGAGGATGCTGCTAAGGGTGAAATCGACCTAAATGGACAGATACGGGATTGGCTGTTGACAACAGAGCTGATGTTTGACTTCATCGCGAAGGAAAAACCAGAGATACTAGATGTTCTTTTACGAGCTGTTGAGTCTAGATATGAGAATGAATTAGAGAGGACATCATTTATCCTGAGTGATGTAGGTTTTGATATGATTGCTACCGACCAGACACTCCTTGGTCCGTATCCCCATATCAAGGACTTAGGATTACGAATCGTTCTGAAGTACATTCCGTTGAGAGATGGCTATGTACTAAGTGAAGAAAAGGAATCCGTTAGATGGATTGACTACTGTCGTGCCAAGTATACGCTACTCTATCATCAGATCACTTCACTTGTTGAAGTCCTCGGAAGAGAAGATGGAATAGATGTCTTCAAGGAGTTCGTTGAGTTCTGGGGAGAGGTGCTTTCTAAGAAACCAAAGGGAACACATACAATCGGGCAAGTTCGTGAGAACCGAGTGAATGCTTGGAAACAAGGTAATGCAATGGAGTTTGGAGTTCTAGATGTAAACGATGCAACGTTCCTCGCAAAATTTGACAGATGTGTATCACATGAATCCATGAAACACGTAGATGATCAAGAACTCGCATACTATGCGGTATGCTATCCAGGCGAGCGATTGCTTGAATACACCCATGAGAATATCTCGATGAGAAGAACCCAGACACTCTTTACAGCAGACTTCTGTGATGAGCTTCGATGGGATCGGCATATTCATGATGAACCTGAACAACCTTCTCTAGAGCTCTCAAGGAAAATAGTACGAAAATGAACTCGGATTGTGCGAATCAGGAACTACCTATCTCTGAGTTAATCCCTTCGAGTGGTCTGAAATAATGAAGCGCTCTGGTTGCAGTCCATCCAAATCAGTAAAAGCATACTCTCGTGCCAGTTCACCGGTGGTCAAGGTCTTCCCTGTCTTCTCGAAAACATCGGCATCTGTCGCCAATGCTACTATGGCACGACCGACATATCTCGTGGATTCTGTTTTCTCATAGCCTTCCATGTTCACATAGTTCTCGTCATTCAATTGTCCTCCCTGAGAGGTTCGCATCAGATGCTCGGTACGAATCCAGCCCATAGATACGTATACAGATGTGATGCCATATTCTAACAAGTCAATCGCCATGTCATATGCCATTCTTGCCTTAGCATGTTTGACCAAATCATACGGAACTTGGTGAAGATACTTGTTATCATCCCAGAAACCAGTTGTGACGATAAGTCCCGACTTGTTGGGAATCATCAGCTTGGCTGCCTCTTGGCTACAGATGAAATGAGACCTAAGGCTAATCTGAAACATATGGTCCCAGCGCCAGAGTGGTTGCTCCCAGAACTTTGCCGTGAAATTATGTGTTTCGATATCAAGCTGGAAATTGTTGTCAGTATACCCAGCCCACACGTTATTGACTAGGATATCAAGTCTTTTCTCATTCTGAGCTATCTTCGAAAAAATCGATGCGATTTCATCCTCATTCGAATGGTCGCATTCCAATATCTCACATTCTCCCCCTGTGGCTTCAACAAGATTCTTAGTTTCGTCAAGGGTCAAATCAGGATACTGGGTTATCGATTTTCCACTCCTGCTCCTGCCTGTGATGTAGACCTTACATCCTGCGAGGGCTAGCTCAATTGCAATCCCCCTTCCTGCACCTCTGCTTGCACCTGTTACCAGTGCAATCTTATTCCGTAGTGATTCGCTCATACTTATTCAAGACATTCATTGTTCCAGCGTATAAAAGTAATCAGATGCTTGAGAAAGTAGAGAGAAGCAATATTGATAGTAGAAAAAATGGGAACCCGTACCAAGTGTACGGGTTCTAGCTACTAATCTGTAATTTGACTAAGACCAGCAATACCCAAACTGGCAAGAGCCACCCCAGCTAGAGATTGATCAACTGGTTGACCAACAAGGGGTAGTATTATGGTAACAACCCCCATCGCTAATGCGATTGCATATAGGACAAGAATTACTACTTTCTTTGGAGAGAGACCTTCAGATGCTAGATCCTTTCTGATTTCTTCTATTTTAATCTCTAAACAGTGGCGATTTTCAAAACATACATGGAATGGTATAGCATCTCCTTTTTCTGAGGGTGACCAGATCACTCATTTGGAGCCTGTCGATAGTTTATTGTAGCCGAGAGAGTTTCTTCTCGCCTGGAGTGGAATTCAGATTTGAAGGAAAAGAGCCGTGAAGAGCGATTTGATGAGGTGTTTCAAATGGTACTCATCGTGGTTGCTCTCTCATTTGATATTCTCTGGAGGAGTGATAATGTGCCTATCGCGGAGATTATCGTCTTCATGTATGTTCTGTCATTCTGGGCATTCGGAAACCTCAAAGGAGGTGACTGGGAGTTCCCTCTGAAACTTGGCAGTTTCAATCTATCGATAACATTAATGACCAATTTCTATATTGTGGGTATTTTCGGAAATCTCCGTGTTCTGGGTTTCTGGGAAGTGATAATCGCTCTTGTTGCTCTGCCAACTCTGTGTTTGATGATATCTCTAGTTCTTGCATCATATATGAAGGAATCAGCGAATCGTACTACGACTTTACCTATTTTGATTGGTGGAACTCTAGGCTACATTGTCTCAGTATTTGCTGTAGCCATTCTTGGCTAGTGAAAGCTGGCTCATATTATTTTGAAACCAAGAAGAGAAGTATATGAAAAGGGTAGGGACTTACTCGCAGATACTAATAGTGGTAGTCTATTCTCGCTATCATTTGTTTCTCTAAACACAAAAGGAAATTTGTTGCAATGTGATTATTGTATCTAGTTCTATAGTTAGAATATTGCATGAATGATGCTATTCATCAAATGGAAGTTATATTGGGGAATTTACGAGTGTCAACGAAGTTTGATTCGGTAATCATGATTTTCTTGCTCATAGTTTCATTAGCAGGCATCTCAACCCAGGGTTTTCATCCCATCAGGGAGCACTTCGTCATTGTAAATGATTGTGTACAGCAACAACCAAGCTCTCAAGACGAGGAGTCCATCTATATAGGTCAAAACTCAGAGTTTCCACTCTACTCAACTAGTGGAAACGGAACTTCTGCTAATCCTTACATAATTGAGAATCTTTACCTTCAAGATGGCAACTACATTACGATTTCAATGACAAGTGCGTACTTTGTCATAAGGAATTGTACCATAGAAGGTACTGGCATAGCATATTGGGGGTATGGAAGCGGATTTCTCTATCCTGTGAATGGGTATGGAATCAGACTTTCTAATGTGACAAATGGATATATCCAACATTGTGTGATTCGTTCTTTCAGCAGAGCAGTATTGCTTGATGGATCGAGATACTGCACAATCGAAGACTCTGAATTCCAAGAGATGGGCTATGGAATAGATGTTGCATACAGTCAATTTTGTGATGTTACTAACACTCGGATAGGCGATTGTATGAAAGGAATGACTGTACTAAATTCGATGATGATATCTGCTATCTCAAATCAATTCGGTGTTTGCTCTGAAACAGGAATCCATGTTGGATTTTCTAGGGATTGTCATTTTATTGACAATGAATTGGAAAATGGTAGTTTCACATTTGAGGACGATAATGAGGGATATTTTGAGAATCAAATCTTGGGAAATACAAATGGAGGGAGAGAGATAGCTTATTTCTTCTCATACAAAGATTTAGAGATACAAGATGGAATATATGGCCAATTGATTATTGCTGAATGTAGCAATCTTACGCTACAAGTAGGAGAAGTATGGAATGGAAACTTGGGCATCTCGATACTCAACTCGAATACTTGCTGGATAGAAGGCTTCCAAGTGAAGCTATGTGATATGGGAATCAAGATACAGCAATCCGAAAATATTACGTTGAAAGAATGTAAGGTTGATGCGGTTGAAGACGGAGCTTATGTTAGAAGCTCTTGTGGTGTTTCTTTCATCAATTGTGAGATTCAGATTGGCACTCAATCTTTCTTTAGTGATGGCATCACAGTTTTTGATACTCCATATTTCATTTGTGAAAGGTCTTCTGTTTCGGTAAATCTTGAACTATTATCAAACTCAATGAGTTCGGACGCAGAAAGTAATCGAGATTTCATTATTGCCAAGGACGACATCAATCAAGATTATGACCCACTGTTCTCTCCAGCTCCAGACTATAACAAAGGAATTGCTGTATATTCATCTAATCATTCTAAGATCATCAATAATGTCATATCCAATTTCAGAACCGGCATCTCGATGTCACACTGTTCTCATGGATTTGCTGTTTTAAACACAATATTAGGAACTACACACGTTGGTATTCAATTATCATACTGCTATAACATATACGAGTCGAAAAACATAATCATCCCCCTTTCAGGGATTGTGGTCATCAAAGAGGGGGTCATATTGCCTTGGCTTATCGTTATCCTCTTCGGAGGAATATCAATCCCCCTAGCATTTTTCTCCATTATATGGATGAAAGAATCTACAAGAATTTCAAAAAGAAGTAGAAGAGAGTGGTAGATTTCCACTCCCATATACAATAATGCCTGCGAAAAGAGATATTAGATATGAACCTGGGTTCACCGGTTGGAGGGGACATTGTGATGCAGAGTTTCGACCTCTTCTTTGGATTATGGCAAGGTTTTGGATTAGCAGTCGGATTGATAATACTCATACTAATCTGGTTCGTATTTGAAAAGCCCGAGAATCCTGTCACTAGAATCAAACTTCTTCCGCTAATGCTAGGCTTTGCAATGTGTTTAGGTTATGCTGTAGCTATTATCGTAACTTTCCTGTTTCTTCCCAGTCAGCTTAGCTCGGCTCTTTGGAAAAGTTCGGTACCAGCAGCTATCATTGTCATAGGCATCCTGATTAGCTCTATACTACTTCATAGGAAATTTACTGATGAGATGAAATTACTGGTTGAGAATGAGATGCAAAAAGAAAAAGAGTGAGAGAGGCACGTATTTCCTGTTTTCAAGATCGTCTAATCATGATCTTGAAAATTATAATGGTTCCAACTAAAGCAACTACTAGTATTGCGGGAATTAGTATACCAGTAAACCGGTCCGTAGGCAGATTCGGACCCACCCAAGAGTATTGCGTACATTGAACACAGACATAGTTTTCCTGAAAATCAGATAGATTCAATGTCCACATTCCTCTAGCAATATCATCATTTCGAGATTCAATCAAGGACGAGTTTGGAAGAAACATAATGTGCAAGTATTGTGTATACTCCTCTACAGTGATTTGAACGGTTTCGTGTGTATTTCCGCTCCAAGTGCGGCCGGTGCCTACACAATAAGAGAATTCGAACACATCTGTGCGAACGATAGATTCTATAGCTCCCTGAACCTCGAGGAATAGAGTGGTGTTTGCAGACACAGTGGCATTAAATGTGGCAAAGGTAAGAGCTCCTTGTTCAAATTCTAGCCATTCGTAATCTTCTTCCAAATATAGTGAAGTGTTCACCATAAGATCATATAACGAATGCAGCTCGTATGATATCTCCGTACCATTCAACAGAAGATTCAATTCGTGATTCAGAATCTCTGGAGTACTGCCATAGAACGGGTAGTCCCAGACAGTCGGATAAGCGAATGCAATGGTCGTATTGGCCGTGATAGGACTGAAGATGGAATAGTTGCCATAAATCAGGACATTCTGTTGGAATGTCGTGTCATTGATACGATTTGGTTGGATACTGATCTCCACATGTGCTTCTGGCATCTGCAAGGTATTATTGGATGAGAATAGGCCACCCATGGGAGATTGAGTTATTGCAACGGGATTGGCCTGCGTTCTTGGAACATTGCCGATGCAAACGAGTAGAAGAATAAGAAACATCCCGCTTTTCCTAGTCAAATCAATACCCTCTGACCTAGTTCCTAGTATTTCTGTAGTAAGAATCTATTGGTGTAAGATAGCACATAATGAAAAAGAAGGAGGTTGAGAGGGGCAAGCGCCCACTCTCAGATACTAGGTTTACTGTCTGTCAGCGACAAGCTGGTCTACGACGTCTGGGTCAGCCAGAGTGGTGGTGTCACCGAGGTTCTCGATATCGCCAGCTGCGATCTTCTTGAGGATACGCCTCATGATCTTACCACTTCGGGTCTTTGGCAGAGCGTCAGCGAACTGCACCTTGGCGGGAGTGGCGATTGGACCAATCTCACCTCTTACGTGCATCTTGAGCTCCTGTCGTAGGTCATCAGTCTTCTCGACGCCAAGCTTGAGCGTGACGAAACAGTAGATGTCCTCACCCTTGATCTCGTGTGGGAAGCCGACAACTGCAGCCTCTGCGACAGCTGGGTGCTTGACGAGTGCAGACTCGATCTCGGCTGTACCAAGTCTGTGACCGGATACCTTCAAGACGTCATCAAGACGACCCATGAC
This sequence comes from Candidatus Thorarchaeota archaeon, assembly GCA_048884965.1. Taxonomy (GTDB): domain Archaea; phylum Asgardarchaeota; class Thorarchaeia; order Thorarchaeales; family Thorarchaeaceae; genus MP5-2226. The sequence goes on along the minus strand of JBHLQH010000029.1, from coordinate 29,973 downwards.
GAAGTGATAGCCGTCCTCATTGCGTCGGGCACCATCTCCAGTGTAGTAGATGGGGTCACCGGTCTTGGGATCCTTGAACTGTACCCAGTAGGTGTCCTGGAATCGCTTGTGGTCACCGTAGACTGTCCTCATCAGGCCAGGCCAGGGCTTCCTCATGCAGAAGTAACCACCTTCGTTAGCGCCAACAGCCTTGCCATCCTCAGAGAGGATGATGGGGTCGACACCAAAGTATGGGAAGGTGCAAGAGCCAGGAATGGTTGGAGTAGCACCGGGGAGTGGGGTCATGATGACACCGCCGGTTTCAGTCTGCCAGTAGGTGTCGACGATGGGACACTTCTCCTTGCCGACGACCTCGTGGTACCACATCCATGCTTGAGGATTGATGGGCTCACCAACAGTACCAAGCAGATTGAGTGTGGACATGTCGTATTCTTTGACAGGCGCATCACCGAACTTCATGATAGCACGGATAGCCGTTGGAGCGGTGTAGAACTGTGTAACCTTCCAACGCTGAACCTCATACCAGAATCGTGCAGCGTTGTCGACACCAGCTGTGGGTGTGCCCTCGAAGCTGATAGTTGTTGCACCAGCGGCAAGAGGACCGTAGGTTATGTAGCTGTGACCAGTAATCCAGCCAATATCAGCAGTACACCAGTAGACATCACCTTCGTGATAATCGAAGATTTGCTTGAATGTGTGAGCGGTGTAGACCATGTATCCACCAGTGGTGTGGAGAACACCCTTTGGCTTACCAGTTGAGCCAGATGTGTAGAGGATAAAGAGTGGGTCCTCAGCGTTCATCCACTCAGGCTCGCAGTCGTCATCGACCTTTGTGAGCTCCTCATGGAACCAGACATCACGACCTTCCTTCATTGGACATTCGACCTTGCCTTCCATTCTGTTGACGACAAGGACCTTCTCAATGAGTGGTACGTCCTCGAGAACGCCATCCGCGTTCATCTTCTGAGTAATGTTCTTACCGTTACGATAGTAGCCGTCAGCGGTAATGAGTAGCTTGCTCTGACAGTCCTCAATTCTGTCCTTGAGGGAGTCAGCAGTGAATCCACCAAACACAATGCTGTGGATTGCACCGATACGCACACAGGCAAGCATGAGAATGACGAGCTCAGGAATCATTGGCAAGTAGATAGTGACTGTGGAGCCTTTGCCAATACCGAGGTTCTTCAGGACATTCGCAGCCTTCTTGACCTCAGTTGTCAGCTCGCTGAATGTGTAGGTCTTGTACTCATCGAGGGGATCACCCTGCCAGATCAAAGCCATCTGGTCGCCCTTACCCTTCTCGACCCACTTGTCAAGACAGTTGTAAGCCATGTTAGTTACACCGTCCTTGAACCAGGAGAACTTGATCTTGCTCATGTCTTCCCAGTGGAAACCTTGTGTTGGCGCTTTCTTCCAATAGAACATGTCGCTGTTCGCGACATCTAGCCAGAACTTGTCGGGATTCTCTACAGACTCCTTCCAGATCTTCATTCTCTCTTCATGGCTCTTGATATAGGCCTTGTCGACGAAGCTCTTGACAGGAGGGAACCGCCTCTCTTCTTGGCTTGTAACTTGAATCTTCTTTTCATCGGACAACAGTAATCACCTGAATGTTAGTGAAACTCTGGGTCCGCGGAAAAATGGGTGTAAATAAAGCTTGTCTATTAATACGAAAATTCGAGCATGAATAGGAATATTGTCGATGTCAAGTACGACGATATTGATGAAAAAAGAAGGAGGGAGGTCTAGGAAAGTAACCCAGACCTCAATGGAATCCTATTTTCTCTTCAGCTTCAATAAGAATGTGAAGAATACTGCTATGATTGCAAGGACACCAGTGATGATGAAGGCCAAGAAGTATGAGCCTGTCGCATCGACAATTGGTCCAGCAACGAGTGCACCTGTGATACCAGCTATGCCGTATGCGGTGAACATCACACCGTAGTTCTTACCTACGTTCTTGCTGCCAAAGAAGTCAGCAGTTGCGGAGGGGAAGAGTGCAAAGTTACCACCAAAGCAGAATCCGATCAATGATGCAATACCCATCACTGCGACCCAGCTGATGGTAATGGTGGACATCCATGCAAAGGCAAACATGCCAAGGGCAAGGATGATGAACATCGTGATCATGGTGTTCTCACGGCCAAGTTTGTCTGAAACTGCACCCCAGACTATCCTTCCTGCTGCGTTCAAGAGACTCATGACACCAACGATGATGACTGCATCAGCGACTGGATCAATTGCCACAGCGGCACTTTTGACATTGCCAAGGGTCATCAGACCAGCAGTTGCTGCGAAGACGAACATGAGCCAGAGGAGCCAGAAGGTGGAAGTGCGAATCATCTCGCCGGGCATCACACCTGTACCAGCACCATCAGCGGTAGCTGGAGGAGGAGTGAATCCCTCTGGAAGCCATCCCTCTGGGGGATTGGTCAACAGCTGGGAGCCAAGTACGACAAGTACGAGGTATACAATGCCGAGAATAAAGAATGGTTGACCGATTGCTGCAGTAGTGGGCACATTGAAGAAGCCCAACAGGAACTGCTCAACATAGCCGAAAACGAGTGCACCAGCTCCAAAGCCAGCGACCGCGATGCCGGTTATTGCACCCTTTTTATCAGGGAACCATTTGACTAAAGCGGCTATGGGACAAACATAGGCAAAACCAATACCTGCACCGCCCACGATACCGTATGAGATGATGAGCCAGACTGTGCCAATTACGGCGTCTGTTCCTGCAACGATATCGGTAAGCCATGCTAGTATGTATCCGAGACCAAGAAGGATACCACCAACGGTAGATACCTTTCGTGGGCCAATACGGTCTTGCCATCTTCCTGCAAATATCATAAAGACTGCAAATGATGCCAACCCAGCTGCAAATGGTAGCTGGGAATAGAGAGAAGGCCATAGGTAAACACCTACAGGCGGGCTTCCTCCATTTAGAGCGGTCTGGAAGAACGACCAAGCATAGATCGAGCCCAGACATAGCTGCACCAAAAGCGCACCTACAATGACGAGATAACGATTACCAATACTTTCTGACATGATTATCTTCACCTGGAAGACTGTCGAATCTTGAACGTCCAGCCAAAATAACCTGACTAAAAGCCTTCCTACAGCTCAGATTGTCAAATTGAGAGGAAAAAAAAGAGCCCTTAGGAAATGAATATAGGAAGGCGAAGTCGAGCATGGAATAACGAATCGAGGTGAATCCAGTGGTCGGGCCAAAATGGACTGAGAAGTACAAGAGCAAAGTATTGACTGCAAATGCTGCCATCAAGAAGATAAAACGAGGCTCCCGAATCTTCCTAGGAACAGGATGTGGCGTGCCATATCATCTCGTACAGGAACTAGCAAAGCTTGCTGATAGAATGTCTGACAATGAAATCGTCCATCTTCTGACCCTTGGAGATACTCCCTCCGCAGACTTGAAGTTCCAGTCACAGTTCAGACATAACACCTTCTTCGTTTCAGAGAATATACGGGCTGCGGTTGCTGATGGACGAGCTGACTATTCTCCAATCATGCTTTCAGATATCCCGCGTCTCTTTCGGTCTAAACGTATGCCCCTTGATGTCGCTATGATTCAGGTCAGTCCTCCCGATGAACATGGGTATTGCTCCCTTGGGATTTCTGTGGACATCACTAAGGCAGGTGCGGAGAGTGCAGATATCGTCATCGCACAGGTCAATGAGAATATGCCTGTCACTCATGGAGACTCCTTCATCAACATCAAGGACATCGACTATCTGGTACCATTCACGGAACCCCTACGAGAGTTCGAGTCAGGCGAAGGGGATGAAACCATCTCACTGATCGGGTCCTATGTCGCGAGGCTCATTGAGAATGAGTCAACCCTTGAGCTGGGAATTGGTGCCCTCCCTCAAGCGGTGTGCAATAACCTCTTGGAAACAGGGGTAAGAGACCTTGGTATACACACTGAGATGTTTAGCGATAGTCTCATTCCCCTCATTGAAGGAGGTATCATAACCAATCGCGCAAAGACATTGCATCGTGGCAAGGTCATCGCGAGCTTTGCCATGGGTACCAAGAAGCTTTACGATTATATTGATGGAAATCCGATGTTCCATTTCCATCCAAGTGAGTATGTCAATGATCCCTATGTCATCGGACAGAACAAGAAGATGATAGCTATCAATTCAGCTCTGGAGATTGACTTAACGGGGCAGGTCTGTGCGGATTCAATCGGGCACAAGTTCTACAGTGGTATTGGAGGACAGGTCGACTTCATCCGAGGCGCATCTCGCTCACCTGGAGGAAAAGCGGTCATCTGCATTCAGTCGACTGCAATGGACGACCAAGTATCAAGGATTGTCCCAAGATTGAGCGAAGGAGCAGGAGTGGTCACAACACGAGGAGATGTTGACGTCATCATCACTGAGTATGGCTTGGCGAATCTTCATGGAAAGACCATCAGAGAACGTGTGCTTTCACTGATCGCTATCGCACATCCGAAGTTTAGGAATCAATTACTTGAAGCTGCAAAGAATATGCATTATGTCTTCGAGGACCAAGTACCGTTCCAAGTGCAAGGAACATACTTTGCTAGTGAGTATGAAACAAGAGAAACCTTCAAGGGACCAGATGGACCAATCGATGTGCAATTCAGGCTGATCAGACCCGATGACTCAGATCGAATAAAGGAGCTGTTCTACGACCTGTCAGAAGAAAGCATCTATTTCAGATTCCTGACCCCTCTGAAGAGCTTGAGAAGACAGACCTTACAGGATTTCTACAACGTTGACCAAGATGCAGACATCTCTATCGTCGCAACTATCCGACTAGACAAAGAAACTGACGTTGAGAGAATAATAGGTGCTGGTAGGTACCTCTTGAACAGGAATACCAACCAAGCAGAGTTCGGACTCCTCGTTCAGGACGACTATCAGGGAAGAGGTGTCGGTACATTCCTTCTGAACCAGCTCATGAGAATCGCAAAGAGCAAGGGCGTTGATGCCTTCATCGCCTATGTACACCCCCAAAATCATCACATGATCAGATTCATCCACAAGACCGGCAAGGTTGTTGAGAGCAAGATGAGCATGGCTGATGAGGAGTATATCTTCACTCTCAAGCTATAAGATTGACTATGATTGTGACAAACGCACAGATAGTTATTACCGATTCAAGCCAACAGAGGATTGGATGCAAGTATAAGCTCATTCATTGCGCCATATGCTTCGTTTAAATTACAAATCGTAAGTTGAAGCGAATTATGAGATCTAAGGGGTTCACTAACTTTGTAATGGCACTCATGATGCTGTTTCTGATACTGGGAATAGGTAAGATTGCAGCTGGTCAGAATCTTGCTCAGGATGGCTCAAACTATTGGCCTACCACATCATGGAGTTCCTCAACACCGGACGAACAAGGGATGAATGCCACAAAGCTTGTGGAATTGATGGATTACCTCGATAATGAGAGCGCTCTTCATCCTACAGGAGTCCTAGTTGTTCGAAACGGGTACATAGTCCTTGAGGAATATCTTAGCACAACATTGGGGGAAAATAGGACACTTGACATCCTTTCCTGTACTTCAAGCATCATATCAGCCTTGGTAGGCATAGCGCTTGACCAAGACATACTTGGGATTGACGACCCCATACTAGAGTTCTTTCCAGATCTAGAGATCGATAATTACGATGCCAGAAAGGAGTCAATCACTATTGAACATTTATTGACGAACACAGCAGGTCTTAGCTGGGAGGAGAATACTGACCCTATATCCATGCGCGTGCAAGATGATTGGGTCCAATATGTACTGGATAAGACCATGATTCATGAGCCGGGAACATTCTTCGAGTACAACTCCGGACTTGCTCACATCCTTTCTGCCATATTGGAGAATGTAACTGGGATGACAACCTTGGAGTTTGCTGAAACTATGCTCTTTGAGCCACTGGGTATCACTGAATATGACTGGGGTGCAGATCCACAGGGGATATATGATGGTGGCGGAGGATTGGAACTATCTCTACGCGATATAGCCAAGTTCGGGTATTTGTATCTGAACAATGGATCGTGGGATGGAGCACAGATCGTTCCGCAGTCATGGATCATCCAGTCGAGCTCGTCCCATATCAACGTCAACACGATTAAGGACTATGGCTATCTCTGGTGGATCTATAGAGGTGCGGGTATCTATAATGCTGTAGGTTTCACTGCACGGGCTGTTTCGATTATCCCCGAGTACAACATCGTAGCGATTGTAACAGGGTATGATAGCACGGGAGATTTCCTTAGGAACCAGTGGCTGCATGCTCTGCGAGAATATATCATCCCTGCTGCCATAGAGGGGCCGTCTATACCCAATCCGATAGACTTGACACCACTTATTCTGGGAGGCGCAATTGCGTCGGTGGTAATCGTTTTGGTTGCAATACAGATGAGGAAAAGGAAGTAGAGTGTGTTTGAAGAGGGGAGAAATCTACTATGAAACCGACTCCCCTGCGAAGATGTCTATACAAATGATGCTCTTTGCAGTGAGCTTGTATTCATCCTATAATCGAAATCTAATAGGAAAGAGCGCCGCCTTCTATGGGGGGATTCCCCCATAGAAAATGGCTATTTTCTTTTGACCGATTGCTTACGCAAATAGCCAAATTGGTTGTACTGATGAAACATCAGAAAGTATCCGAACAACGAGTAAGGTGGTGTCTACGACACCTCTTACAACGACGACTGTATCTTCTGTCAAATCATCTGCAGCGTCCCATTCGAAACCTATCGATCCTGTTCCATCATTGATAACTACCCAGTCCCCAGTAATTGATGTTATCGTACCCTTGACAGTGACAACTGTTCCATCATCCATGTCAAAGCCATCAATAATGTCAAACTCAAGAATATCCTCTATTGGGGTTACACCAACTAGACCATCATGAAGAATGATGATAGCACAGGCAACCAAAGCAACTACAAGCACGGCAACTGGTAGCTTTGAATTCGAACTCTTCTTCTTTTTTGGCATGCGAATTCCCTCAAATGTGGCATCGCTATTCAAGTTAAAAATTTGCCGTGAAAGGACACCATCATTGTTGCAGCCTGCCTATGATGTCTAAAGCAAATCTCTCAGCATGCTCTATCTCACTGGCAGTTGGATGCGTTCGAAGGTCCGCAAGATATTGATTCCACTCATCCTCATCAGTTATGATTTGCTGATGAATAAATTGTTCAATTGGTTCACTTGCTTTTCCTTGACAGTGAAAGGTTCCCAAGTACTCGATATTCTTGCGGCTGCATGCATTCTCAAAGGATGGAATGCATCTACCTGCCCATTGATCATACAATTCCTTATTTCGATCACTATCAGGCATGGTGGTCGCATGGGTGAAGAATCCTGCGACCTTGAATCGAGGAGATTCTGGAAGTCTATCAAGAAAACCCTTCACTGGTGGAGCTAAATCGCTATCATGGCAGGGTGTGCCAACAAAGAGTACATTGTACTGGTCTAGCCTATCCAATCCAATAGATCTCACAATACCAATATCTGCCTCTAGTTGAGTTGAAATCACATCATGTATCTTCTCTGCTAGTATCCGTGTATTTCCAGTTTGGGAGAAGTAGACGACTAGGGCTCTCATAGTGTAAGCTATGGCATGGGGGGTAATAAATAGAATGAGCATGGTGGGCCCGACGTGACTCTCAGATGTCGTGGAAATCACGGCACCATTTGAACACGCGACATCCGCCTTATCAGAGCGGCGCAATAACCAGTCTATGCCACGGGCCCAAGGCATGTGTTCGTGGAATCGTCTTGCACGTGAATCTGATAAAAAGGTTGTGACGTTGAGCTATTTGAAGACTTGGTCAACTCTAATCGGACTAGCCAAAACACTTTAGATTTGCATTTGGTCCTAGGTGTATATGAATAGAAGAATCTGCGTCGTCTTAATCATACTCATCTTGGTAGCTGGAGTCGGAGCTCTTTTTCTAATGGGTTCATATGAACCAGATAACGATGTCTTTGATAATGGTGGGAGATACGATTCAACCATACTCAACAACATGGGCGTGATATATTCTGATCAATCCAACATTACTTACTTCAATGATGGATACAGCGAGAGCGACAGCTGTCCGTGGGGATTCATCCACAATGGGATTGACTATTTCTTCCACAACGACTCAGTTGTGATTGCTGCAGCGCCGGGTGTTGTTCAGTCAATAGAACTTCGTTATCTGGAAGGAACTGATTACTATAAAGTGGGGGTCCAAATAAGATTCAACGAGTCTGTCTGGATAGAATATGGATTTGAAGGGTTTGCAAATGATACATCCAATAGAGCTCAACAAGCAGCAATGTTAGGTATAGAAGTAGGTGATTGGGTATCAAAAGGGGATGGGATGGGTAGATTTCTTAGAGTGGGTGAATTTGATCATGTTCACTTTGGTGTATATCTGAATGATGAGGCGATTTGTCCAAGGCGGGTAATGGGCGAAGCAGACTACAATGAGATAATGAACCTAATTCACAACTTTCATCCTACATGGGAACTCTGCTATCCTTGAAGAAGGAACTTGTCAGAACTCGCTAAGACTTGTTTTCAACTCTCAAGAAACATCAAACATACGTCGAGTATCGATGTTTTCAAGAAGTTTGGTCAAAGTGATGAGAATTTGCTTGGCATCATCACTCAAGATATCAGAGGTGGCAGCATTGTTATGAGCTTCTATCCAGATCCTTTCGCGAGCTCTGAGAATCGAGTGTTGTTCGCTATGGTCAATCTGTCCATCTTCAAGTGCTTTTTCTACCAGCTTGCCATATGCTCTAATGTCAAGCACGATTCTATCAATTAGTACTCCTTCCTCTTTTGTTATCACCCCATCCTCCAATGCAGTTTCTCGTAACTGACTCCAAATATACTCCGTAATTGGATCGAATGACCAGCAACATGGTAGACTCAGTGGGACTATTGATTGTGTGTCCATTACTTTGCTCGGGAAAACGGGACAGCAGATTTCAATGGCCTCAGCACTAATTTCTCTCACTGACTTGTGTCTGTATATTGCAAGAGCTGTGATACTTGATCCGAGTAGACCGTTTAGAGCAAGTACAAGAATCGTTGTTTCGATGCCAAGGGTTTCTATCAATATGCCACCTATAGGAACCACAAAGATGCTTGCAACCATGACAAGAGTAGGCAAGAGGGAGTATACCGCATTCCGATTCTCGTTCGGAATCACATCCAAGTAGAATCGGGGTCTCAATACATCTGCTAGGTATCTGGGACTAAAAGATAGTGCAAAAGTGAGGACCATAAGAACGACGGATGCTAGAGCAAATGTTGATTGTGCGGGATTGATACCTAGTATCACATAGATCCCTAAGAAGAACATGACATCAGTTAGCAGGACTGCCAATGCAAGCCACTTCTGCAGCTTCCTGATTCGCTTTGATATCATCCCTGCAACTCCAACTCCAAAGGCTCCAAGTATGAAGATGCTGGCGCGTAGGATTGCTGTCAATGCATCTGTAGTTGCGTATGATGCGTAGAATGGGAAGAGTAGCAACCCGCTCCATATCGCCCAACCAGCTCCTGAAATCATCAAACCTAGAACCATCAACCTTAGAGTGCTATTTTGGATGACTGTAGTCACCCCGCCTCCAAGATATCGAAAATAAGCTCTGATGCTTACCTTGCCTCGCTTCAGATCTTTATGGTCCCTGATGAAGAAAAGCAGTGAACCAGAAACTAAGAGCAGAAGAATTCCCTGAAGGAGAAACATGAATCTGCGTTCAATAAAGGCAAGGAAGAATCCACCTAAAATGAAGGATATCGCAGTTAGAATCTCATTGAACATTGTGAACTTGCCATAGAATTGTGAATATATGCGTCGATCTTCATCTTCCGTGGCGTACAGCTTGTAGTTGTTATCAAACCATGCAATGTAGGTACCAGACTCTAGACTTAGAGCAAATGCAACGAAAACAAAGGCCAGTAAAATAGTTAGAAAATCAAAAGCTTGTGAGAGAAAGATGAACCCAATTCCATATGATAGTGCAGCTACGAAAATGACCCACCTTTGTCCAATCCAGTCACCAAATGCACCTGCAGGGTAGCTAGTTACTGCTTGAATGGCGAACTGAACAGCCAATATCAGCGAAAGCTCCGTGATTGAAACATACTCTAGTGCATGAAGAATCAGGAATGTGTTCGTCAGCATAACAGCGAACCCGTATACAAGCATAACACTCGTAGCTCTGGAGATGAATCGCTTAGCTTCTGGATTCAAATCGGTGACACTCAGTGCTCGATGAAGGAAGTTTACCAAAGATAAACACACTCTCATGTTGATGTTCTATTCGATTGCCAATCTATATGCAAATCAGTACAATATTATTTCGATAGTGTAGTCAGCTGAAATGAATGAAAAAGAAAAGCAAGAGAGAGGAGTACCCTCTCTCTGAAAGTCCTGTGGATTATTGTTTGTTCTTCTCGACGATCTTCATCATACCGTAGATGTAGATGATGATCAACAGGATTGCACCCAAATTGGAGAGTCCAATGAGGAACATCTGTGAGAAGAATGCGATTGATGACGATGTTACCAATGCACCCCAATACCCACCACCGGGATAGAAGAACACATTGTAGGTGATTCCAAGCAGGAATACAATCACCATGAGAATGTAGAAGATGCTTGCGAGGTCCTTGAAGTAGCCGCCCATCTTCTCACCCATCATACCCGCCAGGAGCTTCAATAGGCCGTACATGAATAGGATTATACCAAATGCAATGAACAACCCACCACCGATGAACAGGAATTGAGGCATCGCATGGTTGAAGCTTGTCGTCCCAATGAACGCATCAAGGTTCCAGTTAGCATAGAATGCAACTGCAAGGATGATCATCAAGCCCCTCAGGATATGGAAGATGTTCTTCCACATGTCCCACTTGTCGCCCATCCTTGTTTCCATAAATGGAGGCAAGAGGAAGAACAGACCCAGTAGTAGAGTGAAGAGCCCAGGCAATAACCATGTTCCCATCTCAAGGATGAGTATCACTGAGTTCAGCATTATTGACAGGCCTAGAAGCATCCAGGCCATATTCTCTTTGCCAATTGCATAGTACAAGGGGAATAGCAAACCTAGGACAAGAGCAAAGTAGTACACCCATAACATCACGCCTGTATTCAGGGTGATAGTCACTGATGACATAGCCGCCCAGGGCATGTATACCAAGTAAAATAGTACTAACGCAACAGCAGCGAGATAGAGTATTAGATCTTTGAAACCAATCTCCTCTGACATATGCACACTTCCTTAGCGTACGATACGCTAATTTGTAACAATAGTGTGAAGCATTTAACGATATAAAAGTAGCGTATTGCCGAATGGCGCTTCGACGATTGATTAACATATGGCGCGCAGTTCATAGTAGAATCGCAGTTATCTAGGAATCGATCGCCTCAGGAACTACTTGCTTGATATGATCTAGTGATTGACGTGCCTCATCAGCAGTGAGCTCGAAGATGATGGGACCATCGAATCTGTCATGCATGAGTTCCTTGAGGAACTCTCGAACAGGTAGATCTTGAGTACCCAATGCTCTGTGGTCGATAAATCCAGAACCTACGTCGGTCTTCATCGCACTGCCATCATGCAGATGAAGTTCGATGATCCTATCTTTGTGCTTGTGATAGAATTCAATGACCGACTCGGTACCACACATCTGTGCAAGAAGATGGCCTGTATCAAAGCAGATGCCTGTATCATATTCATCAACCACACTCCTAGTGATATCGAAGGGGAATTCTAGGTTCTCGATAGCCAATTTTCGTGAGTCGATGTTGGTCTGAGCTAGTATCTCCTCCACACTTGTTGCAGCAAAACTGGACATCAGTGTGCATATTATATTCACGATATTTGGAGAGAATGTCAACTTCGAGAACTCTGTTGCTAGGGCGCCTGTCGTGTGCAGGACATACGCTTCAGGCTCCAACGGCTCTGCAACATTGATGGAATTGACAATACTCTCGACTCCTCCTTTTCTAACAGGTTCATTGAAAGTTGCAAGCTCAATTGACCAGAGTGGAAGATGAATCGTATATGAGATACCCAGCTCATCCTTCATCCGCACTAGACGATCAAGAACCTGATCTGAGAATGCGTTGGGAATGATATGCAACACATCGAAGGATAGTTCCAGCACGGAAATATGATCAATCTCAAGCATCCTTTCTATGTGCTTGACGGTATCAAAATTGGTGAAACTGGCCATTCCACCTGCGATGAGGTCCTTACTAAGTGGGCCAAACTCAAGTGCTGTGATTCCGAAGTGCATCTGTGCAAAGTCTCCTTTCTATTATCCACTCTCTCAAACCTTCCATTATATCTTGTGAGGTGTGCCTATTCCATTAGAATAGAGACCATAACCATAGGTGAAGCTGTGCAATCACTGGAAGAAACAGGGTAGCAGTTAGTGACATGACGACAAGCAGTGTGTTGATTGAAGGGCCTGCTGTATCCTTGAATGGGTCCCCGACCATGTCGCCTAGGACACTATTTGCATGGATCTCATCATATCGAGGGTGATTATGATCATACTCTGGAGATTCTATCATCTTCTTGGCATTGTCCCAAGCTCCACCTGAGTTACTCATCAGAAGTGCCCTAGTGAAACCAACTATGACTGCACCTCCAAGGTAGCCACCTAATGCCTCAAGTCCGAAGAGTACTCCTGTGAGGATAGTGATGCCAATGGCCATTATCGTCGAGGGCATAAGCTCACGAATTGCTCCTGAGGTCGCGATGGTGATGCATCTATCATAATCGGGTTTAGAAGTCCCCTCAAGAATGCCTGGATCCTCTTGAAATTGCCTTCGAATCTCGGTAATCATTCGTCCAGCATTCTTATCCACTCCAAGGATAAGCATAGCAGTAAAGGTGATTGGAACCAATGCGCCAATGAATGCTCCTGCAAGGATGAAAGGGTCTGCTATATTGACAACGACTAATTCTGTCCCAAGTATAACCTCAGATGCTTCAATGAACGCCGCGAAGAGTGCTAGAACCGATATCGCAGCAGAGCCGATGGCAAAGCCTTTAGTTATCGCCTTCGCAGTATTCCCGGCTGCGTCTAACTTGTCACAGGCAACTATCGCCTCATGAGGTGCGTTTGCTTGTTCGATCACGCCTCGAGCATTGTCGACTATAGGACCATAGGAGTCGCTTGACATGGTAAGGCCATTTGTTGCAAGAAGACCAACCGCGGCAATAGCCACTGCATAGATACCTCCTTCCCATCCACCAAGTCCAAGAGATGTTGAGGAAGAGCCTAGGATAAACGAGGCTACCAAGGCAGCTACCACTCCAAGAACGGAAGGCACTGCACTAAGCAATCCGTAGGAATATCCAGAGAGAATCAGATTCGCAGCGCTCTTCTCAGCATTATCAACCATATTTGCCACAGGCGTGAAACCTAAGAAACCCTTATCATTGGTGAAGACGTCAGACGTGAACCCAATGAAGACACCTGCCATCAGACCAAAGACCGCAGACACAGCAATTACAACATCAATGCTGAGAAGAGGCAATACTACCACGACAAAGACTGCAAACATGATTGTAGTGATATAGGTGCCATTATTGAGAGCAGGACCAGGGTCCTCTTGGTGGTTAGGTCGGACTAGATAGACACCAATCACAGACGCAATTGTACCAAGTCCAGCGATTAGCAATGGAAGTAGTCCATAAATAATAGGGGGTGAGAAAAGAGCGTCAATGCCAGCTCCAAGAAGGGCTGCTGCAAGGATCGCTGCGACATTACTATCAAAGATATCCGCACCCGTTCCCGCTACATCCCCAACATTGTCACCTACTGCATCAGCTACAGCAGCAGGATTTCGTGGGTCATCCTCAGGGATATGCTGCTCAATCTTCCCAACAATGTCTGCAGACATATCAGCAGTCTTGGTATAGATACCCCCACCAGCCTTTGCGAAGAGCGCGACGGTGCTTGCACCGAATGAAAAGCCAGTTATGATCTCCCATAACAAGGGTCCTTCTAAGGTTGGGAATACTAGACCCCACATGCTGTAAAGACTTGAAATCCCTACTAAAGCGATGCCTGCTATCATTAGACCCATTACGGACCCTGCGCGAAAGGCAACCAAGAATGCTGGATTGAGTCCTCCTTCAGCTGCTGCTGCTGCTGTACGACGGTTTGCCCGTGTCGCTACAGCGAGCCCGATGTATCCAGCTCCCATACTGGCTAGAGAACCGAGAATGTAAGATACCGCAATGGGGATTCCTAGGTCCCCGAACACGAGGGCAATTACTACAGCCAATCCCATGGTAAATGCTGTAAGTATCCGATATTGTACCTTAATGAAAGAGTTTGCACCGTTTTGTATCAGATGACTGACCTCTCGCATCCGTTCATTTCCTTCGTCCGCCTGTAAGACCGTTCGATATGTGAACAGTGCAACGATGATAGCAAGCAGTCCTGACAAAAAGCCCACTGATAGAAATAGGATATCTGACATTGTTGAATCTAGCCTATGTCAGAAATCGGTATTATAGAGCTTACGCTTTGTCCGTTTTTGAAAAAAAGAATAGTTCTGTGTCCGATTAAGGACACAGAGGACTAGTCGGTCCTATCGCCAGGATTTCATTGTCTTAAGCCCATGGGCTTCAATTGCTGGATCGACTTCAATGACCTCAACCTTCAGCATTTGGTCCCCACCTTTGATTTGTGGGAGAATATCAATCCCTTCAGTGACCTGCCCGAAGACGGTATGCTTTCCATCAAGATGCTTCGTCTGCTCTCTGCTGAGGACTATGAAGAATTGACTTCCCCCAGTATCCCTGCCTGCATGCGCCATCGACAGTGCACCAACATCGTGCTTCTGCCTATGACCTCTCGTTTCACAGGCTATCGCATATCCCGGACCACCAGAGCCAGTGCCTGTAGGATCACCACCCTGCACCACGAATTGTGGAATGACACGGTGGAACTTCAGACCATCATAGTAGCCCTTCTGAGCAAGTGTCACGAAGTTCTTGACAGTATTGATCGCATCATCATTGAACATCTCGATCATGAGAGTTCCGCGAGTTGTTTCCATCCTTACTCTTGTCGCCACAACTATCACCAATATCTGGAATGGCCCTAGTATTCCCTCTTAGAACTTACGGAGAAGGACAAAATGAGCAATCCTATCGGCTTATTAGCAGACAATTCAGAGCCAACTTGTTCGCATGACATCTCTCAAGGAATACACCGAGGGCAGGACAACGTTCCTGACAGCAGACATAGAGCAGTATACGACTGAGAAGAAACAGCCCACAATGGACATGCCTGTATTCTATAATCCGAGGATGCGTATCAATAGAGATCTTTCGGTGCTATTCCTTGCGGCCTATATGGAACATAATAAAGTAGAGCTCATGTGCGAACCTCTGGCAGGTTCGGGAGTTCGTACCTTGCGATACTTGAACGAGATACCAGGCGACTTCCAGGCGATTCTGGGGGATGTCAATCCAACTGCCATTGACACTGCCAAGAAGAACCTTGAGAAACATGAATTCTCTGAAAGAGGGAAGGTCATTAGGGAGGACGCAAAGGTCCTCTTACTAACTGAATCAAGAGGCAAGAGATTCGATTTCGTGGATATCGACCCGTTCGGCACACCCGTGCCATACCTCAATGCTGCGATACAGTCACTCAATCCAAGAGGTGCATTGCTTGGAGTGACTGCTACGGATATGCCAGCTCTCTGCGGAGTGTATCCTCATGTTTCCCTCAGGAAGTATGGAGGACTCTCTACTCGAGCTCCATTCGTGCATGAGATTGCTGTGCGATTGCTTCTTGGTCGAGTCTATGATATTGCTGCAATGAACGATTGCGCAATCAGGCCACTCGGAGTACTGAGTACCGACCATTATATTCGTGCCTGGATACACATCAAGACAGACCGTACTCAGGCGAATAGACAGATTGATTCTATTGGAAGGATTCGTGTATGTCAGAAGTGTTATGCCTATGATTCTATACCCTTAAGCAAGTCAGCGGATATACGGTTCGTACACGAGAAAGAGGGGTGCAAGGGAAGCCCAAGTATGGCGGGACCTCTTTGGATTGGTGATCTATATGATTCCAAGCACATCCAAGCGGTAATCAGACTGTATGAGAAGGATTCAGAATCATACCATAAACGTATCAAGATCCTGCTTGAACTCATGGAAATGGAGCAAGGATTGGTAAAGTATCCGTATACAGATCTGCACATCCTTTGCGATATGTATAACTTGACACCCCCTAGGAGAGATGCTGTCATCAATGCACTAATCGCTGAGGGCTATCGTGCAGTTCAAACGCACTTTCAACCTACGGCGATTAGGACTGATGCACCTAATAGTGAAGTCGTGAAGATCATCAGGAACTTGACTGGAGCTGAATAGAGTGGGAAGACCAAAAGGCAACCCCAAGAAGGAACATTATTACAAGGAAGCAAAGAAACAGGGTTATCGTGCAAGGTCTGCTTTCAAGCTCAAGCAAATAGCCAAGAAATACGGGTTACTCAAAGGAGTCCATATCGTTGTAGAGTTGTGTAGCAGTCCAGGGGGTTGGACGCAGGTCCTTCGTGAAATGGACTATAGCCTTGAGATAATTGCAGTAGATTTAGATCCTATGGCACCGATCGAGAATGTGAGATTCGTTCAAGGCGATATTACGAAAGAGGAAACGATTGCGGAGGTAGAACGTCTCTCCAGAGGAGCAGCCGATCTCGTCATCTCGGATTGCTCACCCAAGGTGACCGGCAACTGGCAACTCGATGTTTCCCGACAGCTCTTCCTCGCTGAGGCGACCCTTGACCTCGGAGTCAGACTCCTCAGCCCAAATGGGAAGGTCCTTGCAAAAGTCTTCCAAGGTCCTGAGTTTGAAGAGTTCATGACACGTACAAAAACAAGATTCTCAAGCGTGAAGCTGATCAAACCTGATGCTTCACGAAAAACTAGTGCTGAGATATATCTGTTAGCTATTGGACCCCATAAGAAGGGGCCCACATAGCTATCATTCTATGCGTCTGAAGTTACCATCCAATCCTCTAGCTCTCTGCAAGCAACGGGTGAGTCTGGTTGCCTCACTCCACAACGACCTATTCTTAAACAATGGAAACACGGACAACCGTTCAGGTCGCCTAGTGTCCCCTGCTCTGCCTCTTCGCCCATAATGCCCCGTGCGAAATACCGGGATTCATTTGCATCGGACTTTTCCATGACTTGTTTCTCCTTGATTAGTTGATCGATTGCATTTGAAGCAGTTGCTAAGTCAATTTCAAGACTAGTGGTAATCTCATCAATTAGAAGTCCTTTTCCACCTGCCGAGCGAAGAACGCTCATTATCTGGTTAGTAACTTCATTCATTGACATGACCACTTAGCAAGAGCTAGACACATGACAACAAGATAGGACAAATTACATGGCAGCACATAAACTCAACGATTACTGCTACATTCTTACTATCCATTGTCGCTAATTGTCGGAGATTATTATACACTGATGTATATAATTGTACGCTCACCGGCTATCTAGATAGACAGGTTGTCCGACCAACTTCGTGGCAGTATCCTTGTCCTTTGCACGGATAGCGACATAGGGACTCTTGACTGGGCCAAAGACATCCTGTATCTTTCCTATGAACTGTGCCCTCTTATCAACGACCTTTGCACCCATGGGAGGACTCTTGTCAGTCTGGACTATGACCGCTCCTCGCTTGGTGACATGCATTACAGTGCCCAGACGTCTCATTTGTCATAACCTCCATCTACAGCAGTCTATCTTTTTTGACGCCTCTTCTTCTTGTATCCTTTGGCCTTT
The DNA here is from genome assembly GCA_048884965.1 of Candidatus Thorarchaeota archaeon. Taxonomy (GTDB): domain Archaea; phylum Asgardarchaeota; class Thorarchaeia; order Thorarchaeales; family Thorarchaeaceae; genus MP5-2226. The sequence goes on along the minus strand of JBHLQH010000029.1, from coordinate 12,122 downwards.
TTCTTCTGTTCAGCTTCCTGCTGCCTAGATAGACGCTCAGCGACGATCCTGCGGACTCCCTTTGCCAACATCAGAAGGAGTCGCTGTTTCTTATGCCCCTCTGGATTCTCTATGACAAGGTATCCTCCTCTATCAACGCCTTGCCGGGGATATCGCTTCCCAGGCTCAATCTCAGAATCGAGTTTTCTCATATCCGCTGCTTGCTTGAGCATGTCAACCGTAACATCAGGCGCACCAAGATTAGCTGGAATTCTTCTGCCTTCTGAGCGACTCAGCTTCGAGTCAAGATATGCGGGCCAGATGATTAGTGCTCCTTTTCGTTGTCTCATATTGTAGAGGCGCTCCAGTTTACTAGTTACTCATGTGCATTCGTTTCTGATTCCTTTTTATCTTTGCTTTCGAGGTGCTGTGACACCACTTGTTCCTCGATGAAATTGGACATTTGATGAATGTTACTCAAGCAGGTAATTCATAGTGTCCGTAAGATATTGGAATTGGGGCTATGCAGTTTTTCCTGCTAAGATATATATAGTAGATTGCAAATTCTGCAATCAGTAGTATTTGATTACTACTATCCCAAAAACGAAGAAGATTCGTTCGTGGACCCCAGTATCATAGAACCTAACCATAAATCGGACTTCGTGTGCCAATGCCTGTCACATTCTTCGCGTGGGTGATAGGATAGATCCTTCCGTAGATGCCAGAAACGCGCTGGTCTGAGCGTTCAGGGACCACGAAATACTTGGGGAGAGAAGAATGAAGAAGAATAAAACAATAATTTTTGCGAGTATCTTGTTAGCATTCATGATACTTGCGGCTATGCCAAACAACGTCGATGCAGATACAACAGTTGATGCGATTGTCGTACTAAAGCCTGGATACAGTCTTGATAAAATGGGAAATATCCAGTACCTACGGGAATACGATGCGATAAATGGATTCTCAGCGAAAATGTCTAAATCCGTATTCAACTGGTTGAAGAGTCGACCAGGCGTTGTGATTAGTGAAAATGGACTTGTACACATGCTCGAAGACACCCTTGATTGGGGTGTGGATGATATCAATGCAGAGCAAGTATGGGGCGGTGCTGAAAATGCCGTAGATGTTGTTTCAGGTAACATCGATGGTAGTGGAGTCAAAGTTTGTGTCATTGATACAGGAATCGATGTAGATCACACCGATTTGGATGCCAATTACATGGGCGGTTATGACTTCGTCAACGATGATTCGAATCCGAATGATGACAATGGACACGGTACTCACTGTGCAGGAATTATAGGAGCCGAGGACAATGAGGCAGGCGTGATTGGTGTCGCACCAAATGTAGACCTCTATGCATGCAAAGTCCTAGACTCAAGCGGTAGTGGCTCCTTTGACGATGTCGTTGCTGGTATCAATTGGGCAGTTAGTAACGGCATGGATGTTGCATCCATGAGTTTGGGTGCTTCAAGTGGATCCACTGCCTTGCAACAAGCCTGTCTGAATGCATACAATGCAGGAGTCATTGTAGTTGCGGCCGCTGGAAATGATGGCGGTGCCATTAGCTATCCTGGTGCATATTCCAGCACTATTTGTGTTGGAGCTACCGACTCCAGTCATAACAGAGCGTCATTTAGCAACTACGGATCAGCAATGGATGTAGTTGCTCCCGGTGTCAGTATCTATAGCACATACAACAATGGAGGATATACCACCATGAGTGGGACATCCATGGCGACTCCAATGGTCGCTGGTGTGGTTGCGATGATTCTGTGTGCCAATCCATCGCTCAGTCCAAGTGAAGTGGTAGAGATCCTACATACAACATCTACTGACCTTGGTAGCTCTGGATTTGATATCTACTATGGATATGGACTGGTCAATGTTCCTGCTGCAGTCGCAGCAGCTGGCGGCGGAGATGATATCACAGCTCCTACCGTCAGTATAACAAGTCCTGCAAGTGGTGCAACAGTCACTGGTACAGTGACGATCAGCTTTTCCGCATCAGATGCCAATGGTATAAGCTCCCGAAGGATCCTGATAGATGGCACTCAGGTGTCAACAGCATCTTCCTACAGCTGGGATACTACTGCATATGCAGATGGCAGCCACACTATTCGATGTGAGGCTACTGACCCAAGCGGCAACACTGGCTATGCTACAATATCTGTGACAGTAGACAACACTGAGAACATTCTTGAGAATGGTGTCACTGTGACGAGTTCTCTCGCAGCTCAGTATGCTACTGAGATGTGGACCATTCAGGTTGATAGCGATGCAGAGAGCATGTACTCGGTCCTAACCTGTGGAAGTGCAGACTTTGACCTCTATGGTCGTCTTGGTGCTGCTCCTACAACAAGTACCTACGACTGGAGAGGCTACACGAGCGGTGGAGAGGAAGTCACCTTCAACAATCCAGGTGCTGGTACTTGGTACATTATGGTCCGTTCCTATAGCGGAACTGGAGCATACTCCCTTACCGTGACCATCACCTATCCTGATGATGACACGACTGCACCCACAGTTTCTATCAGCAGTCCCTCAAATGGTGCAACAGTCAGCGGTACAACAACCATCAGCTTCAGTGCGAGTGATGCGAACGGTATAAGCTCCCGAAGGATCCTGATAGATGGCACTCAGGTGTCAACAGCATCTTCCTACAGCTGGGATACCACAGCATACACAGATGGTTCTCACACCATTAGATGTGAAGCAACTGACCCAAGTGGCAACACTGGATACTCCCAAATTTCAGTGACTGTGGATAACTCTGGCGGTGATAATGTTCTCGAAAATGGAGTCACTGTGACGAGTTCTCTCGCAGCTCAGTATGCTACTGAGATGTGGACCATTCAGGTTGATAGCGATGCAGAGAGCATGTACTCGGTCCTGACCTGTGGCTCAGTTGACTTTGACCTCTACGGTCGACTCGGTGCTGAACCTACAACCTCCGTCTATGACTGGAGAGGTTACACTGGAGGCGGTGAAGAGGTTACCTTTAACAACCCTGGTGCAGGAACTTGGTATATCATGGTTCGTTCCTATAGCGGAACTGGAGCATATTCCTTGACTGTGACTATCACCTATCCTGAGGATGACACGACAGCGCCTACAGTGACTATCAATAGTCCGACAAATGGTGCGACCGTCAGTGGTACAACAACCATCAGCTTCAGTGCGAGTGATGCGAACGGCATCAGCTCCCGAAGGATCCTGATAGACGGTACTCAGGTGTCAACAGCATCTTCCTACAGCTGGGATACCACAGCATACACAGATGGCTCTCATACCATCCGCTGTGAGGCGACCGATCCGAGCGGCAACACCGGCTATGCGACGATAACCGTAACCGTGGATAACTCTGGCGGCGGTGAGCCAATAACCTACACATTCACGGGATCAGTCAGCCAAGGTTATGACAGCACTAGCCATTCGTTCGCGGTACCGAGTAACGCTGTGAGTATTGAGATTACCTTGTCGATGCCCTCTGGAGCGGACTTTGATCTGTCTGTTTGGGATGCGGGTAATCTACGAACCGGTGGATGGACTAGCTCGTCCTCTTCGACTAGCTATCAGATCGCCAACAGCGCATACTCTGGATATTCAGCAAGTCCTGAATGGGTCACAGTGGATTCTGTTGCCTCGTTTGGTGATTGGCTGGTAAGCTGTTATGCCTACAGTGGTTCGGGGACCTATACCATCACAGTCACTATAACAGTGGCTTAGTGGTAAGACCGAAATCGATCTAGTATAAATTACGAGAGAGTGGCGAGGGGTTTCCTCAGAAACTCAGTCACTCTTTCTCTTCTATTTCTCAAGCGCTTGTAGACAGACAGTCTCTTTGGTACGATTGCAATAGAACCAGCAATCCAAAGCAAGCGACCCTTGTAGATCTGCAACTTACTGTCAATCGTCTTGCAATGAACGGCTGGATATATCAAGAACTTCATAAGAGGGAGAGAACCTGAGAGGAAAACCAAGGAGCGTTCCTAGATGAATCGAAAGAGCAAAGACGTCTATTTCTCGGAGATTGCAGATCTTGTTAGTACTCGCAGCACCTGTTCGAGAAATCATGTAGGAGCAGTTATCGTCAAAGATGGTCAGATTCTCTCAACCGGATATAACGGAGCGCCAAAAGGACTTCCACACTGTGATGAGCTTGGAGGTTGTATGAGAGAGAAACTAGGAGTGCAATCTGGAACTCATCACGAGCTTTGCAGAGGTCTGCATGCTGAACAGAATGCCATCATTCAAGCAGCGTATCATGGCGTCAGTGTCAAGGATGCAAAGATGTATTGTACGACAAGGCCCTGTAGCATCTGTATCAAGATGATCATCAACGCGGGAATCACCGAGGTCATCTACATGGAGAACTATCAAGACAAGCTTGCCATTGAGCTTGTAGAACAATCAAATCTGATTCTACGACAAGTAGAAATCAATAGAAAGCACGGTTTGAATGGAACTTGAAAGGAGTGCTCTTCGGCAAAGTTTAAAGAGAAACCAACGGTGCCTATCATCCCAGACTGTTAAGAGGCGAAGCAGTGTGGGAAAATTAAGAAATCTGATTAGTATTCAAGACCTCGATCGTGGAGGGATTGATGAGATCTTAGGAATGGCTTCTAAGATGGAGAAGGTAGCTATCGATCGAACTGACCTACTCCGCGGGAAGATTATGGCGGTCCTGTTCTTTGAGGCTTCGACGCGTACAAGACTCTCCTTTGAAAGCGCAATGCTTAGACTTGGTGGAGGAGTTCTTGGCTTTTCTGATGTCACTTCGACTAGTGCTGGAATGAAGGGTGAAACCCTTGCAGATACCATTCGTACCGTAGAAAGGTATGCGGATGTCATTGTCATTCGTCATCCACTCGATGGGTCAGCACGAGTAGCAGCAGAGTTCTCTTCGGTACCAGTCATCAATGCAGGCAGTGGTGCGGAAGAGCATCCAACCCAAGCGCTCTTGGATCTATATTCGATAAAGAAGATGAAAGGAACCCTTGATGGCTTGACGATAGCACTATGTGGTGACTTGAAGTACGGACGAACAGCTCATTCACTCGGAATGGCACTCTCTCACTATGATGTCAATATTGTGCTTGCTGCACCGCCATCGCTCAGAATGAAGCCAGCTATCGTTGAAGAAATCCAGAAAGCAGGTGTCAGTGTCACTCAGGTAGATACGATAGAAGAGGCGGTCACTGGGAATGTTGATGTCGTTTATCAAACAAGAATCCAGAAGGAACGCTTTGGAGATGAGCGAGAATACGATAAGGTGAAGGGACAGTTCCGCATTGATGTGAAAGATGCTGCACGAATGAAGGATGATGCGATCATACTGCATCCACTGCCAAGAGTTGACGAAATCGACCCAGCTGTAGACAAGACACCTCAAGCGAAATACTTCGACCAAGTATACAGCGGTGTAGTAACTAGAATGGCAATCCTAAAGATGATCTTCGACTAAACAGGCTCAATTGAACGAAGCTCTCGAATCAATGTATCAATAGACCCCGCTTTGCTCACTGCTAGGGGAATTCTCATCTGCTCCGACAGCTCAAGCGCAAGCCGGTCAATCTTTCCCACACCATGCAGGACCACAAGCGTAGGCTTGAACTCCTGTGACTTGATGGCAATCATCGGTGCGCGCCCAGTACTCACATTAGTAAAGATCAGGCAGCGTTCGGTAGTTGCTCCGAACAACTTCAAAAATGCCTCACTGTCAAGCTCTCGTACTGCTCGTTCCACATCTACGAGAGTATACCCATAAATCTCCTTATCCAAGTACTCTTCGCCACTCTTCACCGTGCACTTGAGGATCTCGCAGAACTTCCGACTGGACATGCTCATAGTAAAATCACTCATTGCAAGAACGATGTTAAGGTCGACTAGGCTCACATCCATGAGTCGTACGAACGCTGAAACCACTTGACCTCCATTTCGCTCATCCAGAGATAACAATGCCATGACGAAACGGCGTATGGTTGATGTGCCAGGAGATTTTCTCCTTCCTGATTCATAGTCACTAATTACACTGGGACTTATCCCAAGATAGTCAGCCAGAACGATCTGGGGTAGCCTAAATCTCTCTCTCCACACTCGCATGATATGACCAGGTTGGTCGGATAGAGCAATCTCACCAGCAATACGCCTTGCGAGCCGCTCTCTCACGGAAGATTGTACTGACATGGCTGGTCGGCATTAGTCGAACAATAGATGATAAACATTACGACTATTGCCGAATGCCTATTCGACCTCAATTGGATGTAATTGTTTCATCTAGAGGTCAGATGCAATAAGTTGTATCCTGTAACTCGTTAACTGAGCAATATGATACTAAAGCAATGTCGTGTAAATTTATTTACTTGGTTGATTCCATAATGTAAATAAACATAGAGAACTGGACTCTAGGAACCTCCGATGATACTCTTATTCAATAATTGAGGTGTTTGAGAATGGCTGAAAAAATCTATACTGTAAGTTGCTCGGTTGAACTAGCTTCAATTGGGTTAGATAAAATGAGAACAGCTACCGAAGGCATGGAAAAGGCAAAAATGTCGCTGGATTGGTCTGAAATCGAGATCGCCCCAGTTGTTGCTGAGGATAGAGTCGCATTCGAAGAAGGAGATATCAAAATCGTACCTATTCGTCCGATAAAAGTACCTGAAAACTCACTTGTCTTTCTGTCCTTCTATGGGGTCAACGGAATGGGCCATCTTTGTTGCATCGGATGCATGGAGATGAAGAAATATACTGAAGACCGTACCGCAAATCTCGCTATGTTCCAATCAAGGATAAAATCTCATGTAAGCAAAGGCGATTTACTTGGTCAAGTTGTAGTTGTACCAGGAAAGAAACTTTGATTATAGTTGTAGCAGAAATATTCTGAATGATTGATATGTTCCAGAGTCAATGTGCAGAAGTTGCTTTAGGAACATCAAGAAGAAAAATGTGGTGGGCCGGCCCGGATTTGAACCGGGGATCCCTTGGAGTCTTGACCTAGGAACCTAAGCTGCTAGGAACCCAAACCAAGAATCATAGCCAAGCTAGACCACCGACCCATGCGATGCTCTCGTCGGTCTTCTCCGGTTATAAGAATAACGGAGGGTTCATCTCATTGAATTTTCATGATAATTCCTTCTAGGGGGTGCAGGTGAATGATGCTACCATCAATAGGCGCGGAATCTGAAATAGTAGAGAATAGCAATGTCTTCTTTCCCTCGAATCCTTTGACCTGATATGACTCATTGGAGAGGTTCACGACTACCTGTACAATCTGCTGGAAATCAGGACTATAGAACAGCCGCTCATAGGCGAGCAGTGAGTTCTTGTACTCCTTCCCTAAATCCTTGAATTGGACAGATCCCGAGTGTAGTGCGGGGTGGTTTCTTCGAATCGTAAGGAGCTCCTTGTAGCAGTTCAGCATCGATGTGGGATCTTTCTCTTGTGCCTCGACATTGACCTCTCTGTAATGAGGCTCCAAAGGAAGCCAAGTATGGACTCCACTCTTTGAGAAGCCTGCGTTATCTGATGGGTCCCACTGAATAGGTGTCCTGCAACAATCGCGATTTAGGCAGATTTTTCCATCGCGGGTCAAGAAGTTAGCAAGGAACGACGGAAGCCAGCTAAACTTCTTGGCAACAGGATCCTCTGCTCCTTTCAGAGGCATCTTGGGACTACGCATTCCAATCTCCTCACCCATATAGATGAAAGGAACACCTCTACCAGTCAATTGAAGGAGTACATTGAGCTTCGCCCTGGCGATATCATCACCCAGTTTGCTAATCCTGCGTGTTTGGTCATGATTCGAGAAGACCCACGTAGGGATATAGGGATCAGGGAACCATCTTTCGAACTCTGACATTAGATTGCGAAAGGTAGGTGCATCCAAGTCCGCATTGAGACTTTGGAATTGGAAGGTCATATGTAGTCCATCTGTTCTGGTACAATTTGTGACCTCACCGCAGTATCGCTTATGCGTATCAAGAGATGCGCCAACCTCGCCCACCAGAAAGCGTTCAGGGTCTGAGAATTCGTTCACTACCTCCCGAAGTTGCTTAACGAACTCGAAATTATCAGGGTGGTGAATAGTATGAATACAGTCATGGAAGAATCTCTTCGCGCCTTCCTCGGACGGGAAGTATTGCAACGTGAACGGATTGTCCCTGAATTGCTCATCTTCGTACACCGTATCAATGATATCCAAACGAAACCCATCAACGCCTTTGTCCAGCCAGAAGCGAACTGTGTCGAACATCTCTTGTTTGACGTCAGGATTGCGATAGTTGAGGTCAGGTTGAAAGGGTAGGAATTGTGCCCAATACCATTGATCTGTCAGCTTGTCATAATGCCAGCCAGATCCTCCAATCATCGAGGTCCAGTTATTCGGTGGCTTCCTGCCACCAGGTTTCTTACCGTCCCGCCAGATGTACCAGTCCCTCTTGGGATTATCACGACTGGACCTTGACTCTAGGAACCAGGGATGCTGATTTGAGGAGTGATTCAAGACCATATCGAGAACCACATACATCTCATGATCGTGGACCTCTCGTATGAGCTGCTCGCAATCAGCCATTGTTCCGTACTCTGGAGCTATACTGCGATAGTCACTGATGTCGTATCCGTGATCAGCTTGAGGGCTAGCAAAGAAAGGTGAGAACCAGATCGTTTCGATTCCTAGGTCGTGTAAGTAGTCCAACTTGGAGATGATACCAGGAATATCACCAATGCCGTTGTTCGTACTATCCTTGAAGCTTCTAGGGTAGATTTGGTAGACAGTGGTCTTCTTCCACCAAGGCAGATGGTGAGGGTCTTGAGCGGCCATATGTGATTCCTCTTGAAAGGAGTGGACTAACCTCCTTTTGATATTTCTCACTAATGGGAAAGGTCATAACCTCTGAGATGGAATGGGTACTTGGTGAGCCCTCATGAGCCTCCTCGGACCAGATGATTTTGACCTAAGTAAGAAAGAAAGGAAGAAGAAACTCGCAAAGGATCTGTCACCAGAGGTATACAAGCAGATAGAGAGATGGCTGGATCGAGATGATGCGGAAGCCTTTGATCACTTGACAGACTTAGTTGGTCCTGAGGAAGCAAGACGGCTTATGTCAAAGAAAAAGAGAAAAGGGGAGCCAAAGGACTCGCTTCTAGATGAGTTCTAGCTGGTGAACAATTTGTCGGATGAAGGACTAATCAAGATTGCCGAAGCTTCAAAGTCTGCCGGAGACCTATCGACTACGCTTGCGGTGATACGGACTATTGAAGCAGAGAAGAGAACACATTTAGCTGAATTGCGAACTGGTATCGGTATACTCACCATCCCAATGTCATTGTTGACCATTCTCATCGCAACATCCGAGTACTATATGGTCGATCAAGTACTGAGCTTTATTGTAGGATTGGTCTTGGGAATCATCGGCCTATCCTTGGTAGGCGGATATCTTGTCATAGATGCGCTTGGAGATCTGAGAAGAAACGCTGCTCTACGTCGAGATGCGTGCGTCGACACCGAGTGTCTTCTGAGGGATAACGGACTCCTGCGTGAGTAAGGGCTATAATATTGCTGAGTGGAAAACGGCTAAAACCAAGATTGGATTGATGACTCCATCTGTATGATGGAAATGATAGCAATGAGCTCAAATGTAAGAGTTACCGTTTTCAAGAAGTTCACTCCTGAGGACGTGTTTGGACCTAATCACGACATGACTTGGAATGGGGAGCCGATTCCGCCTTGCGGACATAAAGAGGGGGAAGAGTTCATCGTTGATCATCATCTCAACAAGCCCGAAGGACTCTGTGGCAGAGCTTGGCAGGATCTCTATGGCACATTGATGATCTACTTCTTTGGAGGAGACTATGAGTATCCTGAGCCGGGTATCACGTACCAGCCTTGTGGGGATGGACTCAAACCGGTTATCTTCAAGATTGAGAAGATGTAGATAGAGAGATTGAGATTCTGTACCAATTCGTGCTAGAGGATTAGGACATTCTTTGCGTTGTGCAGAACTAGCAAAAAGCGAAGATTAGATTCAAAGTCACTATTTCGAGGTGACTATAGCTTGAAAGCAAGTCTGAGAATCACAGTCGTAAAAAAATTCAGTCCAGAGGATGTCTTTGGACCAGATCACGGAATGACAAGAAATGGCAAACCATTCATTCCGTGCGACCATGAAGAAGGCGAGGAGTTCATTGTGACAAATCAGTATCAGATTCCAGAAGGGTTCTGTGAGCGCGCTTGGCATGATCTCTATGCTACAATACTGGTCTATCATCATGGAGGCGATTATGAGTTCCCATCACATGGTGCTACCTATCAGCCATGCGGTGATGGAGTGAACCCAGTGGTCTTCAAGATTGAGAAGATTGAAGACCGATAGAGGATAAGAAAGACCTTAAGATGCTTTTATACTTGTAACGAAAGCCAAAGCATCTAGGAGAAATGGTGATGAGTTCTATTCGCGATCAAAAGATGTTTGAGAACCTGAATTTCCAAATCTGGCTCATTAAGGATGAGCAGAGTGGAAAATGGAGGGAGCAGGTATACATTATTGGGACTGACGAAGCATTAGGAATCATCAAGGACAGTCTTCAAGGCCTCCTAGATGTCTTTCAGACCTATGGCAAGGGAACAAGAATATACAAATGTAACCCGCCTTCGGATTTCGATCCTGTATCCTTTGGCAAGGAGAATGGAGTGACCATTCGATGGCTGGACCAACTCGTAGTGCGACTTGGCTTTGATGCTATGGACAACGAGCCCTTCATCCTCGAAGACTTCGTGGTGAACATCAATATCAATCCAAGTACCTTGAGAGTCTTTATCGAGAAGATTCAGACATATCTTGATTCTGACAAGCAATATACACATGGTGTCGATGCTGTTTGTGGACTTAGGCTCTCTTCCGATTGGGTAGGAGCAGAATAGCTGTAAGTCGGTGCAAAAGACCATAAGGTTTCAAGTGGTATCCTATCCAGAGAGGGCCGAAATGCTAGGTATCTATCTGTTTGCTCTATTTGGCGGGGTAATCCTCCTATCCGTCTATCTAAGTCGGGATAGAAGAACGGAACATGCAACTCATCCTTCGTACAAGGTCGAAAGGGAGAGTATCTCTGACAAGATACATCATGCTATCGTTGAAGAGAATATGTATTTTGACGGCGAATCCCAAGAATATGCAGATGCCATGTCGAAACGACGACAAATGGGTTGGTGATTTGAAGAAAGATATATTGACTAGTACTTGTAGTTGCTAGTGGGGATGTCGGTAATTGATGCAGGTATCCATTGATATAGTGGTTCAAGCTGGAGCGTTCTTTCTATGTCTATTGACCTCCGAGCTGATGATACGCAGATTGACGTCTGGAGCGAAACAGATGAGAAGCACCTACAAGAGGCCATCCGAAACCACTCTCTCCTTTCGTTTCTTCTTGCGAAATCGGTTCGTCTGGGGTATGACTTACATGTTTCTGTGGCTCCTATCCGGTTTCTTTCTTGCGGTGCTGATTCTACCAGATGAGATAGGATTGCTGATGGTAATATTCTTCTTTCTGGGAGAAGCTCGTCGAGATAGACCACATACATATGCCGAGAGAACAAGAGTCCAGATGAATTGGACCGGAAAATGGAGGGATATCGCACTTTATAGAAGACTCATCGACTCCCAAGACCCTCGTTTGGCACAGATAATAGATACTCCAAGAACCCTTGAGAACTTGAGCAGAATAGCAAGCCATGGTGGGACCATTGCGACATTTGACCCAGATAAGATGCAGAATATCACCGCTAGAGATGTGATTGAAGAGAGATTACGACGATATCTTCACTTTCTTATGAATGATGCAAGCAAGATCTGCACCTTAGAAGAGATCCATGTAGTACTATTCATTCTCTCTGAGGACCTAGGTATGTTGGGAGAGGTTTCTAGGGATCTACTTTCTTCTTATGCAGCAAATGCCCTTTGAGAAGCAAAATGAAACACAATGATTTTCCAAACAGTATCTGAACTTGTATCTACTTAGCTCAACTACTGGCTATTCCAATATGCTTTCGCTTCTTCCTCAAGCTTGTCCAATCTATCATAGTAGTCGGGAAATTCTTTGAGATGTGCCAGTGCGATTTTTCCAGTTGTCAGGGGGTCATTATTTGT
>JBHLQH010000028.1:0-46195 GCA_048884965.1 Candidatus Thorarchaeota archaeon | reverse complement strand
TGAATCTTCCCTTTTGTCAAATCAATATCAAGATAATATCCAGCATATCCCTTGTATGGAAATGTCATTTCATTCACCCTCCCTTGCTATACCTGCCGCAACTCGACTGAGCTTGGACCCTACAAACCTCGTACTCAACCCTTCCTCTCGCGGCATGTAGATTATCGCTTCATACTCGCATGCATTGACACATGCCGGTTTTCCCCAACATAGGTCGCACTTGATTGCTTTCTTGGTGTTGGGATCTATAGTAATCCCTCCGTAGATACATGCAGTCACGCAACTCATGCATCCGATACACACCTCAGAATCCACATAAAGGACCCCGTGCTCATTCTCTGTCACTGCCCCAGTTGGACATGCATCTCTGCAAAGAGGTAGCTCACACTGTAGACATACCATTGGGGAGATAAGATTGGCATGCTCCTGCTTAATCACCTGAATTCGGGATCGCGCTGGGTTGAACTCCTTGTAGTGTGCAACTGAACAAGCAAGCTCACAATTTCTACATCCAGTACATTTCTCATGGTCGATGGAGAGGATATGTCCCAAAGTATAGCACCTTCCAGATATTCATCCGTTCGAAAGTACGAGTACTAATCCCACTTTAAGATGTTGTCCCAATGGATTTACAACACCAAAGTATTATAGGTTGAATATGTCCGATTCAAGAGGAAATAGGGCTTTACGAATTTAGGAAGAAACTTGCTGTTGGCATCCCCATGAAAGACAAACACGCACCCTCATTAGATGAGCTTGACCGAGAGCACTTCAGAGCGATAGCTGACAACATTCCCATCGCAATCACTGAAGTCGATCTCAATCTTAGAATACTATACATGAACCAACAAGCGTTAGATACCCTTGGAATGACACAAGCGGACATCACTGAGGACCTCTCTGTCAAAGATCTTGTTTCCACACCTCAGGTACGGACCGTGGCAGAGGGACTAAAGAGACTAGCTGAAGGAGTAAAACCAAGCCCAATGGGTCTACGCGTCAAACGGAAGGATGGCGCCGAGGTTTCTACGGAAACATCCGCGCATCTTATCACGCACAATCGACAGCCAGTGGGCTTTGTTGTGTTCTCCACTGACATGACGCGCAGAAACGCAGTCGAAGAAAAGCTACGGCAGCAGGATGGTCTCTTTCAGATTATCCTTGACCATTCGAAGTTCCTTGGTATTATTATTGTTGATACCAAATTCACTATTGAATATACGAATGATATGCTCTGTGAGATAGTTGGCAGAACTCGAGGAGAGGTACTGGGAAAAGACTTTCGAGAATTGCTTCATCCAGACTCCATTGACCTAGTCACTAGCAACTATATGAAACGCCAACGCGGAGAGGAAGTGCCTTCTGTCTATAATTGCCAAGGAATTCACAAAGATGGTTCAGTCATTGACCTTATGATTAGTGTAAGCACGATGAAAAGCGATGATGGTGCCATCAAATCAGTCGCTCAAGTCCTAGATATCACTGAGGACCTCGAACAGAAGAGCGCCTTGGTGGAGTCAGAGCACAAACACAGAACACTCATCGAAACAATGGACTCTGGACTTTGTGTTGACGATGAGAAAGGAATCTGCAGACTCGCAAATCAAGCACTCTGCGATATGCTAGGATATGATTCTCCCAGTGACCTTATTGGGCAACCAATAACACTCTGGGTACATGGTTGGACTCACAAGGATATCGAGGAGAAAGTTAGGGAACGAAGAGAAGGCCGACATGAGCATTACGAGGTCAATCTCCTACACAAATCTGGCGAATTGGTGCCGACAATTGTGCATGCCGCACCTTGGTTGAACGCTGCTGAGAACTATCAAGGTAGCTTTGCTGTCTTTACGGACGTATCTGACCTGAAACGTGCAGAGGCTGAAGCACGATTCCTACTTGATCTACTTCTCCATGACATAGGTAATCAGCTCCAATTGATACTGGCTGGAGCAGACCTCCTTGATAAGGAATCCACTCCTTCAGAGATTGAGAACGCTCGGAGGTATGTCCTCGACGGAGCGAGTCGGTGCATAGAGCTCATAGGCAATATTCGTCGCGCTGAGGAATCCAAGAACGAACCTCTTCTGCAGACCGACCTAGCCTACGTCCTGAGGACTCAGATACGATTATTCTCAGGTCAGTATGGCATCACACCTGAGGTCGAGGGTATCCCGGATGAGGTCATCGTTCGCGCGAATGCAGCTCTTGGTCACCTCTTCTGGAATCTCATGGAGAACTCGGTGAAGCACAATCCAAGCAAGGATAAGCGACTCTGGATTGCAGGGCGTAAGGGACCGAACTATTTCACCCTCAAGTTCGCAGATAATGGTCCTGGTCTCGACCACAAGCAGAAATCTCGATTGTTCGACCCCACCCGTAGGTCGAGTGGTGTTGGAATTCATCTCGTCCGTCGATTAGCGACGAAGTATGAGGCTCATCTAGCGGTCGGCGATCGTGTGCATGGCGAACCTGAGAAGGGGCTTGAGGTCACTATCACTTTCGACCTCATGGAATAAGACCAAAACCGTTATGATGAAAGAGGTACCCTTGGGATTTCCGTCATCGGAGGTTATACCTTGACATCGACAGATAGCATCCTTATCACGAACGGGTATGTTTTGACACTGAATCCAAGAAGAGAGATAATTAGAGATGGTGCCATCTTCATTGAAGGGGACCAAATCACTGCGATAGGAAAGACGGAGAAGCTATCTACCTACAAGGCAGATGAAACCATTGATGCAAAGAAGGGCATTGTGATGCCTGGACTCATTGATACTCATGTTCATCTTGCTCAAGCCCTAATTAGAGGATGTGCCGATGATGTGTCTCTTGTTAATTGGTTGAAGGACTATGTATGGGTCCTGCAAGGCAATTTCCAAGGAATGGATGGCAGAGTATCTGCCGAGCTCTGTATGGCTGAGATGATCCGTACTGGTACGACATCCTTCATTGAGTGCATGATCCACAGTCGCTATGGCTTTGATCAAATCGCAGAGAGCGTCAAAGAAGTGGGTCTGCGTGCAGCTCTATCAAAGATAGTGATGGATTCGACTGGCTATGCAGACAATCCTGATATCATGTACCCTGGGATGGTGGAAAATGCAGATGAATGCCTTCGAGAGACCGATGAGATGTATCGGAAGTGGCACGGTGGTGCAGAGGGAAGACTGCAAGTCTGGTATGGATTGAGATCCCTTGGTGGTGTCAGTCATGACCTATTCAAAGACGTTGCTAGGCTAACTCGGGAGAAGCAGACAGGTATGACCATGCATCTTGGTGAAGTTGTTGACGATGTCCGTTATGTTAAGGATCATGGCTATCCTAACCTCACAAGCTTCGCAAAGGATATGGACCTTTTAGGATCTGACATGGTCTTTGCTCATGGTATCCACTTCGAGGATGCCGAACTGGAAGTGCTCGCTGAATCAGGGAGTAACATCTCTCACTGTCCATCCAGCAACGCCAAGCTAGCCTCTGGCTTCGCCAAGATTCCCCAGATGCTGAAGAGAAGCGTGTCCGTGTCACTGGGCTGTGATGGAGGCCCGAGCAACAACACATACGACATGATTAGAGAGATGCGGCAGGCTGCGTTGGTTCACAAGTCCGTAGTGAATGATCCGCTTGCTGCAAGCGCAGAGCAAGTAATCGAGATGGCAACATTGGGCGGCGCTAGTGCGATAGGTCTGAAGGAGCACATTGGGTCCCTTGAGGTAGGCAAGAAAGCTGATGTGATCATCATCGATGTGTCATCAATCGGTCTTACTCCCAATTCGAATCCTGTATCGAATATCGTCTATGCAGGAAGTGGATACTATGTCGATACCACTATTGTGAATGGTAGGATTCTGATGCGCGGGAAGAATCTCCTAACCCTTGATGAGGAGAAGGTTCGCACAAAGGCTCTCGCGCATAGTGAGAAACTACTTGAGCGATCCGGAGTAAAAATAGAACCAAAATGGCCCATTTACTGAGCCATTCGGTTTCAGGATATAATTGCCTCACGTTCGAAGAGCTTGGCACCGATGACCAAGAAGATGATGGTGAACGATACCAAATAGAGCACATTCCCTAAGATGCTGAGTGGCGATGCCACTCCAGAGAGCACGCCTGTTAGGATGATTATCGCATGACTAAAGGGAATTGCCAATACGAAAATCCCAAACAATCCCCCGTATTGAAGAATACTTCCTGTGAATCCAAGTATCCCCACAACAAAGGTGGGCACGAGCAGTACGAGATTATTCACTGACTCTGAGCTCGCTTGATCCTTTGTCAAGGTCGATATAGTGATTCCAATGCCAATTGCACAGAGTAGGACTAGGAATTGGCAGAAGAATATCAGAGGAATTGTTTCAGTATTCACTATATACAGACTGACGTAGTATTCTGCGAATCCTGGTGGTAGCGGTGCAGCTCTGAAGATAATCCACCAGTTATAGAAGAGGATTCCCACAACGGTGAATACGGAGTATATCATGGTAAGCAGGATTCCCGCGAACACTTTTGCCCCTAGTATCTTGATTCTGCTCATCGGCACTACCAGAAGCGCCTCAAGGGTATTCCGCTCTCGTTCTCCTGCGAACGACTTACTTACATAGGGAGAAGGTGCGAGGACGGATGTAATCATAACCAAGAAGATCGCAAGCTGATGCCCAAAGTTCGCCTCTGGCGCTATGGTTTGAGGGATCACTGTGAGATCTCTAATCACGACCTCCTCGTCAACGATCATGTTGGCATAGGCATTGAGTCGCGCATACGCTGATGATGCTCGTATATTGGCGGAATTATACCATATCACTAATGTTGATTGAGTGGTATCTTGTAGTTCCCGAGTAAAGTTTGCAGGTATATACAGCCATACGGTTAGTGTTTTGTTGGCGACCAATTCTTCTCCTTCTTGTTTGGTCACATTGATCAAATCGCTGATCATCAGGTCCTCTTGCACTCCAGTGATATTGCGCATGAGGTTCTTCCCCCAGACTCCAGTGTCATCATTAGTGAAATAGACCAACTCTGGTTCTTCGACTGACTGTGTCACAATGAAGGATAGGAAAAAGCCTTCAAAGACCCATGCAAAGAGAGGACTTATGATGAATCCTACGAGGAGCCATCGGGATCGCAATACTTCTTTGATTTCTTTCTTGAGCATCCAATAGGTCTTATTGCTTAGTTTTAGTCGTTGCATCAAATCACTCTCCGTAGACTCCTTCACCAGTCACTAATCCAGTGAACACATCTTCTAAGTTTGCAGCCTTGAACTTCTCCTCTAGGTGTTGAGGTTTTCCAATGGCAGCAAGCTTCCCGTTGTTGAGTATGCCTACTCTATCACAAAGTTCAGAGACTTCATTGAGGTCATGAGTAGTTAGAATAATAGTTCGCTTCTCTTCAGCGCTCAGCTTCTTCAACATGTTCCGTACGATTCGTGCCCCCAGAGTATCAATCCCTGTAGTGGGCTCGTCCAAGAACACTATCTCAGGCTCTATGATCAGAGCACGAGCAACCAGGACTTTCCGTTTCATCCCCCCGCTGAATCCCTTAACTTGGAAGTCCTCCTTCTCCCGCAATCCAACCAAGTCGAGTAACCTATCAGCTCGTTCGTTTAGGTCCTCCTTTGGAATGCCATAGAATCCTCCATAGTAGATGAGGTTCTCACGTGCAGTTAGTCTCTCATAGATACCCGCTTCTTGCGGGAGCAGCGCTACCCGCTCGCGGATATAGTTCGTATCCTTGGTGACGTCCTTTCCGAGTACCATCGCAGTACCTTTTGTTGGAGTAAGCAATCCGACGAGCAATCGGATGAGGGTAGTCTTGCCAGCACCATTCGGTCCGAGCAATCCAAAGACCTCTCCTCGTTCTATCTCCAAGTCAACCGAGTCCAGTGCGATGACCTCTCGCTTCTTGCCCTTCTCGAATATCTTGGTCAATCCCTTTGTCTGTATCACTGGGCCATCAATCATAGCTCTTCACTTCCTACCAAAAGTCCTTCACGATGTCCTTGATTTCGGGGAACGGAGGTTCGCCCTTGATGTCCTTGAGAAAATCGTACACAATTTCTATATCTTCATCATCTCCTTCAATGAAGAGCGTGACGGCACCTTCAGCTCCATTGACTCCGCCTGCTCCAAATGGGATGACTTCGACACCGAATAGGATCTCAAGTGCCTCTATCTCTGTGAAAGGAATTCCTTCAGGCACTGCAATGATGCCCACGGGTATGCCAATGCTATAGTCCCAGTCATCCTTTCCAAATCTTCCTGCGATATCCTCATAGCTCGCGGGGATGCACTTCTCAAGACCGGCTGGCATGATGACCGTGATGTTCTTCGATGCAGCAGCTCCCAAGAAGGAGCCTACAGTCCCTCCAGTTTCACTGGCGAGCATCACCAGTGGTACCATTCCAGAATCTAGGGCATTGGCACTCTTTATGATAACATCGTTCGGGCCGAGTTCCTCAATGACATCTATGACCTTCTTGCCTTCCAGATACTGACCTTTGTAGAAGATGGCATCGAACGCACGCTTATCCTTAGCGAGAACCGACATACCTTCCTTCACGGTTAGACCCGCGACATGTTTGGTCTTGTCATACTCGCCCAGAATCTCTTCAACCAGATAGGATGATGTAGTTCCTAGGGTTATACAGAGATAGCCCTCATCAAGGGCAGTCTGGACTTCATCAAGAGCAAGCAGACCTTTCGCAATCAAACGCTTGCTTTCAGCCACGGTGAGGGTCACAAGTAGTTTCTTCATTTCTGTCACTTCTCCGGATGTCTATGTGCATTTTACTCTGTCGTGTCGACTGCTTCATTGTACTTTCGCACTGCCGCTTCGACAATGCTTCGAGATGTTTCCCTGATGGACTCGTAGTATTTCTCTACATCCACTTCAGCCTTCGCGAAAACCTTTGCGGTTTCCTCATCTGTCTGAATGATACTAAACAGGGTTACGTTTTGGTCCCGGGCGCGAATGTTCAGATTACGAAGGATCTCATGAGCCTTCGGACGCTCCATCCCTGCTTTCGTGAGCTGCGTGAGAATGTACTCACTCAGGGTAGATTCGTTCGATCCTTCGAGGTTCCTGTTCACAGCCTCTCTATCGATCTCAAGCCCCTCGATCACTCTTGTCATCTCACGAATCAGGTAGTCTGATAGTATGAACGCCTGTGGCAGGATGAATCGTTCCGTAGACGAGTGAGATATGTCTCGTTCTTCCCAGCTAATCACATTCTCAAGAGCTGGTGCTGCAAGGCTTCGAACGAATCGTGCCAGCCCTGAGATCTTCTCACATGTCACAGGATTCCTCTTGTGTGGCATCGCGGAGGAGCCAACCTGCTTTCCGCGTGCAAAGGGCTCGAAAGTTTCTCCAATCTCAGTCCTCTGTAAAGCTCGTAGGTCTGTGGCGAATTTATCAAGGGAAGCCACTAGGTTCGCTAATCCCAGAATCGCTTCAGCATGCCTGTCCCTCTGAATGATCTGTGTTGTGGCAATCGGCGTATCAAGTCCCAGGTGTTCCATTACCTGCTGCTGGAGTTTAAGTCCAATAGGACCAAGAGCAGCATGGCTACCCGTCGCTCCCGCGATCTTGCCAATTGATACGTTCTGCCTAGCAGTTATCAATCGGGCTCGATGTCTCAGTATCTCATCAAGCCACACGCTGAACCGAAGGCCATAGGTTATGGGCACCGCATGCTGCCCGTGGGACCTTCCTATCGCAAGTAAGTCCTTCGTTTCTTGTGCCCTAGCAGCTAGCGCTTTGCATAATAGATCCACTTGGGGTATCAGCACGTCATACGCGGCTTTCAACTGCATACCCAAAGCTGTATCCTTTACATCATTGCTTGTAAGTCCGAAGTGGACCCATCGAGACCCTACACCCTCGCACTTCTCTGCGATAGCTTCGAACAGGGCTGCGACATCGTGTCGTGTGCGGTTCTCGATTTCCATTGTTCTTGCCAAGGTGACCTTTGAAGGAGTGGCGGTATCCTGAATATCCTGAGCCGCTTCTTTTGGTATCATCTCTAGGTCTGCTTGAACCTTGGCGACTGTGCTCTCTACACGCAGCCAGAGGCTATGCCGGAACTCTTCTTCAAAGAGTGTGACCATCTCAAGATGTCCGTATCTACCATAATCGATCGGGTTTACTGGCATATTGGCGCAACTCCTGTATCCAAATCAAGACAATGCCTTGATATGGTTTGCTACATTTCTAATAATCTGGAACTCCCAGAAGGCTAATGAGCGAGCACTGTATCGTAAGAATGACGACCGATGAGTTCCACTGAAATGAATCACTATACATTCGAAGTAGTCAATTCCATACTCCGGACTGCAAGCTCTGTAGTTGATACTTGGCAACTTGACACAAAGAACCTTGAGATGCCAAGAGTCATTGGAACTCTCTTTAGGAATGCAATCCATGATGATATTCTAACAATCAAAGCGGCTCTTGCCCGAATGGGAATTCCGCGAATCGATCTATCATCATTCTTGGACGGCGTATATAGTAGGACGGAGTTAGACCATCAGATTCTCATCGCTGAGGATACTGTGGATATGGTCCTCACTTCATTCCATGACATTGAGAGTTTCGGGAATGGTAGACGACTGGTTGAGGATCACGCTAATGACCCAGCAAGGTCGTTTCTCAATTATTCGGATGATGTATACTCATCACAAGGTGCTCTCGGAGAGATACTCGGTCTACAGCGTGCCATGCCCTCTCTGAGGGGAAAGAGGATAGCCATCTCTTGGGTCTTTGGGACCCGTTTTACCTCCCCCAACATCCCTCACTCCCTTCTCATGATGCTCCCATTGCTTGGGGCGAACATTAATGTCGTTTCACCTTCGAGCTTCTCCCTCCTGAACCGAGTCCGCCGTGAAGCGGATGCTCTGGCGACGGAGAAGGGGACGATCATAGAGCATACGACCGAGTTTGCAAATGCATTCGATGACATTGATGGCGTACTGGCCCTTAACTGGGGATCGCTTGACAACTTTCAGCGACCCGACCGGAATACAGAGACTGCTGCAGAGTATCGAGAGTGGTTCTTGACGAAGGATCTTGTCCAAAAGGGGGTACCAATCTTCTTCGCTCCTTCCACGCAAGAAGGTCTTTCACTGGACGATTCCATCATCACATCAAACCTTCGTTACTATCATAGATGGCTCTCTAGGAGAGTCGCGGTTCTTATGGCTACGATACACTACCTCATCAAGAATGCGAACACCTACTACCTCCTTTGAGCTTCATAGAGCTTTTAACATCTTGAGGACTAGATTCCGTTGTCATGTGGAAGATGCTACGACCTGATGCCATCAAGGCTTGGAAAGACCCTGAGACCGTCAGGCGCCTCTCAAGATACCGTGATGTCATCGATGGAAAACGATGGGCAAAGTATCTCCTAGCTAAAGACCTTCCGTGTGACACGCGATTAGATGAATCCGACCAGTTCCTGTGGGCCGCACATTCTGAGTTGCACCACAAGTTCATTGCATATGTCAAGCACATCGACTCTGGTGCGCAGCGTCAAGAGCCTGATGAGCTTCAGAGGAGCTTCTTGGATCTGAAGGTGGAGCTTGCTCGACGCATCATCAAGGACTGTCATCTATGTGAGAGACGATGCGGCTCTGATAGGACTGCTGGACAAAGGGGATGGTGCAAGCTTGGTGAAGAGTCCCGCGTGTCATCAGCTTTTCTTCACACAGGTGAGGAGCCGCCTCTCGTTCCCAGTGGGACCATCTTCTTCTCCTCCTGCTGCTTAGCCTGTGCCTTCTGTCAGAATGAGGATATCTCTACGAACCCGAACTCTGGACGAGTGATAAGTGAACAGGAACTTGCCCTGCTCGCTGAACGACTTAGCCAGGATGGAGCTTTGAACATCAACTACGTGGGCGGGGATCCGGTACCAAACACTCACAACATCATTGGCTCCCTCACATACCAGACCTCGAATATCACCCAGCTATGGAACTCGAGTATGTATGGTTCTTCCGAGGCAATGGCTCTTATCGCTGACCTAATGGATGTATGGCTCCCAGACTTCAAGTATGGCAACAACGAGTGCGCCAAGCGATTGTCGGGAGTCGAGAGGTACTTCGATATCGTGTCAAGGAACCACTTGATCGCATATCAGAATGGTGAAGTGATCATCCGTCATCTCGTACTTCCTAACCATACGGTTTGCTGCACCTTTCCGATTCTTGAATGGGTGTCGGAGAACCTACCGAATTGCATGGTCAACATCATGGCTCAGTATCGACCTGAGCATAGAGTCAGACGAAATCCCGATGATTATAGAGACATATCCAGACGGGTAAGTAATGAGGAAATGCGCTTAGCCTTCGAGAGGGCTGATGAATTGGGCATCTATTGGCGGACTGTTAGTTAGTATCTACTCGTATGAACATGTCACAAGATTAAAAGAGTATTAGGAACGAGAAATCATGTGAACACTCATGTGTCTAGCGGTGCCTGGTCTAGTGCTTTCAATTGATGGTGAATTCGCAGAAGTCGATTTTGGTGGCGTTAAGCGAAGAGTGTGTGTTTCACTATTACCTGACCTGGTTGTTGACGAATATGTTATCGTCCATACTGGCTATGCTATAGAAAAACTGAATCCCGAGGAAGCCAAGAAGACCCTTGCACTCTTTGAAGAGATGGCATCCATGGCTGATCAGATGGAAAAGCAATAAGCACATGTTCTCACAGGAGTCACGGTGAGTTCAATTGAATCATAGGCATATAGTTGAGGCTTCTCTTCCTGTATTGCTGCTGATATGTGCTGGAATACTATTCTATAACATGCCTATACTCACTCCAGGCATTACAAGCTTTCAAGAGATTGATGAGTGCTATCTTGCTGGCCATCCTGATATGTTTGAAGGGGCCCGTGTTACGATTCGCATGAAAATAGCCTCACTCATTCAAGAGAATGAATCACACCTCTACTACATCTCGAATGAAGGCACTCATCTGGTATGCTCATTTGAGATACAACAACTTCATCAGGGCGATTCAGTCGTTGTTAGAGGCGTTTCTTGGATAGTCACCAAAGGATATATTCTTGTCACAGAACTCAAAGTGAATGACTCATTGGTTTCCTTGAGATGGTCGATTCCTGGAGTTCTTCTTTTCATAGTGCTCTTTTTCCGAATGTATCGTTTTAGCAGATCAGGAATGTGCTTTCTGAGGAGGGATAACTCCAATGCCTGATATTCTGACTCATATCTTCATAGGTGCAGCCCTAGCCCTTTTTGTGAGAGGTTCAATTAAGGATGAGTCATCCATTATGATTATTCTGGGCTCAATATTGATTGATATTGAACGTCCACTTACTTGGCTACTCGATTTTGTTGGATATGGAAACATAGGTTTGACTATGGCATTCCACTCGGTTCTAGGAGCTATCTTGCTCTCGTATGCAGCAGCTAGCTTGTTTGATGAGGCGTTTCTCACTCGAAAGTATCGTTTCATGTACCTCCTTGTTGGAACGCAGGCACACCTTCTTCTTGATATGATAATGTATCCTTGGGAAGAGCTTGGTCTATACCTATTATTTCCCTTGAGAATCCCATTTTCATTTCACCTACTATGGCCTGACTACCCGATATATCCTCTTCTTGGTCTAGCTCTTCTCTCGATAGCACTATGTTATTTATTCATCAGGAACTACTACAGGGCTTCTATCTCTGAATAGACACTAATGGTATGGAAACTCTTTTGAACGACAAGGACAGAGGACGGTGCGAGGATTTTATGACAGACACTCTTGACTCAATCATGGCTGAATTCAAATCACGCGTGAATACTGAGGATACTACAACTGTTGTCACGACTGACGACATCAAACAGATGACACCTCGGATGCAGGTTGTGATACCCGCAGGAGGAAAAGGGACACGAATTAGGGCTGAAACTCAGAGCGAGGGCATAAACAAGGTGATGATCTCGGTCGATGGGAAGGAAAGTATGATTGAGAGGACTGTTCGTAACTATGCAGAGATTGGTATCAAGAAATTCGCCGTGCTTACGGGATTCCTAGCTGAGAAGGTAGAGAAACATCTAGGAGATGGATCTCGATGGGGGGTTGAGGTAAAATACTCGATGGATCCTGATGGTCGAAAGGTCGGAAATGCAGGTGCAATTTTACACGCCTTGAATAATGGTACCATTGACGAAAACAAGGCTAGTATCATTCATAATCCTGATGACATGATTATTGGCACCAGTAGACCCTATGGCGAGATTTTTGTTGAAGGCTATCTAAGGGCTCAGAAGAATGGTTGCATAGGTACTTTCGTTGTTGTACCAGAAACTCCCTTTCAATATTCAGGAATGATTATCAGAAAGGGGAAAGTTCTTGATGTGACAAAATATCCTTTGATCGCAATCCCCGCTCATACTGGAATCACTATTTTTGCGCCTGAAGTGTTTGATTATTTCAAGAGATATGTTTCTTTGGAGGTCGAATCATCATTTGAGAATGTCATTTGTCCAATCCTTGCAAAAGAAGGGCGATTGTTTGCGATTAACATACCTTCCAATACATGGATTCCTGTCAATGACCTCAAGGGTATCGAGCAAGCTAGGAAGGCAATGACATAGAACATAGGAGTACCATCCTCGATTAAATTGCCAGTAAATTCATAATGAATAATGCATCCACAATGTAACTATCATATGAGGAATCCACTTTGCAAACAGTCATTATTCCTACCCTTAACGAGGAGCAAAACATTGGCAGATTGATATCAGGTATATATTCTTCTTTAGACGAAGGAACACATGTGATAGTTGTCGATGATGCTAGCACCGATGGCACACAGAAAGTTGTGACGAATCTTGGAGCAAAACATCCTGGTGTAAAACTCATCGTTCGTACAAAGGAGAGAGGTTTGAGTAGTGCAGTTAGGAGGGGTGCAGCTGATGTGAAGGATGGATATGTTGCAGTCATGGATGCAGATCTATCTCACGATCCGAGATACTTGCCTTTGCTGTTTGAGAAGCTGGATGCAGGGTATGACTTGGCAATTGGCTCCAGATATGTACCAGGAGGAGCAACCAAAGGCTGGCCCGTGAAACGCGTTCTAGTTAGTAAAGTGGCGACGCTATTAGCTAGGATCTTGCTCTCTGTAAAAGTGAAAGATCCTATGACTGGATTTGTTGCATGCAGGAGCTCTGCACTTCTCTCAAAAGGAATAGAACATGCTGACTATAAGTTCCTTCTTGAAATGATTGTGAAGAATCGTTATCTCCGTGTTGCAGAAGTCCCCATCATCTTCAGGGATCGTACAAAAGGAAAGAGTAAACTTGCTGGTGGAACAATATTCTTGTTCTTGGAACTTGTCCTCAGGTTGTTCCTACGAAGAAAATGAGAGGGAGATATCTTGAGACTCAAAAGATTGGGTGTTGAAGGAATGCCAAGTTTCCTCCATGTCATCCTTATTCTTTCGCTTTTCTTGAATTTCATTATGGCTTTTATTCTGCGTTCTGTCGGGAGTCAGATGTATCCTTTTTTCATTGTAGTATATGTTTGGATTGCAATCTATATCTTTAGTCTGACCGTTGTGTTGAAGATGCAACGTGAATCAGGTGAACCATTGATTCGTCATCCCCTTGGATTAGCAGCACTTATCCTACTGACAATAGGAATCCGATTTGTTTTTCTCAATCTGGATACCTATATCTCCTTGGATTCCCTTTGGTACCTTGATTTCGGTAAATATATGCTATCTGGAAATCTTCCGTATTTCGAATTCTACTTTCCTTACCCACCTTTGTTTGCCTATTTCATATATGCAGTTGGCGTGCTCGCACCCACCGTTGATTCATTCAGGATTCTAGCTAGTATTCTGGATATCGGTATTGTATTGATGATTTGGAAAATCGCCGCACATCGCACGGATAAGAGATATGCAACATTGGGATCTTTTGCGTATGCACTTTTGCCAATCTCGGTCATTGAATCGGGTTGGAATGGACACTTTGAACCTTTGGTTAGTCTGCTACTTCTTCTTAGTCTGTACATGATACTCGGGTCGAGATATCGTCTATCAGGTGTTTTTCTTGGATTAGCCGCAGCAACTAAGTTCTATCCTATTCTTTTGTTTCCTGTTGGATTATTCTATGTGCCAAAATGGAAAGAGCGTTTTCAATTCACACTCGCAACAATTCTTTCAGCTGTAATAACATTTCTACCATTCCTACTTCTCTCCCTTGGTTCGAATACACAAACTCCTGATAGTACCACATCATCAACTCAAGGATTCTTTTTCACATTATTAAATTCATTATTTGGATTATCTCAGGACCGAATCCTCGTAACCGCATTTGCTGTGACTGGCATTTTTCTAGGCATAATTATTATGATTCGGCTAACATATCAAAATGATGACAAATCAAATTCCAGTTCCTATCATTGGGGCTCTCTAGTATTAGGTTCGGTTCTTCTTGTGATGGGTGTTAGTGCTGGACTGTACCCCTTACTTCCTTTTGCCAAGGCGGTATATTGGAGGTATCCGGTAGATGTAGGAATTGTACGCGGCATTGCGACCGTAAGTACTGGACTTCTAATCCTGTTCTACTCATTTCGAGGAATACTGAAGAAAAGAACCTATACTCCCTCCACTGAATCAGTTCTCCTAATGATAAGTTTTACAGTGTTGTTGATTTCAACTATCACTAGGCCTGTGTTTTATGGATGGTACCTTCTTTGGGCAATCCCAGTCTTGTTGCTAATCCGAGATAGAAAGATGGGTATGACCGTCCTTCTTTGTCTACTACTTCTCTATCCGAGTTACACACATGACAACTTCACGGGCTTGGGCATAGATGAAGAAAGAACATGGAGTGATGAATTCGATTCCATGATCTCTTGGAATTCAAAACTGAATAACGACAATGAATTTCTGAATGCTTCACTAGTTCAATGGAATGAATACTCGAATAATTCCAAGGGTGTCATTAGATGGGACACATCTCAGGTAAATACATCTAGCGACTTGGAAAACGTATCAATACAATACACAAAACATCTCTCCTTTCCAATTACTCCCAACACTGAGTTTATCGCTCGAATCCGAGCGGATTGGGACCCTACTTTTGGTGCTCTCGCTCATTTATCACTGATTTATGCAGGAGTTACTCAAGAAAGTCAACCGATCAACGGGAGCATCATTCCTCGTTCTAGTTTATTCACAAACTTGACCTACATTCTCTGGAGATACTCCTTCTTGGTTGAGAATCCAGTCTTAGATTTCGCAGAAGTAAGAAATCTCACCCTTAATATATATCCAATGAGAGTCGCGAATGCCTGCTTCTTCATTGATTACTTCTATACTACTGAATCTGTTTTACACAATCCCATCTATTATGTAATGATCCCAACCCTACTTGCAATCTCTCTGGGATCGTTTGTGATACTGCAAACAGAGCTAAAACGAATAGAATCTGAAGAGGTTGCTGAAATTCAATCGGAAGAGTCTAGTACATAACTTCAGAGGGCATAATATATATCTTGAAACAAGAATAAGCACTATCTAGTCCTATATGGAGGGCCTAAGAATTGTCCCGGGTAAATCGAATTGCAGTTTTTGTAGAGCATTTTCCTCCATATTTAGGATCTGATAGATCCGTCTATGAGTTAGCTATACGTGCCGCTAGGAGAGGTATAGACATTCATTTCATAGCTACACAGCCATTACGCTATCTTCTTGGCGAAAGACCTTCAGACTGGCCATATGTAAAGAATTGGGTAACACCTCCTGATATTAAGGAACCAAATGTTACCTTTGAGTACCTTCTGCTGAACCGATATCTCTTGGCAATGTGGAGAAGATTACCACCTATTGCGCTGATGTTGACTATCCTTCTCTTTACATTCTATGGCATTCGCGCGATGCTGAATTTCAGACCTGATGTAGTTGTATCAGCCCATGCTTCTCCAATTGTTGGAGGCGTAGCGCTATTGTCATCAAAATTCACATTCTGTCCTCTAGTGATGAGCTGTCCTGATTGGATGTCAGCATATGCGGCAGGTCTCATCGACAAAAAAGTAGGTAGTTGGGGTCCTGCGCTTCTACAGCTAGTGGAAATTCTACTTTATCGTCTGTCCAAGAGAATTTTTACTGCTACATGGTTTCTGAAGAATCTACTAGTGGGATATGGGATTAACCCCCACAAGATAGATGTGATTCCGAATGGAGTTGATCCAGACTTTTTCAGACCTGATGTTGACACGTCTTCTATTGTTGACAAGTACCGGTTAGCAAATCGTATTGTGATTCTGTTCACAGGTCATCTTGAGGATTGGGCTGGCGTTTCAATCATTTACAATCTTGCTGAGAAATTGGATAAGGCACACAATAATTCCGTTATCCTTCTCGTTGGAGCTGGAGAACCATCAGGGGATCTCTTCAAGAAGCTTATTGCCAGCAATCTTGGCTACATTGTTGTGCATGCAGGTTTGCATCCCTTTAAAGAAATGCCTGCCTTCACAGCTGCCGCAGACATTGCATTGTGCATCTTCCCAAACACGCCCGTTTCACATGCTGCCTCACCATTGAAGCTGTTCGAATATATGGCTTCAGGAAATGCCATAGTCGCTACCAAAGTTGCCGGCACAATTGAAGTCATGAAAGAAGAACTTGGTGTGTTGGTTCCACCTGATGATATTGAAGCGATATGTAATGCCGTATTGACTTTATGTAATGACGAGCCAAAACGGAAGAAAATTGGAGCCTCTGCTAGAGCTGATGTAGTTATGAAATACTCATGGAATCGCCTCTCTGAGAGATTCATTGATGTATGCAGAACAGCTCTTTAGATAAAACTACACCCTTTCAAGAGTATTCCTATAGTACAATAGAGTGCGCTTAGCCAATAATTCTATGTCTTCAATTTCAGAATATCTTTGGATTGAGTTGCCCACATGTTGGGCAAATTCTGGATTTGATAATACTTTTACTATTGCTTGAGAGAGTGCCATCGGATTTCCCTTCTCAAATAGTGCAACATTTCCTCCAAGCATCTCTCTCATATGAAATCCCACGTCAGAGGCTATTATTGGAATGCCATATCCTGCCTGATTGTGTGCTGGTCCACTTGCACCAACTGAATCGTCATATGGAAACAGAATGATTGAGGCTGCTGAGAAGTATACTGAAATCTCACTTTCTGAAATAAAACGAGAATGAAATAAGACAGAAGCATCTAATGTCAAGGACTTCTTGAGTTTGACGAGTTCGTCCAAGTACATCATACCATCATGATCTATTGGAGATCCTGCGATCACAAGAATCGCTTCAGGAATCTCATTGATAACCTCCTTCATCGATTTGATCGCAACCTCAAAGCCTTTTCCTCTTCTTATGAATCCAAACAGAAGAATGACCTTCTTGCCATCTAACTTCAATGTGAAGAGTGCTTGCTCCTTTGGCATCTTATCTGTCACATACTTGCATGGATGAGGTATTTCATAGACCTTTGATGGTCTGATGTCGTACTCTTTGAGGAATTCTTTTTGAAGCTGTGAGTTGAGGGTAACAGTACTTAGTTGAATCGTTGAAGTTCCCCAATCTAATAACTTCATGTAAAGCATAAAGAAAGATTTCGCCAGAAATGAAATGTGCCTTAGCATAGAATACGTTTGTACACGCTCCTGCACTTGCGAAGGCATCCATGTACTGTGTGATGTTATGGTCGTCCTAATTCCTGCCAATTTGAGCAAAATCAGTAAAATAAGCATGGGTTCACCAAAAAGGCCTCCATACACCTGACCATGTGGCCCAAATTGCACATGAACGATGTGTGGTTTCATCTTCGTGATTGCTCTAAAGAGTTTCAATGGATAAAGTCTATCTTGTCCGTTCCATATCCTCTTTGTTTCAACTCGTCCCCCCTTTGAAGATAGAACATCAGCATCGGGTCCAGCAATCGCAATTATTTCCATCTCTTGATTTCGAAGAAGTGCATCGATTAGATTGGCAGTGTATATCGATTCTCCTGTTTTTTCTGGGGGTAGCGTGGAAATCATAGCAACTCTTAGCATAAATCTCGGTCATACCATCTCACTATCTTCAAAAGGTTTTCCTCTTCTTCGGCATTATTCAATCCGGTACATTGATTTACACCAGCGATGCGGACAGAGATATTTCATAAATGATACCTGACCTACATGGTGGAAGTGGTTACTTGACTGAGAATGCTATAGAAGCTGCCAAGGGAACATCTACACTTCTAACTCAGTCCGTCATTTCTGGAGCACTACGAATCATTAATACAATGATATTAGCACGATTATTACTTCAATCTGAAATGGGACAAGTTGCTCTCATAGGGGTTATCTATGGATTTACACAATTCCTAGGTGCAGCTGGCCTTAATTACGCATCACCCTTGGTTATCCCGCACGAGGAAAGGCAGGAATCTAATAGACTTGCAAGCTTCGTCAAACGTTCTACCATTGTTATTATCGCAAGTTCTACAATACTGATGTTATTTCTTCTGCTAATCTCTTCATCAATATCTGATCTTGGACTACTCTCTATTAATACACTTAACGCGATGATAATTATTATCCCCTTTTCTGCAATGGAGGTATTCTTGGACTCCGTTTTGCTTGCCCAAACAAAAACCGGAAAGCTTGCAATCGGCCGCCTTCTTTTTGATGGGTCCAGAATTATATCAACAATCGTGTTAGTCATGCTAAGCTTCGGAGTTCTCGGTGTAGCTATTGGATGGTTTGTGGGTGAATTCATCGCAGTTGTCTGTTTTGCAGCAGTTGTTCTAAATAAACTGCCGTCCTCTGCATCAAGGATTGAAATGAAACCTATCTTAGCATTTGCTCTTCCCAGTCTTATGTTTCAATTCATTGACGTTTCAATTCAGAATATTGATAGGATTATACTGCTACTGATGCAAGGCTTGGAGGCATTAGGAGTCTATGATGTACTTCTCGGTGTTCTTTTCCTGATGAGTTTTACTTCCATCGCGATCTCATCGTCGCTCTTTCCGTATCTAACAAAATATCGACTATCTATTGAGAGTGCGGAAGATAGAGATAATTCATTTAGCTATGGCGTATCTACTCTAGCTAGATACGTGATTATCGTACTGATGCCAATATCGATTACATTAGCTCTTAATTCATATCGCACTATAGAAATCATTTTTGGCCTTTCATATGCATCCTATCCCAACGCATCCTTTTCCTTTGCCATTCTGGCAGTTGCCTATTCCCTCTGGGGTCTGACATATTCTCTTTTCAGCGTTATGCGTGCTCTTTCAGAATCCAAATTCTTCATCTATTCAGGTTTGTTCGTCATCCTCTTTGAAATCGCAGGTTCTTGGTATCTTACACAGCTATTTGGTTTACTCGGCTCAGTCCTAATTCGCGTGTTCTATATTCTCACGCTTTACTCTCTGACCTGGATCAAACTAAGACAGTTGGGCATTAGATGGAAAAATCGAATTTCATTATCAATAGTGAAAGTTCTTTTTTCTGCACTTGTCGCAGGGTTATTACTTTACTACATGAATCCCTATGATTTGATATCACTAGCATTGTTCTTTCTAATTTCAATCCTTGTTTACATCTTCATTTTATTTCTAGTAGGAGAAATTAATGAGCTGGATTATATTATTACAAAGAAAGTTTTTCCATCCTTTTTGCAACCAGCAATAGACTTCATCTTTGAAGTATATCGAAAAGGTAGGGGCTGGCAAAAACCAGATTCAATGAACTCTCCATAATGAACGATATTTGCTCGCTAGTCCTGACCAAGTCATTGTTGATGCGAATTTAATGCCTTCCATGGATATCCTTTTGTAAAGGTCAGGGTCATGACTCAATCTAGCGAACTCCTTTGCTATTCCTTTTATATCGCTCTGGATTGAAATATTTCCTCCCGCATCAATTACGGATTGATAATAGCTTCGCTTTAGTTTGGTGTTGGCATAAGCAATGACTGGAACTCCTTCTGCGAGGGATTCCAAAATAGAAAGGAGTCCCCCAGCAAGGCATACAAAACCCTGTTCTAGATACTGATGTACATTCTCAACCCATCCCCTGAATTGAACATCAATCCCTTTGCGTACTGAAATCTCTCTGAGAAGTCTTTCTTGACTTCCTGATCCGCAGATTGTCATATGACTTCTAATTCCATAATTCTCTTCAAGTTCTTGAAGCACTTCCATAGAATGAAGAATTCCTGTATCCTGCTCCAACCTTCCAATGAATACAAATCCGCTTCGTGTCTGAATTGAGGAGGGCACAATATCAACAGCTCCTATGCTGCAAGAATCACATGCCACATTATAGTCCCTCTCTATGAACTTACCAATACAAAGCACTCTATATACTATCAAACGCGCAATCTTTCTAAGAATTTTAAATATTGGGGGAATTGGATCTCTTTCAAATCCATGGAACGTTGCGAAAATTTGCTTTCTTTGCTTAAGGACAAAAAAAGGAAGTGACCAGAACAGTAATGGAATTGTGTCATGAACATGAATTATATTATATTTTCTGAATCGATGACGATTTTTAATGACCCATAGTGAGGATAGAAATGGATTCTTATCCCAGCGCCAAGGGAATCTGAAAATAAGGTGTTTGTCCATTCTCTCAACAGATCTAAGATCATGTGTGTGGCGAGAAGTCAGAACATCAATTTTGAATCCTTCCTGAACAAGCTCATTGACTAATTTCTCAACGTGCTTTTCAACACCACCTTTTGCTGGCCTGTATCTTTCACAAATCATTAGAATTTGCCTATTTTCTGCCATATAATAGTAACACCGCACTTTGAGTCACTGATGGTAGTTTTGAAGGAGTTTCTCAAATCAACCCAGTATCAAGTGATGTCTACAATACATAAACAATTAGATACAGAATATCGAGTACTTAATGGGATAGAGTATAATGAAATAGGCAATTCCGCAAAAAGATGAATCACTCAATTCATTGACTAAGAGAAAAGTGTATCATCCTCTTCTGTTTTTCTTGGAGTCTTTTCCGCATCAGTAGCTTTCTGTATGAATGTCCATTGCTGGGATGGAGGTACTCCCGATATATCCTTTTCAATCCCCCTTTAACTATGATTGCAAGCATGTAGAAGATAAATTTCCTTACTCTAATTTTGGTCTGCCTTTCATTCTTCAGATAAATTGCCCGTACTGGAACATCGCGTACTCTAATGCATTTCGAATGAAAATGCATTAACCACTCAGCAGGGTATCCATATCCTTGGCGGGTTTTTTTCCAATCTATTTGTGAGAATACCCTCCTATGCATTGCAGTATATCCCATCTGAGAATCATAGATATGATAATAGCCCGATGCAAACTTAGTCAGGATGGAGAGAGTTACATTTCCGAGGATTCTTTTGGTTGGCATTTCTTTCCAGGCATTTCCTGGTGTATCAGAGGATGATCCATAAATGAATCTGTTACCTTTTGTATAATCTGCGGAATCCATTTCTATGGGCATGAGAAGATTTTCTAAATCATTCCAATCCATCTGGGCATCTCCGCCAACAACAACGGCAACATCATTTCCTTCCTCAAATGATCTTGCATATCCTGAAATAATTGCCGCTCCTACTCCTTTATTCTCTTCATGTTGTATCAGATATATTCTGGGATCCGATTTGGACATGCCAGTTACTTTCTGTGCTGTGGTATCGGTACTTCCATCATCCACTACATATATTGCATCAACAATCTTTGGAACTTTGCTAATTGTTCTCTCTATTAGTCTTTCTTCATTTAGTGCTGGAATAACTGCCGCCACTCTCATTGATCGATACAATATACGGATACACCCTCGATTTTGTCAGTCTGATTTCCTTCTAGAAAGGCTAGTGTAGTTCTTTCACCGCCCATCCATAACATCTCTTTAACATTCAGCTTTTTAAACCATCGAGTTAAAAGGGTTATTATGCCAGATATCTCTGTTTGACTGAAGTAATAGTGTTGAAGTCAAACTAGTTAATCAGCATATCTCCACTCTTTCTATTCAGAGATTGCTAGCACTCAAACCGAGGTCCCATGATACGTTCCGATTTTTGCTTTGAAATCATGAAGTGAACCATTTGGGTCGAAGATGGTTTTCGAACTCAAATCACGTTCTTTTAGGTCCTTAAGTAAAATATCGTGCGCCACTCCCAGAATGATAATATTGCATTGATTTAGTACTTCATCCAAAGAAGAAGCTCTTTTCCCACCAAAGTCTCTATCTACATATGGATCGAAAACAATGACATCTATTCCTGCATCAAGAAGTAGATGTACAAGTTCAATTGATGGACTATTTCTTGTATCTGATACATTTGCTTTGAAACTGAGTCCCAAGAGACCTACTGCAGGTTTCAGGGAAAATGTATCGTTGCTTATCCTTTGTATTTGCTTGAAAACATAGTTTGGCATACTATCATTGATATCTCTGGCTGCTGGAATAAGAACCGGTATGAATGAGCCTTCTCTTATAGATTGCACCAATAGCCAACCATCTTTTGGTAGACAATAACCTCCAACACCTATTCCTGGATTGAGAATATTCACTCGCGGATGAAGGTTGGCGAGCTTAATTACCTCTGTCACATCAATTTGGAGTTCGGCACAAATACATGCCAATTCATTAGCAAATGCTACGTTCACATCTCTGAAAGAATTCTCAGCTAATTTCGCAGCTTCTGACACCTTTGAAGAAGTCTTATGAATCAGTCCTTCACTATAGACAGATGACAAGAAAATAGCCGCAAGCTCAGTGGACTGATTTGTGGCTCCTCCAACCAATCGAGGGTTTTTCCTCATTTCTTCTACAACTTTACTTGGTAGAACTCTTTCTGGACAGTGAGCTATCCAGAAGTCTTTGTCAATTTCAAACCCACTCTCTTCTGTGAAGAGCTTTCCCAGCCTTTCAGTAGTGCCAATCGGTACTGTACTCTCAATTAGGATGAGCCCTCCCTTATCAGCACGTTTCCCAATTTGAGATATCGAGTCTTCGATATATCGCAATACCACTGTCTTTTCACGAGTGACAGGACTTGGTAAACATGCAACATATACATCAATATCAGTAATATCCTCATAGGATGTAAAGAGCTCTATTTTCGGAAGATTACGGTTGGCCAGTTCTTCCAATCCATCTTCTTCCATGTAAATGCGGCCTTTTCGTAGATTGTCGACAAGTTCATCATTTGTATCAAGACCGATAACCTGTAACCCTTTCTCCGCATAGAAGAGGGCAGTTGGTAGTCCAATATATCCCAAACCTAAAACACATACCCTCGCTATTTTTCTATCAATCCTGTCATTGATCTCTGCGAATCTGGTCAAATGCTACTCCTCCAGTTAGTTCCTCCTTCAAAACAATCCCAACTTAAGGATTATGCGAGCAAAATATTGGATTGCTTTTGGAATAAATAACCAGTTTGCCTCCCTTTGAAGTATCGTGTCTTCCCATAAATTAGTACAATACTTTTTATGAAACATGAATCAGAACGAATCTGCCAATTTGGTGATGGCGGTCATGTCTTCTAAAAGCTCGGTCCTTGTCACAGGCGTCTGTGGATTCATAGGTTCTTCAACGGCTGCGAGGCTAGTAGAATCTGGTTACAAAGTGTATGGTCTTGATTTGCCTGGACAAAGCTTGCCTTCCCATATCCATCTTGGTCCAGATTCGTTTAATCTGATACATTGTAATCTTATTGATGATGATCTTGAGAAAATCATTCCATCTGATGTGGAATTGGTTATTCATGCTGCTGGAATAACCTCAATTAAAGAATCCTTTGAGAACCCACTAATCTATGAAAATGTGAATGTTTTAGGTACAATTCGTCTTCTGACGGCATTGAAGAAACGTAGAATTCGACGGCTTATTTTTATTTCATCAATCGCGGTTTATGGCAATTTTCTTGATGATTTCGATGAGCAAAGGCATCCAACTAATCCCTTGAATCCCTATAGTATTTCTAAGCTTGCGGCTGAGAAGTACATCCAAGCTCTCTCCAATCACTATAATTTTGAATACGTGATATTAAGATTGACCAATGTTTATGGTCCCCATCAAGAACTTAACGAAATAGGTCCTCTCCAGGTGTTCATCTCTTCTGCATTAAGAAATGAGAACTTCATAGTATTTGGAGATGGTAATCGCACCAGATCGTATGTCCACATTCAGGATGTAACAGAAGCAATTACTTTGGCTCTCGAAACCAAACAGGCAGCAGGAGCTACTCTCAATATCTGTGGTGATAGGTCGTATACCATTTTAGAAATAGCACGGATGGTCCTGAGTGCTTTTCAGACTCCTTCATTGAGAATCATACACGAAGAACCGACGATATCCTTGGTAGAAAACGTTAGATGTCTAGGTGAGCGCGCCAAGGCAGTTTTGGGATTTTGGCCTAAGCATTCGTTGAGTGATGGGATAAATCAAGTGGTCACAGAATATATTACAAAATATCACCATACCGAAAATGGATAAATCATGAGATGAATCAGAGCTATCAAATTCATGAAATACACATAGATTTTAATATCTCTCGAGTTCGGGCTATGGTACTAGATTACTGATATTACAGTAACCATCTCACCTAACCATATCCAGTAATTGTATAACTATCTGCAGGAACAACTAATGAATATAGCATTTCTATGCGGGGGTGAAGGTTCAAGACTACGGCCCTTCACTTATGCAGTACCAAAGCCCATGCTACCAATAGGCTCAAAGCCCATCTTGGAAATCAATATTACGCGCGCGAAGGAGCAAGGGTTCAAGAGAGTTTTCCTGCTTGTGAATTACAAAGCTGAGATCCTTCAAAGCTATTTCGGTGATGGATCTACAATGGATGTGGATATTCAGTATGTCTTTGAAAATGAGAAACGCGGAACCGCTGGCCCACTTCTACCATTAAAAGAGGTAATTGATGATCCATTTCTTGTGATGAATGCAGATATTCTAACCAAATTGAGTTTAGTTGACCTACTAAATTTTCACAAGTCTAAGAATGCGGAGCTCACAGTTGCACTCAAGCATTTTCAAATATCCATTCCTTATGGTATCATAACGACCGATGAAGAAAGCGGAATAAATGAAATCAAGGAAAAGCCACAATTTAATTTTCTGATCAATTCAGGTATATATGCTGTATCTCCAGAAGTCCTCAGTCTAATCCCTGATAATGGTTTATATCAAATGACTCAATTCATTGTTGATGCTAAAAAGAGTGGGAAACATGTAATGGGATATAAATTTGAAGATCCTTGGAAGGATATTGGTCGTATGAACGATTATCTCCAAATCGCGAAAG
Organism: Candidatus Thorarchaeota archaeon; assembly: GCA_048884965.1. Taxonomy (GTDB): domain Archaea; phylum Asgardarchaeota; class Thorarchaeia; order Thorarchaeales; family Thorarchaeaceae; genus MP5-2226. Next base: position 20,873 of record JBHLQH010000028.1, on the reverse strand, counting down.
GCGACAATGATAATGATGGTCCATCCTGGTTGAAAGACCTCTTCTAATATCTCTTCAATACTCCTAAGGCGATACGAGTCAGAATAGTTAAAGGGTATTCCATTATCATCAAAATAGGCGACTCTACTTTGAATAATCGCGAAAGAACTCCGTTTGAAGGAATGAAACAGCTTTCTTCATATCTTACAAGACATAATCAGATGCGGCAGAACTGCCTTAATCTAGTCGCTTCAGAAAATGTCCTATCAACACATGCCCTTGCCGCTTTATCTTCTGACCTTGTCGGTAGATATTCATCAGAATTTTATGGTGGAAGTTCAGTAAATCGAAAAATAATTGCATTCGTTGAAACCCTTGTCAAGGAATTATTCGATTGCGATTTTGCATGTGTTGCCCCTCTCAGTGGTCATCTGTGTGATTTGGCAGCTCTCAACTCACTAACAACTATTGATGATACAATTGCGCTCATATCGAGCGATGATGGAGGTTATCCGTTTCAGATTGAGTACTTTGGACGTAAGGCTGCATATCTACCATTTGACCGGAGTGAGTGGTCTCTAGACTATGCAAAATTAGAGGAGTTCTTTCAGAGCAAGAAACCAAAACTGACTATACTTGGAGCAAGTGCCATAGCATATCCTATTTCTATTACAGAAGTTCAAGATCATCTTTCAGATACGCAATTCACGGTGTTTGATGGTTCTCATGTTTTAGGATTGATAGCAGGTTCCCAATTTCAAAACCCACTAAAGGAAGGAATTCCTGTTCTTTTTGGAAGTACACATAAATCCTTTCCAGGTCCTCAAGGAGGCTTGGTTGTTGGAAATGACAAATCGATTTTCGAGTCTGTTGTATCACAATTCTCAATTCAAACCTCTCAACATCCCTTTGGAGAACATCAAGGAACCGTCTTAGTTGATAATGTTCATTCACATAGAATTGCTTCTTTGGGATTTGCCATTCTTGAAATGCTTGAATTTGGTAAAGAATATGCAGAACAGGTAGTACGAAATTCGATTGCACTTGGCCAAGAACTACTGAACCTTGGATACTCTGTTATAGTGAATAGTCAACATGGAATTAGCAAATCGCATCAGATTTTACTTCCAATGAAAAAACAAGAAGGACTTGCCTTCAAGCGTAGTCTGGAAATTTGTGATATTTTCGTCGACTCATTTGTAAGAATTGGAACCTCTGAAATCACGCGTAGAGGATATAAAGAATCGGAAATGAAGGAAATTGCCGAGATTATCAATTTTGCTATATCGGGAGACAGAGAGCCAGAAGTAATTAGACGTTATGTGCACGATCTCTCTGATGAACATAAAGAACTAAGTTTCTGCTTCGATGATATACCTTCTATTATCAACCGCTAACTGTTCAATATTTCGATTATCTTGCATAACTATAATAAGTGCCTCCAACGAGCATGATTTGCAGCAATGAAGTACAGATTTCCCCCCAAAGTGATATTGGCAGATAAGCTGCTTAGAACGACGATAGTCGACTCTTTTTATAGCAGCGTCGGTCATGAACGCTTATCGCGTCAGATGATGAAGAGCAATCAAGACCAGCTCATTCGAAGGATTGTGAAGTACGCCTACGATTTCACTCCCTTCTATCGACGAATCATGAAGAAGCATAAGATAACACCTTCTGACATTCGTGGAATTGAAGACTTATCAAAAATACCTATAGTTGACAAGGCATATGTAAAACAGCACCTCGCCGATTTCTTTTCAAGGCGATCAGTTCGCTATAATATGTGTGCATCAAGTGGCTCCACCGGGCAACCTCTAGAATATCGCACATCGTTGAATCACTGGTCACTTCATTCAGGAGTCCTGCTACAATCCTTTACTTGGGGTGGATGGTGTCCAGGCGATAAACTCGTAACGGTAGCTGGGGAAACCATATTTCCAAAACCTAGTACGATAAAGGAAACATTCACGAATCTTATGCGATCATGGCTACAGGATAATAAAAGCCTCTCCACTTTCCATATGAATCCAAAATCCATTAGAAACATGATTTCTGAGATGTATCATTCAAAAGCCCGCTTCTTTAGAGGTCTACCTTCGGGTATCACTGAAGTAATTGGGTTTTTGGAGAAAGAAGGTATTACTCCTCCAAGTTTTGAAGCAATATTTACGACATCCGAGAAACTCTGGCCGGTTCAAAAAGAGAAGATAGAGAAAGCCTTCAATTCACCTGTGTATGATCAATATGGAGCACGAGACGGCGGTGCTCAGGCATTTCAATGTGAACACGGACATTATCATTATTTACCCCATGTTGCGGTATGGGAAATCTTGGATGAGAATGGTATGCCTGTTGGTCCTGGTGAGGAAGGTAGGTTAATACTAACGGATTTGCACAATTTCGCCACATTATTCATTCGTTATGAGGTAGGCGATTATATTATTCGTGATGTTGATGAAACCTGCGAATGCGGAAGAACTCTGCCAACTATTCAATCCATTGAGGGTCGGACTATGGATGTCATAAAATCTCCAACTGGATATGCAGTCCACGGCGAAGTATTCGGACATATCTTTCGCTACGTTTTCCCATTTGTGAAGCAATTTCAAATTAAGCAGATAAGTCCAGAAATTGTTTTGGTACAGGTAGTAAATCAAAAAGACACTCGGATTGATAGAACTGAATTACTCAAATTACTTGAATACAATCTTCCTGATATTGAATTTCAAATACAGGAAGTTGAGGAGATTCCTCTAACAAAGGGGGGAAAACGACGGTTTATCATCGGTCTGGACTCTTAGGTAAAGAGACTCCTACCGGGTGAATTTATCTTTGAATATCGAATGGATTATAAGAATGCACCAACGAGTTGGTTTAATGAGATGTGAACGAGTATGGATTTGAGGAACTCATCAATACTAGTGACAGGTGCCGGAGGATTCATTGGTAGCCATCTTGTCGAAAAGCTTCTTCAATCCGATGCAAATGTGCGCGCTTTCGTGCGATACACCGCATCTGGCAATGTCGGGAATTTGGATTATCTCAAACCATTTCCGGATAACTTAGAGATAGTGTATGGTGACTTGCAGAATCCTGAAGCTGTAACACATGCTATGAAAGACGTGGATTGTGTTTTTCATCTAGCTTCACTTGTTTCGATCCCCTATTCATATGTTCACCCAAGAGAATATTTCAACAACAATGTTTCATTCATCATCAATATCTTGGAAGCCGCAAAGGAATTAGGCACTGAGTCAATAATTCACACTTCGACTAGCGAAGTCTATGGCACAGCAGAAACAGTACCTATCTCTGAAAGCCACCCTCTCAAAGGACAATCGCCATATTCTGCTAGTAAGATTAGCGCTGATATGGTTGCATACAGCTATTTTCGCTCTTTCGACTCTCCCGTCGTAACCATTAGGCCCTTCAACACATATGGCCCTCGACAATCTGTACGCGCCGTAATTCCCACTATTATCTCTCAAGCTCTATTCAACGATGTGATATTTCTTGGTGATGTTCGTCCTACTCGAGATTTCAACTATGTTGGAGATACAGTTAGTGGAATGATCGCAGCTGCAACAAAGGGAAAGAGTGTATTTGGGGAAGTAATTAATCTTGGAACTGGAATAGAAATAACAATTGAAGAGATAGCTAATCAAATAATAAAGGCTACAGGTTCCCCGGCAAAAATTGTATTTAATGCTACAAAAGTGCGTCCATCTAAAAGTGAAGTATTTCGACTATGTGCAGATGCATCAAAAGCAAGAAAGTTACTTGGATGGGAAAGCAAAATCGGGATTGATGAAGGCATTGAGAGGACTATTGAATGGTTTAAGGAGTTACCTCCTACAGCAAACCAAATTGATAGTTTTGTATAGTCTTCGTGTCAAAGCTCAGCTTATCTGATTCAAGCTCAGATGCCTTGCCATACTGACACAGAGTTAAAATCCGCATAATCTCCTGGGACACCTTCTAGTACGATGATAATGTCTCCAACAACTACATTACCCAACATACAGTAGTATAGATTATCTTCTACCCTCATTGCAGACTGGATTATTTCGTTGTTTGGATTGTATACTTCTATACGTGCAATGGTTGCAGTCGCATTCTTGAAATCAAAAACCAGAAAACCGCGGCTCAATCCCATATTAAGATCAGGACCTAGTGCTCTTCTTACAAACGTATAGTTCTGATTGTATCCAATTGCAATATGAGTGTAATCTTCATACTCAATGAAGTTTCCTCCATTTCCCGCAATCCAGCTAGAATTGGTAATCTCAACAGTTTCAGTCATCTCATAATTTGCGAGTCCTACCTCATAGATTCGAACATGATCGCCCTCCGAATTCGGTGGTGTTTGCCCTCTTAGAATAAAGGATGTGATTGTTTTTGTTTGATTCGACTCAATATATTGAGTCAGATCGTCTACGTCTGCTGGAATCGCGTCACCCTTTTCAAGGGGATTTTGAAGTAAATCTATTGCCGTATTCCATCGCGCTATCGTGTAGAGATCAAGCATTATATAATCCAAATCATAGTACTCTACTCGGGACAGTAGATGGCTATAAGCTTGATATGATGGTATTCCGGGTTCTGAAAAGCGCATTCGCATACTTTGTCTATTAGTTAGCCAAGTGAATTCACCTGCTCTTTCCACCAAGTAAAAAGAATCTGCCGTTCCAATTCCCCGAATTTCATCAACAAGTCCTTGCCATGCATATCTTTTCTCTATTTGAACCAGATCGATTCCTGTTCGAGTAAGTGCAAAGCAAGGTACGAATCCAATCATAATGATGATCAATATTGTTGAAATCTGTTTTTCCTGCTTCTGCCCCCTATGCCGGACTACATTTCGAAATGAAATCTCATTTGCTTCCTTAAGGATGAACTGAAACAAAGATCCAAGAGAAATTACGAAGAACAAAACGGGTGAAATAAAGAATCTCGAATCTGAGTAGAGATAGATTAATTCAAGCAGTGTTTTGGCTGCTGATAGGGAAGCAAATACGAAGAAGGTTCCAGCTAAACCAAACACTCCAAGAACAACTAATCCAACAAGATTTCTATCTCTTTTTCTGTAATATATCACACTGAAGATGAACAAGAGGATCGCTGGCGTGATATGAAATATCGAAAATCCGATGAACTGCAATACGAGTATAAGTGTAAAAGGCGAAGTGAGAAACTCAATGATCGGCACGATAACCATCAAAGGCACCGAATGACTTTGATTGACAAGTATTGCAATCGGATTTCCGGTGAGAATCAGCATGGTCTGTAGTATCCCTCGCCATAGTATTATCACCAATATCGTTCCACAATAGATTGCAAGAGGATACTTCATATTTGATTTATCTGATTTGATAGAAACGACACTCAAAAGAATTAGTACACTGACAATCAGGCAATAGAAGAATAATACTGAATCGAAGAAAGCCCTGGCGAGAAACAGAGTTGGAAAAACCAGTAGAGCAGTCACCAGATTTGATTTTTCCTCACGCCTTGTGATTAAAAGGAAGATTGGAATTATGATTACCAACATGTAGAAATTTGCATACCAAATGACATCAACCAAGCCAAACATCAGTCCAGCAAGGAATTGTGTTGGTGCATTTGCCTCTTCATGGTTAAGAAGTAGTATTCCAAAGATGATGAATAGCAAACTTGTGATTTCAGGGCCATAGGCCACTGCTGAGTGAAATACATATAGTGGGTTAATTGAAATGATAAACGCTACAGTAGTTGCTGGTATCTCTCCAAAAAAGGATTTTGTGAGTTCATATACTGAATAAACTAGCAACGTTCCAATGATTATCAGAATAAGAATCGGTCCAGAGCTTGTAGGAGGTGCAAGTAACCATGATACTGCGAATAAATACACAAAAGCTTGATGAAATGCATATTCAAAACCATTCCACAACTCATAGACCGCACTGTCATACTGCACATGGGTGAGGAAATCACCGTCAATCATGGATCTCGCATAATCTGCATAAACACAGGCATCAGGAGAGATCGCTCCAATGCTGAAAACTGCCATGAGAATTCTTATCAAAAATGAAACAGTGATGATTCCTAGTAATGTCTTATTCAAACCTATAACGAAGAAACTCTTGATTTCATTTTTCTGTTTGGATAGAACATGGCTGCTTAGGAGAATCAAAAACAGAACCACATTTGTAAGAACCATCCATATAAGTAATGGGACATGAATATCTAACGCAAGACCCAGTACAAACAATGCTTGTATTTGAAAAATCGCCAGTATCAATCCCAAAATTGAAGATGAGAGAATATTTCGCAAAGTAGAAGGTAGGATATGTTGTCCTAGTAAACTCCCTGGGATAATTAGAATTGCAATTGCTCCAAAGGCAATTCTAGGAATAGTAGCAAGAAATATACCTGTCAAATTTGAGAAGAACAGGAAACCACCTAAAGATGCGATGTATATAATGAGACTTTGAAACACTGGATCAATCGAACCCCACTTTTGGAGAATATGGTTTCTGAAAGATTCCTTAAGAGCTTCACATCTATTCGTCAAAAGATGCAATTAGTTCTCCTCTCATTTTTGCTCGTCTATCCATTTTCTGTAAGCAAACTCTGCTATCCGCGTCACTACAAAAATGTTGTGCACCTGATTAGGTTCTATACTAACAAATATAACTAGACCTCAAGGTGAATTTCAGTATTCAATGCTCCATATCAAGAAATCCGATTGTAGATATTTGTTTGTAATGAAGATGTGATACGAATGACTCCATTGAAATTACGCATCGTAATGACGCTTTACAACACTCTTCATTCTGATACTAGAGTGATTCGAGAAGTACAAGCTTTGAAGAATTTTGGTCACTCAGTTAGGGTCATTGACATCTGCACCAGTGAGAGTATTGAGCAGAAGATGGACTCAGTCATCGAGATTCCCGTTGCAAAAGTGAGTATGGATAAGAGAGCTTCATTCTTGGCTCTTATAAAATTCATTATAGCCTGCTTTCGACAGCTCATGAGGATGCGTAGTGAGATTGATGTGGTTCATGCACATGATTTGACCTCATTACCTGCAGCTGGATTTTTTAAATTACTAAATCCAAGAATCAAATTGATATACGATTCACATGAACTCTTCCCTGAAGCTGCACGGGATAAGTTATCATATCTGCATTATCTCATATTTCTGGGTTTAGAACTCCTTTCCAGTATGAGAATAGATGGCTTGATTGGAGTGAGTTCTCAAGCAGTCAAGATTCTATCAAGAAGAACAAGAACACCTGGTACTCTACTTCGAAATTTGCCTGACTTGGACCAAATCGTTGATGCTCTTGGTTATCTACCCAAATGGAAGGCACAAAATAACACCCCTCTCCGCATAGCCTATGCAGGCGCAGTATTGCCAAATCGCGGATATGAGATGCTTCCGATGGTTTCTCAGATACTCAGTTCTAGGAACTTGAGCTTTGAATTTTGGATTATAGGAGATGGTCCCATTCTTCCAGAACTTCGGAATTCAATAGAGGACCTAAACCTAACGCATTTGTTCCGATTCACAGGTGCGGTTCCTTTCGTAACTCTTCTTGAGATGCTCTCAGAGTGCGATATTGCCATTGGATTATATGAAGGCCTAAGCAATAATCATACGTCCTTATCCAATAAAATCTTCGAATATCTCGCAATTGGCATTCCATTTATTTTCACTAATTTAAACCAGACTTCGATTTTTCTAAAGCAATCACATGCCATGATTATTAATACACCATTCAATGAAATCGAAGTCGCTGATGCAATTACGAGCCTACTTGCAGATCCAATTAGAATGCAGCAAATTTCAGAAGCTGGCCCGACAATGATTGAACAAGAATTAAATTGGAACAATGAGTCGATAAAACTCTTGGAACTATATCAAAAGCTCTCACTGGATTCATAGCAATAAGTAGAAATCCGGCTATAAATTCAAGGAAATGAAACAACAAGAGATGATTACTAGATGTGTGGGATTATTGGCGTTATCGCAGGAAAAGAATCAAATCTATCTTATTCTGTATTTCGAAAGATTGTAGAATCTTTATTCAAGCTGTCCGAATCGCGTGGGAAAGAATCGGCTGGATTTTCATTGCTAAAGGATAACGCTATTCACGTTTACAAAGTTCCGATTCCTGCAACTAGGATGCTCAAAACAAAGACGTGCAAGACACTTCTGGATGCGAATCTCGATTCCAAGAAGCAAATTTCATCTCCTATCTCTTTGATTGGACATTCTCGGTTGGTCACTGATGGAAGTCAGAATAAGCATGAGAACAATCAGCCTGTTGTTAAGAGTGGCATTGTTGGTGTTCATAACGGAATAATAGTGAATTCTTCTTCCCTATGGGATAAATATCCCTCTTTGTCAAGAGAATACGATATTGATACAGAGATACTTTTGGATTTAACTAGATATTATTTCAGTCAATCAAACTCCCTAGAAGGGGCATTGAAACAGGCAATGACTATAATTAAGGGAAACGCGTCTATAATTCTGCAATTCGAGGATTTGGATTCGATAGCTGTTGCCACAAATAATGGATCATTATATACATTTGACACAGAGGGCCTTGGGATTTTCATCTACGCGTCTGAAAGGTACATCTTGAAGCAAATCCAAAATAATCGCATGTTGAAGGATATTTTCGGAACCTGCAAAATACGAAGAATTATGCCTTATTCTGGAGAGATTATCAGTTTGAAGAATCTTTCTCGAAATGGCTTTGCTATTAATGACTCCGTTCCATTGGCGTCTGATATAGAACTAGCAAGAGCAAATAGGTCGATCATTGATAATATTCCTGATGAACGAATTGTGAGTTCTGAGTATGAATATGGCATTGTACATTGTAAGTCAGTGATAGATAATCCTTCTCTTTTGCTGTATCCTCGGGAAAAGTTAGACTTGCTACAAAGGTGTACTAAATGTATTCTTCCTGAAACATTCCCTTTCATAGAATTTGATGAAGAAGGAGTTTGCAATTATTGCAAATCATACAATCCCATTAAACTGAAAGGACATGATATGTTAGACAAAGTGACAAAGAAATTCAGAACCGAGTCAGATGAACAGGATTGTATCGTTATGTTTAGTGGGGGTCGTGATAGCACCTACGGCGTCCATTACATTACTGAAGTCTTAGGAATGAATCCAATTACCTATACATACGATTGGGGTATGGTTACCGATTTAGCAAGAAGAAACATTGCTCGTGTCTGTGGCAAACTTGGATTGGAGCACATCCTTGTATCAGCGGACATCCCGAAGAAACGGTATAATATTAGAAAGAATGTTGAAGCTTGGCTATCAAAGCCTGATTTGGGTACAATTCCACTTTTTATGGCTGGAGATAAGCAATACTTCTACTATGCAAATAAGCTCATGGGTCAAACTGGTATCAAGCTTGCATTTCTTTCGGCTAATCCTTACGAACGCACTCATTTTAAAACAGCATTTTGCGGTATTCCTCCCAGCACTGAATCCGGAAAGGATCTATCATCGTTTTCGAAGAAAGTAATGCTCGCATCATATTACGCGAAAAGTTTCATACGAAATCCAAGATATCTGAATAGTACGATATTAGATACACTCTTTGGATTCTTCTCGTTTTATGGCATCCCCCACAATTATATTCGGCTCTACGATTTCATTGAATGGGATGAAGAATTAGTGACAAAGACACTAATCGATGAATATGATTGGGAGATCGCAAGTGACACATCTCTTACGTGGCGTATAGGAGATGGAACTGCATCCTTCTACAATTACATCTATCTTTCAATGGCAGGTTTTACGGAGAATGAAACATTCAGAAGCAATCAAATTCGAGAAGGAATTCTCACCCGTGAGAAAGGGTTGGAGATGTCGATGTCGGAAAACACTCCCCGATATGAAGGAATAAAATGGTATCTAGATGCAATTGGTCTTGGTAATTCATTTAATCAAGTAATATCGCGTATAAATTTGGCACCCAAGTTATATTAGGTAGAATCCAATTTCCGAAACCGCTAACCTTTGGAAGCTACTGATAGGGAGATGCTAAAATAGTATGGATGAATCAAAGAAACAAGAGAAATCCAAACTAAAAGGATTATTCTTAGAAACACTACAGAGAAATAAAATTTACATCCTTTTTGCATTAGTACTTCTACTTAGCATTATACTTCATCTCCCAAGGCAATCTAGCGTCCAAGGTTATGATGGATTTACACTAATAATAGAATCGAACGATCTATTGAATGGATTTTCCTCTTTCTGGCTTGTTCATCCCCTCTCATATCTAGGCATGGTATCGTTTTCAGGGTATCCAATAGGGTCAATCTTGCTATTCTCTCTAATCCTTGCTACTGGTCTTCCATTAGAGGTTGCAGTATCAATTTATGTTGTTATCTTCTGTGTTCTGGCAGGAGTAACCTCTTTCTTACTATTTCGATATCTTTTCGAGGATCAGAGGATTCAGCTTCTAGGTGTCCTTGTCTATCAGTTCCTTCCAATCGTCTATCAATTCACATACAACACCCCTACAAGTCGGGCTCCTATGCTTGTATTAGCTCCATTGTTTATTATCTGTCTACTGAAATGGTATCGGACTAATTCTACCAAGTATTTTCTTCACTCGTTGCTACTGGTGTTCATGATGATGCTGTTCCATCGAGCAGCTTTTGCTTTCGGACTTTTCATTTTCGCGGTTCTAATGGTGAAATTCATTTCGTGGTTTGCAAATAGATATGAATTGACTATCAAATTTTCTTTCCTTAGGACAAACAAGTTCACGGTAATCTTGTTCGTGGCAATAGCAACCATTTTGATTGTTTCTTCAATAGCGATATTTGGATTCTCTCCGAAAAACTCTCTTCCTGCCTCAGTACTTCCGGATATTTCCTCTGAATTTCTGCGAGGTCTTGTCGGTTTCTTTGTAGATTACTTCCTGTTTTTTGGACCTGCTGTTTTTCTGAGTGTATTTTCCATATTTAGCATTCTCCGAGAGATTTGGATAAGCGATGATTCTACGATCATGAATTCAAACAATTTCCACCTTCTCGTGATGGTCCTTCCTTTCACTTTTTTCCTTGTTCTTCCTGCTTACTCACGACATATACTAGCTCCAATTGTAGTCTGTCTCTCTTTGTATGGTTTCGATAGAATGAAAAGCAGGTTATCCTACTTACTTATCTTGTTCTTTCAAGCAGCTTCATTTGCTGTATTCTTCAGTTTCTACAATGTTTTTTGGCGTGAGATTGGTCTTTACGGAATATTGACTCCAATCATTCTTATGAGTCTGCTTTTGATAGGGATCTACACGCATAGTTCTCCTTCTTACTTCAAGTCATTCCAACTAAATCCTTCGTCAGAAACCCGCGTGAAGTTAGTTACTGTAATAATTATAATTCTAGTTGTCACGCTATCGAATAGTGATATGCGACAAACGAATGATGTTAATGGTATTTCTATCCCCTTATCTGTTAGCGATCAAGAACTCGCTATAGCGGAATTCATTCGAGATTACAATAATAATGATCAGAATTATTCTATGATAATATCTTCAAACTATTATCTTGAAGTTCGTATCGCTGCATATGCAGAGGTAGGTTGCTTATCTGATGGACATGGGACAGGTATTCTTATTTCAGGTTATATTAATCAAGATGATGTGCTTCAAAATTCAACATTTAGCATTATTGAGAATCCTTTTGATGTCATATGGCTCAAATATCCACTAAGTCCTCGCAATCTGTGGTTTCAAATAATGGAAGGGAATTATTCAGACTCAGAAATTCAAACTATACTCTTGAAATTGAATATGAAATTTATTATTGGCATAAAGGGTAGCAATGAGGCCTTCTATGAGTCTGGAGGAGCTTTTGAGTCGATGTTTCTACAAACCCTAAATGCGCCTATTGTTTTTGAAACAAGGGATTTCTCGGTCTATGAATTAATTTAGATATTCAACTCTTCGAAAGAAAAGAATAGATATTTCAATCCACTCAAGGTAGAATTAGAGGATGAAGGTGAAAATACTAATAATATGTCGGATGAGTAATGATATCGAAGCTTCTTTCTCTCATGTCTGGGGGAATTTGAAGTCTGTTTCATCAGTTACTGTCGTCCGTGGAAAGACAGGGCTTTTCCATCCAAAGGTGCATTACGTCACATTTCACTACATTGTAGATAAAATCCCACTGCTAAGGTCTCTTCTTCAATTAATCTACTCATTTTTCCTATGCATATCATATAATCCTGACATCATTTGTTCTGTTCATATGTCCCCTCAAGGATATTATGGGTATGCTCTATCTAAGATATTCAGGAAACCGCTCGTGCTGCATTTAGTAAGCGAATCGTATGGAGGATTACTCCTAAGGAAATACGCCTCAAAACAAGCGAATCTGATGGAACGTCCATTCGCGTATAGATCTGCCATGCATGCAGACATCATTACTACAACTGGAGAATCCAGCAAGAAACGACTGGCAAATGTTGGCATTCCATCAGACCGGATATATGCTTCACCATCGGTGATTAGCACCTCCCGCTATAAATATCTCAATCTACCGAAAACTATCGACATCATCACTCTGACACGTCTCTCTTGGGAAAAGCATCTTGATGTTTTTCTGCAGGTCATTAAGGAGATCTCTGAACGTAGGCCGATAAGAGCTGTTATTGCTGGCATTGGACCCGAAATGGCAAATCTAAAAGCGATGGCAAAACAACTTGACATAACTGACCAAGTTGAATTCTTGGGTTGGGTTCCCGATGAAAACCTGATTCACTTGCTAAACTCGTCATCGATATTTCTCTTGACATCGTCAACAGAGGGATTCCCAACAACTATTGCTGAGGCTGTCTGTAATGGAGTTAATGTCATCTCTTCCGATGTTGGTGATATTTCATCGTTTATCAAACACGGTTCTAATGGCTTCCTTGTCAGACCTTTCAATAATGTTCAGAAATATGTTGAAAATGCGTTGCTCCTGCTAGATAATCCAGATTACTCAATGGAAATTAGAAAGAACGGATTAGAAACCTGCAAATGCCTACTATACTCACAAAGAGAATCCGTATTCCAAAGCATCCTACATCAATTAATTGCCCAAGCAATCAAGAAATTTCCAAGAGCCAGACACTAAAGGTTCTCTTGATGGAAAAGTGCTAAATAGTAAACGATTGCTCTTTTGTTGTAGTTTTCCACGATCAGCTACTGCATCATTCTTTGTGAGATGAATAAAAGATGAATCATTCAAATGCAGATATTTCAAACAAAGACAATCTTTCAGAACGCACAAATCTTAGAAAATTCGGATCTCATCTCAGTTCAGCATTCATCGCCGCAATTATTGCCCGAGCTCTATCATTGGTGCTTACAAAAATACTAACAAATATTCTCCCAAAAGCAGAATTCTCATCTTATTCCCTTTGGTTCGCACTTGTCACTTTTCTCGCTGTCACTTCTACTAGTCCCTATAGTGCTTCTCTCTGGAGGTTCATGGAAACACGACGATTGAAATCAAAAAAGGAAGCAGCGAGCCTCTTATCCACCTCCTATTTTGGAGGCTTTCTAACGCTGTCAATTTGTGTGCTTATTCTCTATTTCTCTTTCTTCTTATTTGGATTCCAAATATCAATAGAGCCCTATTACGAAATCTCTCTTGCCTTCTCAACTTTCCTTGCTTCCGCGCTAGTTTTGAAGGAGTTCATTTTAGTTGTATCTGGCACTGAACAAAATGCAAGAGAGATTGTTTCATACAACCTTTTCTTCAGCATTTTATCAACTATTTCTAGCACACTCTTTGTTATATTCTTCAATACGTCTCTTAGCTCACTATTAGGTCTTGGAATCGGTTTTTCAATCCCAGCTATGGTTGCGTTAGGTATTCAACTTCGGAGGTATGGCGTTGAGCGACCTCAGACTACTAACTTGAAAATATCGCTCCGTTTTGGAAGTCCAAATCTTTTTGTCACTTCTTCTTCAACTGTAATCCCTGTCCTAGCGAATTACTTTGTTATGCTTCTATTAGGCTTTGATCAAATTTCAACACTAGCCATCGCACTAACAATCTCAAGCATTTTGTCTTTAGCTATCGGTCCGCCCTTTACAGCATACCAAGCGTATATCATTAACACATTTGAGAATAATTGCTTTGATGAGGCTCGTGTGCTTACAGAGAAGTTGATTATTCTTTTTGTAGTTCTATCTGGTTTCTTTGTAATTGGCATGTCGGTATTTGCTTCCCTAATAATCGAAATTCTATCATCAACTGCATATCTAGATGCCATTGCTCTTGTTCCGTTAACAGTCACTTCAGTAGCTGTAATCTATCTCTCGTATTTCTGGAAATTACGAATAGATCTAGCTGAGAGAACTGAATACACTGGAGCAATCCATATTGTAGCTCTAGGAATATTCTTTGCTCTTTGTCCATTATTAGTTTCATTAATTGGTTTGGTTGGAGCAGCACTAGCGCTTCTTTTGAACGCATTTTCCATTTTGATTTTAACTGCAATAGCAGGAAACAAATTCTATCCCATTTTTGTTCCTAAACGAATAGCTGCTAATCTTATGATCTCATTCATAGGCTGTTCTGTGGTTTACTACCTTCTTACAATTCAAGGTTTCCTATATCCACTGCCAGGAATCGCTTGTCTTTGTGCATTCTTACTCATTGTCTTTGGAATGCGAGTTGTTCGAGTTAGTGAAATTCGCCTCATTCTAAACATGCTATTTGGCCGTAGAGATTCTAATATCTAGGTATCAATGAATTCGGAATTGTGCATATCATCCGAGCTTCTGTTAGATACACAATCGTGTACTATCAGCGAAGAAATATCTCTAAAACGAGGTACTCTATTTTACACAATCATCAGAATATGGGTTTACTCCTACTTCTTTTCCGATTTTACTCAATAGCGTTGAAACGACTAGTAGTGAAATAAGAGATATCAATCCCATTACTACATTCAATTCTGTAGGCATCATCGCTTCAGATATTTGGTAATCCCATGTCCAATCTCCAGGTGGTAACACTCCTTCAGTGAAAAGCCAGTACACTCTAAAGATATTGATACAATGGAGCATGTTGAATACAATCCATCCAAGTGCCAGTATTCCTATCCCTTGAACATTCAATTTTGTATTCAGATGAATCCAAAAAATGGGAATAATCCAGATCACTGAGAGGAGGAATCTTGATTGATAGGACTCAAATAGTGAAATAACAAAAATTTGCGATACCATGACTAAGAATATGAACGCATACTCCCTTGAATAAAAAGGCGCAAGATGCTTTCTTCCTTGTCTACGAAAGAAAGACAAAACAAGCATTATGGCTGCTGGAATCCATACAATGAGCATATTGACACCATATATATCATTCATTAGAAGATGAGCAATTGAATTTGTTAGGCCATTATATAGATGATTGAGGCTCAATCGTGCTTCATCTGTTATCGAGAGAAGCACTCCTGCGACAAGCAAATTTCTAAGTATCCATGAGATAGCGATTAAGCTCCAAGTGATTATGAATCTCAATCCAATCCTGATTCTGTGATTCTCCTTATGAACGAGTATGAAAAGAAATCCAATTGGTGCAAGCACACCTAGTGAATATCTTGATAGAAATGCAAGTGCACCACAAGCTCCACCAAGAATCTCTGAAAATGCTTCTTTTGTGAGCATTATGGCTATGAATGAAATAGTGTAAAATGATAGCAGTACATCTTGAAGATTCACCACTGATAGCAGGTTAATCCAACTATAAGTAAAAAGAATCAGTACTAGCAGAATATAGGTACCAGTATCAATTTTTTCTTTTCCAGAAAGTGTTTTCATAATTGAAATAGCGGGAAATATGATGGCTAACGAGAATACAAAGGAAACACACTTCAAAGCATCTATAGCTGTTGGGAGAAACCAAGAAAACTGATACGCGATAATAGAATATAATGGTGCTCTACGTGCAAATTCTGGATCCCTCAAATAACTATTATTTGCGATTGCATTGATATGAAAATCGTAAATTAGTCCATCGCTGAATTCCACTACATAGATCGAATACAAAAGTACACGAAACAACACAATAAGAAGGAATACAAACAAGAAAGCACCTATTTGTGGCTTAATCTTGACTCCAAAGATTCCCTGAGTCTGTACCTCATCATTTTCAGATCTCTTTTTTGGTTTCGTTCCAATAGACGGCAAATGGAGTGCAAGTGATAGAAGAAGGAATGGTCCAAACGGGGTCAACACACTCGCATTGATAATCATCAAAAATAGAATCCAAAAATACATACCAACCGATGCATAGACGATGCAGAAAATCAAGCTAATCTCCAAGTTCTTGATATTCCCATCAATGCACTTCATGAAAAAGGGAAGGCCTGGAACGACAAGGAAAAATATGAACGAAAGCAAACCCATAATTATGTTATAGAAGCTAGTCGCAAGTGACTCGAATTTGATTCTCGAGATTATGTATAAGAAATCTTCTGACGGTGCTGTAATACTTAATGTTCTCCATACAATATATACGACAATGATAATTGAGCAAATCATCAAAACTAGCTGCTTTCGATTATTTTGCATACTGAGTCAATAATTCTTAACAATAAATCTCATTCGATACTCTTTGAGTGAGAATTACAGATTCATATTCCTATTAGAATACTCGATAGAAGTATTCCACACTTGAAAGGCTGGAGAGACCTTCTATGATTTCAAGTGAATGTAAGAAATATGGTGAAACAAAATACCACTGGTAGCTAACAATACTCGGATTCCCTCCAATTATTGTTCTATATTCCATGATAGCAGCAAGAGTGTAGTTGCTTTTGGTGCAATATTCTTTGAGAGTCCATGTCATTATATTCCAAGGACTAGTACTATTTTCCCAATCTTCAGTGTAGTTCGAATAATATTCATGAAACTGTACAACCTCTGGATGTTCACCTTCTAGGAATTCTTCATTGATTCCTGATAGTGCTATGATGGGATCATTCAATCCCCATGCATCAATCACTCTCCATTCAGAGTAATATGGTATCATCCCTGCTTCGGTTACGACAATTGTATAATTGAATTCTCTATAGTTTCTCAGAAACCTCCCAGTAGAAATCTTATCGGTCCCTTCACTATATGGAATATATGCTCTAGTAATGCCAAATTGAGAGTAAAATAGAATGATTACAAAGAAAGTCAACATCAATGGCTTCAAGAGGTCATGGAACTGCCTCAATTTAATTTTCCTAATGAAAGAATAACCCATTTCGATTTTTGAAGTCATGACATCCAAACCTGGTGGTATCAGCAGAAGCAGTAGTGGGGTTATTGGAAATTGAAATCTTAGAATGATATTTTGAGTTTGGGTGATAAATAGATCAGAAATGAAACCTCCAATGATTGGTACAAGAATTATGAGATGTTTGAATGCAATCCTTTCTTCCAGATTCAGAAGCCAAACTGTGAAGCATAAAACTCCGAATATTGACGTGCTTGTCGAGATATATGACAGCATTCTTGTCATCGATAATTGATTGATTGAGAATCCTGAACTTTTGATAACAAATGGATTCGGAACAATTGTACCAAAGTACAGGAATGTACTAACAAAGAAAAGCATCAGCAGCAAAGCAAATGGTACCAAGAATATCCTAAAACGAGATACAATCCTATCCCTTGGTCCCAATAGTACAACAATAGCAATCGATAGGCCCCCAATAACTAATCCTTCAGGTCTTGTCAATGAGAGTAAGAAACAAGAACTGAGTAAACCTAGAGCTGATTTCTTTGTTACTTCTTCATTCTCTATGACAATGCTTCGAATAAGGATGTATGTTATCAATAGGAGTAATGAGTAGAGAACAACATCAAATCCTATCATTACATGACCTACTAAAGTGCTCAATGATAGAAGGCAGGCTGCAACACATGCACTAAACGCTGAACTCCTTAGATGTACTGAAGAGTACCAGCAAATGAGAGTAATTGACAAAAGCCCCAAAAAAATATTGATAATCTGAGCGGATGCCACTAGATCTGCGCCAAGAAACCCAGCAAGCGAAAGGATTAGTGTCCATAATAATGAGGTGGATCCCCAAACAGGATTCTCTCCAGCATTCCAAACAAAGCCATGCCCTTGCGAGATATTTTGAGCATATCTGAGGATGATATATGCATCCTCAGCGAGATCACTTGGGTATGCTGATATGAGTACTAGAAAAATGCCACAAGGTATGATAACCCACCATAACCGACGAACTATAAGTAGGGTTCTTTGAATCGGCGATTTTGTAGACTCAATCATTCTTAACTCTCAAAACGAGCATCAATAGTTCCTAATGAAAATTGTGTTTTTTAATTCAATTCTCTAGTTTCAAGTATGTGCAAATTTATCGCATTTAGGGACTCTATAACTATGAGGTGAAGGACATCCCCAAACAGCAATATTGATTTTTCGTAATTGGTCCTTTGATTTGTGTATTGGGTTTTCAACGAGATTAGTTTTTTATCTTCTCTTAATCCCAACCTTACCAATCCCTCGATACTCAAATCCATTCCTTATTAGGCTCTCAGCATCGAAAAGATTTCTACCGTCCACTACTATAGGAGTTCTCATTATTGATTTTAGATTCACTATATCAAGGCCATAGTATTCCTTGTGTTTGGTTACGAGCGCAATGCAATCCGTTCCTTCAATAGATTTCATTAGATCTTTCTCTATTCCATTGACTCCGTATTCCCAATGATCCACATGAGGATCATGGATTCTAACTTGTGCTCCCTTCGCTACGAGAGATCCAACTAAGGCTGCTGATGGAGTATTTCGAGTATCATCAGAATCCTCTAGATATGCGGCGCCTAAGATGGTTACAATAGACGATTGAATTGCCCTTCCTTTCAAATTCAATGCATTCTCAATCAAATACGACATATGAATGGGCATATAGTCATTAATTCTTCTAGACAATGAGATGATTTCTGGTTCTACTTTCCAGCTTCCATATTCATAGAGGCCGTGTCGTAGCAACCATGGGTCTTTAGGTAAGCAGTGTCCGCCAACGCCAGCACCTGGAATATGCATCATTCTACTAGGTAATTCATTTACCAATTCAATGACTTCGTAGATATTTACTCCCAAGCTTTCACAAACTAATGCCATTTCATTGGCAAAAGCTATGTTAACATCCCGGAAAGCGTTTTCAATGGTTTTTGACACCTCAGCTGTAAGGACATTTGTTACTCGAATGTTCGCTTTACAGATTTTTGAATAAAGATCGACTGCTCTCTCCGCACTAGCTGATGAAATTCCTCCAATCACTCTAGGAAGGTTGACAATGTTATGGATTAGTTTTCCAGGCATAACACGTTCATATGAGAAAGCTAAATCAAAGTCTGTACCGCCTACCATACCTGACTCTTCCTCAATTATCTTTTGGACGACATTTTGAGTTGTGCCTGGGGCGACGGTTGACTCAACAATTACCAAGGTACCTTTTCGCATTCTCTTGCCTATAGATGCACACACTTCTCGGAGAGAAAGATAAAGTGGAACATTCTGTGGATCCGTTGGTGTTTGAACATCAATCAATATGACATCAGCTTCACTGAGAATCTCGGTGTTATCAGTGACTCTGAAAGTTCCTTTTGAAACAACTCTTTGAAGTAACTCATCAAGTCCTGGTTCGTTGCCCTCAAAAGGTGACTCGCCTTTGTTGAGAACATCTATCTTCCAGCCTGAGCGTTGTGATCGTCGCTGCAGTCCCGTCACATCAAATCCATCCACATCAGCCAACAGTGCAGCGGCTGGAATTCCTACGTAGCCCATACCAATTACTACTATTTTTGTAATCATGTTCCACCCTCAGGTAGTTTGCTATCTAAGTTTAATTTTGAGGCAAATGGTGGCTTTAAAGATATTTTTATAGTGTCTAGTTTGATGATATCTAAACTACAATCTCGAAATCAACTACGAAATTACTTTCTTCTTATCCCCGCCTTTCCGACTGCTCTGTATTCGAAACCCTTTTCCTCAACAATCTTGCGATCGAAGACATTTCGGCCATCAACAATTACTGGGGTTTTCATCAAATTCCTTGTTCTATCGAGGTCAATAGAATAATACATCCGGTGTTTTGTCACCAAGGCTAAACAGTCAGAGTTGGTAGCAGCTTTATCAAAATCCTTCTCGATCTCCTGTGGTCCAAGATCCCAATCACGTACAAATGGATCGTGCAGAACAATCTTCGCTCCCTTGGCCTGCAATGATCCAATTAGAGTTGCTGCTGGAGAATTTCTAGTATCATCAGAATCCTCCAGATATGCCGCTCCTAAGACTGTTACTGTCGCATCTTGAATCCCCACATTTCTGCTCTGGAGTGCATTCTCTATCAAATCCGACATATGAACAGGCATATGATTATTGATTCTTCTAGCTAAGGCAATGAATTCTGGCTCCACCTTCCAAGAACCATATTCATATAATCCATACCTGAGGAGCCATGGGTCTTTCGGTAAACAATGGCCTCCCACTCCTGCCCCTGGAATATGCATCATTCTATCTTCCCGTGCGTTGATGAGTTTAATCAATTCAAATACATTTACACCTAGGCTTTCACACACAAGTGCCATCTCATTTGAAAAAGCAATATTTACATCTCGATAAGCATTCTCAATTGTCTTACAGAGTTCTGCACTTAGAGTATCTGTAGTATAAATCTCCATTTTTACAACTTTCGAGTATAATTCCAAAGCCCTTTCAGTGCTTTCTGGAGTAATTCCACCAACAACTCGAGGCATGTTGATAATAAATTCGAGAAGCTTGCCAGGCATTACCCTTTCATATGAAAAGGCAAGATCAAAATCAAC